>MAAL01000009.1 GCA_002163245.1 Gammaproteobacteria bacterium 42_54_T18 | reverse complement strand
TGATCGAAGAAATTTGTACGATTTGTTCTCGCCACCAATTGATGACGAGCCAGATAAAAACAAACAGTTGTCGATGTTATGAAACTGTGGGACAGCAGTGATATTTTATGTTGCATATTTAACGCTTGCGACAACGTTCCAACTTATCCATTCTGGCCACGGGGTGTTACATGCGCCATATATTTATGAGTTTCTTACTGGAAAATCACTTCCCGTCATTCTGTGGTTTTTGTATATGTCGGTGATTTTATTCATGCGGTCGTTTTTAGATATTAAGCGTCAACATCCAGTGATTAATCGATTTGTAGATATTATGGCTCTAATATTTTTAATCAACATCCTGCTATCCCTGTATTTAGAGAATTCGTTTGTAGTTAAGTTTGTAGCGGTTGCACCTCTTTTTCTCGCGCCTTTTGTTATTTGGATTGGATCTTACATTTGGATGAAAGGTAACGAAAATGGTAAATTCTACGTTTTTTCATGGTTACCACTAATTATAGGGACAGTATTTAATAGTGCTGTTCTTTCTGGGTTTGTTGCATTAAATGCTATGAGTGAAATTTTAATGCCACTTAGTATTATTCTTGAGGCAACAATTCTTTCGTTTGCATTGGCGAATAGGATAAAGCTAAGTGAAGAGCTGGTTTTGCATTCGAGGAAAGAAAAATTTAATAATCTTAAAAAATATAAGTCAATATTTAACAATTCTCTACAGGGTTTGTACAGGATGACCATAGATGGTCGTGTTGTTTCTGCGAATATGACTTTTCTTAAAGTGTTTGGTTTTTCACGAATGTCTCAAGTGAAGAGTAGTAATATAAATGTTTTAAAATCTATTTTTGTTGGTGGAGTTTCTGATTATCATGTGATGCGTGAAGGAGAGGCGGTAGAGAAATCGATAATTCTACCAGCAATTGATGGCGATTTGTATATGGCGAACTCTGCAAAAATGGTTTTTGATGATTCAGGATTACCTTCACATGTTGAAGGGAGTTTGACGGATAATACTGAACTATTTAATAAACTAAAGGCAATTTCAGAAAGAGAAAACGAGAGAATAAAAAATGATATAGCTCAGCAGGTAATGGATACTGCTAATAAATATTTATCCATGATGAGTCATCATATACGGACACCGCTGACGGCTATTATTGGTTATGGAGAGTTACTAAAAGATGGTGGTGATGGGGTTTCTCAGCGACGTGAATGGATTGAAATTGTTGAGAATAATAGCCATTCGTTGCTAAAACTCATTAATGATATTTTAGATTATTCCAAAATTGATGCTAAAAAAATGGATATTGAAAATATTGAGGTTAATGTTGGAGATGTGGTTTTTGGTATAAGTAGCGAATTTTCCAAAAAAGCAAAGGGTTTAGGGTTGATCTTTGATGTTCGTTATCAGACAAAGATACCCAGTAAAATTATTGGTGATCCAACGCGGATTATTCAGGTGCTAAATAATTTATGTGAAAATGCGATTAAATTTACTCGTGAGGGCGAGGTGGCTTTGAGTCTTGACTGGGATAGTAGTATTGAACAGATAAAATTTTCTGTTATAGATACAGGGTGCGGAATTTCAAAGGTTAAGCAGCGAATTTTATTTGATATATTTTCTCATGGTGATGGAGGGTATTCTAATGTGGATCTGGGGTTGGTTCTATCCAAAAAACTAGCCTTATTGATGGGGGGGGATATTGCTGTTGAAAGCAAAGTTGGGAGAGGTAGTGTATTTACATTGGTAACCGGGAGTGGTTTGCCTAGTGATGTTGGTTGGATAAATAAAAAATCACTAGATAAGAAACTGAATAAAGAGAAGGAAGGAAACGTATCTCCTGCTAGTTCACTTAACGGCAGAGTACTGCTGGCGGAAGATAATGTGGTGAACCAAAAAATTATTGAGCGGGTGCTAAAGAAAACAGGCGTTACCGTTGTGGTTGTAAATGATGGCGTGGGAGCGTGTGATTATTGCGATAGGACGTTACCTGATTTTGTGTTAATGGATATTAATATGCCGAATCGGGGAGGCGTAGAGGCTACAGAATATCTAAGAAAGAGAGGGTGCGATATGCCGATATATGTGTTAACTGCTGAGACTGACCGAGAGGAGATTGATCGAATGATGGAGGCTGGGTGCCAAGGTTTTTTAAAGAAACCTCTCAATAAAAAAGCATTGAATAAAGTGCTTAACGAATATTTAGGGTCGTGATGATACTTCTGTAAAGTGAAAGGCAGACATATAGCTATATAGCTTCTCGTATATATATTAAAAGGTGATATACGTACTGTTATGATCGTTGTTTATCTGTAGATGGGTGTTAGGTGACCTACACTAGTAACATGGATAGTTCTAAATAGTTCAAAAAGGAGATTGGTATTGTTGATTTCTCAAATGTTCGTTCTGTTTTGTTTTCTCTGATGTTACCTAGAGTATTTCTCCTATGTTGGTTCATTGTGACATGCACATCAGTTATTGCGGATGAGCGAGAGGCCCTTGTTCGATCTTTAGAAAGTGGGCGTTATGAACTTGGGACTAGTTTACGAATTTTAGAAGATAAAACAGGGGAGTTGACGATTGATCAGATTATCAGTGTCGAGGATGAACGATTTGTTAGCCATACGGAGGGAATAGCCAATTTGGGGATAACCCCACATACCTACTGGTTGGAAATTAGCATAGGTGGAATAGAAGGCGCTAGGAAGGAGGCTGTTGTTGATGATGAATGGTACTTGGAAATTGGAAGGGCATTGTTGGACGTAGCCGAACTCTATGTGCCTGATTCGAAGGGGGGTTACGAGGTACAAACAGCTGACACAAGGGCACCCTTTTCGGAGCGCGAAGTTTATCACGTGAACAGTGTTTTTCCTGTAACAATTAATCTTAATGAACATACAACGTTATATTTTAAAGTTAAACATCCTTCCGTATCATTGTATTTGCCAGTAACACTGTGGAAGCCTGAAGTTTTTGTTCAAAAGGTCGCTGTTGAAGAGTTTTTTTACGGGTTTTTTTATGGAAGCATAGTGGTTCTTATTTTTTATAATTTTTTTATTTACTTAACGGTAAGAGATGTAAGTTATATCTATTATGTCGGATATCTAATGATCTCGACAACGTTCCTGCTTTTTCATTCTGGTCATGGGGTTTTACATGCTCCATATGTTTATGATTTTTTTACAGTAAAGTCAGTTCCTGCTATTTTGTGGTTTTTGTATATGACGGTTATATTGTTTATGCAGTCGTTTTTAGATATTAAATACAAGCACCCAATGATTAATAGGGTTGTAAATGTTTTTGTCTTAATTTGTTTTTTGAATATACTGTTATGCCTATATATACATGGTTCATTTGTCGTTAAGTTTGCAGGCGCAGCCCCTCTTTTTCTGGCACCTTTTGTTATTTTTGTAGGGTGTTACAGTTGGAAAAAAGGTAACGAAAATGGTAAGTTCTACGTTTTATCATGGTTACCACTCATTGTAGGAACGCTATTCAATAGTGTTGTTTTTTTGGGTTTTTTCGCACTAAATGCAATGAGTGAGGTTTTATTGCCTCTTAGTATTATGCTTGAGGCAACAATTCTTTCATTTGCATTAGCTAATAGGATAAAGATAAGCCAAGAGTTGGTGTTGTATTCCAAAAAAGAGAAGTTCAATAATCTTAAAAAGTATAAGTCAATATTTAATAACTCGTTACAAGGCTTGTACAGGATGACAATTGATGGGCGTGTTGTTTCTGCGAATGAGACATTCATAAAAATATTTGGATTTTCTAGAATGTCTCAAGTGAAGAATAATAATGTAGACGTTCTAAAGTCGATATTTGTTGGCGGTGTTTCTGATTATCATGTACTGCGTGGAGGGGAGGTTATAGATAAATCGATAATTATTCCGGCAGATGGTGGTGAGTTGTATATGGAGCACTCTGCAAAAATGGTTTTTGATGAATCAGGATTACCGTCACATGTCGAAGGAAGTTTGACGGATAATACAGATCTATATAGTAAATTAATGGCAATTTCAGAAAGAGAGCGTGAGCGAGTAAAAAATGATATAGCTCAACAGGTGATGGATACTGCCAATCAATATTTATCTATGATGAGTCATCATATAAGGACACCGCTGACTTCCATTATCGGTTATGGGGAATTATTAAAAGATGCTGATGATGGGGTTTCTCAGCGACGTGAATGGGTTGAGATTGTTGAGCGTAATAGTCATTCATTGTTAAAACTCATTAATGATATTTTAGATTATTCAAAAATTGATGCTGAAAAAATGGATATTGAAAACATTGAGGTGGATGTGAACGATATTGTTTTCGGTATAAATAGCGAGTTTTCCAAAAAATCAAAAAATGCAGGCTTGACTTTTGATGTCAGTTGTCAGTTGCCGATACCCAGTAAAATTATTGGAGACCCAACACGGATTGTTCAGGTATTAAATAACTTATGTGATAACGCGATTAAATTTACCCGTGAGGGCGGGGTGATTATGAGTCTTGATTGGGATAACAGGGTTGAACAGATAACTTTTTCTATTACAGACACTGGGATCGGTATTTCAAGAACTAAGCAGAAATATCTATTTGATATGTTTTCTCATGGTGATGGGAAATATTCTGACGCAGGTCTTGGGTTGGTTCTTTCCAAAAAGCTAGCCTTATTGATGGGTGGAGATATTACGGTTGAAAGTAAAGTAGGAAAAGGTAGTGAGTTTACGTTAATAGTGGGGAGTGGTTTGCCTGCTGATGTTGATTGGATGAATAAAAATCCACTGGATAAGAAACAGAATATAGATAAAGAAGAAAAAGTATCCCCCGCTCGAACGCTTAATGGAACGGTATTGCTGGCGGAGGACAATGTGGTGAACCAAAAGCTTATAGAACGGGTGTTAAAGAAAACAGGTGTTACTGTTGTGATTGCAAATGATGGCTTGGAGGCTTGTGAATATTGCGATAGTACTGTGCCAGATTTTATACTGATGGATATTAATATGCCTAATCGCAGCGGTATGGAAGCAACCAAATATCTAAGGGATAAAGGGTATGTGATGCCAATATTTGCACTTACCGCAGAAACTGAAAAAGAAGAAATCGATAAGATGATGATTGCGGGTTGTCAGGGTTTTTTGGAAAAACCGCTAAATTTCCAAAAATTACGTAGCGTACTTAATCAATATTTGGCTATTGCTGGAGGGGCTGTCAGGCGTTGATGCGAAATTTTCTTGGTGATATGCCGGTCCAGCGTTTAAAGGCGTGACTGAAGCTGGCAGCATCACTGTAACCAATGCGCTCCGCTATTTCTTCTAGTTTCATGCCGGTTTGGCTTAAATATCGCTCCGCCAAGTTCTGCCTAAATTGGTCTAATAGGGTTTTGAATGAAGTGCCTTCGTTACTAAGAATACGATTCAAATGTCGGGTGCTAACGTTAAGTTCTTGCGCGCA
This sequence comes from Gammaproteobacteria bacterium 42_54_T18, assembly GCA_002163245.1. Lineage (GTDB taxonomy): Bacteria > Pseudomonadota > Gammaproteobacteria > Pseudomonadales > Ketobacteraceae > 42-54-T18. The sequence goes on along the minus strand of MAAL01000009.1, from coordinate 12,958 downwards.
ATCATGAATATTGGCTTTGAAAGAAGGGGTTCTGGTGAAGTACTGCTCAATTTGAGTCGAGATAGAATCGCCAACTTTTATTGCTGGTAGTTGCTGGTCAAGGTGTTGCTGGCATAACTTCATGGTAAGTGGGTTTTTTTGAGGTAACTAATGAGTGATCAAATACCACTTCGTTAACGCCACAATCAAATGTTACAGGGCAGTGAAATAATTGTTGATACAGAGCAGACTCCTTGTCACCACCGCATTCCCAGGAAACTCGAATATGATTTAGCGGGTGTTTATTTTGTAGTAGTGCCGTAAATATCATGTAAATGGCTGCGATGTTGCCCACAAAAATTAACAACTGGGCATTTGAGACAATACCTCAAAAGGGCCTGAATGATAGACAAGGTTATCAGCCACGAGGAAAAACACTGGGTGGAAGCTCTTCTACGAATGCAATGTTATATGTGCGGGGAAACAAGTGGGATTATGATCATTGGAGATCACTAGGAAATAAGGGGTGGAGTTATGCCGATGTTCTACCCTATTTTAAGAAAGCTGAGCACAACGAGGCTATTGATGATGAATTTCACGGCCAGGGTGGGCCTCTGAATGTATCCAATGCCACAGATGCCAGTACATTAAATAATAAATTTATTGAATCTTGTGAAATGAACGGTGTACCTGTTACTGCTGATTACAATGGTAAACAGCAAGAGGGGGCATTTATGTATCAAAGAACGGTTATTAATGGAGAACGTTGCAGTGCAGCAAAAGCCTATTTGACCCCAATTATGGAGCGCTCGAATTTAACGATTTATACGCATGCTCTTACAGAGAAGGTGGTCATAAAAAATAACAAAGCGACAGGCGTTCGGTTCAAGCAACAAGGGAAATCAATTGAGATTGGTGCAAATAAGGAGGTGGTTTTAAGTGGCGGTGCTTTTGGGTCTCCTCAGTTACTGATGCTGTCAGGCATCGGACCTGCGGATCACCTGAAAGAGAAAGGAATTGACGTTATTAAGGATTTGCCCGGAGTAGGGCAGAACCTTCAAGACCACATCGATTACGTGCAAACATTTAAGACAGATAATACGTCTGATACGTTTGGACTGTCCATTAAAGGTAGTGTGAAAATTCTGCAATCGATGTTGCAGTGGAAAAAACATAGAACAGGAAAAATCACCAGTACCATTGCAGAGTCAGGAGAATTTTTTAAATCCTCAGATGAGATCGAGATGCCTGATTTGCAGTTAGTCTGGATTGCTGGAATTGTTGACGATCATGCGAGGAAGGTTAACTTCGGCCACGGTTATAGTTGTCATATCACATTACTTCGGCCGGAAAGTGTTGGGGAAGTGAAATTGGATACCAGTAACCCAGAGGATGCTCTGCTGATTGACCCTAATTTTTTCAATCACCCCAACGATATGGCGGTGTTGTTGGAAGGCGCGAAGAGAATGCAGAAGATTTTAACGGATAAACCTTTTGATGGGATTCGCGGTGACATGTTATACAACGTCGAAGAAGGTGATGATGTTGCCTTAGAAGAGGATATTCGGAATCGGGCGGATACTCAATACCATCCCATTGGAACCTGTAAAATGGGGGCGAAAGATGATGTTTTGGCGGTGGTTGATAATGAGCTTCGGGTTTATGGTATTGACTCGCTTCGTGTCGTTGATGCTTCCATTATGCCCAGTCTTATTGGTGGCAATACGAATGCACCCTGTATCATGATCGGTGAAAAGGCCGCAGACATGATACGTGCTGGCTCGATAGTAAAAGAGACAGAAGAGGCTGTTAGTGAATGCTGTTAATACTGATAGATAAGGGAGGGAGCGGGGAAATACGCGTGAAAAGGTAAAATATTTGATTCCAGGCTGGTTATGTTGTAAATAAGTGCTCTTGTATAAGGGTAATAGCAGTAACAACATAATCAGAGGGAAATGATGTCAGCAGTAATTTGTGGTCCAATGTTAAGGCACGCCAGTCCAGAAGTTGTATACATCTGGTTGGTGCTTGATTCAAAACCTAACACAATTGATGCTCAGGTGATCAGGGATGATGGCAAAGTTGTGGGTAGGGTCACCCCGCAGAGCCTGAATGCGATACAAGCAGGAAAGCAGCTGTTTTTCTATCGCTTAGCGCTAGCCCCCGTTAAGGTTTCTGGTGAGGCAGATAGAGATGTTTCGCTGTTTTTGGCAGATACATTATTTCATTACGATATTGTAATTGATGGTCAAAATTTGGCGGCACAGGGTTTTCTTAACGGTGAGCGTTATATCGGTTTAACCGAAGGTGAAAATCCGAGCTTCTTTTTACCCGCTATGCAAACCAATATATTACAAGCATCTTGCCGGCGTCCTCATGCAACAGTGGATGGGGAGCAGAATGTACCGGATCAAATAATTGATGCTTGCAAGCGAGTTCAGGCCGATGGGAATGATTTGACGAAGCGTCCGTCGCAGTTGTTTTTAACCGGGGATCAAATTTACGCAGATGATGTTGCGTTGCCAATGGGGCTGTTGTGTTCAAAATTGGCGAGTGATCTAGTGGGTGACGAAAGCATGCCAAACCCGGAGTCTGGTGAACTTAATGTTGTGCCATCAGACGTTGCCCTTTTAACCCGTGACCAATATATACATTCAGAAAACGGATTTACCACCACAGAGCAAAAGCTGCACCTTATGGGTTTTGGTGAATATGTTGCTATGCACATGATGACATGGGGCAGTGACACTGTAGGTGTTAAGGATCTTCCGACCTATGAGGAAATACAGTCCAGTATTCCACAAAAAAAGATAACCAGAGGGCCTAGAGCCAAAAAAGTATTAAAACCGATTTATAGCGAAAGTGACTATCAAGTTGATTGTAAGATCATAGGAAGATTCTTATCTGGTACACATTACGCGCGAAGGCTTATGGCGAATGTTCCAACGTATATGATGTTTGACGATCATGAGATTACCGATGATTGGAATTTGACGAAGGATATTCATCAACAGCTAAATACTAATCCATTTTCACGTCGATTGGTTACCAACGGACTTACTGCTTATTGGTTATGCCAGCATTGGGGCAATGTACCAGAGATTATTGCTGAGGAGGATGTAAGAAAAATATCGGACTGTTTTGTTCAAAAAAATGAAGCTGTATTTGCGGAATTTGAACAGAAGGTTTTGTCACGATATTGGGCTTATAACGTACCAACTAATCCACCTGTATTAGTTTTGGATACACGTACTAAACGACATTTTTCCAAGCAAGGATTGGCGCTGATTAGTCCCCAGGGTTTTGCTTTGTTACGTGAGCTAGTTGATGCACTAAAAGCATTAGAGCCAGCAACACTAGTATTGCTTTCACCTACGCCGGTGTATGGTTTTTCATCGCTTGAATCATTGCAGTTGGGTGTTCCAGGAGATGCAGCGACAGTGTTTGATAGTGAACCTTGGATTGCCAATGAATTCTCTATGGCATTATTGAAACATGAGCTAGCTGCATTGCATGAGTTGAAACATGTTGTAATATTGTCAGGTGATGTGCATTACTCTTTTGGTCGTTTGGATAGGGACGTGTCGACGGTAGAAGGAAGAGCAATTGATTACTATCAGCTTTGTAGTAGTCCTTCTTGTAATATTGCTCCTGGTCATGCGATAGGGCAATGGGTGTTGGAACATGTTTTGGATTGGGATGTTTTTCACAAAAAACATACGCAGTATCTTTTACCTAATATCGATTGTGGCGAGTCAGTAGAGGACGTTGGTGACAGTACTGCATTTATCACATCGGACACCAATGTCGAGATGGTGAGTTTCGGATTTGATGATCAGGGTTCGGTCTGTCCGAAAAGTGCAGTGCTGTATTGTGCGGATAAAGATCGAGGGAGTTATGAATGGCATTACGATTTGGCTAAACCCAACCTTTATGTCATCGGAGTCGGTAAGAAAAACTACTCAGATGCAGTATTAGCTTGATAAGATGAATCCATAATAACAGTTATAGAAAATGGGAAGGTAAATTGAATAAAGCAACAAGAGTCGCTAACGCTAAAAAAATATCGAATAAAGTGTATAAAACCGATGAATTTGATATTAAAAACTACAGTGCAGGTTTCTTGGCGTTAGTTGCGGTTGCCATTCTATACAGCATGATAGCGTTGATGTCCGGTGTTTTGCTGTGGTTTGAAGCTGATGTTGCTGGTGCCAATATTACTGGCTACGGTGATGCATTTTGGACCTTACAAATGTCTGCTTCTACCATCGGTTTTGGTGATCACTATCCCGTCTCTCTTGGAGGGCGAACGGTTGTAGCGATGATGTTTTATGTGGGCGTGGGTATTGTGGGTTTTATTGGTGCTCAGATTGCTGATCGGGTTTTAGGATTTGCGGACACCAATGTTAAAAATAGAGAGCTAAGAAAGCAAAATGCTGAGATATTAGAACATAATAAAATTTTGGAAAAAAAACTGGATTCGTTAATTAGTGCTTTGGATAAGCAATCTCTTTAAGGGATTGCTTATCCATATTGGCTGAGTGTTGAGCTATATTTATTGCCCCCGGTTATGCTGTGCTGAAAAATCTTGTTCTGGTCCTAATGGAACAACTCCTGTGGGGTTGATGGAACGATGGCTTGTATAATAATGTGTTTTTATATGCTCAAAGTCTACCGTATCGGACACTCCAGGGAATTGGTATAACTCTCGAATATAATTACTAATATTTGGATAATCTTTTAATGCTTGATGGTTGCATTTGAAATGACCAAAATATACCGCATCAAAACGAATTAATGTCGTAAATAAGCGCCAGTCTGCTTCAGTAATTTTTTCTCCCGCTAAATATCGGTGTTGCGATAAAATGCCTTCTATCCACCCCAAGGAATCAAACAACGCATAGTAGGCTTTTTCATAAGCTACTTGTGTTGTTGCAAATCCTGCGCGGTAGACGCCGTTATTAACGGTTTCATAGATGCGCTCGTTTAGCGTTTCAATGTTGCCTTGTAATGAGTCTGGATAATAATCAGTAGTATTTCCGGTTAGATGATTGAACCCGTCATTAAACATTCGGATAATTTCGGATGACTCATTACTAACAATAGTTTCTGTTTTTTTGTCCCAAAGTACAGGGACGGTAACTCTACCTTCGTAATTCTTATCGGCCTTTAAATACAGTTGGTATAAAAAGTCGAAGTCATACAATGGATCCGACATTTCCCAGCCATTTTCTAACATCACAGCATCCACAATGGTGACATCAATGTAGTCTTCTAGCTGTTTTAGCTTTCTGAATATTAGTGTGCGATGAGCCCAAGGGCAGGCGAGGGATACGTAAAGGTGATAGCGCCCTTTTTCTGCCTTAAACCCCCGTTCGCCATTTGGCCCTGCTTCTTCATTTGCGGTAATCCAATGTCTGAAGCGGCTGTCTTGACGGCGATATTCGCCTTTGCTGCTATCGGTGTCGTACCACTGGTCAACCCATTGGCCATTTTGTAATAAACCCATAATTTTTATTCCGCTAGTGCGTTATCAGTCTATTTGGAGGATTGAGTGGTATGTATTGAATAATCAGCACTCAAACTACCTGCTCCTCGAATAACAAGCCCAATGCTCACAACCAGTAATGCCAAGCCAAATTCGTAACCGCCGTTACTCATGAACAGACCGTTACTGATGTGTACCGTCATGATGGCAACAACCATCGTGGTCGCAAGTGCAAGTGCAGCAGGGCGAACGAGGAAACCCAATATGAGGAGCAGGCCGCCGAAGAACTCAGCGCTACCGGCTAAAAGAGCAAGTGGCAGGCCAGGTTCAAGCCCTATGGAGGCCATCCAACCTGCGGTGCCTTCTAAGCCATAACCACCAAACCAACCAAATAGCTTTTGTGCTCCGTGAGTGGTAAAGATAAAGCCGACAGCAAGTCTTACCGGCAAGGTGTCAAATCCTGCAGATGTTGCAAAGATCCTGCTTTTTATGATTTTGTTGAATAGTGCTTTCATCATGGTTTCCTTTGGTGGTGATGGGTTTTGAATCAGTTTATTTGTGAATGTGTTGCGATTAAGACCATTGTAATGACTCTGATAATTTGAATAAGGGGTGATATGTGATTAAAATGATCTAATTATTAGAACAATTATTTGAGGTGTGAAATGCCCGTTAACCCCATGAATATCGAGGTGTTGGAGATACTTGATGCTATCGATAGACGAGGTAGCTTCGCAAAAGCGGCGGAAGATCTGAATAAAGCGACGTCTGCCTTGTCGTACGGTATACAGAAGCTCGAGGAGCAGCTGGATATCTCCGTCTTTCAGCGCCAGGGGCGTCGATCTGTGTTAACCCCCGCTGGCCGTCTAATCTTGAATGAAGGGCGAAAAATTCTTGAATCAACGATACTGCTGGCTGATAAAGCGAAAGAACTTGCGACGGGATGGGAGCCTAAGATTCGAATTGCCGCAGAATCAACGCTGGATCATTCGATCTTTTTTAAGGTATTGGGCGACTTCTTGGCAGAACATGAGGCAATGGAGATTGATGTGTGTGAAAGTGTGCTCAGTGGTGGCTGGGAAGCGCTAGAGCATGATCGCGTTGATCTTCTTGTTGGTGCGCCAGGCCCCGTTCCTTTACAGAAAGGTTTTCGTGCCGTATCGATTAATCCAACTGAAATGGTACCGGTTATCGCTTCTCATCATCCGTTAGCAAGATTGGCCGATGACCCTGAAGCATTAAAGCAGGCCATACCAATGACACGTGCCGTTGTTACTCATGATACTGCAATGGTTGATGTGACGAGAAAAGCAGGTTTTTCGATGGGGAAAAAAATTGTTTATGTGCAAACAATGGATCAAAAAATTGAAGCGCAATTAGCAGGTTTAGGCATGGGTCATATCCCTAAATTTCGTGTACAGAGATATTTGGATGAAGGTCGTTTAGTGGTGCTAAATTTCGAAACCCCTGATAATGAAAACTTTATTGCCTGGAAAATTAGTAATAAAGGAAAAGCATTGCAGGCATTGGCACAAAGACTGGGAGAAGAAGTGTGGTGAGAGGACAAATAGCGATTTTTGACGGCGAATGCAATATTATTGCCTGAGGAAAGAGTGGTAGTATCCAAGATCGATTTTACTGATCGCGATAAGTGTTTGAACATGACGTAGGGATAAGATGTATATGAAAAATGGAAAACTTGTTGGCACCGTTAAAGAAGTGTGGCGATACCCTGTAAAGTCAATGCAAGGAGAGCAAGTAACGCAGTGCGATGTCACTAAACAGGGAGTTGTCGGTGATCGAGGGTGGGCGATTAAGGATAACGATGCCGATGAAATTCGTGGTGTAAGAAAAATCCCTAAATTACTTCACTGTCAAGCTACCTACGTTAAAGAGCCAGTGAGAGGTGATGTTCCTGCAGTAAATATTGCTACACCAAATGGCGAGATGTTAAAGGCTGGTGATGCTGAGTGCGAAGAGCAACTTTCTACGTATTTAAAACGACCCGTTAGTGTGTGGCCAATACAGCCAACGTGGAATTTAAAACATTACAGTTTGAAAGAATTGGCCACATCAAAAGATTTACGAAATCAATTTGGTACTGAAACAACGCCGGATATATCTTCTATATCGTTAAAACTGATGTTGGAGCTTGCAGTATTTGCGACGCCACTGGGACGTTATTACGATTGTTATCCATTGCATATTTTGACAACATCTTCATTGAATACCATGGCGGAGCATGATGCCAATGGTGACTTTAATACGCGACGATTCCGACCTAATTTTTTAATTGAAACAGAGGATGATCAACAAGGGTTGGCTGAGTTTGATTGGGTTGGCGGCATACTGATTATTGGCGAGACGCTCATTAAAATTGAAACACGTACAGTTCGTTGTTCGATGCCTGCACAACCTCAGTTAGGATTGGGAAAAAGTGCTCCCGTGGTGAAAGCATTGGTTAACCATACGGATCGACATTTGGGTGTTTATGCCACAGTGCTTAAAGAAGGCGTTGTGAAGAAAGGTGATAGTGTTGTGTTTTATCAACCGGAAATGATGAGGGTGGCTCAGAAAATGGAGCCTGTGCGTCGTTTTTTGAAAAAACGAATGATGGATACGTCGTTGGCGTTAAGTGATTTTGTTGCTGATAGATTAAAATGAACTGATTGATGCTTGTTTAGCGGTATCCAGTGTCTATTTTTTCAAATTTTCCAATACTCTTCCTATTTGTTACTCTTGGCATCACTAAATGGATGCTGTGCCTTGGCTAAAAGGCGATGGAAGAGTGAGGAAGGGTTATGTGGGAACAAAATGTACTACGTTATACAACATTAGCGAGCGCCATTAAAAATAGGATGGGGTATTATTGCACTTTTATTTTCACATCTATCTTCACATCTATTCTCACATCGATCCTCGCGCTCACCTTTATTGTCAGTATCTCTACCAGTCAAAACCTTCATGCAGAATCCTATATACCCGATACGCTAAAATCTTGGCAATCTTGGGTGTTGTATGATCATAAAAAGATCGAATGTCCTTATGCTCACAGTACCCAAGCATCTCGATATTGCCGTTGGCCCACATCGTTATCCCTTGATATTCAGTCTCAACGTGCCACCTTTCAACAGCAGTGGCGTATCTATAATGAGGGCTGGTTAACATTGCCTGGAGACCATCAATCGTGGCCTTCTAGCGTGTTGGTTGATGGTAAACCAATGCCAGTGGTGAGTCGTAGTAATAAACCCAATATTTTTGTCAACGCAGGTGAGTATCAAATAACAGGAGAATTACGCTGGCAAACTCGTCCGGAGTCTATTGCCGTGCCTATACACACGGGGTTGATATCGCTCACGGTTGATGGCAATAAGGTCGCTTCGGTGAATCGTGATAAACAAGGTCGCTTATGGTTTGCAAAATCAAAACAAAAAGATACTGAGACGCATCAACGGGACTCGGTAACGACTCGGGTATATCGAAAGCTAACGGACGGTGTACCGATGATGTTGGAAACCCGTTTGGAAATAGATGTTGCGGGTGCCAATCGAGAATTACAGTTGGGCCGTTTTCAGCTAGAGGGTTTTGAAAGTACCGGTTTTGAGAGTGATTTACCTGCGCGTATCGAAAATGATGGTCGGTTGCGGGTACAAGTAAGGCCCGGTCGTTGGGTATTTACTTTGTTGTCTAGAAGTATCGAGCCCACGGAAAATGAATTTTCTATGCATCAATTGGGAGAGCATTGGCCGGACCAAGAGGTATGGGTATTTCAAGCAAACAGAAAGTTTCGAAGTGTAAAGATAACAGGGGCCCGGACAATAGATCCAGAACAAACCGGTCTACCTCAAGACTGGAAACAGCTACCTGCGTATATCGTATCTAATGACGATGCGTTTCAAATAAATGAAAAGGTTCGTGGAGATGCCAACCCTGACAAGAACAGATTATCGTTGTCGCGAAGTTTATGGTTAGATTTTGATGGTGAAGGCTACACGATTAAAGATGCTATGAGCGGTACGGTAAACCGTATTGGCCGTCTATCGACAACAGAAGCTTTTTCTCTCGGTCGAGTGAGTGTTAATGGCAACCCTTACGTTGTTACGACAATGGAAGATGGTCATGAGGGAGTGGAAGTACGGCCTGGGGAAGTGACACTTAATGCTGTGGGGCGGTTGTCACGAGAGAATAATGAGATGGCTGCCATTGGATGGTCGGAACCGATGGAGTCGTTGTCTATTGCTCTTCACTTGCCTCCCGGTTGGACGTTGTTTGCTGCAACAGGGGCAGATAGTGTGCGTAACTCGTGGTTAAGTAGTTGGTCGCTATGGCATGTATTTGTATTTTTAATTATCACCGTTAGTACGTTTCGTTTATTTGGTCTTCCTTGGGCTGTTTTGATGGGGGTTGCATTACTTTCGGTTCATAACGTTTCAGGCGTACCTTGGACGGTATCATGGTTAGTGTTGCTGGCATTGTTCAGTGTGTTAAAAGTGGTGCCAGAAGGGCGCTGGTATAAACTCACATCGTTTGCCTATCGAACTGTTTTGTTAGGCCTTGCGTTAAGTCTTATTCCTTTTTCTGTAAGCCAAGTGCGTCAAGGTATTTATCCGCAATTAGAGCACCCTTATAAACGTATTGCCTCAAACAATGCAAAACAGTTCCCTGTTGCGTTACAACAAAATACATCGGTTAATGCATTACAGGAGATGGACGATTTTGAGGGGAATTATTCTCTGGAAAGTGTAATGCCAAGTTCTGCTCCGAGAAAATTATTGAGAAAACGTAAATCGCTGGCTTATGAGCGTTATGATGTGAATACAAAAATTCAAACGGGCCCTGGTGTGCCTCAATGGACATGGAATCGATCATGGTTGAAATGGAGTGGTCCGGTGACCTCACAGCAGTCTTTGGGGTTATGGTTTATTAACCCATTAACGAATACATTGTTGTCTTTTGCGCGTGTAGTTTTAATGGGAATGTTGTTGTGGTTGTTTATAAGAGCATTAATCTCAGCTACTGGTCCATTAATAAGGAAGGGAAAAAGCACTGGCTCAGCTAATAGCGCGGCTACCGCCGGAATATTGTTAATGATGCTAGGTGTAATGCCTTTGCTCACACCCGCAACAGCTATTGCTGATGTACCAACCAAAGAGATGCTTGAGACGTTGGAGCAGCGATTATTAACGCCAGCAAAGTGCCTTCCTCATTGTGCCGCTATTAGCGAGGGCAGTGTTGCGGTTGATCAGGATGCCATTCTTATCACTCTGGTAATGGATGCCACTGAATCAGTAGTTGTGTCATTGCCGATTGATATTGCAACGTGGAGACCCTCAGCGATTGACCTCAACAATAAGCCATCTTCTACCGTGTCCATTCGTGGTGGAAAGTATTTGGTGTTATTGGCGAAGGGTAAAAACACCGTTGTGGTGCGGGCAAAGCATCATCAAGTCGAACAACTGAACTTTCCTTTCACATTACCTCCGCACAACATCACGGTAAAAGCTCCCGATTGGCAAGTGGTAGGTTATTTAAATGGCCAAGTGAAAGGCAATAACGTGCAATTAAAACGTAAGGTGGCTGCTGTTATTGAGGGGAGCGATGGTACTAATACCAAACAACGGGAACAGTTGTTGGCGGCTCCCATTGCTGCGTTTGTAGAAATTGAGAGAACCTTACACCTAGGTACTGAATGGCGGGTGTCCACGCAGGTGCGTTGCATAGCTCCTGCTCAAGGGCCGATTAGTATGGCGATACCGTTATTGCAGGGAGAGTCATTAACTTCCGACTTACCCGTTGATAAAGGTAATGTAGTAATTTCTATGGCTGCAAATCAGCGCTTTTTGTCATGGGAATCGATTGTAAAACCCCAGGACACATTGTTATTAACGGCAGTGGAAGGTAGCTGGGTTGAGCGTTGGCACGTTATCCCCTCACAACGTTGGCATGTGGAACATAGTGGTATATTACCTATCAAACAAGAAGTGGGAAATCGGATCAGTTGGTGGCCTATCGTTGGAGACGTGGTGAAACTCGCGTTATCAAAACCAACAGCGGTAGAGGGAAGCACGTTAACATTGCAGTCCGCTGACCTGTTGTATGAACCTGGTGCAAGAGCAACAAAATCAACATTATCCCTGAATATGCGCAGTAGTTTTGCGGGTGAATATATTGTTACTTTACCCGACAATGCCAATGTGGAATCTGTGACTGTGGATGGTGAAAGTCAGATACGAGCGGATGACTCTGGAAAAGTGGTGATTCCGGTGAAACCCGGAGAACATATGGCCGAGGTACGTTGGTTAAATGACGACGGTTCTCGATTGATGATTACAACACCATCTTTTGATTTAATGCAGCCTGCCAGTAATGTCAGCATACGTGTGGCAATGCCAAGAGATCGCTGGACGTTATTTGTTGGTGGTCCGGCAATGGGGCCTGCATTGCTATTTTGGGGCGTGGCATTCGTGATTATTGCAGCCAGTGTTGTATTAGGAAAATCTAGCTGGTCTGTGTTAAAGCCTTATGAGTGGATGTTGTTAGGCTTAGGTATAGCGACGACATTTGTTCCCGCATTATTGGTTATTGTCGGTTGGTTTTTTGCGATGTTTTGGCGTCAACGCTGGGCCGAGCATGGAACGGACTTATCACAAAAACAACAGACGGCTATTCAGTGGGGATTAGGGGTATTAACATTAGCCATGTTGTTTGCGTTGCTGGGCTCTGTTGCATCAAGTTTGATATTTGGTAGCCCAGACATGCAAATTACCGGAAACGGTTCAAATGCCTACGGCTTGAATTGGTATCAAGATCGCACAGATGGTGTGATACCATCCGGTTGGGTGGTGAGTTTGCCGATGGGTGCTTACCGATTGGCAATGTTAGCGTGGTCATTATGGTTGGCGTTTGCGTTAATACGTTGGTTACGATGGGGTTGGACGTGTTTTACAACGCCGGTGGTGATGCCCAGCACATCCAAGGGGTGAGCGGTATCTAAACGCTAATACATGTAGCCTTTTCAAGGAGGAAAAGAACAATGGAAGTTACCAAAACCCTGCTAGCGGGAAAAAGTGGAACGAAGCGTTACTTAAGAGAGTATGGCGATAATTTGTACTGCGTCCGTTATCGTCAAGATAAAGAGAAAGGGAAGCGGTATACCACCGTAGAGCTAATTGTTGATGAAGGTCAGCTTTTTAAGGGCTATTACCAAGAGGTGCATGGCCCACATCCCACGCAAAATGTTAACCTTCAAATAGAGTTTTCTGAGTTCGAGTTGCGAGACCGAGTAAAGGCTGCTGGAGCTCGGTGGGATAAGGCGAAAAAACTTTGGGAATTACCTTTTTATAAAGTCAAAAAATTGGGGCTAGAATCAAGAATGGTCAACAATAACCCTAAAATACATGGCTAAATATGGATAGGTATGGCTACATGTAGCCAAATTGTGTCTATATTTGGAAAAATTACCAGATATGGATATTAGTTGTATTCAGCTGT
>MAAL01000118.1 GCA_002163245.1 Gammaproteobacteria bacterium 42_54_T18 | reverse complement strand
AGGTATCGACTTTGACATTAAGCTCGCCGTTAAACACCACCTTTACTTGCTTGCCCTCTTGCTCGGTCACTTGCCAATGAGCAGGAATGGGATTTGGTAGTTGTTTTTTGTCCACTATAAATTCAAGAGCTTGCCCACTTGAATGACTCATGTTCATATTTTGCTGCCAGACCAACGCATCCACATCATAATATTGATTCTCGATGCGACGAACCAGGGTACGATCCAAAATCATGGTGCTGAGTCTTTCATCCACTTGAGCCAGAGTGAAGCGGGTACCACCTTCATCTTTATATTGGCCATCGCTAAAGGTCAGTAGCCCCATTAAACATGCCAGGTCTGCCAGAGTTTGTTGACGCTGGGCCAGGGGTAGACTCTCAATGACCATGCGTTGATAGCCTCGGTGAAATGAGCTGCGCCCAGCTGAATTATATCCACCAAAACCTACAATAACCGGCAAACGTGCCATGAGACCTCCTGCAATACTAAACTGATGATATGGCCGTGAGACTTAACCGGCTCAGATCCATGTAATTGCAATAAGTCTATGTACAAATACAAAACACAGCATTGCTATACTAGCCACGAGACTGGCCATATTGGCCAAACCTAAAAAACCATTATAATTTCCAGCTAAAATATCCTTTCTAACCCTTATAGCGCCTGGCCTTTAGGCATAATAGCCAGATATAATGGCATTTTGGCCAAGCTATAGCCGAATGATCTTTGTTATGCAAAATAGGCGTCACGGTTTATTCCAAACCCAGCACTAACATTGCTTACTTAAGGTTTGCCCAGTTCATGAATAACATTACTTTCTTTTTTTGTGACCAGATGCTGACCACCAGCGCCTCGTTGCCCTTGGAGATGCTGAAAGCGGCCGAGAGTGCCGCCCAGGTTGTCGATCGCCAACTTCCCAAGCTCACTATCAATTCTGTGGGTCTGGACTTAAAGCGGGTTACCACTGAGGCTGGCTTTGATATCTGCCCAGACAAGGTCATCGAAGACATTACTCACACGGATATTATTTTCCTGCCGGCCCTGTGGCGTCACCCCAAACCTGCCTTGAGAAAAAATCCACGTCTCTTAAAATGGCTATGCCAGCAACAACAACAGGGGGCCATTATTTGCAGCGTGGGCACTGGGGTTTGTTTTTTGGCTGAGGCAGGACTATTGGATGGCAAACCCGCCACCACCCATTGGTATTATTTTAAGCAGTTTCAGAAGGACTACCCCAAAGTCCAACTCAAACGCCAATACTTCATTGCCCAGGCGGGCAACCTGTACACGGCGGCCAGTGTCAATTCCTTTGCCGACCTAACCGTTCACTTTATTCAGCGCATTTATAACAAATCAGTTGCTATGCACGTGGAGCGGCACTTCTCCCATGAAATTCGTCGTTCTTACAAAAATACCAGTTACATAGATGATCAGAGTAGTCACCCGGATGAAGAGATTGTGCAAGCACAGGAATGGTTAAAAGATAATTTCTATCGCCACATAGTATTAAGTGAAGTGGCAGACTCATTTGAAATGAGTGTACGCAGTTTTAACCGCCGCTTTAAAAATGCCACCGGCTCTACCCCGCTCAATTATTTACAAAATATTCGTATCGAAACCGCCAAGGATTTACTTAAAACCAGTAACCTTACTCTGGGAGAAATAGCCGAACAGGTGGGCTATCAGGATTTGGCGCACTTTAATCGGTTATTCAAACGCTTATTGAGCAGCTCTCCCAATCAATATCGCGCCATGGTACGAGCAAAATTATTTAGCCTCGAATAAAAACAACTCCATCACTGAGGCATCCGCTTTATAGCCAGTGTGCCTCGGGTTTTATTGGCTGTTTTCAGTACAAATTCTTGCTGTTCACCGGGCAGGATAGCCATGTCTATGGGATTAATTTTTGGCATCCAAATTTTTAGCTGAGTAAAATTCTCGGGGAAATCGGTCATGACTACTTGCAGCTGACGCTGCCCTTCTTTGAATTCTACTATTTTATGAAAGCGGCTGGTGATGGACCCCACCCAGGCACTCATGTAAAGGTGCAATCGGCAGCGCATCTCCACAAATATATCCTCATCCCAAAATAAGTCTTTTTCAAAAACCGAGCCCGGTGGCATGTAGCTCAGCTGCCACTTAACATTTTTGCGTTTGTCCTTTACGTAAATGGTATGCCCCACATCATCCGAATTGCGTAAGCTCATGGTACTGCCTTTGTTACCCACGATAAGTTTCTCGGTAAAGTCCCCTTCCACATGGTCCATGACAGAGTTTTTTTGCAAACCTGTATCTTGCGACCAATAAAGAATCATCACCGGCGGCACATCCTGCTCTGTTGCAAACTCAACGTTTACCTGTAAACCCTTTGCATTATTAAATTTAAGAGCAGGCAAATTGACAGTGGCTTTGACTTTGTTTTTTTCCATCTTGCGTTTATCAAAACCAAAGTCGTAATCTTGCGGAGTATCCAGCGTCAGCAACCAGTTATGCATAAGTTGCAGCGCTGCATAATCCACTGTTTCCCGTGCCAGCATGGGCATTCGATATTCTTCATCCACACTGTTCATACGCACAAACAAGGCACTGTTATACAAGGCCATTTCTTCGTGTTTTGCCCCCATGACGATATAAGGCGCGATGGTGAAGTTTTGCGTGGTTTGGTTAACCGCAGTTTGATAGACGTGGGTTTTCAGTAAGGTATCAAATTCTAATTCATGACGTAACTTTAAGTGCTCCGCCTCTTGCTCGGCGGCATGACCCAAAGGGTTATGGCAATTACCACAGTTTGCATGAAGATAACCCAGCACCTTTTGCTCCATGGGATTACCTGGCAATACCGGCTGAGACATGGGGTTGGTTAATACCCTATCATCCAGTAACGTCTTTAGGGTCCACTCACCTGATGAACGTTTAGGACCATGACCAAACGCGTACTTGCCCTGGACGTCGCTCAGTTGTATTGCATCAAAACCCAGGATGATATCGATATTTCCCTTATGACAGGTCTCGCAATCTTCCTGACTGGGAATATTGTGATTGGTACCCAATACATGTTGGGCGCCCTTGGTCATGAGCCTAGCGTCCTGTTGATCCTCCTGCCAGGCATAAGCCACCAATGACCATGCATCGATGCCCTCACCTTCCTTAACCTTCATTAGGTGGCGAGTTTCCACCTTGATTTCCCGCTCTATGCCCGGCGCTATTGATATGGTTTTACGAAACTCTTTAAAAAACTGAGTGCCCACAGGGAAGACCCAGCGGTCAGGATCATCACTGTTTATTTTTTTGCCCTTAGGTAAATAGATCCAGCGGCTTTTAAGAGCACCGTCACTCCATAACTGGTAGTTAGGCGTAAACCTGTGCACTTGCTTTGAAATTCTGAAACGTTGAACATCGTCATACAAACAGGTTTGTGACAAAAACTTAGGCACAGCCTGCTCTTGGCTGGTTTGGGCGCAACTTGAGGCCGATTCTTTTTTGGTAGGCTGCAGAAGACAAGACGCCAGGCCACCAAACAAAAAAGCCAAAATACTTACCTTAAACAGTAAAAATCTAGTCATCTTACCTACCAGCGCGATATTCATAATCAAAGATAAAATTATCTATACTAAAATTTTAGTCAGTTTTAGCGGAAATGGGATAAATTTGAACAGGATTAA
>MAAL01000102.1 GCA_002163245.1 Gammaproteobacteria bacterium 42_54_T18 | reverse complement strand
TGATGCAGGTGCCAAGTGCAGTTACCCTTATCAAATGCGTCATACCTTTGCATCAGATTTGATTTACTCAGGTGTCGATCTGTAGTGGTTCAGTGAATATGCCCACTAATTTAGAGTTAAATGAGCAATATTGAGGCGGACCATACAAATCGCCCCCAAAGCTTGATAGAAACTATGAGTTTGTGGCCAATATTACTCAGTCACAAAAAGAACTATCCAGCTTTAATCAACATTCCGATCTGGCTCACAAATTTCTATATATGATTGCCTTGTGGGTTCAAGGGATATTTTTTATGTGAACTTTGAACCTAGTGTAGTCCTTAAGCTGTAACGGTATCACCTTTTTGAGGTTGGGATTGAGCAGCAGAAGTCACAACATAAATGCTCTGTTCTGCTTTAAGGTGTCGAACTCATCCGCTAAAAAAACTTCAAACTCATCCGCTACTATAGGTTTCGAAAATAAATAACCTTGTCCATAGTCACAGCCCATATCACGGAGTAGTTGCTCTTGTTCGACAGTTTCAATCCCCTCTGCAATGACTTTAATATTAAGTTTTTTCGCCATAACAATTATTGCCTCACACAAAGCCTTATCTTTACTTTTTTGAGATAACTTTTGTACAAAACTCATATCTATTTTTAAGTAATCAGTTTGATAGTCCTGTAAATAAGACAGCGAAGAATAGCCTGTACCAAAATCATCAATTGATATTGATATTCCAGCACTTTGAATCGCTAGTAAAATTTCAGTGAGTTCATTTTTGTTTTCCATCATCAAATTTTCAGTGATTTCAAATGCGATACCTTTTGAGATCTGAGTATCCTGTTGGAGCTGTTCAACCCACTTTTTTATATTACCTGTATCGGCCTGATACTGAATCGGCGAGGTATTGATACTAATTTGAAAATCACTATGATAAATTTCCCGCCATTTTGATACCAAAGGCAGGATTTTTTTAAACATCCAGTCACTGATGCCTATAATTAGCCCTGTTTCTTCTGCTAACGGAATAAAATCTAACGGGCTTATCATACCCTTGGAAGGATGTTGCCAACGAATTAGTGCTTCTGCTTTGTATATTAGACCCGTACGCAGATTAACTATCGGTTGATATACAATGATAAATTCTTCATTTTTTATCGCGTTGCGTAAGTCTTGAATTAGTTGCATGCGCTTTAATACTTTTTCTCGCATACACATAGTAAAATAACAACAGTTGTTACGACCTTGAGATTTAGCTCGATACATAGCTTGATACATAGCTTGATCAGCATTTTTAAACAGCTCATCCGTATTGGTGCCATCATCAGGGTAAAAGGTAATGCCAGCACTTACTGAGCTATATATTACTTCGTCCTGTAAATGATAGGGCAAAGACAACTGTTCAAGTATCGTTTTGGCTACACGTTCTACGTCACCGGCCTCCGTTAAGTCAGTTAGAATAATAACAAACTCATCACCGCCTAAACGAGCGACTGTATCAACTTCTCTAATGCAATTTTTTATTCGTTTAGCGGTTTCTTTTAACAGGGCATCACCGATATCATGTCCTAGCCTATCATTAACATCCTTAAAGTTATCGAGGTCTAAAAGCGTTATAGCGACTTTGTTTTTATTACGATTGGCCGTTTTTATAGCTTGCTTTAAATGTTCTTTCATCATATTACGATTGCACAAACCAGTAAGCTCATCAAAGTTTGCTTGCTGCCATATCAGTTGATTGGCTTGTTCTTTTTCAATGGCGATACTGGCTAAATGGGCAAACTGTTCAATTAATTCAAGCTCTCTGTTAGATGGCGTATATTTGTATTTATGATAGATAGCAAATGTTCCTAGTACCTTACCAACTGAATTTAAAATCGGCTCAGCCCAACACGAGCCAAGCCCAGCTCTAGTTTGCAAATCAAGCCATGGAGTACAATACGGATGGGTACTTACATCTTCAATGATTACCCTTTTCCCAAAGAAAGCCGCGGTACCACACGCACCAACACCATCACCAATTTCAATGCCGTCGATAGCATCATTATAGAAATCGGGTAGACTCGGTGCTGCTCCATGAAGCAAATGGTTACCTGAATTATCAAGTAATAAAATGCTACACATCATATTGGTATATTCGAGTTCAGCACTAATAACGATGGAATTTAAGATATCGGGTAAATATTTCGAACTAACGATAAGCTCAAGCGTTTGATTACGTAAATGACTGAATTTTTCTTTTTTTATCAGTGCTTGCTGTTGTCTATTCACATTTTGGGCAAAAATAAAGGCAAAAACATTGGTAATCGCAAAGGTGACAATGAAAGTGACAAAGAGAACAGTATCTACTTGTTGATACATAGATAGGGATAATGGCACCATTAACAAAATACTAAAGATAATGAGTGTGCGTAGAGGAAATAAATAATGACCAGCAATCACTGCAGGGTAAACCCAAAAAAGATGGGATGCACCTTTCATGTAAATTATTGTTACAACGCTAGCTACTGCAAAACAAGCTAATATATAACTTGGAATATCAACTTTTCTTGTTGTATATACATAGGAAAAAATACTCGCCATGCCTAGTGCGATAATTAAATCAACGGTGGCTGTTTTCCAATCTTGTTGAGCAAAGCGAATAAGAATAAAAGGTAGTATTGAAACGCAAGTGAAAAAAGTAATTGCCAGTAATGAATATTCTTTTGCTGAACGCTTATACATAGTGTGACCTAATTTACCCGAAAAAAACAACTTAACTACGATTGTTTAAACAATAAAAGTTTTCGTAGCTTTATGATTAAAGGAAACTTTACCGCCATTGTTATACATCAACAAAAAAAATAATGATACTAATTATCTTTTTCTATTAGTGTGTGGAATAGTCAATCCCGCATTTGAGGGGCAAATATATGGTAAACGATATAGTCATATTCTGAACCCCAAAACCGGTTGGCCAGTAGGTATTTAGGAATTGAAGGCGTCGGATATATGACAGCAGACTGTATCTTCATTAAACCTTGCATTAACTGGGGCGTCCATATATGCCGCAATAAGAGATAAGTTAACAGTCACTTTGCCACAGATTTATTAACTGAAATAACTCAAAATCAAAGTCAGAGTCACTTTAGGAACTTGAGCAGACATAAATATTTAAAGCGCGATGCACATCTGTCTTCATAGCGGAATGAACAATTTGCAATCGAAAAATTATACTGTGTCGGGAGATGCTATCATTTAGTGTGGTATAACAAAGCTAGCACTAATTATTACGATTTTAAATCTCACTTTAATTGCACAATTGACTAAGAAGAAAGTTGACTGTCAAAGTGAAATAATACCTATGTTTTGGTATTACTTCACTCAACTGCTGATAGATTAGACAATCCTAATATTCAAAAACCATCCATTAGCCACGAGTTGATTGCACTTCGTGGATACACTCACATGTGATGCCAGCTTTCGCATGATGCTTTTCTATCGCTTCGATGTTTGGAGCGTCTAGCACACAATAAATCCTGTTATCCTTTTCGCTGAATAATATGTCGTGGTGAGTAACTCCGAATTCATCTGGTGGTGCATTTTGCAGTTCGTTCAGTTGGTCTGCTGAGAAAGGCTCCATAGGGTGACTATCGATGAACTTTGGCATAATTTTTACCTCCTCTTGTTTGGATGATAGGTACTTGCTGAGCGCATCTAGACAACGCTTTTTCAAGGATATAAAGAGTGTTCTATTCAAGTTTCTTCCTTACGTCAATCTTTCGCACCAACTTTACTATAGTAGACCTTCAATAATATATGCATAATATTTACGAGTGCAGAGGTCTTTTAGTGGTAAAGTTAGCTCTAAAAAACCAAGTTTTAATGACTGCTACCAAGCTAACGGTGGAAGTTTGAACTTAACTTCTACTCACTATATAGCGCACCAAGTTGCCATAAAATCTATGGCACTAAGTGCCCCTTTCTGCCTTAGGAAATTATTTTTAGACTTTATACTCTATGGCGCAATCGCCCCCAAAGTGCCACAAAAAGGATATTTTAGTATTATCCAAAGGCCGCCAATCTCAATTAAAGACTGGAGCTTTAACACCACAACTAAGGAGATGATAATTAATGTCTTTATATGAAAACAAAACCCGACCACATAAGTCAGCTCATGAAAAACAAATAAAACACTCATTCACTGCATAAACTATTGTTTAATAAAGAACTTAATGACAACTTTTCGATCCGTTTGTTCCTCTTTAGGTTCAAGAAATACATAATCGAGTAAGATAGGAACGTTAACCCCACGTACTTTTAATAGTTCAGCTAATTTTTTAGCACGTTTAGCTGCAAGTTCAATCAAGCCTTCTTTATCGCCTGGGGGCTTTGCAAAAGAAATTAATTCTACATGATGTAGTTGCGTTAAATCTTGTGCGTCTATAGCTGCCTGTACTTGCGCTAAATCTGTTGCTGTTATGCGCTCAGAGAAAATACCAAACTTAATTTCTTCACGACGAATTTCACTGCTTTCGTGGTCATCACTCCACTTGAATTCAATATCTACACGCTGCCCTTTAGGATCTGCAGGTTGATCTATATCGCCATGGAATTCAACTTCCATGCGCGACAGCGTGATATCACCTAAGTAAAGTTGTTTCTCTACCCCGTGAGCACGCCAAATTGATAACCTACGATTACGTTGCTCATCTCCAATAGCTGAGGCATAACCATGAATGCTAATCTCAAGATCATCACGAGCATCAAGAATAGTTTTAATTTTAAGTAACTTTGTTAAGTTAGCTTCATCAAGGGAAAATTGATCTAATGGGTAGTAAATTGACATGTTAGCTGGCAATACTGGTTTGGGTATTATTACCGGCGCTGCCGCTACAATAACAAGGGCTGGTTTAGGTTCAGATTTAACTTTAACAATCGGTGCAGGTTTAGGTAACAGTTTATCTTCACCAAAGAAATAACGAATACCAAAGCCAAAGTTGTCTGCATCATGATGCTCTACTTTAAAACGGTCATAACTTAAGTATAATTGCACATCACGGCGAATAGCATAAGAAACCTCCCCGCCTAATAAAATGTCTGTTCCTGATATTTTATCATTACCAGCACCGGTTGCTGAATTGGTATTATACTCTTGACTCCAGTTGAATAGTGATAAACGCCCTGAAACTTTCCAACGTTCATTAATGGGAAAAGACCCTATTACTGATAGCTTGAGCCCTTCACCGCTGTCGGGATAGATGTGTTCAACCGCGTCAAAGAAAGCATCGGGGTCTGACGTTTGTCCTTGGAACTCAACCCCACGGCTACCTAGGTCTAAATACCCCAACTGTAGCGCCCACATAGGATTAAATTGATAACCAGCAAATAGTTCATAAGCCATCGCTGAGTCATCAACAGATAAACTTGATGCTATTGCTCCAACGTCTTTAAACGCTTGGTTAATCTCACTTGCTGATACGTCAGAGTTTGAGTAACCAAGTTGTCCGCCGATAAACCATTTAGAATAAGCTGGGCAGTCAGCATTAACACTATAGGCAGTACAGCTGATTTCCTTTAATTGTTCACTTGCTTGTACTGAAGAGAAAGATGCCATTAACAACAGAGCCGACAATACAATACTAAATTGTCGTTTTGCTAGCTTATTTTGACGTAACGCTACCAGTATAAACAAACAAGAAATCAGCAGCCAATCAAGTGAGCCACCACTTTTAGTTGTTGCGGTAATTTCCTCATAAGGCTCAACGGACACGTTAATTTCACCTTGCGAAATATTTCCATATTCATCCCGAATGGTATAGGTAATTACATCTTCACCAGCATATTCAGGGTCTGGTGTATAGACTAAGTCTCCGTTGCTATTAATAGATACTACACCGTGCAGCGCACTAGCCGATTCCAGTGAAATATTATCACCTTCTTTATCTGAGGCCAGTTCAACTAGGTTAATTGGCTCAGCGATTAATGCTTGTTTCACCTCGAGTTGAATACTTGACGCAGGAATAGGTGCCTGATTCGCTTCAATAAAAATAGTGACTTGGCCACTATCACTGCCACCGTTACTGTCACTAATTCCATATTCAATAATAATTGTGCCACTGTAGTTAAGTATCGGCCTATAGACGATAACACCATCAATAACCTCAACGTTCCCCATGCTGGATGTCGCTGAAGTTATGGTCAAATTATCACCATCTTCATCAGTATCATTATTTAAAGCATCAACCTCAATGTTACTCGTATTGATCGTTATTGTTATAACTTCATCAACCGCTACGGGTAAGTGATTACCACTAACTAAAACACCTACATACCCAGGGTCAATTACCGTGCCATTTAATTCACCATCATCGTCATTGATGTCGCCATCGGTAATTTCTAATTGCACACACCAATGACCTGCAGTTAAGCCCGATTGCCATTTAGCACTGTTTGGAGGTGGGCAATATCCCGGTTCACCTTGGGTTGACCATAAACGGTTATCCTCATTTTCAGTAAAGGTTACCCAATTACCTGCAGATGTTAATTTACGATATACCCCATTTTCAGGAATGGGCTTGCGTTGTGGTAAAGTAATACTGATCTTTTGGGCATTTTCAGGTAAACCATAGGCAATAAAGTCGAAGATACCACCAATATTAATTGCGGCGTCATCTGCTGGCATATCAATGTATTCATTGCTTACATCATTGTCAGTAATATGTGCACCGCCAGTTTCACCGGTAAGTGTATAATTACCACGACGTAAACATACACCTGGGTTACCCTCAATTAGATAGCCGTCTTGCACGCTACTTACTTCGGTCAGTACATTACATTCATCAATTCTATCAAGGTAATCCGGAATACCATCACCATCTTGATCTGCATAACCTTCAAGGTTATCTGGAATATTATCACCATCACTGTCTTGATTAGTTAAGGTTTCTAATGCCTCAACCACTTGGATATAAATTGAAGCAGTATCAGCCATTGCATCGGTAGCACTGTCTGTCACTATTAATTTAATATGATAAGTACCTACCATTATCGCCTCAGGATTAAAGATAAATTGATTTGATTGCTCACTTAGGTTGCTAAACTCAGCACCCTCAGATAACCAATCAAAAATAAAGGTATCTCCCTGGTTAGCATCATAAACATCAGCATTTACTATAACCTCGCCACCATCAGTAGTAATGAACATGCGCTGCTCGTTAGCTTGGCTCACATTTAGCTCAATTTCTGGTGCTAAATTATCTTCTTTAATCGTGATGATATGTTCAAACTTAGCACCACGATTTATCGTGTCTGTTAACGTGATGATAATAGTTTCATCGCCATCAATTTTATCATCAACCCATGTTGAAAAGCTGATCACTGCATCTGTACCTGACTCAATCAATACTTCGCCAGAAACGGCATTATGGTCAACCAAACCTGCATCACCCGTTACTGTAAATGGAACCACCACTGGGTACTCTGGAGATTCACCATTAAAATAAATCCCAACATTTACCGTTTCGCCCTCTAAGACCACTTGATCTTTTTTCAAGGAAATAAGCGGTTTAATACACACGTTTTGTGCCGCAATTGCAGTACGCCCTTCTGCATCCGTTGCTTGCCAATAGACTGTATTTAGTCCTGGAGGAAATAATAAAGTACCATCAAGCAGAGAAACAGGAATAGCATTACCAAAGCGGTCACTTGCACTGGCCATACCTAATTCGACCCGGGTATAAAGTGCATCAGCATTAAGAGTAAAGTCATTACATAAATCAGCAGGTACTTCTATTTGCGGTAATAATGCAACATCAGCAATATCGAAATTAACCGTTACAGTGGCATGGTCAATGTTACCAGCTGTATCAACAATACTGTATTCCAATACGCTGTAATTTATTTGCCCTAGTACAGGGTGATAAACAAGTTTGCCATCAATAAATGACACTTCACCTAAATCAGCACTGGCTGAAATAATAGTTAAACTATCATTTTCTGCATCGGTATCATTGGCCAAAACATCAATAATCACCTCAGACCAATCAGTTGCGGTAATGTCATCCGTATTAGCAATAGGTGCTTTATTCACTACTTTAGCAGGATCAGCAGTTACGATTACTTCAACTTGGGCACTCGCTTCAGCTTCACCATCATTGATGGTGTAACTAAATATAAATTGCCCCTCAACATCTACCGCAGGTGTGAATACCAATGCATTATCGTCATTAATAATAATGTTGCCTTGCGATGTTGTTATGTCAGTAGAGAGGGTAAATAACTCAGGGCTATCAATATCAGAGTCGTTATCAAGTACTGAAATAATTACCGTATCATTTTGATAAGTAACAGCAATATCATTTATTGCTACCGGTGCATCATTTACCGGGGTTACTGTTACCCTAACCGTTTCAATAATGGTTACTGTGCCATCAGTAATGCTGAGCGTTATTTTATCTTCACCAAAATAATTCGCAACAGGAGTGTAACCAATCGAACCATCACTATTGATAACAATGTCGCCAAGTTCACTCGAAGCTGTACTAATAGTTAGCTCATCATTATCGGCATCAAAAATATGAGTTGTGACTTCAATATTAGTCTCACTTGAATCTTCAGCAACAACGACGGCAATTAATTGCTTTAATACCGGAGTATCATTACTACCATGAATGGTGATGGTGATAGTACTTTCGGTACCATCTTTTGAGGTAATAGTGATGACTTCTATTAGTACATCACCAGGTTTCAATGCTTGAACTTGTGTATTGCTTTTATCAATAACATAGTGCCAATCACCCGTTTCAGTGATTGAAAAGTCACCATAATCAAGGGTGTTATTATCCAATGGCGTGAAGGTTTGTTCGTTATTATCGATATCCGTTATTGATAATTTACCTTCAAGTTGTTCTGATTGATCTTCGGAGGTTTCCCCTGTTAAGTTACCGCCAATATTAGCACTGTCATTCAAGCCAATAATGGTAATCGTTATATTTTCAGTTGCGGTTCCATCTATAGAGCTAACACTAAAGCTATCGGTCAGGCTTTCACCTGCTGCTAGTGATTGCACAATGTCTAGCACTTTATTTAGTGAATATGTCCACTGTCCTTGTTCAGTCAGCATGAAAGTACCATATTGACCACTAATGTCTGTTTGACTTATAAAAACATTTTCGCCCTTATCTAAGTCTATCACCGATAATAACTCAGTAATTGCTTCACTTTCTTCATTAATTTCACGTACGGTGTTGCCCAAAATATTAGCATTGTCTGCTGTTGGCGTTACCGTAATCAAGACCTTAGCTGTAGCAGTTAAACCGTCACTGTCACTAATTTGATAATCGATAACATCTATACCAGAATAATTTCCTATGGGGCTATAGCTTAGTTGTCCATTACTCTCAATGAGCACCTCACCGTGTAATGCGCTGACTGATAGTACTGTCAGTAGACCCTGTTCAGGGTCATAGTCATTGGTTAATACGGTTATCGCATTATCTTGGCTATCTTCAGTGACTGTGAATAAATCATCGTTAGCGACAGGTGCTTCATTGATATTCTCGGTACTAATTGTGACTAAAGCTTGTGCCCTTAATCCTTGAACATCAGCAATTGAATATTGAAAGCTATCATTACCAGCAAAGTTTCCACCTGGGGTATAGGTTACATTGCCGATTGATAAATCTATTGTTAAGGTGCCATAACTTGGCGCGATTTCAATGATTAAACTCGCTGGCGTTAACTCTCCTTCAACATCTGAGTCGTTCGCTAATACCTTAATAATTAATGGTTGATCATTTTGTGAAACAACATGATCATTGTTTGCTATTGGCGCGTCATTAACTGCATTAATAGTAATTTCTACATTGGCTTCATTTGAGAAGTTACCGTTATTATCTTTCACAATATAGCTAAAGGCATCAACACCATTAATATTAACGTGCGGCTGATAAGAAATATTACCAGACAAACTGTCAACGGTAATATCACCTAAGCTTGCTGGACGAATAATAACAATAGAGCTGCTATCAATCGTACCGTCGCTATCGGTATCGTTAGCTAGGTTTTCAATAACTAACGTCTCATCTTCATCAACACTCACCACATCATCGAGCGCAACAGGTGCGTTATTATCATCGCTGATATTAAGGTAAATGGTTGCGGTATTACTAATGCCGCCGTGTATATCATTGATGGTATAAACAATAGTATCACTGCCAACATAATCAGTATTTGGCTGATAAACTAACTTACCATCAGCAAAACTGCTGGCACCAAATTGTGCACGTTCAATAAAAGTAAAACTTGCTAATGCTAGTTCATCACCGTCAATATCGCTATCATTTGCTAAGGCATCCAGGTGAACTTTACTGTTAACTTGCATTGTTGCCACATCATTCAATGCTTTAGGGGCATCGTTTTGTGGTTGAATTATAATCGCTACCTTAGCACTTGCTGATGCTAAGTTATCATTGTCTGATACTTGATAACTAAAGTTATCTTCACCATAAAAGTTAGTCTTAGGTGTATAAGTTACGGTACCAGAGTTAGTGTTTACTATCACACTACCCTCTACTGGATGAGAGGTGATGACAATACTTGCCGGATTTAACGTGCCATCGTTATCAATATCGTTAGCTAAGATATCAATAACAGTTTGGTTATCCTCCTTGATAGTAACCGTATCATTATCTGCTATCGGTTGATCATTAATAGGTGTGATGTTGAAGGTAACTGTAGCTGTTTGTGAACTAAAATCACCTTTTGTCACTCGATAAGTAAATGAGTCGGTTAAGGTTTCACTGCCATCATGTTTATATACTAAAGCGCCATCTGTGTTCAAACTTAGGCTGCCATGACTGACACTTTCAACTAGCTCTACCTGATAACTATCATCTAAACCGGTATCATTATTTAATACGCTTTGAATACTGCTAAGTGATAGTTCTTCACCCTCATTAAGTGAAAATACATCGGCAACAGGATGGTTATGCTCAGCACTAACCGTAATAGTAAATATTTCAACGGCTGCTTGTGCATTATCCTCACCACCGTCAGCAACGGTTAAAGTTACCTCGCCAGAAGTCACAACACCTGTCGCTGGTGTCCACGTTACCACACCTAGGTCTGAGATTGACATGCCCTGTGGTTGGCCAGATAAGCCCCAACTTAAATCGACGCCATTATTACTATCGTCTGGATCAATAACAGTCACTGGATAGCTGTATAGAGCATTTAATGTCGCAGAGGTTGGCGCGGTAGAATCAATTTGCGGCGCATCATTAATAACAATTGAGACTTCATTCTGTGTTGTATCAATTGCGGAATTTCCAGCCGTATCATACGCTATCGCAATCACCGAATAGACTTGTTCAACTAAGGTTTTTCCTGCCGCTGCTAAATCTAGGCTCCAGCTATCACCACTTGCAGATAGCGCATTATCTGTTCCTAAACTATAAATGCTTGCATCTATAGTTACAGTAAAACCACCTGCAGCATCACTGCTATCAAATGTTCCTGTAATAGTCGGCTGGGTATTATTGGTTGTTTGCGACACCACCGTTGGTGTGGTTGGGCTAATTAAGTCATCAAATGTTGCTGTTACACTACAATCTGCATTGATAGCACCTGTGGTGTAGGTTGTATTTGATAGGCTACCACTACAGCCGCCATCACCTACAACACTCTCAATGCTATAACCACTGTCTGCTGTTACGGTAAAGCTGGTAGTATTGCCTGAAATGACACTTCTTGTGCTGGGTGAAATACTACCGCCTGTGCCTGCGCTAGCTGAAACAGTGTAGGTTGCTAGGAAAATAGTGCTTTGTGTATTCGAGACACTGTTGTCGTTATTACTGGCATCTTTTGCGACACCGCTACTGACACTAATACTAATAGTACCGGCGCCTGATGGTGTGATATCTGCCGTATAACTTTTACCATCAACATTAGCAACAAAGTTACTGGCACTGGCATTCACTAAATTGATTTCGCTCATAACAAAACCAGTCACATTTTCACTAAAATCAATACTGATATTAAAGGCATCAGTGGTACTAACTGAAGTTGGTGCACCGCTGATAATAACGGTCGGCGCTGTCACATCATCTAAACTAAACGTTGCTGTCACACTGCAATCTGCAGTGATAGTACCTGTGGTGTAAGTTGTATTTGATAGGCTACCACTACAGCCGCCATCACCGACAACACTCTCAATGCTATAACCACTGTCTGCTGTTACGCTAAAGCTGGTAGTACTACCTGAAATGACACTTCTTGAGCTGGGTGAGATACTACCGCCTGTGCCTGCGCTAGCTGAAACAGTGTACATATCAAGATTTTGATAGCCATTATCATCGCTGACAAAAGCGCCATTAGGCACAGTAACCACATCTTTATTAGCACCAATGGTTAGGTTCCACCCTTTACCTTCTAGATCACCCGAATCAGAGTCCACCTCAACTATCCAAGTATCTGTTGCTACAACTTGACTAAAGTAGCCATTGGCGTCGGTATAAGTTATAAAGCAATTTGCAGCATAAGCACCTGAACAATCAGCACCTTCTGGATAAATATTTACTTGCACGCCCGCTAGTGGGGTATCGTTACCGCTAACGTAGTTATCACCAATACCATTTACACGTTCAAAGACATAACCATTCACCACACCATAACCATCACCAATCACTAAAACATCTTCAACTTTAGTTGCTAGATGGTCAAAGCTTTGCAAACCAGTACCTGTTGGTACAACAACATTGACTTCATTGTGGTAACTGCCGGTACTTGTATCATTGGAAATTTCGGCATCAAAAGTGATAATGGTACTAGCATTTGCAGCCACACTTAATGATGACCATGTTGGCTGATTATTAAACTCATCATTGGCTTCAAAAGTAGGTTCAATTGCAATAGTGTTAATTCGTGCTGAATTGGCACTATATGAAAAGCCATTAGACAATAAGTCAGTCACATCAATGTTATTAACATCACTATTTAATGTGTTACTTAAGGTGATTTGATAGCTCGCCATACTCCCTGCACTTAACAGGCTCGTTGACGTTGATTTATTGACGCTAATACCGCCTATTGCCGTATCCACGTTAGCGTTAAGAAGTATGGTTTCATCTGAATCGATACTTGCGGTAGCAGTAAAATTACCGGTAGTGCCATTGGTAAACGCAGACACTTTCACTAAACCACTGCTATTCGCCTTAAGTTCGCCAACATTCCACGAAATGGTACCTGTATCCCCAACAGCTGGTGCACTATTACTGTTAGGTGATGCACTGTAATAAGTGAAACTTGTTGGTAACAATTCACTTAGGACAACATTTGTCGCCGTTGCATTACCGGTATTTTGGTAGTTAATTGAAAACAGCGTACTGCTGATAACATTATCACCAGTATTCGCGGTAATATTTTGATTCACACTAAGACTTTGCTTGGTTATATTAGTGATGGTGACATATTGTGATGATATTTCTATCAACTGACCCAAAGTAAATACAGTAGTATTATCAAGATAAATAATACTGCTATTGCTGGCATTAGCTGTTAACTGTGCCGCAGGATAAGCCGACGCCCCAGATTGACTGTGCGTAATTGATAAAACAGCGGTAGCACTAGCCGTTGCCGATACAGATGCCGAAACTGCATGATGGTTACTGGCAGTCACTGTGGCCGTATTGATTGTAGTAGTATCACCATGTACTAATAACGCATTAAAATTAGCATCGAAAATAATGGTCGTGCTAGCACCAGCAGCTAAATCACCAACAAGTACCTTTATTTGATTATTAATGGCATCAAAACGTCCTGAACCCACTGACGAGGTTACATTCCCGGCATAGGCCATATTTTCGGGAATGTTATCAACCAGTGTGACTGATTTGGCTGTTGAGTTACCTTCATTGGTAATAGTAATTTGATAAGTCACTTGTCCATTGGGAGCTAAGCTTGTATTGGGTGTCGCTGTATGGGTTAGTGCTAACTGTGGGTTGCCACTTAAACTTACTATAATTTCATTACTAGTGAACGCACTTAATGCATCAGCGGTAACAATTGCACTATTATTCATAGTTGAAATACCAGCAGTAAGGTTGGTAGTTCCAGCTGTCATTTTATAAATAAAGGTTTGCGTAGTATTTGCTGCAAGTGAAGCAATATTCCATGTTAAATCATTAACATTTTGCGAACAGCTATTACTACAATCAAGGTTATAAATATAATAATCTTCAACCGGTAAACTGTTGCTAATAACAACATTAGTGGCAGCTGCACCACCAATATTAGTAATCTTTAATCGGTATTCCACTTCATCTGTGGGATTTATGAGTGTCTTATCACTGTCTAATTCTAAAATTAAATCAGCTACACCACCGTTACCACCTACGCTGGCAATTTCGGTTGTAGCGGTATCACTGATTAAGGAGGTTTGATCGCTGACAATGGTTGCTGTACTAGTTAATATATCTCCTGAAGAAGATCCCACAGGTGCGTTACCACGCAAGTAAACAGTTCCCGAGGTGTCAGCAGTAATGGTGGCTAATGAGAAGGTATGCGAAAGACTAGCCGAACAACTATTCCAAGTACTCTTATCGATTGAGGATTGGCAATTGGTAAAATTAGTTGGCAAGTTTTGTACTAAAGACGGTGTGGTCGCATCAGCTGCCCCCGTATTACTATAGGTGGTGGTGTATGTGAGTAGCGATGTATCACCTGCATTGATATTTGTATCGTTTACAGAGGTGTTGATAATTAAGTTAGCGGGTGCAGTTGCAGAACAAAATGATGAACGAGAATTTTCAGTAACACCATCATAATGGAACGTAACATCCTTTTTACCGCTGTTATCACCAAATTGAAAATACCAACGTAATTGATCACCAGCATTAATTGTGGTTGCCGCAGGCACAGTACCTTCAAAAGTTACAAAACCTGCTTTATTACTAACATTCACTTCGGCAGTGGTTGCAATAACCGTATTTTGGGTTTCGTTACGAACAATGACTCGAGTAGTCATTCCTCCTTGCGCTGCACTTAAGTAATAATCAACCCTAAATGTTGTTGATGAAATATTTAAACTACCTGCAACGCCTGCTGTTTCAAAAATAATTTGATCAGTTTCTATATCGTAAGTATCCAGCGTAGAATCGGTAATACCTGTTACGGTTAAGGATGTACCAACGCCAGTAGGAACAATACTTGATGTAGCATATATCGTATTGCCACCTGATGAATAGGACCCTTCTTTAAAGTAAAATACACCTTCACAGTATTGACCGCTAACTCCTACTTCAGCATTTGCGACTATTTGTGTACCATCGGTCCAATCTATTAAAGCGGTATTGGTTGAGGGGTTGGGATAACTAAACGGATCATTCGCTGCAGGCACGGTTAACGTTAAGGTAACTGATGTAGTTGTACCCTCGGCAACACTAGCTATTGTAGGCCATGTAACCGTACCATTACTTTCGGTACAACTATCACTACAAGAGGCAAAAACCATACCTTCTGGTATTATATCAGTCAATATAACTGACTCAGCTTCAGCAGTACCGTCATTGGTATAACTTAGCGTATAAATCACATCACCACCGGGTGCGACAGTAATAACATCACTAGTATTGCTAAGAGATAACGAAGGTGTGCCCATAATGGCAATTCCCGTCACCGCGACACTGGCTGTCGCAGTTACACTTGAAATACCACTATCTGGGGCTATTACATTTAACACCGCACTACTGGTTAATTTAGATGAACTCCAGGTATTGTCCACCGTTAGGGCGTAAGAAACATTACCACTCGCACCACCAGTAATATCAGCTAATGTCCACGTTAAGGTTGAGCCCACTAAATCACAACTTAAACCGCCGGTACAACTAACATAATTACTGTTTGCTTCGATTGTGGTGCTAATAGTTGGGTTAGTCACCAATACTGACGAGTCATTGCTATAACTTAAGGTAAAGGTTATTTCATCATTATTATCTGCAGCCACTGAAATACTACTAGGGCTATTACTGAGTGACAATCGCACGGAATCAACTGCGATTGCTAGAGGTGAGCTCGTTAAGGTATCAAAAGAGGTCACTGCACTAGCAACATCGTTATAGGTGCCCGATAGTGACGTTGCTGTTGCGGTAAAACTTAAAACAACATTATCACCAGGATTAATTGAAAGCGGGCTAGCAAAGAACCACGTTAATTCTTGAGCATTTATTTGTGGCTCATCGGTAGTAACATCCGTTGTGCTTGATGTTTGGTAGCTGAAACCTTGAGGTAGTACATTATCAATCTGGCTCAAAGTAATCACATCACTGTTGTTTGCATGATTAGTAACCGTGATTTGATAATTAACCGCCCCTGCAGCGGCAACATCCGCAACATCCGCAGTTAAGCTAATGGTTGGTGCAATGCCACAAGCATTAATGGCCGTACCCACTAAGGCGATTTGCTGGCCAGTAACACTAGGATTTCCATACCAATTTTCAGTACTGCTTGGTGATTGTAGTGGTGAATGACTTGGGAAGTTTGCTTGTTCGCCACTTAACCAGGCATCATCAATATAGATTTGGTTATCAGTGTTACCCGATAAATATGAGAAGGTACGGTTATTAATACCTGAAACGGGCATATCATCATCAACAACACTATTATCATCAAGTGCTTGTGCGCCAATTAAGTACTTTCCTTTAAATAACGTTTGGGCATCCCAATTAGCTTGCCATGTATTTAAGCTATTCGCTGACAGCGCAGCTGTATTTGCTATTTTTATCCATTGACTACCGCCATCATCCGCGGTTGCTGCACCATCGCCATTAACATCATGCCAATAGTAAAAGTCTACTGCTTGTACCGAGGCAACAACGTCACCATTATTCAATGCCAAAGTATCTTGTACTCGAGCTTCTAACTGATAAGTACCAGGACACGATGCTGGTGGAGTAACCTCGATAGCAGAAATTATCGGTTGGCTGTACGGCGTAGTTTGATTAAATGATAAATAATCTCCAAAAGGCGCTGGGCTTTGTGGGTTAGCCAACCACTCTTTACCAATAGCACAATCTTTTTGTAATGGATTATTTAAACTGTTCGCGGTACAAAACATCATTGAAATCGGCGTATCACGAGTAATTTTGGGGCCACCATGTGCTGAAGCATCAAGCATTGCAACCGGTATTTGATAATCAATAAAATATTCAGTACATGAATTTTTACTCACTGAGGTAGCACGTGACGTTCCGTAATCCCATACTGTTTCAGCACTACCATTTGGCCAATCCTCTGTTGCATTTAAGCTATTTTGAAAGTTAAGTAGTTTATTATTATCACCAGCAAAGGCAGTTGAGTTATGGCCTAATTCAATAATATTGGAATCATTTACATAGTCTAAAGAGTTATTATTGTTGCTACCCCAAATACCTACCATGCGATCAATTGGGGATGCCGGTGAACCAATAGAGCCATCTAAGTGAGCCGCTAAGCTACGATAGCCACTGCCATCAATATCAAAAAACACTGTCCA
Source organism: Gammaproteobacteria bacterium 42_54_T18 (assembly GCA_002163245.1). Lineage (GTDB taxonomy): Bacteria > Pseudomonadota > Gammaproteobacteria > Pseudomonadales > Ketobacteraceae > 42-54-T18. The sequence goes on along the minus strand of MAAL01000102.1, from coordinate 1,579 downwards.
TAAAGCCGATGACCACGGATGACTACTGCCATATTTACCGGTATTAGGGCCGGTAGCATAAGTATGTGCGGCTGATTCAACACGCCACCTGAACATTAAAACATCGTCAGCTTCACTCGCCCCTTGGTGTAATGAGTAATAGATACTTGGTAGTGATTTATCAATGCAAGATGAAGCTACATTGACATAACTTTGTGGAGACGTACCGCCATTCGAGGGGTCTTTAATGCGAGCATCAGCCATTTCATTTTGAAAGCGCGTGTAAGGTAACCATTCCCCACAGGATTTCCCACAATCTAGCGGGCTATTCGGCTCTGTCGGCCAAGCAACTGGCTGATAATGCGTACTGTTATCCCATTTGGGTGGGTAAGGATCTGCAACAGCTAAATTTGATGTCGAAATTAAAAAGATTAACCAAAAGATAGGATTAAAAATATTACGGTGCAGGTGGCGGCCTAAAATCATGAACTACCTTATAAATGACTTGTGGTACATAATGAATAAGAAACACTAACGCCATCTGTTATAGCTAGAGTAGGTAACATATTCTTAAAATTAGTTTACAGATAAAGCATCGTAATTTTGTTTTTTATAGTTTTTAGCAAAATGGCGATTACCTCTTGATACAATTTTTTGCAGATTAGAACACAGTCCACAATCTTATTAAATCACATCCATCAGATTTAATAAATATAAAACATATAAATAACAATCAATTAATGACCATTTATCAAGATAGGTCTTATAGAGTGGCCATTTTAAATTGGACTGCTAAATGGTCAGGATGTGTGAAAACTCCTCATCAATTAATTTCAAAATTTTGGTGTTTATCTCTGTACTTTTTACGGCTTCGCGTAGCGATGCTTTGTCTATATCAGAAAGTACGGAAACTTAAAGGGTATAGTAGAGCCTCAAAACCTGAGGCGGACCATACATAACGCCCCCAAAGCTTGATAGAAACTATGAATTTGTGGCCAATATACTCAGTCACAAAAAGAACTATCCAGCTTTAATCACCATTCCGATCTGGCTCACAAATTTCTATATATGATTGCCTTGTGGGTTCAAGGGATATTTTTTATGTGAACTTTGAACCGAGTGTAGTCCTTAAGTTGTAAGGCAAAAGATAGTTGAACTCATTGGTGGCCATGCAATGCATTTATATAAAATCAAAAAAGTGTCCTAGAACTCTGATCAATGTCTGATGTAGATTTTCATTTAAAAAATGACTATTTAATGTGGAGTTCTAGAAGCGAAACAGAAAATTTAGACTTATTCATTGAGTGGTTAACGGTCAAGAGTGATTAAAGAGGTAACGACTCCCCAATCAAGATATGCAATAACGAAATACTCTAAGGCGCTAAGTGCCCAGAAGTGCCATAGACGTATGAAACTGATACTGGCTGTATGGTCGAATAATCAGTTTTTATATTCTCAGAAGATTTATGCATATAAAGTAAATGCTTTAATGAACCATTCCCTTACATAAAACAAACACTCTATATTTCGGCTAACTGGCGCTCCATTTTTTCAATACATGCTATCGTTCCATTGGTTATCATTTCAGCAACTTCCTTTC
>MAAL01000124.1 GCA_002163245.1 Gammaproteobacteria bacterium 42_54_T18 | reverse complement strand
AGTTTCATGATGGCTTTCATCCCTCCATCATGGTGACGATTTGACTAATTCAGACTCATCTTACGTTAGAATCAACTACCCCCTTCAGACTCATCCCGTATTGGACAAGGCTGCATCTTGCGCAATTAACTTTTTCCTATAGGATGGAATCGGGGTGGATGCCCCAAAAAAGCCAAAGTATAAAAATAATTCAAGGAGATGAGTATGGCTAAGACAAAATTATCGTTATTAGGTTTATCAGCTGTAACAGTGTTAGGACTTTCTGCTTGTGTGCAGCAACTATGGACAGCGAAGTATCCGGGGCCAAACAATTATTACAGTGAAGTTTATGACGTGGTTGTGGGTATTGATCAGATTATATAGCACTTCAAGCAAGTACAGCGGGAATCTCTTCATTAAAAGCCGTAAGCAACGGCAATGTGTTTTTTTCTGGGGTTAATATTGATAGCCAAATGTGGAAAATTCTAACACTTTCCTCACAGGGAGAGCTGTTGTGGGAAAGGGAATTTGCATTTGATTCACATTGGAGAGATATAGCTGTATCAAGGGATGGAATATATTACCTATTAGGCTGGTTTGATAATGAAGCCCTTGTGATGGCATTTGATGAGCTGGGTAATGATCTTTGGCAATATCAAGTTGATTCTATCTCGCTTGACCCTATAGATGTTGACTTGCCAGATTATAGTAGCAAGTTGATTAAAGGTTTTTCTACCGGGCATATGGAGGTCACTGAGGATGGTCGAGTGATTGTTAATATGGGAGGGGAATTGTTGGTCTTAAATTCTGATGGTAGCTTAAATAATTCAGTTTCCGCGACAGAGCTTGGTGTCGACTTCTTTTTAGATCATTCAATAGGCGTAAATAATATTGCGTTGTTAGGAGAGGAGGTTAGTGTCGGAGGCGTCGATGGAAATACCATCGCATTTATTTTGAATGCAGACCTTGTTGTTGAAAATCATTCTGAAATAGGGAGAAGTGTTGATTGGGGCGGCATTGCAATGCTGGATGATTCATCTGCCTGTGTTAGTTTTGTGACCGGTTATACAGGTAGCGTAACTCATGCTGTGGGATTGATTAGTGCTACTGAGGAGGAATGGGCCTATGAAGAAACTGCCGAATACGCTTTCTATTCTCCAGTTTCATTAAAAGCAGAGGGGCAACATTGTTATTTATCAACCACGGAGTCGCTTGTTTCTCCAGCACTCGCCACATATACCTACCGGTATGATGCGCTAGGTAATCTTGTAGATACCATCAGCTTGAAGGATTTTGGGTTGTCGGCTATTGAGCTTAATGGCTCCGATATTTATTCCGGTGGTATTACTGGGGATTATGATGGCATTGAAGGAACTATAGCTACTATCGTCAAGCATAAATTAAGATGAGTTTTTCTGAAAATCAAAGTAAACCGTGATATAGGCCCATGACAGATACTGGAACTGTCATGGGCCTCTTGTTATAGTGCCGGTTAACTTCGACGTTAAGGAAAAGTATTAATGAAACTATTTAATTATTTTGGTCTTCTATTATCGGTTCTTGGTTTGTCACTCTCTGTATGGGCAAAAACAGTGATTGCTGAACCCGCATTACAACTTCCAAAAGCATCGAGCGATTTTGTTTTAACGCAAACGCCTGATGCATCGATGGGGAGCCATGATCAAGATGTAGGTATTAAAAAGGGTAGCAAGGTTGCTGATTTTTCAGTCAGTACTCATGATGGAAAGAAGGCTGATTTTTCGACCCTATTAAAAAGTGCACCATTGATGGTTGTGTTCTATCGTGGTGGATGGTGTCCGTATTGTAATCTACAAATTCGTGAATTAACGAAAGAATGGCCTAAGTTTAAAAGACGAGGTGTTACGCCAGTATTAATCAGTGCAGATAGTATTGATGGTGCTGCGCTAGCGTCAACTACCTATAAAATCCCTTTTCCGGTGCTATCGGACACAAATCTTACTGCGCATAATGCGTTTGACGTTACTCTGGATGTTGATGCTGAAACGTATAAACTGTATCAGTCCTATGGTATTGAATTAGAAGCATGGTCTGGAAAGGGTCATCATAAAATTGCAGTATCATCGGCTTTTCTAGTGGACTCTGAAGGTATTGTTCAATGGGCCCATACCTCCAAAGATTATCAAACACGCCCTACTGCAAAGCAACTGTTGTCGGTTATCGATGCCATCGCTTTAGATTAAACAGCCCCCATAGATTGATCCAAATCGGGAGTGATAATTGAATCACTCTCTTTATACAATTTTAATAAAATGATCGGTAATAAAATCAAGTCGACAAATACTGCGCAAATAATGGTTATGATCGTGATGGCTGCAATGTCTTGATTGGGTGTGAAGTTCGAAAATAACATGGATCCAAAGCCAACGCTCATCATTACGGTGGTGAGCATCATGGCGATACCCACAGTGTCCATAGCGTAACGTACAGAATTTTCATTGCTGTATTTGAGGCTGTCTTTTGCGTACTGATATTTGGATAAGAAATGGATGGTATCATCCACAACAATTCCCAGGGTTAGCGTAATACCTACTGACATACCAAAGCCGATTTTTCCATCAATCAATCCCCAGATACCAAATGCCATCGCCGCAGGGAATAAATTAGGGATAACGCTGATTGCTCCAAGAGTGAAAGAGCGGAACATCAGTATGAGTAAGACTGAAATAGCAAGTAATGCAAATACAAAACCTTTGGATAAATTATTAACATTTGCGAATTGCATATGAGCAAATGCCAGGCTAGAACTACCAATGGTTGCATTTACATCAGATAAATTTCTTTGATCCAGCCATATTTGAAGTTTGGTTTCTAGATCGATTAAATTTTTGTCAGACAATTTGTCATATACGGCGATAACACGGCTTTCAGAGCGGTCAAAATTCATTAAATTATTTAAGTCCTGACCAAAAGGTAGAGACATTTCATACATTAATAAATATTGCGATGCGAGGTTTCTTGTGTTAGGTACTCGGTACCAATCAGGGTCATTATTATGCATATTTCTATTAAGCGTTTTCATTACTTCAAGTCACTGCTGTCCCACAGTTTGACATAAAAAAGGCCTAATTCTCGATAAGTGTTACAATGCAAGTGCGAACAAACAACGTAATACAAAAGGAAAATTAGGCCTTGGCAC
>MAAL01000024.1 GCA_002163245.1 Gammaproteobacteria bacterium 42_54_T18 | reverse complement strand
GCTTCTTGAGATTCTTTTAATCTTTGCATTTTTTATTCTTATTAAATTGAATAGTCATTTTAGATTACATCAATAAAACACTTTGTCTACAAGATATTAAACAATATTGATATAAGCTTCTTTATGAGAATTATGTATTTAGATTGATAAAGTTTGTTTGGCTAGGGTTAAGCACTCGAGTTTGTCCGTTCGTTGTCCCCACTTAGTGTTTAATATTTCAAGGCATTATCCTGTCAATGGTTGCTTTAAGTTTACAACGTCCATTTAGGCAAGTCATTTGATCGGTTATCAGGTGATATTCGTGGATTGCTAGTTTGTTATATACCCGGTTTAAAGTCATTTCATAAAAAAGAGCTATTGTTACCAATAGCTCTTCATTCTGTGAAGTTCATTTACTTAAACATTGCCTATTACAGGTATTTAAGGCACAAAACTACCGGGTTTTTGTCGCTGAGGGAAATCTTTAAAAGTATGTTTAAACATACCTACTTTCGTCATAGCAGGAGCAAATAAGAACAGATGTTCTGCGTACCATTTTGCATAGCCATGCCCTTCTTTATCCATTCGTTCAAATGGATCCATTCTTAAATTAAATAGTTTAGGGGCTCTTAAAACACTCCAAGGGTTTTGCCAAGTTTCTAATCCATGTGCCGTTTGCTCACGAAAAACTAATTTATAATCACCATCACGAATAGCAACGACTTCGCCAGTATCTGAAGAGTAAATAAACTCCTTACGAGGACCTGATATTGAAGTATCTAAAAGATGCGGTAAAAAGTTATATCCATCTAAATGCACTTTATAGTGAGTGCCATCAACGTTTTTACCTTTTTTCAAATCAGCTTTAACATTTTCATCACCAACAGCAGCCATAATAGTTGGCAGCCAGTCTTGTAAGGAAATAATTTCATTAGACACTTGGTTCGCTTTGATCTTTCCTGGCCATTTGACCATCATAGGAACTCGATATCCCCCTTCCCAATTAGAATTTTTCTCTCCTCTAAAAGGCGTATAACCGCCATCAGGCCAAAGCATAAGTTCTGCACCATTATCAGTGGTATACAAAATAATAGTATTATCAGCTATACCTAACTGATCAATTTTATCTAATAATTGTCCAACATGACCGTCGTGTTCTACCATGCCATCAGCATAAACGCCTTGACCAGTCACCCCTTCTGAAGCAGGTTTTAAACGTGTCCACACATGCATTCGTGTCGAGTTAAACCAAGCAAAAAAAGGCTTTTTTTCAGCATGTGCTTTATCAATAAACTTTAAAGTTGCGCCTAAAAACTCCTCATCAATGGTTTCCATTCTTTTTTTAGTTACCGGTCCTGTATCTTTGATTTGTCCATCGGCAAAAGAATGAATAGCGCCACGAGGACCGAAACGCTTTTTAAAGGCTGGGTCTTTAGGGTAATCTGAATGCTCAGGCTCATCTTCAGCATTTAAATGATATAAGTTACCAAAAAATTCATCAAAGCCGTGATTTGTAGGTAAATGCTCATCACGATCGCCTAAGTGATTTTTACCAAATTGCCCAGTCATATAACCATGAGACTTTAACAGTTTGGCAATGGTTGGATCTTTTAAACTTAAGCCTTGTTTCGCACCAGGTAAACCTACTTTAGTTAAACCTGTGCGCATAGGATGTTGGCCTGTTATGAAACCTGCTCGCCCTGCAGTACAACTTTGATCGCCATAAGAGTCGGTAAACAATATCCCTTCATTAGCAATTCGGTCGATATTAGGGGTTTTATAACCCATCATTCCACGGTTATAAGCACTTATGTTAAATGGACCAATATCATCCCCCCAAATTGCAAGAATATTAGGCTTAGCGCTATCCGTTGTTGCAAAAACAGGACTTGAAAGTATTAATATCCCAAGGCCAGCGATTATTTTTTTGTATTTCATATTTTTCCTTATAACAAAAAAGAATTCAGGTTAACCAATAAAGCATACCGCTTTATCAATAATTTCTCGTTTCGTAGTGACTTTATTTATAGGTGAATCATTGTCGATATAACCAAAAGACATTCCGAATAAAACACCTTGGTTCTCTGGCAAATTTAGTACTTTCCTGACGGGATTGGGAAATTGTCCTAATGCGCCTTGCAGACAACTCCCAATCCCCTTTTCAGCAAATAATAATGCAAGAGATTGTGCGTAAATTCCAATGTCAACGGCAGACATCATTCCTAAACGAGCATCCATAGTAAAAAATACTACATGTGGCGCATCAAAAAATTCCCAATTACGAAGTAGTGCTAAATGACGTGATTTTTTATCTTCTCTGGCTATTTCCATAGCACCGTATAGCGCATTAGCGGCGCCAAATTGTCGCTCTCTATGAATGCCTTGATATTTTATTCCCCAATCAAAGTCTGGATTTGCAGGCGTACCATTGGTCACTTCAATTAATAAAGCTTCTTTTAACGCTTCTTTTTTATTACCTGAAACAACAATACTTTGCCAAGGTTGAACATTACAATTGGACGGCGATAGTTGTGCGGTTGTAAAAATTGATTTCATTAACGGTTCAGGAATTTTTTTGTCTAAAAATTTTCTAATTGACCTTCTTTGTTTTAATGCTTTTGCTACGGTCATGTACTGACTCCAGAAGTTGAAAGCTAGTTTATGAACTTTTTAAGCCATTTTGATTTATTACCATAAGGAGCATAACGAAGTGGAATATCAATCCAGGTTGCTGAATTTAAAATACTCTTTTGATGGCTAAAAAGTTCGAATGAATGCTTGCCATGGTAAGAGCCTATTCCGCTTTCCCCACTCCCTCCGAAAGGTAAATAGCTGTTAACAACATGCATTAATGTGCTATTTACATTGACACCACCACATCGAACCTTACGAATTAGGTTTTGTTCAAATTCAGCATCTTTTGTAAAAATATACATGGCGAGTGGAAATTCTGGTAATTTGGCTATTTGTTGGCAAACATCATCAAAATCAGAAAATTCTAAAATGGGCAATACTGGTCCAAATATCTCCTCTTTCATAATGTCATCATCAAAGGTAACGTCTTTTATAATTGTTGGAGCAATATATTTTTCTTCCGCATTAGTTTCACCACCGATCACAACTCTATCTTGGAGAATAAGTTCACTGACTCTTTTAAAATGACGGTCATTGATCATTCGACCAAAATCTTTATTTTCAAAGGGATTGTCACTGTATGAATCTTTAACGAATTTTTTAATCTTATCTATGAACTCATCTTTTATATCACTGTGCACATAGACGTGGTCAGGTGCTATGCAAGTTTGCCCTGCATTTAAGAATCGCCCTGAAACAATGCGTTTTACCGCTTGTTCAATATTACAATCCTTGTTAACAATTGTGGGAGACTTCCCTCCAAGCTCTAAAGTTACTGGCGTTAAATGTTTGGCTGCCGCCGACATAACAATACGCCCTACGGCTGGACTTCCCGTGAAAAAAATATGGTCAAATTTATTGGCTAGTAACTCATTTGTAACTTCTGTACTCCCTAAAAAGCAAGTTATATACTTAGGTTCAAAAGTCGATTTAATTAGCTCATCAACTAAAGCCGAAGAAGCGGGGGTTAACGACGAAGGCTTTATGATCGCCGTATTTCCTGCGGCTATTGCACCTATTAAGGGTTGTAGAGCTAAAGCAACCGGATAATTATATGGCACTAAAATTAAAACCTTTCCAACAGGACAATATTCAATTCGACTTTTACCTGGTTGTGCTAAAAGTCCTGTTTTAACCTTTTTGGGTTTCATCCATTTTTTTAAGTTTTTTATGGTATCTTTTACTTCGTGATAACAAGCAACTAATTCAAAATACGCTTCAAATTCAGGACGACCTAGATCCTTATATAAGGCTTCGACAAACCTTTCTTTATACTCAGCAATGCCACGTTGCAGTTTTTTAAGTTGTGTGAGGCGAAACGCATAAGATTGTGTTTCATCCCCGTTAAAAAACGTTTGTTGTTGCAAAAGTGTTTTTTCAATATCCGATTTAATTATCATCATATGGTGTCTTTATCTTGTTTTAATTGAATGCTGCTTGGTGGTTTTCGTAATAATAAAACTTCACCATCTACTTTAAGTACTGGAAGATTTATCTGATTGATAACAATAAATTTCAATTCCACTACTCCCCTGTCAGGACGATTACTTTTTATTAGCTTTTTAATCGTTAAGTTAACCGTTAATACGTCATTAGGATGAACAGGACGAATAAAGCGACAATTACTCATGCTCTTACCTGCTATTAAATGCCAATTTTTGTATACATGATTTACACTTAAGCGTTGATTAATTGCCAACGTATGTATCCCACTGGCAATCAATGTACCAAAAGGTGTATTTTTTGATTTATGAGCATCGATATGAAAATCTAAGGGATCATATTTGTAAGCAAATTGAGTAAGTTCATATTCAGTAACTAAATACTCTCCATAAACATAATTTTGCCCTTCGTTGAGGTCATCCCAATACAGTTTTGATGGTTTTATTGGTGATTTAGCTTTCATGAGTTAAGGTTATGCTCTTCAAGAATCATATCTGCTGCTTTTTCAGCAATCATGATCGTTGGCGCATTAGTATTAGAAGAAATCAATGTTGGCATAATAGACGCGTCAACAACCCGTAATGAATCTATGCCATGTACTTTTAGCTGAGAATCAACGACTGACATATCGTCAGCACCCATTTTACAAGTACCAACTGGGTGGAAAACATGGGCCACTTTATCTCTGATAGCTTGTTCAATATCTTCATCATTTTTGATATCTTCGCCCGGAAACGCTTCTTGGCCACGATGGGACGACAGCGCTGGCATACTGATAATATTACGCATTTTCTTCACGGCTTTAACTAACGTGTCTAGGTCTCTCTTATCATCGAGTAAATTTAACTTAATCAACGGTGAAGATGTTGGCTTGTTATCACGTAACTTGACATAACCACGACTGTAAGGCCGAGCTAAATTGATGTGAGCAGAAAAACCATGACCTAATAAGTATTCAATATTACGGCCACAATCATCAAACTTTACAGGAAGGAAATGAATTTGTATGTCTGGAATTATGACTTCTGCGCTACTTCTATACCACCCACCCAATGTACTTATTGAGTTTTTTAAAGGGCCATTTCGCCCAAAGAGATACATAGCTCCTTCTTTAATTCTTGGTAATATTGAAGAAAGACTTACGCCATCTTTTTTCAAGCTATCATAAACGACCGGGATATCAGGATGCTCTTGCAAATTTTTACCAACACCTTTTAAATCATGTAGCGGCTCAATGCCGACTTCTTGAAGATGTTCTGGCTCACCAATGCCTGAAAGCATTAATAACTGCGGAGAATTAAACGCCCCTCCGCTTAAGATAACTTCCTTACTTGCTGTAATTTCTGTAATTTCATTATTCTTGAGGTATTGAACACCTACTGCTTTTTTACCTTCCAATACAACTTTAGTAACATGAGCAGAACTTAAAACAGTTAAGTTAGCCCGATGTAATACAGGTTCAATAAAACATTTACCCACGCCTGCTCTTTGCCCATTACTAATCGTAAACTGGTAATTACCAATACCTTCCAATTCGTTGTTATTAAAGTCTGATTTAGCAGGTAAACCTGATTCTATTGCCGCTTTCTTAAATGCAGTTTCAACGGGATAATAATTTTTTGATACACTGGTAACCGATAAAAGCCCACTTCCACCATGATATTTGCTTTCACCTTGGTCATTTCTTTCAGATTTTTTAAAATAAGGTAAAACACTTTCAAAACCCCAACCAGAGTTACCTAACATTGCCCAATTATCATAATCACTACTGTGACCGCGGGTATAAACCATTCCATTAATATTACTACTACCGCCTAAGCCTTTGCCTCGTGGACAAAACTGACTACGTTGACTGGTACTCTGATCTGGCTGACTATTAAAAGCCCAGTTAAATTTATGCCAAAACATATGACTACCCATTGCTCCAGGTATATTGATAAGCATGGATTTATCTTTACTTCCTGCTTCAATCAAACACACTTTATTCTTAGGGTTTTCACTTAATCTATTGGCTAATACGCCACCGGCGCTACCAGCACCCACAATGATGTAATCAAACATATCCACAGTCCTTAAATTTAATTCTAAAATTTATGTTTTAAAAAAGAGAGTAACCTCAACGAAATTAGTTAATATTTCTCTCTTGATTCTTCCAATAGCTTTTTCTTAACACATTTTTTTGAATTTTTGCAGCACCAGTTATAGGGAATGGCTCTTCTCTAAACTCGATAGAACGTGGAACTTTATAACCTGCGATATATTCACGACAAAATTGAATAATTTCAATTTCATCACATCTGGTATTAGGTTTGGTGCGGACAATTGCATGAACAGCTTCTCCCCACTGCTCACTTGGTATCCCTATAACGGCAACTTCATGAACGCCCGGGAATTTTGAGATGGCTGACTCCACTTCTGCAGAAAAAACATTTTCTCCACCTGAAACAATCATGTCTTTAACACGATCAACCAAAAATATAAAACCATCATCATCCATATATCCGGCATCACCGCTATGCAACCAACCATTCTTAATTGCCGCTTGTGTTTGTTCTGGGTTATTCCAATATCCCATCATAATATTTGGACCTTTTGCACAAATTTCGCCCACTTCATTTATTCCTAACGAATTGCCTTTCTCATCTTTTATCGCTATTTGGTTTATGAAACTCTGACGCCCAGCCGATCTAATTTTCCCCGCATTTTCTCCCGTTAAGGTATGATATTTTGCGGGTAATATTGCGCAAATTGGCGACATTTCAGTTTGCCCATAAGCTTGACAAAACTTTACTTTTGGCATGAGTTCCATTGCTTCTAGCAACGTACCTTCTGGCATAGGCGATGCCCCATATATAATTTGATCAAGGCTTGATAGGTCATAATCTTTAAAACCACCTTCAGCCAGTAACATACTAATCATGGTTGGCACCAATAACATGTCCGTAACTTCATCTCTTTGAATACATTCAAGGACCTCTTCAGCCTTAAACATTGGTAAGATACTAACTTGTACACTGCCAATGACACTACTCCAGCACATGGCAGCTGCAGCTAAGTGAAACATAGGTCCAGCGCATAACATTACTGGCGTCTCTCTATTACTCAATTTTAATTCTTGAAGAATTGAAAAGGAACTTGTCCAAATATTTTTGTGAGAAAGCATTACACCTTTAGGGAAACCTGTGGTTCCTCCCGTATAAAAAATCCCAATCAAGTCATTTTCATCACTGTTAAATGGCTCTATAGCAGCATGTTTGTTGATAAGCTCTTCGTAATTCAACATACTTGCAGGTGTTGGCTTATCTCCCATATAAATAGAGATTTCGACATTCTCGGATAATTGCTGCAGACTTTTACCAATGGATAAAAACTGGTCATCAATAAATAACGCTTTGGTACCTGAATCATTTACTGCAAATAAATTTTCTTTAACTGACCAACGAATATTTAATGGAACCATTACAGCGCCTGCCCAAGCAACTGCATAATAATATTCAAGGTAGCGGTCTGAATTTAATGCGAGTATTGCTACTCGGTCACCTGGTTTAATACCCGAACTTATTAAAGCGTTAGCCAACTTAGCTACGCGTTGCTCCAATTCTCGCCATGTTTTCTTATTTCCCCCAATACAAGTCGCTATATTGTCTTTATATAAAAGTGAATTTCTCTGTATTGCTTGTGTAAAAATCATAATAAGTCGCTTTTTTATTTTATTTAGTTGTATATAGTTATTTACTTAACACGTAAGTTATAAACTAATAAACAGCATTAACTATATTCATAATAGAGCTAATTAACTTTCTAGTTCAATAACCAGAAAATACCTATTAATGAACATTTTTGGCGTAAAGGAGTGCTTATAAAAACCCATTAAGTAAGAGTTTTATTCATGACTCGACGCAGGCCCTATACTTCCAATATTAATAGCTAAATAGCTAAGGTAAAGTAGAAAGCAATATAATTTAAGTAAAATTCCAGTAACGTTTTTAACAGCGAACCATCCTGTGTAACGGCTAATTACAGGTTAATGGTTTCATTTCTTTTGGATGAATTAGACATTGATAAAGCTTACTTTAGTTCATATGCCGATATTGATACCCATAGTGTTATGGGATTGCCATATCAGCAGTCTTTTAAGGTTTAAAACTGCTCACATACCTTTAACGTTAGACGGGGTACACTACCGTTAAATATAAATGTTACTTATCCCATAAATTGATCATTTTAATGTGTGATTTAGTCATAGAGCTTAGTTAATAACTAAAATATATTTAAATGAACATAAACTTTTTGGAAAAACTATGCCGTTAAAGTCCCTTAAAATTCTCGATTTTTCAACATTATTACCCGGTCCTTATGCAACCATGATGCTTGCAGATATGGGTGCTGATGTATTGCGGGTTGAATCACCCGTTCGTTTTGATCTCACACGTAACTTAGCGCCACTTGATAAGCAAGGTACATCATATGTTCATCGTACCCTCAATCGATCGAAGCAATCTCTTGCCCTTGATTTAAAAAATAAAGAAGCGATTGAATTAATTAAAAAATTAGTTTGTAGCTATGACATTTTGATTGAGCAATTTCGCCCTGGCGTAATGAAACGGCTGGGTCTTGACTATAATACGCTGAAAGAAATCAACCCAAAATTGATTTACTGCTCTATAACCGGCTTTGGACAAACGGGTCCTTATAAGGATCGCGCGGGCCACGATATAAATTACTTAGCAATAGCGGGAACAACGAGCTATACCGGTACAAAAGAATCTGGACCTCTGCCTATTGGCTTTCAAATTGCTGATATTGCCGGTGGGTCTTTACACTGCGTAACGGGAATTTTGGCGGCTGTAGTTGACCGTCAGCAAAGTGATAAAGGTGAATATATTGATATTAGTATGACGGATGCGGCATTTGCCTTAAATGCTATGGCTGGAGCACAAGCACTTGGCTCTAACCAATCATATGGTCAAGAAGAGTCGGTATTAAATGGTGGCTCATTTTACAATCATTACGAAACTAAAGACGGTCGTTACTTTTCTGTTGGTAGCATTGAGCCACAATTCATGCAACAGTTATGTGAAGCAATAGGTAAACCTGAACTAGCAAAAAATGGTATTGATTATAGTAAACAATCACAAGCCCCTCTAATTTCTGCACTTACAGAGGAATTCAAAAAACATAATTTCTCATACTGGCAAGAAGTTTTCATAAAGCTTGATGCTTGCGTTGAGCCAACACTTGATATTATTGAAGCGTCAGAGCACCCACAAATGAAAGCCCGAGGAATGGTAGTTTCAGTTCCTTCATTAGAAGGCGATAATGTAAAACAAATCGCCAACCCCATTAAGTTTTCAAATCACCAAGCCAAATATAAGTTTTCTGGCTGTAATGTTGGTCAGCATAACAATGAAGTTCTTCGAGGTTTAGGCTTTAATATAGAAGAAATTAAGGCTTTAAAAGAAAGAAAGGTGTTTGGATAATTAGCCATTGATTAACCAAATTATCCAGACCTCCCCCCTGTTTAGGTCTGGATAAATCCCTCAATTAACAATCATTGCTCATACCACTTATTTTACTTGCTTTGCGTCAGAAGTAGCCACTATAGCAGATCTAAAATCATAGTTTTGTGACGGCAACGTATCTCAATATCATCCTACCAGCGATAAAATACTCTATATACCCGTAATCATTAAAAATGCTCGATTCAGAGTGCTTGAGCAATTTCAGTTTGAGGCGCGTCAATTAAATTAGTGTATGCCCGATTTCTTTGATGCAATAATAAAATGGGGTTGGTATAACAGCGACTATAAAAGGGGTTTGCATAAAAAAAGAGCGACTCACTACCGTGAGTCGCTCTTTTTAAACTTGACCAATATAACCTTTAATCTATAAAGTGATAACTAAATTGTAAGGTGTAAGTTGCAGGAGCAGAGGTTGCTGCATGATGTGTTCCACCAAGTAACGGAGTATCATTATGATAATAAAAATATTTTTCATTCGTTAAATTACGCGCAATGAAAGCAACATCCCATGTTTCATCTGGTGAGATTAACTTAAAAGAAGCATCAACAAGTGCAAATGCATCAACTATTGACGCTTCATCTAAATCACTCGCCGCATAAAAATCATCAATATAATTAACATTGGCACGTGTAATTAATTGGTACTCACCGAGCATAGTATCGTATTCAGCCCCAATCGATGCAGTAAACTCCGGCACATCTTGGTTTGTTCTTCCACTTAAATCATTTATACCCGCCGCTGCACATTCAGCACCATTTAAGCCATTATCAAACATTTGCTTGGCTGTGCAGCCAGAATTAACGTATGAGTCAAATTCAAAATCAAGATATCCAAAAGTTGAGAATAGCGTCCATTCGTCCGTTAAACTCCAATTAAAGTCCATCTCTAAACCTTGGGAAGTAGCTTGTGCCGCATTTTGAACAACAAAGGTTGTTCCACCTGTAAAGATAGTAGTCTGCATATTATCAAAATCCGTTCTAAATAATGCAACATTTAGTCGTGCAGAGCCGTCAAATATAGCGAACTTACCACCAATCTCATAAGAACTTGCTTCCTCTTCATCATATTCAGCTTCTTCAGGATCTGCACCCATTGCAAGCGCATTAAAGCCACCTCCTTTAAATCCCTTACTGTAAGTCCCGTACAATGTGGCATCTCGGTCTATTGTCCAAGAGATACTTGCCGACGGAGAAAAGTTTGATTCAGTTCTGGCTAAATCATTTTTATGAGGAGTAACTTCAAACAAAGCAGCACTCCAAAATGCATTTTCAATAGGATTTAACAGCGGGTTACCTGCTAGCTCACCGTAGCCAGTTCCACCATAAAGAGAGGCGATTTGAGTCGCTGTTTTTTCTTCCTCAGAATACCGACCTGACAACTCTAGTTTAAGGTTATCAGTTATACCCATGCCAATTTGACCAAATATGGCATATGTTTCAGTGTTTTGTTCCAGTTGATTAAAGCGAGAGGTAATATCATACTGTGGGTATAAATCATCTAACGCACCTTCAGGTAAGCCAAGTGCTGTTTCAAATAGTGGCATATTACTATTAAATAAACGACCAACAATACTGGTACTACTTGTTGCAGCATCAGTTACACCAGCAAAATTTAAGTCCGAGTCTTGATAGTACACCCCAACGATATACTCGAAGCCGTCATCATCATTTGAAACAAATCTTAATTCTACCGAGTTTTGGTCATAATCTTCTTGATCGGAGTATTGTAATATTGGTAAAGGGCCAAAGTCGGCATCTACAGAACGTTCAAAGTCATAGCCTGAATTAGCAGCAATTAACGTTAAATTTCCGGCTTCAAATAAGTAATTTGCTTTAAATGCGTATTCATCGAAATTAGTATCCATGAAAGAACTGCTGTCTTTGCCATTATAACCAAGCCCAGGATAATCCATTTGAGATGCAGCGCCTTTATGATTCACTACATCTTCAGAACCAAAGGCCTTATATGCACCTAATATTGGTACCAAATTAGGATCATAAGCCTTTAATTGAGTCATTTCCCAATAAATGCCATTATTTTCTTGGTTACCTGTCTCAGCTCGAAAGTTAAACGTTAATTTATCATTTAGCTCCCAATTTACCAGACCTCGATAGGCATAATCGCTGGTTTGTACACCGGTAGTATCCTTGGTTGCATTCTCCATAAAACCTTTATCGTTATCACTATATTTAAAGGCTAAACGGCCAGTTAATGTACCATCATTATTAAGTGCTCCCGTAACGAAACCATTGGTTTCTATTCTTTCGGCTTGAGTTTCATAGCCAACAGTAATGTCTGCTTCAAAATCTTCACTCGCTTGAGCTGGGTTTATGGCAATCACACCAGCAATGGTATTTTTACCAAAAAGAGAACCTTGAGGACCACGTAAGACTTCAAGGGTTTCCACATCTAAAAATGAAAATCGAGATTGCACACCACGCCCATGATAAACACCATCAACAAAAATACCGACCGATTGTTCACCACCCGATTGTAAATCAGAATTTATTCCTCGAATAGAAATAGTGTCTTGAATGGCGTTTGCTGAAATGCTCACATTGGGAATTGAGGAGGAAAGATCTTCTAAATTTTCTATTTTCATTTGCTTCATTTCATTGCCACCAATAACGGTAACTGAAGCAGTAACTTCTTGTAAGGTTTTAGGTCGTTTACCACCTTTAACAATAATAACTTCCAAATCCTCAACTTCATTTTCCTGCTCGGCAGAAAATGAAACCTGACTAAATGAAGTTGTGGCGATGGCTGCGATTAACGCTAACGTGATTTTACTTCGTTTACTATTAAAAGAGTGCTGATTCATTGAAATTCCCCAATTTATGTTAACTTTCCCTTTAAACAATGCTTTGAATAAAGAAGCTAATTAAGTTTGATTTAAATACAAATCTTATGTTCTTCAGCAATAGTGTTTTATTACATGTTGTTCAGCAATATCCAAAAAGGACAAATTGATAAACAAAATTGTTAATACACTAAGTTAAGGGATAAGGGGGATAAACTAGAAATATAGGGCTAAAAAGGTGATTAAATAGAAGATTATTGACCTATTAAATAATGGCCTATGGATTATTTTATATATTTACTGCGATAAGCACCTGGTGTGAGATCGGTCCAGCCCTTGAACGCTCTAATAAAAGCTCCAGTTTCAGTAAAACCAATTTTTTCAGCAATATCAGCAACAGAATAGTGGGGTTGATAAAGATAATAAATCGCCAAATCTTTGCGGATAACATCCTTGATCTTTTGATAGGTTATACCTTCTTCACTCAATTTTGTCCGCAAAGTTTTGGGTACCATATATAATTGTTTGGCGATTTCATCAAATTTTGGGTATGAAAAGTCATCGTACGCTTCAATAATTCGTTTTACTTTCGTGGTGTAATTATCCTCATCTACAGGGTTTAGAATAATATTCATCGGTGTTGTCGCAATATATTCGTTAAGATCTGTATATTTTTTAGTGATTGGGTCATCGAGGTATTTACTATTAAATCTTAAAGCAACTTTATTTGAATTGAATTTCTTAGGGCAAGAAAAAAACAAACCATATTCAGATTCATGTGCTGGAGGTGGGAAGTCAAATTCAACACTTTTGAGTATAATTGGTTTACCCGTTAACCAACAACTGAAACGATGAAATCCCGCTAAAATGAATTCAATCAGAAAATGTTCCGCATCAAGCTCAGGAGAATCAAGCAACACTTGTATTTCAAATTCATCATTCTTTGTAGATGTTTTAATTTGATAGCCATGATCAATATAATTGTAAAATCCAATAATTACCTCTAAAGCCTTACCTAAATTTTCGGATGAAATAGCTAATCTACCACCATAATAGAATCCACCTGTGGGTAATGATTTTCTAGAAAACCCCATATTTTCATCTCTCAACTCCCTCCATGTATGACGTACAAGTGCCACTAATACCTCACAAGGACAACGAAGTGATGGCGTTAATAACATTTCATCCGATATTTCAAACTTTTTCAAGAATTGTTCAGGATTTTTGCCATGTAAATTAAGTACATCTACAAGTAATTTAATGTAATGGATTGATATTGAGTTATCTTTCATAAAAAGCAGATCTTTATTATCTTAAAAAATTCATTAGTTCGATAGTATATGAACTTCTTATTTCACACCATTAAAAATACAACCTCTCACGGTTTAATGATTGTTATTTCAATTTTTACTTACTATCCCACTCCTGCTATTTATTCCTCTTTAAAATATAAAATGTCACTTTTATGATTATTTTATTGTCCGTTTATGTCATTGGGTTTTGTCATGGTCTATCAGAAACTAGCTCTATCTTAATTCCTGACAAACAGTCATAAATAAATATTTGAGGAAATAAAAATGAGTGAAATACAATTCAACAATAAGGTCGTTATTGTAACAGGTGCTGGTGCTGGCCTAGGCAAGAGTTATGCTTTGGAGTTTGCAAAGCGTGGAGCAAAAGTTGTTGTCAACGATTTAGGTGGCTCTGGTCATGGAGAGGGTGCAAGTAGCCGAGCTGCTGATCTGATCGTCGATGAAATCAAATCTGCAGGCGGTGAAGCAGTTGCTAACTATGATTCGGTAGAAAATGGTGAGAGTGTTGTAAAAACAGCTATTGATGCATACGGCCGTATAGATATTGTTGTCAATAACGCAGGAATATTACGAGATGCTAGCTTTATTAAAATGACCGATTTTGATTGGGATTTGATATATAAAGTTCACGTTAACGGTGCCTATTCTGTAACAAAAGCAGCGTGGCCTTACATGATAGCTCAGGGATTTGGTCGTGTTATATTCACCACATCTGCTGCAGGTATATACGGCAACTTTGGTCAAGCTAACTACAGTTCTGCCAAATCTGCATTATTAGGTTTAGGGAAAACATTATCTATTGAAGGTGCACGCAAAAACGTTCAAGTAAATGTTATTGCTCCCATTGCCGGCTCTAGATTAACTGAAACTATCTGGGGAGAAGATATCTTAAAAGCTACCTCACCTGATTATGTAGTACCTCTAGTCGTCAAACTTACCAGTGAAGAAAATAAAGACACTGGTGGTGTGTATGAAGTTGGTGCAAGTTGGTTTGCTAAATTGAGGGTTGAACGTAGTGAAGGTTATGCATTTGGTATCGACAATCCTATTACTGCCGAAGATGTGGCTGATAAATGGCATGACATTTGTGATTTCAGTAATTCAGAGCCTGCTGAGAGCATCGTTAGTACATTCAACGCCGTTGGTAAAATGGTTGGTATCGATTTACTAGCCGCTAAAAAATAAACTTAACTATACTATAGGATGAAAAATTATGAGTAATGCGAGAATTGCTGGTGTCGGTATGGTTAAGTTTTGCAAACCTGGCAAACAAGAACCATACAGAGTTATGGCAAGCACGGCTATAAAAACAGCCTTAAAAGATGCAGATATTGATTACAACTTAGTACAGCAAGCATACGCAAGTTACGTTTATGGTGATAGTACTTGTGGGCAACATGCCTTATATGACGTAGGAATGACAGGTATTCCAGTTATTAACGTAAATAATAATTGTTCGTCAGGCTCTACCGCATTATTTTTAGCACGCCAAGCGGTAGCTTCTGGTGCGGTAGAATGTGCGTTAGCCTTCGGTTTTGAAGAAATGCAACCCGGCGCGCTTGGCTCTCAATGGGAAGATAGAGAATCCCCCTTTGGTCCTATGCTACAAAAACTTGATGAATGCTCTAATGCGCCAAATGGTCCTTTAGCATTACGAATGTTCGGTCAAGCAGGCACATACTATGTAGAAAAATATGGTGCACATCCTGATATTTTTGCAAAAATTTCAGCAAAATCACGTAGCCATGCACTTAAAAATCCATATTCGTTATTTACTACGCCATTAACGGTACAAGAAGTGATGGACGCACCGGGTATTTTTCCGCCGTATTTAACACGATTTATGGCCTGTCCTCCAACGTGTGGTGCTGCGGCAGTTGTCGTATGTAGTGAAGCGTTTGCGAAAAAACATAATGTGAAAGCGGATGTTGAAATTGTTGGCCAGTCGATGGTGACTGACATTGAAAATACGTGGACTAACCCAATTGATTTAATTGGCGCACAAATGACAGCTCGTGCAGCAAGTGAGGTCTATGAACAAGCAGGCATTGGCCCTTCTGATGTGCAAGTAGTTGAATTACACGATTGCTTTACACCCAATGAAATTATTACCTATGAAGGTTTAGGTTTATGTGCCGAAGGTGGAGCAGAAAAATTTATTAATGATGGCGACAACACTTTCGGGGGTAAATTCGTGGTTAATCCTTCAGGTGGATTAATGTCTAAAGGTCACCCTTTAGGTGCGACTGGTTTAGCGCAGTGTACTGAATTAGTTTGGCATTTAAGAGGCGTAGCCGGTGATCGTCAAGTAGAAGGCGCTAATATCGCTTTACAACATAACCTTGGTTTAGGTGGCGCTGCCGTTGTCACTATGTATAAAAAAGTTTAATTATTAATCGAGCTAAGTAATCATGACTTAGCGCTAGAGGGAAAATTATGTTAGATAAAAGTAAAATTGGACATCTGTTTTCTTCCTTTACAACAGATGTTGAAAAAGGTCGTTTAAAGTTTTTCGCAAAATCAATTAATGAAACGAACCCAGTTTATACCGATGAAGTGGTTGCAATTGCAGAAGGTTATAAGGCGTTACCTGCCCCACCTACCTTTGCCTTTTCATTAGATATGGAAGGCCCAGAGTTTTTACCTGTGATTGATTTACTTAACTTAAATATTGCAAAAATACTTCATGGTTCTCAAGACTTTGAATATTTAGGTCAAATTTATGCCGGTGATAAAATTACCGTTAGCTCAAAGTTAAAAAATATTTTTGATAAAAAAAATGGCGCGCTTGAATTTGTCGTAATGGAAACAAGTTACAGCAATCAAAATAATGACTTAGTTGCTAAAGCTAATCAAACACTTGTATATAGAAACGCTTAATAACAGGACTAACAAAAATGACCACTATTACCATAGGTACCAAGCTACCTGAATTAACGTTACCTCCTATTTCACGTACAACACTTGCATTATATGCTGGGGCATCAGGCGATCACAACCCTATTCATATTGACAGTGACTTTGCGAAAAAATCAGGTATGCCTGACGTTTTTGCCCAAGGTATGCTTTCGATGGCTTATTTAGGCCGTTTATTAACCAATTGGCAGCCACAGTCTAAATTACGTAAATTTGGCAATAAGTTTTCTGCTATCACCAATTTGCAAGACGTGATCACATGTTCAGGTGAAGTAGTAGAACTATTAGAAATTAATGGTGAACAATGTGCTCGTGTAGCCATTGAAGCTTGTAATCAAGACAATACAAAAACTCTTGTCGGCGAAGCGTTAGTTGCAATTTAAGTCCATTTTATTTTATAGCGGTGCAATGTTATACCCGTTCACTTTACTCAATTTTAAGGAAACCTTATGAAACGTTATTGTTTTGAAGAAGATCACAACATGTTCAGAGAGTCAGTTCGTGCATTTTTGCAAAAGGAAGTGGTTCCAAACAGAGACGCTTGGCGCGAAAAAGGTATTGTACCAAGAGAGCTTTATTTAAAAGCAGGTGAAATGGGTTTTTTAATTCCTCAGGCTCCTGAAAACCTAGGCGGCTTGGATATAAAAGATTTCCGCTTTCAGCAGATTATTTCTGAAGAAGTTGGTTTATGTGGTGAAACAGGTTTTATGCCTCATTTACACAATACTATTGTGGCTCCTTATATTTTAAATTACGGCAGTGATTTTCTAAAAGAAAGCTACATTCCAAAAGCAATTACAGGTGAAACTATATTGGGTGTCGCAATGACCGAACCTGATGCAGGTAGTGATTTAGCCGGGATGCGCGCGACAGCAGTAGACAAAGGTGATCATTATGTATTAAACGGTAATAAAACGTATATATCAAATGGTATATGTGGTGATGTATTTGTTGTTGCTGCCCGTACAGATCCCGCTATCCCTCACGCCATTAGCTTATTTGTTGTTGAAGCAAACTGGGAGGGGTTTAAACGTGGTGCTCATTTGAAAAAAATGGGTATGAAAACACAAGACACAGCAGAGCTGTTTTTTGACAATGTCAAAATACCAAAAGAAAACTTAATAGGTAATGAAGGCCAAGGCTTTAAATACTTAATGGGCGGTCTTGCTGAAGAACGTTTAACCTGTGCAATATGGAACATAGGTACAGCCGAATATGCTTTTAACCTAACAAAAGAATTTGTTATGGATCGGAAAGTATTTGGCAAACCATTGTCAGAAATGCAAAACACACAATTTAAAATGGCACAATTGCGCGCACGTCTGGACATGGCGACAGCATTTACTGATACCTTAGTTGCCAATATAAACTTAGGTGATGCCGACAGTGTAGCCGCATCTTCAGCGAAGTTACTAACCAGTGAGTTGTTGTGTGATGTCGCAGATGAAGGTGTTCAACTTCATGGGGGCGCTGGCTACATGGAAGAATACCCTATTTCTCAAGTTTACACCGATGCTCGTATTACCCGTATTTTTGCTGGCACTTCTGAAATCATGAAACTAATCATTGCACGTGACATTTTTAAGAATGGTTAAAAGACTATCCTTACCTAACTCCTCTATAATTGGATAGGTAGAGTAGGTATAACAGACGAAGATACCCGTTACCAATCCCGATGCATATTTCAGGGTTTGTCAGCTATTTCAGTTTTGGTGTACAATTGAATAAGGATCCCCCCCCTATTTCATTACTACAACTACAAAATGCGATGGCTGACAATCGTCTACGATGGGTTTAAAATCACTTTATACTGCGTTAAATAATTTTTATTCCCACTGAAAATTCTGTACTTTGAATGATAACGGGTATATGGGAAAGTCTTTTTTATTACCTACCTATCCCTTTTCATAACAATATATGTGTGACTACGCATGATGTTTGAGATTACCAATCAGAAAACAAGTTATATTTTAAAAAAATTAAGCGTAAATGGTACTAGAGTATAGGTAATTCAAGGTTACATTTTCACTTTGTCTAAGGCTAATAAAATGAAAACATAACAACAAAGACTGAAAGCCAAATTGATAATCAAAGTTTGAATGACGAGATTGTCCAAATAGACAAGTCCTATTCTGAGTAAAACTTTACGAGTCACCTTCAATTTTTAATTTTCAGCCGCTATTATTCAGCCCCTATAAGGTGTCATCATTTATTTCTGGGGGAGTAAAACCTTTATCACCGATAAAAACCATCTATATATATTTTTAAGCCCAATAAAATTTGTATTGTAACAATAAGAAAAAACAAACATTTTAGCTGGTAAACACACCTTTGACTGAAAAAAGTAACATAACGTCTTAGCGTATCATTAAGATTAAAGCTTAAATGGTCGGCCAATATGTTACTAACAAGCTCTATAGGCTGATAAACAATCAGCGGACTCAATGCAAATGTGTTATCGTCTAGCTAATTTTTAAGCTCATAGACTTATTATTAACGATGTTTTTTGAACTGATTTTTCTCTTCTTAGCAGGTGTTTTTGGCGGCGTTCTTAACTCAATTGCAGGCGGCGGAAGTTTCATTACCTTCCCTGCCCTGATGTTTGTCGGCATTCCTCCCATTATAGCAAGTGCAACAAATACCTTTG
>MAAL01000149.1 GCA_002163245.1 Gammaproteobacteria bacterium 42_54_T18 | reverse complement strand
TCCAGTAGCCGCTGCTGCTCCAGTAGCCCCAGTGGAAGAAGGCCCTAATGGCCACAAAGTGACATCCCCTATGGTCGGTACTTTCTACCGATCCTCCTCTCCAGAATCTAAACCTTTTGCTGAAGTGGGCCAAACCGTTAAAGCTGGTGATACCATCTGCATCATCGAAGCGATGAAAATGATGAACCAGATTGAAGCAGACGTTTCAGGCGTTATTCAAGCCATCATGGTTGATAACGCTGATCCCGTTGAGTTTGACCAACCGCTGTTTGTGATTGCTTAACAGTCACACTTTAACCTTCACCAAATTTATAGGTCAAAAAGATGCTGGAAAAAGTACTAATCGCTAACCGCGGCGAGATAGCTCTGCGCGTGTTGCGAGCCTGCCGAGAGCTGGGAATAAAAACCGTCGCGGTTTATTCAAAAGCCGACGAACACCTTATGCACGTAAAGTTGGCCGATGAAGCCGTTTGTATTGGCCCCGCTTCTGCTGCTGACAGCTATCTAAACATACCTGCAATTATCAGCGCTGCAGAGATTACTGACGCCGACGCCATCCACCCTGGTTACGGCTTCTTAGCCGAAAATGCAGACTTTGCAGAACGTGTAACTGACAGCGGTTTTATCTTTATTGGCCCTGAAGCAGACACAATTCGCCTGATGGGCAACAAAGTATCTGCCATTCAAGCGATGAAAGAATCAGGCGTCCCTGTTGTTCCTGGCAGTAACGGCCCTATCACAGAAGACAATAACCGCACGCTAAAGGTAGGCAGAGAAATTGGCTTCCCTATTATGGTAAAAGCAGCCTCTGGTGGCGGTGGTCGTGGCATGCGTGTTGTTGAAAGCGAGTCAGAATTACTCAAATTGGTTGCTATTACTAAAGCGGAAGCTAAAGCCGCGTTTGGCGATGATACTGTGTATATGGAGAAGTTTTTAGGCACTCCTCGCCACGTAGAAATTCAGATATTATCTGACGGGCAAGGCAATGCAATCTACTTGGGTGATCGCGACTGTTCCTTACAGCGCCGCCACCAAAAAGTTGTTGAAGAAGCCCCTGCTCCAGGCATTCCTGACGCTTTGCGCAAAGAAGTAGGCGAACGCTGCACCGATGCCTGTAAAGCCATCAACTATCGCGGCGCAGGTACATTTGAATTTCTTTATGAGAATGAACAGTTCTTCTTTATTGAAATGAACACCCGTGTGCAAGTTGAGCACCCCGTCAGCGAAATGGTAACCGGCGTTGATATCATTAAAGAGCAAATACTTATTGCATCAGGAGCCCCGTTACGCCTTAAGCAAGAAGACATTGTTGTTAAGGGCCACTCGATAGAGTGCAGAATTAACGCCGAACATCCAGAAACCTTCATCCCTAGCCCTGGTAAAATCAAATACTGGCATATTCCCGGCGGATTAGGGGTGCGAATGGACAGCCACATTTACCGAGGCTACACTGTGCCGCCTTATTACGACTCCCTCATTGGTAAACTCATCACTTGGGGAGACGATCGCGAGACAGCGATGCAAAGAATGCGCAATGCTTTGGATGAAATGGTTGTGGATGGAATTAATACCAATATTCCCTTACACAGAGATGTCATCATGAAGGATTCCGGCTTTGCAAAAGGCTGTGTTGATATTCATTATCTGGAAAAGATCTTGGGTATCGATTAATACACCCTATATTGAAGAGATCTTATGGCCTGGCTACAACTCATTATCCAAACCAACGGTGACAATGCTGCTCAATTTGACGGCTTATTAATTGAATTGGGCGCTGTCGCAGTCACATTATTAGATAACGCTGACCAACCGTTGTTTGAGCCACCGCCAGGCACAACGCCCATTTGGGAAGATACCCGTGTTATCGGTCTATTTGAAGATACGGTTAATATCGACCTAGTAGTCGCTGCATTAAAATCTTCTGTCTCCATCACCCCCTTCCCCCAACTCAAAACCGAAGCTCTCGAAGATAAAGACTGGGTTAGAGAATGGATGGATAGTTTCAAACCAATGTGTTTTGGCGAACGTCTTTGGGTGGTGCCCAGTTGGTTAGAAGCGCCTCACGCCGATGCCGTCAATATGTTATTAGATCCAGGTCTAGCATTTGGCACAGGTACTCACCAAACCACAGCCCTATGCTTACGCTGGTTAGACGAACAAGATTTACAGGATAAAATCGTCATCGATTACGGTTGTGGCTCTGGTATTCTTGCTATTGCCGCCGCACTGCTAGGAGCAACCCGCGTTTACTGTGTTGACAATGATCCACAAGCATTACAGGCCACACAGCTAAATGCAGAGCGAAATAACGTCACCGATAAGATCCATGTTTTCTCTCCTCAAAACATGCCCGACATACAGGCGAATGTATTAGTAGCCAACATACTCGCCGGGCCATTAATGGAACTTGCGCCTCGTTTAACATCACTTATTGCATCTCACGGATTACTAGCGCTGTCAGGTATTCTTGCCAAACAAGCCGACGATGTAGCCTCACATTATCAATCAGATTTTGAACTAACCCCTGCAGTTCAAGATGAAGACTGGATAAGAATTAGCGGAAAAAAACGTTCGTAAAAAATACGCATCCATAACGTTAAGCCCACTCAACCTGCCAAAATAACTTGAGCCTCTTGCCCTGCAATATCATAGGGCAAGGCACATCTCTCACAAAACCCTGGTCTTTTGTGACCCCCTGCTTGTTTTATCAATAAGTTGGGAGAGAATAGCGAAGGATTATCGTAACTTTAGTGCTATCAATCTCATAAAGAGCTACATTTAGGCATAATAGGTGTGCATAACAACTATGCCCAAGTGTAGCCAATAGATATTACGCCTCAACAAACAAGCCTTACCGCCTGGAAGTTTTTACTTATGTCTGAGCAACTGCTGACAAAATGCCCTCACTGCGCCACTACGTTTCGCCTTAACCAAGAGCAACTTGAAATTGCCGGCGGAGCCGTTCGGTGCGGAGCCTGTTACCAAGTTTTTCATGCCAGTGAGCACATTGTAAAAAAAGCCGTTGTCGAAGAAATAGCCTCCCCTGCACAAGAAAGCCCGGATCCCTTCCAAGAGTTTGAAAACACTCCAGAGC
The DNA here is from genome assembly GCA_002163245.1 of Gammaproteobacteria bacterium 42_54_T18. Classification (GTDB taxonomy): domain Bacteria; phylum Pseudomonadota; class Gammaproteobacteria; order Pseudomonadales; family Ketobacteraceae; genus 42-54-T18. The sequence goes on along the minus strand of MAAL01000149.1, from coordinate 16,538 downwards.
CTGAACCCACCGCTGAAAGCGACCCTTACGCTACCAACGACTGGAACCTGGACAACCACCCCGACGCCGATTTATTTACCGAAAACTACCAAGAAAAACTCGATGAGCCAGAAAATGAACTGGAAAATCTTGGCTATGGTGGTGATAAGCCAAAAAAAGCGGATGGAGGTGAAGACGAGGCCTGGGCAGAGAAACTACTTGAAGAATTAGGCGATGATGCGGCAGATGACCAAGAAGAAACGCCAGGCCTAATACAAGACGACCCTGAAGAAGATAATGAACACCATTCAAATACTGGGTTTAGCGGTATCACTAGCAGTGACGGTACTTTTGATGAAGAGCTAAATGCGCTTGATGGGGAATCTCAGGGAAGCGAGCTCAGCAACTCCTTTAACGAACTTGATGACTGGGGCAGTGAAGATCCATTTGCCATCAACGAAAACGAGGATGATACGCCAATATCAGGAAGCGGCGCAGTTGATGAAAGCTGGGCTAAGGCCATGCTCAACGAGCTCGAGCAGGATAACAACCCTGAGCCCAACCTCGAGAACTTAGAAATAATGGGGGATGTACCAGAAGAAGAAGACGGCCCCTTTGCTGCAAAGAACCTGTCCAACGACATACCAGCAGTCAAAAAGCCGAAAAGCAAACCCAAAGCTGATGCAAAAGCTAAAAAAACATCAACACCAGAGGATACCGGTGAAACAAAAGATGACCGGTCATTTGAATCTGAAGACTTCTTTAGTCAACTATCTCCAGAACACGACATTGACGATATTGAACTCGGAGCGATGCCAGAGCTTTTGGAGGACGACGAACCTTTACATGATAACTTAACACCCGACTCTCAAGACATCATGGAGCATCAAATCGCCGCAAGTGCAGCGCATTTTGGCATTGAAGAAGAAGCCCCTAAACGCTCGCTGGTCAAAACTGCCGCATTAGTACTCATAAACATATTTGCCGCGTTAGCATTGTGCGGACAGTATCTCTATTTTCAGTATGATAATTTAGCAAGAAATGAAACCTATCGCCCGATGTTCAAAATATTTTGCGAAAAAGCCGGCTGTGAACTGCCACTGACTTCCGATGTATCTCAAATTAGAGGTACAAATTTAGTCGTTAGAAGCCACGCCTTAGAGAGAAATGCCTTGGTGATTGATGCCATTGTCTACAATCGCGCCGCCTTTTCCCAACCCTTCCCTGTTATCGAACTTCGATTTGATGATATTAATGGCAGCGCTGTGGCCAGCCGTCGCTTCCTACCCTCAGAATATATTCATGACAACCGTATCGATCTCAACAATATGCCCAGCGACACCCCTGTCCACCTCACCCTCGAAATCGTTGACCCCGGCCTTAATGCGGTCAATTATCAGATGAACTTTTACGCAGCGGGTTAGGTCACCATTCAAACACAATGATAAGCCACATAAAAAAAAACAAAAAAAATGGCCGTTTACACAATGTTACTCTTTAACATTTCTTCACATAAGGTTATGATAGATCGTTCTTTGAGCAAAAACTAATGTGACTAGGTAACAGTTTCGCCATTCTGGCTCGGTTTAGGACCCAATATAGGAAAATACGCCGTCGTGAAGATTGGAGAATACAAACTTAACAACCCAGTGATATTAGCCCCAATGGCCGGAGTCACCGACCAACCCTTCCGAAACCTTTGCCGGCACTTAGGTGCAGGGCTTGTGGTCTCGGAAATGGTATCTAGTGACCCGCGGCTATGGCAAAGCAAAAAAACCAGCTTCAGACTGAATCATGATGGAGAACCTGAGCCGCGCTCTGTACAAATAGCCGGATCAGACCCTGACATGATGGCAGCGGCAGCCCACTTTAATGTAAACAATGGAGCTCAAATCATTGACATCAACATGGGATGCCCTGCTAAAAAAGTATGCAAGAAGGCGGCAGGCTCTGCTTTACTCAAAGATGAAAAGCTAGTCAAACAAATACTGTCTGCTGTTGTTAACGCTGTAGATGTTCCTGTTACTCTAAAAATTCGCACCGGTTGGAGCCCTTCAAATCGAAATGGCACCACTATAGCGCAGATTGCAGAAGAATCAGGCATCGCAGCATTAGCAGTACATGGACGAACACGTGAATGCGCCTATAAAGGCGAGGTAGAGTACGACACCATTGCAGCTATCAAAGAAATTATCACAATTCCGGTGATGGCAAATGGCGATATTACTACCCCACAAAAAGCGCAAGAAGTGCTAGACCACACCGCTGCGGATGGTATTATGATTGGCAGAGGCGCTCAGGGAAACCCTTGGATTTTCCGTGAGATTGCCCATTTTCTAAAGACCGGGGAGACACTCCCAGCAACCTCTTTCAAAGAGGTGAGGCAAGTTATGATGAAACACTTATCTGACTTGCATCACTTTTACGGGGAGTATGCAGGAGTACGCATCGCCAGAAAACACTTTGGCTGGTACGTTCAAAATCTTCCGTATGGAGACACTCACAGGAAACTCTTTAATCAACTAGACAATGCATCTGAACAACTCACAATAGCTCAGGCATTTTTTGTACGTCTAATCGAAGGAGAGGAATTGGCGGCATGAACGAAATAAACTATAACGACGATAATATAACAATAGATCCAAACACCCCGCTTGCTAGTAAAGCAGAACTAAAACAACATTTAGTGACATCAGCGGATCAAGAAGCTCAAACCCTACGTGACAATGTACACAAGGCACTGCGAAACTATTTTGCACACCTTGATGGACAGCCCGTTACCGACGTTTACGGAATGGTATTATCAGAGGTTGAAGCTCCTTTATTGGAAACCGTGATGGAATATACTCGCGGCAACCAAACCAAAGCATCAATCCTCCTTGGCCTTAATCGAGGCACATTGCGTAAGAAGCTAAAAATTTACGGTCTTATCTAAACAAAGACACCGCAAATTTTTAAACGGTTTAGGGGGAAAACAAGCCCTCTAAACTGCTTTTGCCCTTTTTTACCTCCCCCTCCTGAATAGATGCCCTCTTTCAGGCGATTTTTTGTGGTTGCCTCTTAATTCCTGCGTCCAGAACGACTACAATTGCACCCTTCAATTACTCCCTGTTTGGCTTCACTTGCTAAAACACACCACTGTAGAAAGCAATCATTATGACTACGCCTGTTAAACGCGCCCTAATTAGCGTTTCCGACAAAACCGGAATCGTGGAATTCGCCCAATCATTAGAAACACTAGGAGTTGAAATCCTATCAACTGGAGGCACTTTTAAGTTATTAAAAGAGAATGGCGTTGCTGCCGTTGAAGTTTCTGATTATACCGGCTTCCCAGAAATGATGGATGGACGCGTTAAAACTTTACATCCAAAAGTGCACGGAGGCATCTTAGGTCGCCGAGGCATGGATGACGAAGCCATGAATACTCACGACATTACACCGATCGACCTGGTTGCAGTAAACCTTTACCCCTTTGCACAAACTGTTGCAAACCCAGACTGTAACCTTGCTGACGCCATTGAAAACATTGATATTGGTGGCCCAACGATGGTTCGATCTGCAGCCAAGAACCACAAATGGGTATCCATTGTGGTAAATGCAAGTGACTATGGCAACGTTATTGCTGAAATGAAGAGCAATAACGGGGCAGTGACAGACCAAACCCGTTTCAAGCTTGCTCTCGCCGCTTTTGAACACACAGCCAGCTACGACGGCGCCATTGCTAACTATCTTGGAACCATTCAAGAAGACGGTAGCAAATCTGATTTCCCCAACACGTTTAACCAGCAATTTTTAAAGGTTCAAGAAATGCGTTACGGTGAAAACCCTCACCAGAAAGCCGCATTCTATAAAGAAGCCAAGCCAGCAGAGGCCAGCGTCGCTACCGCCACGCAAGTACAAGGTAAAGCGCTATCCTACAACAATGTAGCTGACACTAATGCTGCCTTAGAATGCGTTAAGGCATTCTCAGAACCAGCCTGCGTTATCGTTAAACACGCCAACCCTTGCGGCGTTGCTATTGGCAACAGTCCATTAGAAGCTTACGAAAAAGCTTTTCAAACAGATCCAACATCCGCATTTGGTGGCATAATTGCATTTAATAGGGAGCTCGATGCAGCAACAGCACAAGCTATTGTTGATAGGCAGTTTGTCGAAGTTATTATCGCACCATCCATAGAAGATGCAGCCGTTAGCATCGTTGCAGCCAAGAAAAATGTTCGCCTCCTTTCATGTGGACAATGGGGTGATAGCCGCCCTCAAGACTTGGACTTCAAACGTGTTAATGGCGGTTTGTTGGTACAGGATCGTGATAATGGCATCATCACTGAATCAGACCTAAAAATCGTTACCAAACGTGCCCCTACGCAAGAAGAAATCCAGGATTTACTGTTCTGCTGGAAAGTAGCTAAATACGTCAAATCCAATGCTATCGTTTATGCCAAGGGTCTACAAACTATCGGTGTAGGTGCAGGCCAAATGAGCCGAGTATACAGTGCTAAGATTGCAGGTATCAAAGCTGCCGATGAAAACCTACAAGTAAAAGGCTCAGTAATGGCGTCCGATGCATTCTTCCCATTTCGTGATGGTATTGATGCTGCCGCTGAAGCAGGTATTAACGCTGTGATTCAACCAGGCGGATCAATTCGCGACGAAGAAGTAATTGCCGCTGCCGACGAAGCCAATATTGCCATGGTCTTCACATCTATGCGTCATTTTAAACACTAATACAAACCCCGTAATGTAAACCATAATTTAAAACATAGTTTAAACATTAGGTTAGAGACATATAATGAATATTCTTATTATTGGTAGTGGTGGCCGCGAACACGCCCTAGGTTGGAAGGTTGCTCAATCTGCAAAGATTAACACCGTCTATGTTGCCCCAGGAAACGCAGGTATCGCACTAGAGCCAAAGTTACAAAATGTCGCCATTGATGTAGAAGCCATCGAAGAGCTGGTCACTTTTGCCAAAGAAAATAACGTTGAGCTCACCATAGTAGGCCCTGAAGTCCCACTAGTAATGGGTGTTGTTGATGCCTTTGAAGCTGCCGGGCTTAAATGCTTTGGACCGAGCAAAGGCGCAGCCCAACTAGAAGGTTCAAAAGCGTTTACAAAAGACTTCCTTGATCGACACAAAATCCCTACCGCAGCATACGGTAACTTTACCGTTATCGAAGAGGCCGTTGCTTATGTGAAACAGCAAGGTGCCCCCATCGTCATTAAAGCCGATGGCCTAGCCGCAGGTAAGGGCGTTATTTTGGCACAAACTGAAGCTGAGGCCATTGAAGCTATTGAAGACATGCTTGCCGGCAACAAGTTTGGCGATGCCGGAAGCCGCGTTGTTGTTGAAGAGTTTTTAGTTGGAGAAGAAGCCAGCTTTATCTGTATGGTTGATGGCAAGAACGTTTTACCTCTTGCCACGTCACAAGATCACAAAGCTCGAGATAATGGCGATAAAGGGCCAAATACTGGAGGCATGGGAGCATACTCGCCCGCCCCAGTGGTAACACAAGAAATTCATGATCGCATTATGAATGAAGTGATTTACCCCACCGTTGAAGGCATGGCAAATGAGGGCAACACCTATGTTGGCTTTTTATATGCCGGTGTAATGGTTGCCGCAGATGGCACGCCTAAAGTACTTGAATACAATTGCCGCTTCGGTGACCCTGAAACGCAACCGATTATGCTACGCCTTAAGTCTGATTTAGCCGAGCTGTGCTTAGCAGCACTAGATAAAAAACTAGATAGCACGACAGCTGAGTGGGATGAACGGGCTTCATTAGGTGTTGTTCTTGCCGCAGGTGGTTACCCTGACAACTACAATAAGGGGGATATCATCTCTGGGATACCTGCTGAGTCAGAAGGACTTAAAGTCTTCCATGCCGGCACCAAAGATATCGACGGCAACGTAACGACCAACGGTGGCCGCGTCTTATGCGCAACCGCCCTCGGCAACAGCGTCAAAGAAGCTCAAGAGAAAGCGTATTCACTCGTGAAGCAAATTTCTTGGAACAAAGTCTATTATCGCGATGATATTGGTTATCGCGCCGTTGAACGGGAAGAGTCGTAACCCTAGGCAATATCGCTACAGTGGTGGTTAGACACCACTACTGTAGCAACCCTCTCCTTTAGCCCCCTCCCCCCAACACCAGCAAGCCCCCCTCTTGAGCGTCATGAACCTCGAATAATGTGAAGCACATCCACCAATCAACGTGAGATTCCCAGGCAAGCTAGCCACAGACAACTATAATCATAGCAAGGCTTCCTCCAGCGTGGATATCGCGGCGATATGTCACCGCAAGGTGAGCTGTAGCATGATAAAAACCACAACTCTGAGCACTTTATGAGCGAAACAAACCTACCCATTAACATTGATCTCGTTAAAAACCTCAGTCCTTTCAACGACCTATCGGATACGCATGTCAAGGACATCCTTAAACATGCCACGCTGAAATCGCTCGCTAGCGGAAAAATGCTATTCAAACGAGGCGAGACATCCGAGCACTGTTACTACCTTATCAATGGGGCCGTTGACCTCCTTAATGAAAACTTCGAAATAACCGCCATATCGTCGGGCTCATCGTCAAGCAACAATGCCGCTCTACACGCTCTCGACAACCAACAGCCCCACCAATATTCAGCCGTCACGACCAGTAAATCGCTGATTCTTATTGTGGACAAAAATCACATGGACATTGTATTAACATGGGATCAAGCCGGCAACTACCTCGTTACTGACTTATCACAAGAGGATTCAATTGAAAGAGACTGGATGACATGCTTGCTAGAATCCAATTTGTTTTCTCAAATACCTCCCGCAAACATTCAGCAACTCTTTTGTACATTCCATCAAAAAAACGCAGCTAAGGGCGAAACAATTGTCACTGAAGGTCAGCAAGGTGATCACTTTTATGTACTAGAAAAAGGACAAGCTAATGTCATCAAACAAGACAACAGCGGCCAACAAGTAATCGCGTCTTTGGATACAGGTGACTTTTTTGGCGAAGAAGCATTAGTAGGTAACACCACTCGTAATGCCAGCATCGTAATGACCACAAATGGCAGCCTTATGTATTTGACTAAGGATGACTTTAAACGCCTTTTACAAGAACCTGTCCAAGACTTCATTACATTAGATGAACTGGAAAAACTTCAAGGTGCCTCCTTACCGGTTGTTCTTGTTGACGTCAGGCTGCCCAGTGAATACAAGTTCGATAAATTGGACGGTAGCATTAACATACCCCTTAATCGTCTCCGTGAGCGCCTTTCCGCTCTAGACTCAAATTCAACCTACATTGTGTTATGCGATGGCGGACGCCGCCGAGAGCTTGGTGCATATTTACTCACTGAAGCTGGGTTTACGACAAAAATACTCAATAAAACCACGAATACCACTCATTAATTACGTGAAACCCAGTAGATTGCCTACATTTTATGAGTAATCAAAGAAGTAAGGTATACTTAACAATCAACAAAAGGGCATAGATCATTCAAGGTTATCGCTTTGCGCAAGACACATGGAACGGGCATTTTCACCAATTTAAACGCATTCGATAAAAGATCACATGCGCCTTATTTTCAAGTACCAATACTTGCGACAGGGCCTTGCCTTTTAACTACAGGTGTCCAACCCGCGCTTCGGCTGCTGTATATAATCTTTCTAATTATTTCATCTTTAGCCCTCTACTCTCAAAATGCCCACGCCAGCCTTCTTACCATTGACTCTGACGACTTTTATTTACCTCTAAGCCAATCTCTGGAATATATTGAAGATCCTAACAGCGAACTTTCTCCATCAGATTTGCTAAGTCCACAGGTTAGTCAGCAATTCGCCCACTCTCGCAGCCAACTTCTACAGTTTGGCTTTACAGACTCGACAATTTGGACCCGATTCTCCGTCAAAAATACACTTCCAGAGAGCAGCGCTGCATATATTTACTTTATGCTACCCAATATCGGTGACATTACACTCTATAAACACGACCAAAAGCAGGTCACCCTGATTTCCCAAGGGGGGCACGGTACTGCAAAGATACATGGTGACTTTCATTACCGCACCTCCGTGTTCAAAATCAAAATCCCCGCTAACAGCACTGCTAATTACTTCCTCAAGTTACGTTCGCAACAATACCTAAACGCCGCAATCATTCTTACCTCCCCCTCTGCGTTTGCAGAGCACAGCAATAACACACAAACCTTCATTGGGCTTGGCATCGGGGCTTTGCTCATTTTATTTATTTATAGTCTCGTGCAATACATCAGAAACTGGGATAAATCTTATTTATTACACGCATTATTTGTTGCTGCTACGTTATTATTTTTCCTCACGGACACAGGCTATCTCGGTATTTTCTGGTTTCCTATACCTCTCCTATACCTAAAACTGGAGGGGTTATTTTTAATTCTCATTGCATTAACCAACACATTATTCGTTCAACATTTTCTCGACCTTAGGAATACAGCTCCACGACTTGATCGCACCTTGCAAACTATAGAAATAATTAGTGGCCTTGCTATCCTGACGTTATCCATTTTGCCTGCGCAATATGCCATGCAAGCATCATTATTTATCGTAATCAGTACAACTCCGATCGTTCTGTTCGTTGCCATACACCAAACCTTTAACGGTTTTTACGCGGCGCGCTATCTTGTTGTTGCGAAACTTACTATCCTTCTTATCGCAGCTCTCTCCGTACCTCTTGTATGGGGAGACTTCCCTATAGACTTCGCCATCACCTGGGTCATTCTGTCCTCGTTTATTTTTGAAACTCTTTTACTTGCCCTTGCGCTATCAAGCAAAAAAGACACTCGCCAAGATGCTCGCCAATCTAAAGCCCGCCACAACATGATTGATGATGCGGTAACACAGGCAAAAAGTGACTTCCTTGCGCAGCTTAGCCATGAAATCCGCACGCCAATGAATGGTATATTAGGCATGTCTGAGTTACTCGATGAAACATCCCTTAGCCACACGCAAAAAGATTACATTCGAACCATTACCGCATCCGGTAACAGCCTACTAAAAATCCTAGATGACATCCTCGATTACTCCAAGCTTGAAACCAACAGCCTTACTCTAGACATTACAGGCTTTGATATTTCGTCCATGCTGACAGATTGCTTAGAATTGTTTCGCGTCAAGACAGAAGAAAAACAACTCGAGCTCATTAGCCATATCCAACATGATGTCCCTCCTCAAGTAAAAGGAGACCCCGCACGTATTCGTCAAATATTATCCAACCTTATCTCCAATGCAGTAAAGTTCACCGACCATGGCGACATCCTCATTACCATTGCATTGAATGAAGAGTTTGGCCACCAACACATTCGCTTTGAAGTAAAAGACACTGGTGTTGGCATCACCAAAGAATTACGCAAAACATTATTCATGCCCCAAGAACAACATGAAGTCTTTCAAAGCAAAGGTCTAGGTATTGCAATCGCACAACAGCTTGTCAGCATGATGGATGGAAAGATTGGCGTTGATAGCCAGCTAGGAAAAGGAAGTACGTTTTGGTTTAGCGTCCCCCTAGAGCCCCTTTCCCTAGAAGAAACCACCCCCATACACGGTGAAAACCTACAAGGGTTGCGTTTACTGGTCGTTGACGACAACGCATCCTGTCGCCTTGTTATCCAGCAACAGGCCATTAGCTGGGGTATGCAGGTATCAACGGCCGTTAATGGCAAGCAAGCATTAGCAATGCTACGCACACAAGCCAACTTACAAGAGCCGATTGACATTGTTATTCTCGATCATGAGATGCCCGGTATGAACGGCCTAGAACTTGCTGCCAGAATTAAAGAAGATAGACTTATTAACAATGAGCTATTGGTAGTCATGCTAACGGGGCTCGGCATTGCTCCAACATCCACTGCGGCCCGCAATGCCGGCATCAGAAGGGTTATTACCAAACCCGTGACCGGACGCTTATTAAAGGTAACCCTAGCGGAAGAGCTTGGCCATTTAAAACAAATACAAGGTGCTCATAGCCACCCCAAAGAAGATGAAGTCGAGATAAAACAATCCATCAAAATTCTGGTAGCCGAAGATCACCACCTAAGTCAGAAAGTGATCAAGGGCATGCTGGCTCGACTGGGATTAGAAGCTACCACCGTAAATAACGGTGTAGAAGTTGTGAATGCTGCTAAGGACGGGCGTTACGACTTAATTTTGATGGATTGTGATATGCCAGAAATGAACGGCTTTGATGCCACTCGCAACATTCGACAGTGGGAACAAGACAACAATAAAACAGCTATACCTATCATTGCTCTAACGGCTCATATTATGGACGAACACAAAGAGAAGAGCCTTGCCTGTGGCATGAACGCGCACTTATCCAAACCTATCGAACTTTCAGAACTTCGTGACACCCTTGTAGAGTGGACCAGGAACTCACACCAGCAAATACTTAGCCTTAGCTCAGAACAACGAGCGTAAGTCAGGGCAAAAAAGCATTGGGCAAACCTCGCCCTTGTAATAGCGCAGCGATATCCATTGTTAACGCAATAGTCACGTGAACCAAAACCCCGCCCCAAATTGACCGTGAGCGCAAAGCCAATATACCTAAAAACAACCCGAACAAAATAGCTCCCGTTGATTCAAGCCACGGCTTTGGAAAGTGAATCATCACATAGGGCAAACACATCACCAAGATACTTAGTGAGCCTAACCGCGGTTTAAGCACATTAATCAGAAAGCCTCGAAAGAAAAATTCAATCGCAATAAATTGACTTATATAAATACACTCCCATAACAACAAATCAACCCAACTACGATAAGCCAATGGATAAAACGGATAGTGAGTCGAAAAGTCCTGACGAAAGCTCACCAAAATAGCAAATACCATAATGGGTGATGCCAACAACACGTACCACCACTTATGATCAGCCACCTCTCCCCATTGCAAGCCATAATCACTTAACTGCTCTTTCATAAACCACTTCACACAAATCATTGGCACTAGCAAATAACCAATAACATTCACTAACCCCCACCATGCCTGCGGATAGATTGAGTAATACTGCTGCCCTCTCATCTCTTGAAAAATAGCTCGAGGAGAAACTCCACTCCATATGGAAAGCTGCTTTATCATGGCAAAAAAGAAACTGCCATTTTTTACATAATTTACAAATAACAAACACGTAGCAGCAACCAGTAACGCAACAAACAGCTTGTTTCGCTGGCGAGTATTCCAGGCTTTAGACATGGATTCTTGGTCAATCTTATCCAACACCGCCAAAAATGCTTGCGGGTGAAAGTGTGACAATTTCATAGGTAATGCCTTATCTTATTTTTAGCTTATGACACTTTCCGGTATTCCATAGGGCTTATTCCCATCCAGCGCTTAAATGCCCGACTAAACGAACTTTGCTCTGAAAAACCCAACAAAAAGGCAACATCTATTAACGGCACATCTTTTTCACTCAAATAAGATAATGACAACTGTTTACGTACGTCATCAACCACTTCTTTAAAGGTTGTGCCACTTTCCTTTAATCGATTTTGCAATACCCTTGCCGTCAACGATAACGCTTCAGCAACATCATCCAATACTGGGTCGCCGTTCGGCAAGCGACTAGTAATTTGTTCTCGGGTACTATTCACCAAATTGAGCTTACGATCAAACATGTCAAGCAACACACCCGCCTGGCGATCCATCATGGCATTTAAACCAGGGTCTGCTTGAATAAAAGGCAACGTCAGCAGCGCTTTATCAAATGCCACACCACACCAATCACTGTTAAAGACAACTCGATCACCAAACACACTCTGGTAACGCTCAAACGGTATGGAGGAAGCAGCATGATCAAAATGCACTGTAAACTCCGCATTTTCAACTCGGGCTTGAGACAAAGCATAGGTTACCCAACCGGCGATTGCTGCTTCTTTTATAAAACGCACCCATACCGCATCAAAAGGACATTCCCATACTAACTTGCAAAAATCAGCAGAAGATCCTCCTTCTCCCGCCGGCACAAACACAGTACTACCTAGCTGGCCAACCAATTTCTCATAACGAATTAATCGATCAATGGCTTCTTCTAAATTTTGGCTGCTCATTATCGCGTAGCCCAGCACTTGATATGACTTTGCCTGAACGGCACTGCCTACAACAAGACCAATACCTTCATCTCTACAGGTTTGGAACACCGACAGAAAAAACGCGCCCACTTGATAAAATGAGATTAAATAATCTGACTGAGCTAGATTTTCTTTGCTAATGCCACTTTTATCCAATAGTGGCCACACATCCAAATCATAAGCTGACGTGATTGCTGGCAATATGGAGCTTAAGTATGCCGCAGACAAACTAGCCGCAGATACATCCGTAGAGGCAAAAACAGATGCGGGCGCCCTCCCGCTCAACGTATTGAGCTGATGAGAGTCAGTTGGCAGCAACAGTTCGCTCCTTCGCCCAATGACGTAATTCAGCTATTTTTTCACTCATCACCACAGACAAGGGACTCGTGTTAGAGATTTCATGCAAGATATGCAACGTGTCCAATACTACAGCCTGCGCAGCACAAGCATACAAACCGGCAACTATCGCCTGTTCAATCTCGGCCCCTGAGAACCCGTCAGAGGCTTCCGCTAATTGTTCCATGTTGAATTTATCAGGGTCTTGTTGTCGCTTTTTCAAATGGATGTTGATAATAACTTTCCTAACTTGACTATCAGGTAAATCAACAAAGAAAATCTCATCTAAACGCCCTTTGCGAATGAGCTCTGGAGGCAGCTGACTAATATCGTTTGACATCGCCACGACAAAAACTGACGTTGTTCTTTCAGCCATCCACGTTAATAAGGTTCCTAGTATCCGCTTCGATGTCCCGTTATCGCTACTATTTCCGCCTAGTCCTTTTTCAATTTCATCCAACCACAAGACACAAGGAGATAAGGTATCAGCCAATGCTAATGCCTCACGCAAATTTTTCTCTGTTTCACCAATGAATTTGTTATACAGCGCCCCCATATCCAAGCGCAGCAATGGCACGCCCCACGTACCTGCAACGGCTTTCGCTGCTAAGCTTTTTCCACCTCCCTGAATACCCAACAACATTAAGCCTTTCGGTCGATCTATTTCATCCTGTTCGTCTACGGATAAGAATTGCTCTTGCCTGTGCTCCAACCACTTTTTAAGGTTTGCCAAACCACCCATATCAGAAAAGCTCGCTGTGTCATATTCAAATTGAAGTACACCGTTCATTCCCATTAGCTCAAACTTCGCTTTGTTGAGAACAGGGATGTCATCCAAGGTAATGGCACCATCATCCATAATTGCACCACGCGCTAAACGCCTAGCATCTGCGTAAGTTAACCCTTTCAAATTACTCACCAGCTGGTTTAACGCTTTGCTATCAGTGGTCACCTTTCGCCCGCGATGCTGTCGGGACCAATGGCTTGCCTCTTCGCGCACCAAATGCATTATTTGCTGATCATTCGGCAATGACAGCGACATTCGAGCACAGTACCGTTTAATCTCAGGGGGATTGATAGTGCATGACTTAATAAAATAACCGTATGGCCATTGGCATCATGCTCCATCGCAATCTCTTTTAGCAGGCGGATATTTTTTGGCACCTCATCCAGAAACGGATGAAAGTCGCATAACACATAAATACTCGGCCGTTCAGTTGCTTTAATTTGCCCTAGCGCTGCATCAGGTTCTATGGTTAACCGTTGCGGTACATTGTGCTCCAGGTCAGCCCTCTTTAAACCTTCTGTAATAGTCCAAGTAAATACTGGCCTATCCTGATCGATACCAACTCGACTAACAAGTTGAACAGCACGTGGTTCTTCGTATGTCTCAATGACAACAATGGGCATACGCGACCCAACAATAATCTGCAAATCGCGAAATTCTGGCATATAACGGCACACCATCAGTTAATAAAAGGAGTAGAGTCAGCGTCATTACTTAAAATCACGAAATAGAGTGCAACGATTTCGGATCTCTAAGTAGGGATTAGAGTTATGTAAAAATACACTTTTTTCTCTCCCGCGTCAGCTTGGTAATTCTGATATACTGCCCTAGCAACGACATCACTACACCGCAACAGCTCGCCAACGGTTATAACGCTCTGGAACCTACTGTCATGACTTCCCCCTCTCAGACACCCTCCCGCTCTCGGCAGTTTTCATTATTTGATCGGTTAATCAATCACGCAGACGATGCATTGCGTACAATTGCAGGTACTCACACCGAAGCCCTTAGAGACAACCCTGCGGGCAACGAATCAGAAGCAGACTTATCCAACGAAGAGAAAACACACACAGCTGGATTAATGCGGATAAACCACACGGGGGAGGTTTGTGCCCAGGCACTGTACCAAGGCCAAGCACTAACGGCGCGTTTGCCAAGGGTACGCAAATCAATGGAAGTGGCTGCAAAGGAAGAAGAGGACCATTTAGCATGGTGCGAAGACCGCTTACAAGAACTGGATAGCCACACCAGCCTTTTTAATCCCATCTGGTATGCCATGTCATTTGGTATTGGTGCTGCTGCAGGTATTGCAGGTGATAGGTGGAGTCTAGGTTTTGTGGAAGAGACTGAGATTCAAGTGTGCGCCCATTTGAATGAACATCTAGCACAACTTCCCACTCAAGATGTTCGCTCCAAAAAAATCCTCACTCAAATGCACAAAGACGAAGCCAAACACGCCCTGATGGCTAAGAGTGCAGGTGCAGCGACACTGCCTAAACCCATCAAAAAATTGATGACGTCTGTGTCCAAAGTTATGACGACAACTGCTTATAAATTATAACCACTTAACAACAGGCTAACTGGCCTTGTTTTAATATTCGGTTTTACAAATTGCACGCTTGCTTATCCACCATCAAGACGTTATAACCCACTAATAAAGAACAAATAACAAAACATTATGTTGCTCTTATTTTAGACAAAGGAATTTTGTTCAATATATGAACACGACCAATACCGAAGCCAGCCTAGAACCCAGCTTTAAACTTAAGGGTAGCCGCGTAACTATCACTATTCTTGAACTTTATGAATATGATTATGCCACCTTTAATGACCAGCTTGCGGAAACCGTTCGCAGCGCCCCTGATTTCTTTCAACAAACCCCCGTCATTCTGAGCTTAGAGCGCTGTAAAGACACTGGTTTTATCGATTTCATTGAACTCGGTGAGCTATGTCGAGAATACGGATTGGTTCCCGTTGCAATTAGAGGAGGCAGTGAAGATCAACTACTTTCCGCTAACGTAGCAGGTTTACCGCACCTACCAATTAACGCCGCAAAACCACCAGAAACCCCAGAGCCAAAGAAAGAACCAGAAACGGTAGCGGCAAAAAACTTAGTTATCACCACACCCGTTCGCTCCGGCCAGCAGGTTTATGCCAAAGGTGGAGACTTAATTATCATTGCTCCTGTCAGCCCTGGGGCAGAAGTTTTGGCAGATGGCAACATCCATATCTACGGCCCACTTCGAGGCCGAGCCCTAGCGGGTGTTAGCGGTGATAAAAGTGCGCGCATCTTTTGTCAAAGCCTTGAAGCCGAATTAATTTCTATTGCTGGCAACTACAAAGTAAATGAAGACCTACAAAAAGGCAGCTGGAAGAAACACGCTCAAGCCAGCCTAGAAGGAGACCAACTTGTTGTTTCCGCATTCAAATAATTTACAGCGATTTAACTGCTTATTTACACCAAAGAGGAATTACCCTTGACCGAAATAATTGTAATAACGTCCGGCAAAGGCGGCGTAGGAAAAACCACAACCAGTGCAGCACTTGGCACCGGTTTAGCGCAAAAAGGACACAAGACCGTTATTATCGATTTTGATGTAGGTTTGCGCAACCTCGATTTGATCATGGGATGTGAGCGCCGCGTGGTCTATGACTTCGTTAACGTTATTAGCGGCGAAGCCAATCTCAACCAGGCATTAATCAAAGACAAACGCACAGATAACTTATTTATCTTGCCCGCTTCTCAGACCCGCGACAAAGATGCTCTTACACAGGAAGGCGTACAACGCGTTCTTGAAGAGCTCAAAAAAGACTTTGAGTACATTATCTGTGATTCGCCAGCAGGTATCGAAAAAGGTGCGTTTATGGCAATGTATTTTGCTGATCGCGCCATCATCGTTACTAACCCTGAAGTATCTTCTGTACGTGACTCTGATCGTATACTAGGATTACTGCAAAGTAAGACCTTCCGAGCAGAAACAGGCCTTCCTCCTATCGAAGAGCATCTGTTACTAACCCGCTACAACCCTGATCGCGTAGACTTAGGTGAGATGCTAAGTGTTGAAGATGTTGAAGACATTCTTGCGATTAAACTGTTAGGGGTTATCCCTGAATCGGAGTCTGTCTTAAAAGCATCAAACCAAGGTGCACCCGTCATACTTGATACAATCAGTAGTGCAGGACAAGCTTATGATGACGCGGTTCGCCGTTTACTTGGTGAAGAGGTAGAGCAACGCTTTATCGAAAAAGCCAAACAGGGCATATTCAAGAGAATGTTCGGAGGAAGATAAATGGCATTTCTGGATTACTTTCGTACCAAACAAAAAAACACGGCAAACACAGCCAAAG
>MAAL01000062.1 GCA_002163245.1 Gammaproteobacteria bacterium 42_54_T18 | reverse complement strand
ATATTACCGAAAGTATTTCTGTGATTGGTAGTGTTAGTAACTTACTTGAAGAAAGTAACAAATCATTCAAAGCTCTTATGAGTGAAGGTAACTTGTTAAAAGGTGATTCTGTGCCAACGAATCGTAACTTTTATCAAGGTTATAATGGCCGTACTTTCCGTTTAGGTATAAGAGCTGCTTTTTAAGTAACAGTTCTTAAACAGTTCTCCCATGTAATAATAGACCTCGAAAGAGGTCTATTTTTTTATTAGGAATAAAAAATGAAAGCAAAGCTACCTAAAAATAAACCTGCAGGGTTAAGTCATGCCATGCAACGTCTTTATGATGTCTGGCCTAACCCCGATGATAGAGACAATGAATTTTTCACCAACTTTAAATATTCTCGTATTACCGGCATCGGTAAAGATAGCCAAGTTTCACGACGCGATCCAACGAAAGTTATTCTTGTCGGCGATATTTATTATGTTTGGTATACACGCAGAGCAACACAAAGTAATCCTGTGGGCATGGAAAGATGCAGCGACACCCTACCAGCGGTAGATTGGGATCTGGCTGAAATCTGGTATGCCACCAGCAAGGATGGCTTTGACTGGCAAGAGCAAGGTATTGCTGTGGCAAGAGCGCCTTTAGGCCAATATGGTGACCGCTCGGCAACCACTCCAGACATTCTAGTGTTCAAAGAGAAATACTACCTATATTTTCAAAGCTTCACAGGCACATTTCAAAGTGACAAGGGCGATCATTGTGATGTTAGTATGGCTTGGGCTGATTCTGCTGATGGTCCATGGACACGCTGCGAGAACAGCATTTTAGATTTAGGCGATGAAGATCAGTGGGACGGCGGCGCGATTCACGATCCCTACCCGCTAGTTTATCAAGGAAAGATCTGGCTATTCTACAAGGGGCAGCCAATTTCAAAACAAAAAGACTGGTTGGTCAGAGCGCAAGGTGTCGCTATCGCTGATTCACCCGAAGGTCCTTTTGTTAAACCAGACATCAACCCGTTATTGAACTCTGGCCATGAGACCTTTCTCTTTCCTTATAAAGAAGGAATAGCGGCGATGTTATGTGTTGATGGACCAGAAAAAAATACCATTCAGTATGCTCCCGACGGTATTAATTTTAATGTAATGGCATCTGTTACCTGCCCACCCGTGGCTGGTGGACCTTTCTGCCCCGATGCCTTCACCGATAGCAATGATGGTCAGGGGATAAGTTGGGGGTTAAGTCATATTAGTGAAAGTACAATTAATGCTAACGATGCAAGACGGGTGGTAGAAAGTAATTCGTTTTTAGTGCGATTTGATTGTGATTTACAACGTGGAGAAAATAATGCTTATTTTAGAAATCCAAGAGATCAGGTAGGCCGTTATGATGAAGCAACGTTTTTTCAACCGACCATGGCGCTTGAACCGCATATAAAAACGGCTCTTGTTGCCAAAGGTCGAAAGAAGAATAAAAACTAAACCAAAGGAATTATTGCTGCGTAAAAAGAAGTTTTTGGCACAATGGCGCCCTTGTGTTGAATAACACAACCAGCGACACTTGCGGCATAAGTTACCGCGTCTTTTACCGATTTACCGCTTTGCCTCGCACTCAAATAACCGCCATTGAAGGCATCTCCTGCTGAGGTGGTATCAACCACTTCAGTTACCGGAGTAATGCCTATTTGAGTGCGCTTGCCATCTACACTGATGAGTACTTCCAAATCGCCATTTTTTATGATGATTTCACCAATGCCTTTGGCTTCTAAATGGCTGGCAACTTCAGCGGCACTTTCGTGATGATATAGATTTTTATGATCATCTACGCCTGGCAACACAACATCTGATAGAGAGTAGGCTATTTCGAATGCCTCTTTGGCGTGTTGAGGTGAATGCCATAGTGCAGGACGGTAATTAGGATCAAAAACGATTTGGCAACCGTGAGCTCGACGGTCTTCAATAAACTTCCAAAAATCTAGTAAGTCTTCGGATGATAAAATTGCAATTGAAATACCGGAAAAAAACAGTGTAGTGAAAGAGCTGAAGTCCATTTTGCTATTGTCTTGTTTGATCAGCTTCATGAGTTGTCTAGCGGCAGAGTTTTCTCGCCAATAATCAAATGTTCTTTCGCCATAATGATCGATATTGATGATATACAAGCCCATTTTATTTGATTTACAGCGATATAGATAACGACTGTTTATCTCTTCACTTGCCATCAAACTTAACAATTGTGAGCTCATTTTATCTTCCCCAATAACCGATAAAAAACTCACTTGTGCGCTTTTTTTTAAACAGCGCTTGATATAAACCCCCGTATTAAATACATCTCCAGCAAAACTTTGTTTATATTCACCCAGTTCATTACTTTGAGATAACTCGATCATACACTCACCTATCATTAACAAGTGTGGCATCAGTCTTTTCCTTTTAGTTGATTGTTATTGAATTCACTATTCATTTTTCCACCTTTCCTTTCTAGCAGGACAGCCTTTACAGCAAGAAAGGACATAACTAAAACAAAGATGAAAAATAACAACATAGTGCTTCCTTTTTTTAATTTAACGATGAAAAACTTAACAAATAAAGTTTTAGTTTTTACTTTTAGCCAATTAATGATGAATAGAAAATTTATTATTTCTCTATATTTTTCAGGCTATGTATTGACCTTATCAGATAATTAAGTACACTGTATAGTATATTGTTAACAATTTACGATTGTCAAAGTTATGAAAAATAGTAATAGTGAAATAACAAATGTTGAAATTGAATATTATCAAGTTCCTTTAGATGAGGTGCTGAATGATGCGATGCATGGCGACCACACTCATTTTGAATTAATTCTTTGTCGGATAACTTGTCAAGATGGTTACCAAGGCGTTGGTTATACATATACAGGTGGCAAAGGCGGTAAAGCTATTTATTCATTACTTGAAGATGAGCTCAAGCCATTTTTAATGAATGAAAATGCTAGTCGTGTTGAATACCTTAACGACCAAATGGCTTGGCATTTACATTATGTTGGACGTGGTGGCTTAGTTTCATTTGCTATTTCTGCTGTTGATATCGCGTTATGGGATATTCGTTGCAAACGTTTAAATCAGCCTTTGTGGTGTGTTGCTGGTGGTGCGAGCAATAAAACCAAAGCTTATGCAGGCGGAATAGATTTGAATTTTTCAGAGGAAAAACTACTTTCTAATATCCGTAATTATTTAGATAAAGGCTTTAATGCCGTAAAAATAAAGGTTGGTTTACCTGATTATCGTACTGACGTGGCTCGAATTGCTGCCGTTAGAAACTTACTCGGGCAAGATTGTAAGTTTATGATCGATGCAAATTATTCATTATCTGTTGAGCAAGCGATAAAGTTAGCGAATGCAGTGGAAAAATATGACATCACTTGGTTTGAGGAGCCAACCATTCCTGACGATTATCAAGGTTTTGGTCGAATTGCTGATAGTATTAATATTCCCACTGCTATGGGAGAAAATTTACATACCATTTATGAGTTTGGTTATGCCGTTGCTCAAGCTAAATTAAGTTATTTACAACCCGATGCATCTAATATTGGCGGTATCACTGGCTGGTTAAAAGTTGCTGCTCTGGCACAAGCGAATAATTTAACAATATGTAGTCATGGTATGCATGAATTACATGTCTCATTGATGGCTTCTCAACCTCATGCCGGCTATCTAGAAGTTCACTCTTTTCCTATCGATCAATATACCAAAACCCCATTAAGGCTACTAGAAGGCTTGGCTGTTGCCCCTTCAGATGCAGGACATGGTGTGACTTTTGATATGGACTTATTAACCCCTCATCGAATCAAGATCTAAAAAGAAGGTTATTTTAATGAAAGCTACAAATCAACAAAACACTGTGCAGGCAGCATTCTACATAGGTGACAAAAATTTTGAAATTGCTGAAGCACAAACAGTAGTACCAAAAGCAGATGAAGTTCGTTTGGCTGTCGGTTATGTCGGCATATGCGGTACTGACATGCATATTTATCATGGGGTGATGGATCAACGTGTTGCTCCCCCTAAAGTCATTGGTCATGAAATGTCTGGAACAATTGTTGAGATTGGTGAAGATGTAAATGATTTTTCCCTTGGCGAGGAAGTGGTCGTTAGACCCCTAGACTATTGTGGTGACTGTCCTGCATGTCACTCAGGTCATAGCCATATTTGTCACAACCTTAAGTTTATGGGCATAGATAGCCCTGGTGCTTTCCAGCATTTTTGGACAGTTAAAGCGAGAACATTACATAAATTACCCAAAACGGTGTCGCTTAAACAAGGAGCTTTAATAGAGCCATTAGCTGTTGCTTGCCATGATGTTGCGAGATCGCGGTTAGTTGCAGGCGAAAAAGCTGTCATCATTGGCGGTGGTCCTATCGGCCAACTGGTTGCACAGGTTGCTAAAAGCACGGGAGCAGAAGTGCTTATTTCCGAAGTGAATCAATCAAGGTTAGATTTTGCAAAAGATAACGGCATTCTAACCGTTAATCCAATAGATCAAAATCTTACAGAGTATGTATCAAATTGGTCTGAAGGAAAAGGCGCTGATGTGGTGTTTGAAGTTTCAGGCGTCAAACAAGCTATAGATGCGATGACGGAGATTGCAGCTGTGCGGGCAAGAATATGTATGGTGGCGATTCACAGTGAAAAACCCGAGATAGACCTCTTTCAATTTTTCTGGAAAGAATTGGAATTACTAGGCGCACGGGTTTACGAACATCAAGACTTTGAAGAAGCGATTGCGTTAATTGCCAATAAAGAAATTGATATTGAGCCTTATATTACCTCGGTATCTGAATTGGCTGATATTAAGCAAGCATTCGCACAAATGTCAGGTAATCCACAAGGGCTGAAAGCGTTAGTCTCTTGCCAAACAAAGTGTTAAAAATTAGCTGTAGGAAATTGAAAAAATGATTTTAGATAAATTTAGTTTAACGGGTAAAGTTGCACTAGTAACAGGTTGTAAAAGAGGCATAGGTAAAGCTATGGCTATTGCCTTAGCTGAAGCAGGTGCCGACATTATTGGTGTATCTGCCTCATTAAGCAGTGAAGGCTCTGAGGTTGCTGATGAAATAACAAGTCGTGGTCGTAAATTCCATGCTTACCAATGTGACTTTAGTGTTCGTGAGAACCTTTACACTTTCATTAATCAAGTTAAAGAAAATCATCCGGTAATTGACATCCTAGTTAATAATGCGGGTACTATTCTAAGAGCGCCAGCTGCGGAACACAGTGATGAACTTTTTGATACTGTATTAGAAGTTAACCTTAATGCCCAATTTATCTTAAGCAGAGAAATCGGCAAAGGCATGTTAGAACGCAAGTCAGGTAAAGTTATTTTTACCGCTTCATTACTAACTTACCAAGGTGGTATTACTGTACCTGGTTATGCAGCCAGTAAAGGAGCCATCGGCCAATTAGTGATGGCATTATCTAACGAATGGGCTTCACAAGGCATCAATGTAAACGCCATTGCACCAGGTTATATTGCTACGGATAACACCCAAGCATTAAGAAGTGATAGTGACCGTAATACCGCTATTTTAGGACGTATCCCGCAAGCAAGATGGGGTAAACCAGAAGACTTTATGGGACCAGTAGTATTTTTGGCTTCTGAAGCATCAACATACATGAATGGCAGCACCGTCCTTGTTGACGGCGGCTGGATGGGGAGATAATAATGTTAGAAATAAAAAACAATTTAAACTTTATCAACGGCGAATACATTCCGTCTAAAGTCAGTGACGATATTCCTGTTAATAACCCGAGCACGGGTGAACAACTAGGCAGTATTCCTAAAGGCTGTGTTGACGATGCTCAACTTGCACTTAACGTAGCTGAAGCGGCACAAAAATCTTGGCGCAATGTTATCGCGCGTAACCGTGCTAAAATCTTAAGAAAATTTGCTGCTGGTATTCGCGCTGAAGCCGCTGAACTAGCGCAATTATTAGTGAAAGAACAAGGTAAGCTGCTAGCAGTTGCCGATATTGAAGTAGAGGCAACCGCCACTTTCATTGAATATGCATGTGATAACGCCCTAACGATGCAAGGTGATATTTTACCTTCTGATAATGAAGGCGAAAAACTTTATATTCACAAATACCCTAAAGGGGTTGTTGTTGGCATTACGGCTTGGAATTTTCCACTAGCGTTAGCTGGCAGAAAGATAGGTCCAGCTTTGATCACTGGTAACAGCATCATCATCAAACCTACAGCTGAGACTCCACTAACTACTCTGGAGCTAGGTAGAATTGCTAACGAAGCTGGCATCCCAGCAGGTGTACTCAATATAGTTAATGGTAATGGTTCAGTACTGGGTAAGTATTTATGTGAAAGTCCGCAAACAAAAATGATTACTATGACTGGTAGTACACGCGCAGGCCAATCTATTTATCATAGCAGTGCTGAACATTTAACTCATGTGATGCTTGAGTTAGGTGGTAAGGCTCCGTTTATCGTGATGAATAACGTTGACATAGACGCCGCTGTTGAAGATGTTTTCTGGGCTAGATTTGCCAATTGTGGCCAAGTTTGTACCTGTGCCGAACGTCTCTACCTTCATGAAGATGTTTATGATGAATTTATGGAGAAATTTATCAAACGCGTTGGTGAAATAAAAGTTGGTAACCCGTTAGATCCAGAGTCAGGAATGGGGCCTAAAGTAAACCAAAGAGAAGCCGACTTTATTGACAGCCAAGTTAAGCATGCAGTATCGCAAGGCGCTACCATAGCCTTTGGCGGTGATTATGCCAAAGTTCCTGGTTTTGAAAATGGTGCTTGGTATCAACCAACGGTATTAGAAAATGTTACTCAAGAAATGACCATTATCCATGAGGAAAGCTTCGGACCAATTTTACCTGTGGTAAAAATTAACAGTATCGAACAAGCAATTGAGTACAGTAATGATTGCGAGTTTGGTTTATCGGCTTATCTATATACTGACAATTTGGCCTACATTGAGAAGTGTACAGAGGAACTTGAAGTAGGTGAAATTTATATTAACCGAAGCATTGGCGAACAACACCAAGGTTTTCATTACGGTTTAAAAAAGAGTGGTTGTGGTGGTGAAGATGGTAAGTATGGTTTGGAGCAATACCTTGATAAAAAGACTGTTTATCTAAATCATTGTTAACAATTTATTGTAACCTTGTTATCATGGGGCACTTACTAATAAATAGTACCCCATAATTTTCTGTTTCTTGAAGGATGAAATAAGTCATGCTTGACTCAACTGCAATTGTCTCAGTACGCGAACAAATAGCGCGTCAATTACGTGCTGATATTATTAACGGTGTTTTAACTGAAAAAACGAAGCTAAAAGAACAAGAACTCGCTGCTCGTTTTAATGTTTCTCGCGGCCCCGTGCGTGATGTATTACTTCAGTTAACGAAAGAAGGCTTACTTATTTCAAAAAATAATTGTGGTGTAATTGTCAACAGTGCACCAAAAGCTGAGTTACAGCCTTTAATGGTAAATTTACGTGTGAAGATAGAATCCCATGCGATAAAAATAACTATAAATGAATTAACTGAAGAAGACTTTGCGCAGCTTGATAAAATTTTGGCGACTATGACCAAAGCTTTTGAAGAAGAAAATTATTCACTTGTTACTGAAAGTGATATGGCATTTCATCGATACATAGTACACAAAGCTGGTGGTGATGATTTAGTTAATTTATGGCAACCCGTTATTTATCGTATGCGCATGAATTACAAACGTATCAGTACACCTAAAGAGTGTTTTGAAGAACATAATCAGCTACTCACTTATTTAAAAAATAAAGAGTTAAAGCCGGCTTTAGCGTCGCTTAAAAATAACGTTAAATGATTGTTTGCATAATTAACTGCTGAACTAGCTAATCAAACTTTAAAAAGATTTATACAGTAAATTTAACATAATGAAACTAAGTTATATCAGTAGCTTGATATGACTTAGCTTATACGCAATTTCACGTTTATTACAAATAATCATTATTTTCAAAAGAGTGTTTTTTTCTATTGATTCGGAATGTCATTTCAACTTTCCTATCTCTATTGG
>MAAL01000045.1:395-1366 GCA_002163245.1 Gammaproteobacteria bacterium 42_54_T18 | reverse complement strand
TGGATCGCACCACCAATGCCCAGGGCGCGGTGAGTGACATGACACTTACGCAATTACAAAATCTGGACGCGGGTTACACTTGGCAAGATGAAAACCAGCCCCAGGCATTTCCCTTTCGAAACAAGGGCATTAACATTCCCACCCTTAAAGAGATATTTGAACACTTCCCGCAACAAGCCATGAGCATCGAAATCAAACAGCAATCCACTGAACTGGCGGTGGCTTTTTGTAAAATGGTGAAGCAGTTTAATAAAGAACAAGCGCTGGTGGTGAGTTCTTTTTATCATGAAAACTTGCTGGCCTTTCGCGAGGCTTGCCCTAAGGTGAAGACGGCCGCCTCCGGCCAGGAAGCCCAGCGTTATATCATTGCCAGCAAGGTAGGCCTGGGTTGGTTGTTTAAACCCAACGCACAAGTATTACAGCTGCCCATGGCATCGGGTTCTATTACTGTTTTAACCGCCGGTTTTATCAATCAGGCCCATGAACATGGTTACCGGGTGGATGCCTGGACCATTAATGAAAAAGCAGACATGGAAAAACTTATGGACTTGGGCATAGACGGTTTAATTACCGATTATCCATCACGTTTATTGGGCACGCTGACTGAGCAGCATCAGGCCGCTAAGTTATAATAAAGGCCATAAAAAAAGACAAAAAAAAGCCGCTAATTTAGCGGCTTTTTTATACTATTTTACAACAGGATTAAGCTCTGCGTTTTCTAAAAGCGTACATGCCTGCCGCTGCCAGGGTCTTAAAGAACACACCCCACTCGTTCAGCTTGGGTTTAGGGTCCAGGCCTTTTGCCATACGCGCCAATTGAAATTCATACCAAACGATATCTAGCATTGCCATCTTATCCACCCCTTTCACGCCGGTGGTGAGAATGCGCAGTTCCTGTTTATGGCTGGCATTACTAATCAACTTGTTAGGAAATTCCGGGTCCACTGCCGTGGTGCGCGCCACGCCAATAA
>MAAL01000045.1:0-371 GCA_002163245.1 Gammaproteobacteria bacterium 42_54_T18 | reverse complement strand
TGGCACCGCTGTCCAGAGCTGCCTGCATGGCGTTAGAAGAACGGAAACCGCCGGTCAACACCAGAGGTGTATCCACGATCTTGCGTACTTTTTCGATATAGTCTAAAAAGTATGCTTCACGCTTAAGGGTAGACTCTTTGACCTTGTGACCCACCATGGATGGGCTCTCGTAGGTGCCGCCAGAAATTTCAATTAGGTCGATGCCCGCATCCGCCAGCGCTTTCACCACTTCCATGGAGTCTTCTTCGGTGAAGCCACCTTTCATGAAATCGGCCGAGTTAAGTTTAATGCCAATAGGGAATTCATCTCCCACTTGTTTACGAATGGCGCTGTAAATGGCCAACACAAAACGCATACGGTTTTCTAACGAG
>MAAL01000199.1 GCA_002163245.1 Gammaproteobacteria bacterium 42_54_T18 | reverse complement strand
TATGTGCCAAGGCCTAATTTTCCTTTTGTATTACGTTGTTTGTTCGCACTTGCATTGTAACACTTATCGAGAATTAGGCCTTTTTTATGTCAAACTGTGGGACAGCAGTGATAAATGCTATAGAAAAGCAAGCCAGAATGGATTTTGTGAAATTGATGATTTCTGTACGTTACAACAATACGTAAATCCGAGGGGAACAGTATCGTGCCTGCTTGTATGGCAGGCATTGGATTTTCGCTTTGTGATTTTAGCCTAAGGAGAAATCACAAAGCGAAAAAAAACCACCGGAGGAGGTGGTTTTGTTAGGCGGTGATGGCTAGAGCATCATCTTTTTGAGAGGGGCTGGGTGTCGCCGCAATAGGTTGCGGGGAGGCGTTTACATCACGGGGTTTTAATAATTTTGCCGGTTGAAGGTTTGCGTGATACCCGCATTCACAATCAAAAGATGTTTGTGCTTTGATGTAGGATAGGGCTTTCTGTTGTGTGTTTCCACAGGAAGGACATTTTACACTGAGTTTTGAATCAGCATTCATTTGGCAATACCTCATTATTTTATAAAATTGCGTTCCGTTGCTACTTATAAAAACTTTATTAAAATTATTAAGTGAGTTGTTTGCATTTACTAAAATCGAAACTGCATCCCGTTATCTATTTCTAAATAGATACATACAGTTACAATAAGAAATCTAGCACGCAATGTGGTTGGATAAAAGGTGTACAGTGAATTAAAAACCTAAGGTGATAAGCAAGCGCCTTTATGAAATTTTTACGTAAAAAGATCCGCTAAAGCGATCACGTAAAAAGCGCTTGCTCTAAAACTTACTTCGTTAATGCTTCTAATAAGATATCTTGTGCATGGTAAGGCTCTTCATCTTCTCCGTGAGTTGTTTTTTCATAAGAGCCGTCGGACTGAAGAATCCATGATTGAGTGTTATCTTCTAAGAAAACTTCTAAGCCTTCTTTTAATGCACGTTTCTTTAATTTCTCATCCAAAACAGGAAAACATGTCTCTACGCGGCGAAACAAGTTACGTTCCATGAGATCTGCGCTAGCGCAGAATAGCTCGCTATTTTCATTGTTATGAAAGTAGTACACGCGGGAGTGTTCTAAGAAACGGCCAACAACGGAACGTACTTCAATATTTTCTGAAACCCCGGGGATTCCTGGGCGTAAGCAACACATACCACGGATAATCAGCTTTATTTCCACTCCCGCTTGGGAGGCTTCATAGAGTGCTTTGATAATCTGCTCATCGGTAAGCGAGTTGGCTTTTAGGTAAATCTTTGCGGGTTTACCCGATAATGCATGAGTTCTTTCGCGTTCAATCAGGTAAATGAACTTCGGGTGAAGGGTAAAAGGTGCATGATGGATTTCACGCAGTTTTGCCGCTCGTCCCATTCCGGTGAGTTCTTGGAATATCTTATGAACGTCTTCAGTGATGCCATCCTGCGCCGTTAATAAGCTGTAATCAGAATATAAACGTGCGTTGCCAGCATGATAGTTACCGGTTCCCAGATGTACGTAACGCTTAAGCTTGTGGCCTTCACGTCGTACCACCAGGATCATTTTACTGTGAGTTTTATAACCCACGATGCCGTACACAACAATTGCCCCTGCTTCTTGTAAGCGGTTGGCGATTTCGATATTACTGGCTTCATCAAATCGTGCGCGAAGCTCTACCACGACGGTCACTTCTTTGCCGTTTCGGGCAGCATCAATTAGCGAATCCATGATTTCGGATTTTGAGCCAGAGCGATAGAGGGTCTGTTTTATCGCAACGACATGGGGGTCTTGCGCTGCTTGGCGCAAAAAGTTAACCACCGGAGCAAAAGACTCGTAAGGGTGGTTTATCAACACGTCTTGTGCTGCGATAGCTTCAAATACGTTGTCTTTACGTTTTACCGGCGAGGGAAGGCGTGGTTTGAAGGGGGTAAATTTTAGATTCGGTCGATCAATATCCAGCAATGACATCATGCGTGATAAGTTAACGGGTCCTTTAACACGGTAGAGTTGGCTTTCTGATAAGCCAAATTTACCTAACAAGAACTCCTTCATGTGATCTGGCATATTATCCGCAACTTCTAACCGGACCTCTTCACCATAACCGCGAGAAAATAACTCACCTTTTAGCGCGGCACTTAAATCTTCAACTTTGTCTTCATCTAAGAATAAATCGGAGTTTCGCGTGATTCGAAATTGGTAACAGCCGGTGGATTTCATGCCGGGGAATAGTGAGCTTGCATGATAATGAATGATGGATGATAAAAAGACGTAGTTCTCACCACCTTCTGGGCATAACTCGTCGGGTAATCCTACAAAGCGGGGCAGTGATCTAGGGGCAGGTACAACTGCGAGGCCTAACTGTCGTCCAAAGGCATCCTTTCCTTCTAAGCTCACCAAAAAATTAAGGCTTTTGTTAACCAGTTTGGGAAATGGGTGTGCTAAATCTAGGCCGATAGGGGTTAGTACGGGGGCCACTTGTTGGCGAAAATAGGTTTTTATCCATTGAACCTGTTCAGGGTTCCAGGCACTTCGAGATAGGAAGTGAATATTTTCTTCTGCAAGCGCCGGAAATACATCATTGTTGAGTAAGTTGTATTGTCTATCGATTGCCGCGTGGCAACGCTCCCCGATGATTTTGAGCACTTCAGAAGGGTGCATGCCATCCGCTTCTGGGCGTGCTTGGTTAAACGCGATATCTCGCTGTAAACCGGCTAGGCGAATTTCAAAAAACTCATCCATATTGGAGCTGAAAATCAGCAAGAATTTCAACCGCTCTAACAATGGGAGCTCAGTGTCTTCAGCCTGCGCTAATACACGAAGATTAAACTCCAAGAGGCTTAGGTGACGGTTGATGTACAGCTCGGGGTTGGAAAGGTCTACTGCTGACTCATCAATAGCATTGGTTGGCTCGGGGCTTATCTCGCCGCCTATCGTAGAGGATATAAGATCAACCGGCTCTTTTTGCGCTGCTTTGGGGTCGAGAATTTTTGGTGTAGAACTTTTGGCGTTCAATGAACGGCTCCCGCTGTGTCTTGCTTTATCTATTACAAATGGCTGTTTCGATCACCTTTGCAGTTACTGAGGGCTAACGTCTAATAGTTAACTACAACAGCTGCGCGGCTTCTTTAGCGAAGTAGGTTAATACCCCATCAGCCCCTGCTCGTTTGATGCAGGTTAATGACTCTAGTATGACAGATTTTCGATCCAACCAGCCATTTTGAAACGCTGCCACGTGCATGGCGTATTCCCCGCTCACTTGGTAGACAAAGGTGGGGGCGCCAAATTGCTCTTTCACATCCCTAACAATGTCTAAATATGGCATACCGGGTTTGATCATCACCATGTCAGCACCTTCTTCTAAATCGAGGGCGACTTCATGTAAGGCTTCATTTCGGTTGGCAGGATCCATTTGGTAGGTGGATTTGTTGCCACCTTTTAAGTTTGATGCGGAACCCACGGCATCACGAAATGGGCCGTAATAACTAGAGGCATACTTAGCAGAATAGGCCAAAATTCGAGTATTGATAAACCCTGAGGTCTCTAAATGTGCACGAATAGCTCCAATTCGACCATCCATCATGTCTGATGGCGCAACAATATCGGCACCCGCTTGTGCGTGAGATTGGGCTTGCAGGATTAACGTGTCCTTGGTGATATCGTTTAATACA
Organism: Gammaproteobacteria bacterium 42_54_T18; assembly: GCA_002163245.1. GTDB lineage: Bacteria > Pseudomonadota > Gammaproteobacteria > Pseudomonadales > Ketobacteraceae > 42-54-T18. The sequence continues at coordinate 17,149 of MAAL01000199.1, read as the reverse complement.
TAGCCGTTTTCATCAATGATGCCGTCTTGCCCGTGGGTGGTGAAGGGGTCTAATGCTACATCTGTGATAACTCCTAGTTCAGGAGCCGCATCTTTAATGGTTTTAATTGCGCGTTGGGCTAAACCATCGGGGTTGTATGCTTCTTTGGCATCCAGAGATTTGGCATCTTGTGGCGTCACTGGGAAGATGGCAATTGCTGGAATACCCAAATACACCAGTATTTTTGCCTCTTTCGCCAGTTCATCTAGTGTTAAGCGCTCAATTCCAGGCATAGACTCGATGGCTTCACGTTTGTTAGACCCTTCAATAACAAACACGGGATAAATTAGGTCATCAGGTGTGAGAACAGTCTCTCGCATTAAGCGGCGAGAAAAGTCATCTTTGCGCATGCGGCGTAATCGTGTACTAGGAAAAGAGCCGCGGTTTAGGGTCATAATGGACATAGAAGTCGCCTTTATAAAAAGAGCCAGGACAGTATTTGTATAATGAGCGTTATTTCGTTCAAAAACAGGCTTTTAACCTTGCCTGCTTACGCTATGATTACTGCAATCAACAGGACTACAAGCATATCGTTTTATGAACAAATTGAGAATGTTTTGGGTCAACTATCTTGGGTTAGCTATCCTGGACTAGAAGCCCAGCCTTGGGTCATGAACCCAGCAATGTTTGAGATACGGTAAGGAATGGTTGTTACATGAGTGTGAGTCAATTTATCAAACCCAAAAAATTTGATCGAAATATGATCGTTATAGGGGCGGGTGCGGCGGGTTTGGTGACCTCTTATATTGCTGCGGCGGTCAAAGCAAACGTTACCCTAATCGAAGCCAATAAAATGGGTGGTGATTGTTTAAACACCGGCTGTGTTCCTAGTAAAAGCTTGATTCGATCTGCTCGTATTATAACCTACGCGGAGCGCGGTCGAGAGTTTGGTTTAAAAGGCGGAACCCCAGAATTTGAATTTTCTGATGTGATGGAGCGGGTCCAGAGAACGGTTAAGGCGGTAGAGCCTCATGATTCTGTTGAGCGTTACGAAGGCCTTGGTGTTGATGTTATCGAAGGTCGTGCAAAATTGTTGTCCCCTTGGGAAGTTGAAATTAACATACCGGTAGAAGGTGGCCTGCCCATAACCAAAACCTTAACCGCTCGCAGTATTGTGATTGCCACGGGAGCACGGCCTTTTATCCCCCCAATCCCGGGCCTACGAGAAATCGGTTGTTTAACCTCGGATACTATATGGCAGTTACGTGAAAAACCAAAACGTATGGTAGTGATGGGTGGCGGACCTATTGGTTGTGAGCTTAGCCAGAGTTTTGCCCGTTTGGGTGTGGATGTCATCCAAGTTGAAATGCTGCCGCGTTTATTGATTAAAGAAGATGAAGAGGTGAGCGCTTGGGTGGAGCGCTCATTTACTCGAGATGGTGTGCAGGTATTAACCGGGTGTAAAGTGCTTGAAGTGGAGCAGGTAGCCCGGGATAAAGTGGTTGTGTGTGAGCAAGATGGCCGTGGTGTGCGTATCCATTGTGATGAGATTTTAGTCGCAGTTGGACGAGCGGCGAATACCGATGGATTAGGATTGGATGATTTGGGTATTGAGTTAACGGCTCAGGGTACGGTGATGGTGGATAAGTATCTTCGAACCCCCAAATACAAACACATTATGGCTTGTGGTGATGTTGCAGGGCCTTATCAATTCACCCATACAGCAGCCCATCAAGCTTGGTACGTAGCGGTGAATAGTTTGTTTGGAATGTTTAAAAAGTTCAAGGTGGATTATCGCGTGATTCCTTGGGCGACCTTCACTGATCCTGAGGTGGCACGTGTTGGCTTGAATGAGCAAGAGGCCAAAGATCAAGAGATTGACTATGAAATGACAGGTTATACCTTTAATGAACTGGACCGGGCTATTGCTGATGAGGAGACCGCGGGCTTTGTGAAAGTTTTAACAAAGCCCGGAAAAGATACAATATTAGGTGTTACCATTGTTGGTCATCACGCGGGCGATTTGATTGCAGAGTTTGTATTAGCCATGCGTCACGGTTTAGGGTTGAATAAAGTACTTGGAACTATTCATATATACCCCACACTAAATGAAGCGAATAAGTATGTTGCAGGAGAATGGAAACGAAACCATGCCCCTGAAAAACTACTGAACTGGTCAGAGCGATTTCACCGCTGGCGATTGGGCAAACAACCTAAGCTTACTAGAGAAGAGCGAATCGCTAAGCGATTAAAGGCTAAGGAAGATAAAAGATTGTCAGCGAACAAAAACAGTAAGAAACGTAAAAAAGGTAAGAAGTAATAATGGATGTTAAAAGCAGTGTTGTAGAGCGATACTCCGAAGGGGCCAAAGCACGAGAAGAGAGCTTATGTTGCCCAGTAGATTATGATCGAGAGTTGTTAAAAATCTTACCTAAAGAGATTGTTGATCGTGATTATGGTTGTGGTGACCCATCACGTTATGCGAAAAGTGGTGATACCATATTGGATTTAGGTAGTGGCGGCGGGAAGATCTGTTACATGGCTGCCCAGCTTGTAGGCAATGATGGTTATGTTATCGGTGTGGATATGACTGATGATATGTTGGAGCTTGCACGAAGCCACCAGCAAACCATGGCGGAAAAACTAGGTAGTGATCGTGTGGACTTTCGAAAAGGCCACATTCAAGACTTGGCGTTAAGTTTGGATAAGGTCAGTGACTATATTGCTGAGCACTCACTTACGAATTTAGATGATTTAGAAGCGTTTGAAGCATGGAAACGCCAAGAACGTCGTGATAATCCGATGGTTGATAGCGCATCGGTTGATTTGGTTGTATCCAACTGTGTGTTAAATCTTGTGGCAGAAGAAGATCGTACACAAATGATTGGCGAAATCTTTCGTGTCTTAAAGCCAGGTGGACGTGTCGCAATCTCTGATATTGTAAGCGATGAGTTTGTACCAGAGCATTTGCGTAATGACCCTCATCTGTGGAGTGGCTGTATCTCTGGCGCGTTTCAAGAAAAACAATTTGCAGAAGCTTTTTTAGCCGCCGGTTTTATTGGTGTTGAATACGATAAGTGGGATGGTGATCCTTGGCAGACGGTTGAAGAAATTGAGTTTCGCTCTGTAACACTAACAGCGTATAAACCTTCAGATGTGCCAGCAGTTGATGGTGGACAAGCCGTTATCTATAAAGGCCCCTTTAAAGAAGTGACTGATGAATATGGTCGAATTTATGGTCGGGGTGATCGTATTGCAGTGAGTGAACGTTTTTTTGCTAATCTCACGGAAGGCGCGTATCAAGAGCATTTTATTGCTGTGCAGCCTGCAGAAGAACCTGCGGATAAGGCTGGTTTCTGCAAGCGATCAGGGTCATTGCGCTCAGTAAAGGAAACCAAAGGCGGTTCACATAATAGTGCTGTGAATAATTCAACAAATAGTTCAAATTCAGGTTGTTGTTAATCAGCAATAGCGAAAAGGAGAATGCAATGAGTGATAAAAAAGTCGCAATTATTTTATCCGGCTGTGGTGTTTATGACGGGTCAGAAATTTACGAAGCAACCCTTGTGATGTTAGCGCTTGATCAAGCCAATGTGGCGTATCAGTGCATGGCTCCAAACATTGATCAAATGCATGTGTTAAATCATATGACAGGCGAAGAAATGCAAGAGACACGCAATGTGTTGGTTGAATCAGCTCGATTAGCTCGTGGAGCGATTATTGACCTTGCCGATGCTAACCCTGATGATTATGCAGGCTTGATATTCCCGGGTGGATTTGGCGCAGCGAAAAATTTATCGAACTTTGCCGTTGCCGGTGCTGAGATGGCAGTAAATACAGACGTTGCAACATTTGCACAAGCGATACATCAACAAAAGAAAGTGGTAGGCCTTATTTGTATCGCACCTGCTTTGGCACCTAAGATCTTTGGTGAAGGCGTTCAGTGTACTATTGGTACTGATGCCGATACAGCCGCTGCAATTAATGCTATGGGTGGGGAGCATCAAGATTGTGGCGTTGATGCATTTTATATTGATGAAGAAAAAAATATTATTACCACTCCTGCGTACATGTTGGCAGGGCGCATTAGTGAAGCTGCAGAAGGCATTGGGAAATTGGTTGCTGAAGTGATTGTTCGGTTGTAGTGAATTGTTAGAGAGTATTCAGGAACAACAGGGATGTTGTATCGTTAAATAGAATACGAGTGTTACTGAATAAAACTAAGAGAGAAAGTCCCCTGGATATCTATCATAAATCACCCTGCCAGATTGCGTATTGGAGAGGGGCGAATTATAGTTGGTTATACGGGTTAGAAGAAGTACAAGCTATGTAAGTCATTACTATCGAAATGCAGATCAGAACAAACAGTCGTGCAACGATATAGCAATTGGCGCGCCATGTATGGGACTAGACGTTAGGTTTGAACATCAAATTTAAATAAATGAGGTGATAGCTATGAGATTTTTATTCTTTCTATACGGTGTCATATGTTATGGGATTTTCTTTGGAACATTCCTGTATGCAATTGGATTTGTTGGTAATTTTATTGTTCCTAAATCTATGGACTCTGGTTCTGATGGGGTATTCACTGAGGCTCTTCTTATAAATGCTCTGTTGTTAGGGGTGTTTGCTGTTCAACATAGTGTGATGGCACGCAACGGATTCAAAGAAATTTGGACAAAAGTAGTGCCTGTGGCCATTGAACGTAGTACGTATGTTCTTTTTTCAAGCTTAGCGCTGCTTCTTCTTTTCTGGCAATGGCGCCCGATGGGCGGTGTTATTTGGGATGTGTCAGGTTCTAATGTGGGAACAGTGCTAATAGCTATATCATTAGTTGGGTGGCTGCTTGTCTTGATTAGTACTTTTCTAATCGATCATTTTGAATTGTTTGGATTAAAACAAGTCTATTTTAATTTAAAAGGTAAAGAGTCAACTTACGGTGAGTTCAAAACACCGGGGTTATATAAAATTGTTCGTCATCCAATTTATTTTGGATTTACAGTTGCGTTCTGGGCCACGCCAATTATGACAGTCGCTCATTTAATATTTGCTGTGGCTACTTTGGGCTATGTAATAATTGGTATGATGCTTGAGGAAAGAGATTTGGTGTCTACATTTGGAGATAGATATAAAGAATATAAGTCTAGGGTTTCTATGTTTATACCATTACCTCCCAAGAGGTGATATATACAAATCTAACAAGTAAAGGCACTGTTAGGTAGTCACGCTGATTGCGGTGCCCTATGTTTACGATCGTTTAACCTCTGCAAACGGAGAAGAATCTACATGGCAGTTTACGCTTTAGTGGTACTTAACATACTCAGCATATTTGCATGTCATTACATTGCGAAAAAACGAGGTGCAAAACCGGTCTTTTGGGGGGTAATGGGTGGGATCTTTGGGCCACTGGCAATACCTTTTGCCTTTATATCGAAAACGGTAGCTAGCGCTTTCTAGTTTTATGCCTGAACCTGATCCAACGAGAATCATGACCTTTGCATCGCCGAAAGACTTTGGTCGCTGGCTTAAGGTGAATCATGCCATTGAAAGTGAACTGTGGGTGAAGATATTCAAGGTAAAGACGGGGATTCCGAGCGTGACTTGGGATGATGTTGTGACTGAGGCGCTGTGCTGGGGCTGGATCGATGGCATCAAGAAGTCAATCGATGAGAAAGCTTATCTTCAGCGGGTGACTCCAAGAAAAGCGCGAAGCAACTGGTCAAAAAGAAACAGAGCGCATGTGGAGCGTTTGATGAGCGAGGGTCGGATGACGGAGTCAGGGCTCGTACACGTTCGTGCTGCCAAAGCAGACGGCCGGTGGGAGAACGCTTATGCGGCCAGTGAAATGAAGGTGCCGGAAGATTTCCTAGTCGCATTAGATAGCAATCAGAAGGCGAAATTGTTTTTTGAAAATCTCACTAAATCGAGTCATTATGTCATTGCGTACGGATTGGCAAGTGCGAAGAAGCCTGAAACCAGGCAGAGGCGATTTGAAAAATTCATAGGTATGCTTATCAGAGAAGAAAAGCCGATGTAGTCTTTAAAAAGATGAAAAAGGCTTAGTAAGCGTTACCATGGAATTCAAATGGCATCATTTTTGTCTGTGGCGGCCAGCATTAATTCTATTGTTAGGGCAAAGAGCAATTTAAACTGTCGTTCGTTTTTAATTGATATTTGAATCAATATTGAGTGCTTATGAATTGTGAACATCGTTATCTGTCTTTGGAGCTACACTCAGACGAATCCTTTGCCATTATTAAGCGATTGCCAGGGGTTCCTTACTCTTATATGTTGAGAGAGGGGGTATCATTAAGTGATGTCGATTTTCCTGCAGGCCTGGAATTTCCGACGACGGAAGACTCAGGGTCGATAATTGGAGACTCTGTTGATAATATATTTTCTGCCTTTTTTATTTCATCTGCACTCAAAGACTTTCTCTGTTCTATCCCTGAGTTAGACGATCACATTCAATATCTGCCCTTTGCTATAGTAAATGCAGAAGGTCATCGTTTACCTGGCGATTATTACCTTGCGAATGTACTTCCGTCATTTGATTGTTTTGATACGGAAAGGGGGGGTTATAAACGACACCCTAAAACAGGCAAGGTATGGCGAATTAGAACGATTGAAGTTACTGGAAGTAAAATACCCAGTACTGCAATGATATTTCGTTTAGGGGAAGATAAGGCCCGCATTATATTTCGCTCCGATTTAGTGGATGCGATTAAGGCGAATGGCTTTACTGGATTATCCGTGTATGCGATGGGAGCAACACTACCTTAAGTGTGTTCGAACGGAGATTGATGATCGTATGTTATTGAGGGGAAATCAATAGCCGAATAAATAGTGGGTAGGTGGAAAAAGTGAAGAATAAAGAGAGTCACTGGGCGATTTGTCTGGAATGCCAGGGACGTGGTAAAAAAAGTAAAAGGCTGCGTAAGAAAGTGAGACTTCGCTATCAGAGGGAGTTGGATCAATTTGAAAAAACGAATGGCGAAGGCGTACCTCCAGTTCGTCCTAAGGGGCACCTTAATACATGTGTGAGCTGTAAAGGCTCCGGATTAGCTCATTCTGCTATCCAACCTTTACCTGATAATGAAAACTACCCTCATGTTGCCATCATAGGCGGCGGAATAGGTGGGGTGGCTCTTGCCGTGGCTTGTTTACACCGCGGAATCCCCTTTACTCTTTATGAACGTGATATCGGTTTTGATGCACGATCTCAGGGTTATGGGCTCACTCTGCAACAGGCGAGTCGAGCGATCGAGGGATTGGGCGTTTTCTCGTTAGAAGAGGGCGTGATTTCAACTAGGCATGTGGTCCATACCACCGAAGGAAAAGTGATCGGTGAATGGGGAATCAGAGGTTTGGAGCAGTCAGATGTGAAAACAGCACCGAAGCGCACCAATGTGCATATTGCTAGGCAGTCGTTACGCTTGGCTCTGCTTGAGCAGCTAGGCGGGCATGGAGCGGTGCAGTGGGGGCATCAGCTGGTGGATTTTAAAAAATGTGAGGGTGAAGGTGTTGAGTTAAGCTTTCAGGTTGAAGGTGAGAATAAGGGTGGGGTGAAGAGCGCCTATGCGGATCTAGTGGTGGGGGCCGATGGCATTCGTAGCTCGGTGCGGAGGTTGTTGATTGGTGAGGAGACTTCTCCATTGTGTTACTTAGGATGCATTGTTATTTTGGGGATTTGTCCTTTGGCCGACCTTGAGGCTGAAGGTGGCGAATTTCTTGATAGTCCTTTGTTGGACTCTGCCACGGTATTTCAAACAGCCAATGGCAATGAGAGGATCTACATGATGCCTTATGCCTCAAACTCGGTGATGTGGCAGCTCAGCTTTCCAATGTCAGAAAAAGAGGCTTCTTTCTTGAGTGCTCAAGGAGCTCAAGCACTTAAGGAAGAAGCGTGTCGTCGATGTCAGTGGCACCATCCCATTCCCCAGATTTTGGAGTCGACGCTGGAGGCTCGTATTTCTGGTTATCCCGTGTATGACCGAGCACCACTCGAGCCAGAATTGTTGGAGAAAGGGGCCCAAATGACGCTGATCGGAGATGCGGCTCATCCTATGAGTCCATTCAAAGGGCAGGGAGCGAATCAAGCTCTGCTAGATGCGCTGGCACTGGCTAGGGGGATCACAAAAGGATGTAGGCCTTTATCTCAATGGCGGGAAGTAGGCATGAGGGAAAGTGTGTTAACTGAATTTGAATCAGAAATGTTGGAGCGTAGTGCTACGAAAGTGAAGGATTCAGCAGAGGCTGCTCAGTTCCTGCATTCCGACACCGTACTTCATGAGGGTGATGAACCGAGAGGGCGGTGTTTACAGAGGAAAGAATAAAAATAAGGATCAATATAAAATGCCATTACCTAACAGGTAATGGCATTTTATATGATTGGGCCTAGGATAAGCGTAATGTATTCAAAAAGGGAGTTAGACCATGGATAAGCACAGTACGGTTTCAGCTGAGTTACAGTATGCGGCGATACAGCCGGATTTTCATAAAATCGAAGATGCAACCATTGCTGTCAGGGTGGTAGGGAAGGGGCCTGCTTTAGTATTGATACATGGGTACCCGGTTAGTGGATATACTTGGCGTAAATTATTGCCGACGTTGGCTGATAGCTTTACCTGTTATGTGATTGATTTACCAGGGTTAGGGGATAGTGGCTGGACGCCAGAGACGGACTTTAGCTTTACAGCACAAGCTCGCCGTTTAGACCTGCTTGTTCGCAAGTTGGGATTAAAAGATATCGCTATTATTGCACATGATACCGGTGCAACCATTGCTAGAATGGTGGCCTTGTTACAGCAAAAGAATGTTAACAAACTCGTTATTATCAATACGGAAATTCCTGGTCATCGTCCGCCTTGGGTTCAGTTTTACCAATTCATGGCATCGCTGCCTTTCTCTCGACCTTTTTTTCGGACGTTCTTAAACACACCCAGTTTCGTGCGTTCTTCGCTAGGGTTAGGGCAGTTCTATTCGGATCGATCTTTATTTGATTCTCCTGGATACATGGCGCCATATATTGATCCGTTAGTGAATGATCCTCGCCGACTAAAAGGCGCGTTGAATTATCTCAAAGGTATTGAGTGGAACATTGTAGATGCGTTGGAAGAGCGGCATAAGGAAATTAATGCAGAGGTGCTGTTTCTTTGGGGAGAGGATGACAAAACGTTCCCGGTTCACTTAGCTGAAAAAATGTGTAGCCAGTTTAAACATGAGCCCCTTTTTGTTCGGTTGCCTTCATCATCTCTAATGCCGCAAGAAGAAAAGCCTGGGGAAGCGCTTAAACATTTACTGCCTTTTTTATCTAGCGCGGCTTAGTTTAATTGCATAGTTAATCAAGCGTATTGAGATAATTTTGTACCTGTTCAAACCCCTCAGAATAGGTGACGTGGGGTCGGTAATCTAAAAGCTCTATGGCTTTATCGATAGGGATTATTGTTTCTGCCTTAACAAGGTTTAAAGCCTCCCTTGTTAATGGCGGGCGTTTTTTTAGGTTTAACAGGTGCCAGGTTTTTTCGATGACACCACTTAACGGTTTTAACAACCATAGGGGCGCGCTTTTGGGAGCGGGCAAATCTAAGGTATCTGCTAGATCTGACATGTAGGTATGCCAGCTAGTGGTATTGCCATCCCCTCCGTTAAACACCTGCCCTAATGCGGCATCTTTAGTGGCTGCTAACAGCAACAGTTGAACCACGTTATCAACGTGAACTAATGCAGCGTTAAAATCCCCACCATCAATTAACACCGGTGATCCCGTTCTTAACGTATCCACTACATCATGAACCCAAGGTTTAGATCCGGGGCCATATACGTTGGCTGGGCGTACGATGGATAAGGCTAGATTCTTGTTGTTGTAATAATCCCATGCGAGTGTTTCTTGTTTTTGTTTGCAATAACTGTAGGGGCCAATGGGGTTGCCCCACGTTTTATTCTCTGTGCATGGGCCGGATGATAGTTTGTCGGCATAAACCACAATGGATGATGATAAAACAACACGGGTATTATTTTTAAGCGCCGCATCAAAGAGTAATCGGCTACCATCAACGGTGACTTTTTCATGTTGGGGTAACGGTATCCAATCACCAACCATTGCAGCGAGGTGAATAACGGTTCCTGCGCCGGTCATGGCTCTTTTAACATCGGCTTGGCGGCTGATGTTGCCATCGATGTAAGTGACCTTGTTCTTCCATTCGATTGGCATGGTTAAACCAGGCAGGTCAAAAGCAATAACCTCGGTTGCACCTAACTCAAGTAATGCATCGATTGCTCTACGACCAATGAAACCAAGGGCACCGGTAACAACTACGGGTTGTTTGAGTTGTTCGATCTGTAAAGTGTTATTCATCGTCCCACCCTTTTTTAATTCTTTAATGGATCACTCTACCTAGAATAGCAAACGCTGCATATACTGATGTGACAATTTTCAATTTTGATCTGGTTGACGTATGGAATGGAGAGCTGAGTCGTGAGAGTTTTTAGTTTGTTAAGGAATGGTGCGTTTGTTTTTTGTGCGGTTATATTGCTTGCGTTGTCAGGTTGTAGTAGATCGCCATCACGGGTTGCCAACGTTTATGCAGCGTACAGTTTACTGGCCCCTTCTGAGGCGGGTGGTACGATCCTTTATGCTCGAGTTATTGTTGATGGTTTGGAGGTACGTTGTCCAGTACTGATAGGTAATGATGATACTGAAATAACAATGTCAGTTAGAGGTTATCATCCTGATAACAACACGGCTTCGGAAAACTATCCTGTTACCACTTGCGAAGCGGTTATTTCTCCTGGGGTTTCTTATGCTGTGACTTATGCTCTTGCTCCCAGCACAATAACGATAGATGCTGTTACATTGAATCCTTCTTCAGTACTTGTTTACGGTGATACGGGTTGTAAGTCTTCAGATTGCAAGGACGGTAAAGCTGCGAAGCCTTTTGATGTGCTGGCACAGCAAGGTGTTGATACAGATGCTGATCTGATTTTACACATGGGGGATTACAATTATCGTGGAACCTCGGGAAGTATTCGAAAAAAGCCCAAAAAGATTTATGCTTATGATGCGGGCGACGGTGGTTTTGATGGGGCGGCGTGTGGTTTTGTTGGAAGTGATTATTACAGTCAAAACGCTAGTGATAGCCCTAAACCCGGCCGTTGGGAATACTGGCGTGATGATTTCTTTACGCCGGCAAAAGAACTTCTGCCAACGGCCCCTTGGGTTTTTAGCCGAGGTAATCATGAACTTTGCAGTCGGGCCGGCAAGGGGTGGTTTTATTTTCTTGGGCCAGGTTCTTCTCTTGAAGGGGGTGTTCCACAGCTAACGTGCCCTGATCAAGGAGAGTTGGAGTTTCCGCCGCAAGGGGCAAAAAATCATATTGTTATGATTCCGTCCTATACATTGGCACTTGATCCACTGAAGTTGTGGGTAGTTGATAGTGCCAACGCATGTGACGCAAGTGCAGGTAATTCGTTGACTGCGCAATATACTATGCAATTTGAACAACTATATGAACAAGAGGAAAGTGAGCAAACAGATAGTAAACCCGTTTGGATGGTGACACATCGACCCTTATGGGGCGGCGCTGTGAAAAAAGTGAAGAAATCTTCTTTGTTGTCAAAATCAGCAGGGCCTAACATTACTCCCTTTAATATCATGATGCAGAAGGCGTTAAGTAACACCCCGGCAGCGCGTTTGCCGGATTCAGTGAAGCTTATATTGTCTGGGCATAAACACCTCTTTCAATCTGTCAGTTTTCTTAAAAGTAAAACGGACCGGCCGCCACAAATTATTGTTGGCAATAGCGGTGTTTCACTCAATAAGTCACCCGAAGGAATATATGAAACTGTTATTGATGGTGAAGAAGGTAGTTTGCATCAGTTTAGTAAATATGGATTTTTAAATATTACGTTAAATGCCGACGATTCGTGGCAAGGGGATATTTTAAATAAATCAGGTCGTTCGATTGTTCATTGCAATAGTAAGAACTCATTGTTGAATCAGTCGGTTTGTAAGATTGAGGGATTGAAATTCAAATAACGTAGCTTATGGTCACAAGGACAAGAATAATTGCACCAATTGAAAAAATGGATGTCCTATACCCTCCTTCAATATAATCGAGGTTTTCTGTTTACGCAGAAAAATCATAGATTAGTAGAAAACAGTGTTCTATGGCTTTTCATGTCTTTGAATTACCAAGCGTGTTAGTTTATAACCAATAAAAATCCCTTCTAATTCCCTATGGTATTTCCCCTGAGTATTAGTAATTCCTTGAAAGGACAGTATTTGATGTTACCTCTGACTTCACCTTGGATGTTCCCTTTAACATTACTACGAAAATTTGTGGCTATTTTCTTCATTGTTGTCGCAATGGCAGTTGGGTTCAATGTACAGGCGGCAAAGGAGTCGGGGAAGCCAAAAAGGCCGCCTTCAGTTGTAAAGGTAGCGAACGTTGTAGCAGCATCTATTTCGGATCCGATAGAAGCCCTTGGCAGTCTTAAGGCCAATGAATCTGTTGATATTACGGTACACTTTGCCGAGTTTATTCGTAAAATTCAGTTCGTTGAAGGGCAGCGTGTTGCACAAAATGACGTACTACTTGTGCTGGAAGATGCGGAAGAGCAAGCATTGCTACAAGAAGCCAATTTCACCCTTCAAGAGGCTAAGCGTCAATTAGCACGTATCAAAGCCATTGCGGGGCGCGGAGATGCCTCACAATCCGTGCTTGATGAGCGCCAACGGGAATTTAATGTGGCCAAAGCACGGTTTGCCGGTATTGAGTCTCGTTTACAGGATCATACGGTAAGTGCACCTTTTGCTGGGTTGATTGGATTGAGAAATATCAGTCGGGGAGCCTATGTTGCTCCAGGGGATGTCATCACCACATTGATTGATGATAGCGCGATGAAGCTCGATTTTAGCGTGCCGGCGATTTTTCTGAGTACCCTTAAAACAGGTATGTTGCTAACGGCAACCACGCGGGCTTTTCCCAGTGAAGTATTTAAAGGTTCCGTAGCTACGTTAGATAATCGAGTAGACCCTATCTCACGAACCGTCATTGTTCGTGCCGTATTGCCAAATCCGAAGGGCATATTAAAACCAGGGTTATTAATGGAGGTTCTACTGCACGCGAATGAAAGACGAGCTCTGTTGATTCCAGAGGAGGCGCTTGTGCCTAAAGCACGTAAACACTTTGTTATGGTTGTTGAAACCAATGATGGTGTCTCGCGGGTTAAGCAGAGGCAGGTTTCGGTTGGAACGCGGCTTAACGGCAAGGTAGAGGTTTTGTCTGAGTTGGCAGAGGGTGAGGTGGTTGTTATTCACGGAGCGGATAAGGTTCGTGATAATAGTGAGGTGAAGGTTGTTCAGGCTATTCACCAGAGTCACCAGAGCCAGGAGGGGGACAAGTAATGTTGCTGTCTGATATTTCCGTTAAGCGGCCTGTTTTTGCTTCGGTTATTTCCCTGGTGTTAATAGCATTTGGTCTTGTATCTTTTGATCGATTGCCGTTGCGAGAGTATCCGCAAATAGATCCTCCGGTTGTAACAATTGATACTGGCTACTCTGGTGCCGCCGCCAGTGTCGTGGAAACACGTATTACCAAAATTATTGAGGACAGAATTGCCGGTATTGAAGGCATTCAGTTTGTCGAGTCAGTGAGTAAAAACGGCAAATCCAAAATAAAAATTGAATTTGATATTGATCGAGATATTGATTCTGCTGCCAACGACGTGCGAGATCGGGTAGCGGGTATATCTGATAATTTACCGGAAGAGGCTGATCCACCAGAGGTTCAAAAAGATACCGGCGATGATGACGTTATTATGTGGCTAAACCTAGTAGGTGAAGGCATGAATATGGCTGAGCTTACGGATTATGCTGAACGTTACTTAAAAGATCGTTTTTCCGTGTTGGACGGTGTTGCCAGAATTCGTATTGGTGGAAGTCAGCGTTATGCCATGCGCGTTTGGTTAGATCGAAATCTACTGGCCTCCCGTGGTTTGACCGCCAATGATGTGGAAAAAGCGCTGCGTGCAGAAAACGTAGAGCTACCGGCAGGTGCGATTGAGAGTAAAAATCGTCAGTTTACTGTGCGTGTACAACGCGCATTCCGAACTGCAGATGATTTTGCCAAATTGGTACTTTCGAGAAGTGATACAGGTTACCTCGTTCGCTTGGGAGATGTTGCCGTTGTTGAAAAAGGCACTGAAGAAAATCGTAATATGTTTCGCGGTAATGGCATACCCCAAGTGGGCATTGGTATTATTAAACAATCAACTGCAAATACCATTGAGGTGACAAGGGCTGCAAAAGTAGAGCGTGATCGTGTTAATGCGTTATTACCGTCTCACATGGTATTGGAGCAGAGTTACGATTCATCGGTGTTTGTAGAGGATGCCATTGAACAAGTGTATTTCACCTTGTTTATCGCGATTGCTTTAGTGGTGTTTACAATTTATCTGTTTCTGGGCAGCGCTCGTGCAATGTTGGTTCCGGCAGTGACGGTACCAATATCAATTATTGCCACAGCGATAGCGCTTCTTGTTCTTGGTTTTTCGGTTAACTTACTGACGTTGTTAGCCGTCGTGTTGGCGATTGGATTGGTGGTTGATGATGCCATTGTGGTTCTGGAAAATATTGTCCGGCGTATGCAGGAATATGATGAGCCACCACTGTTAGCTGCTTATCGTGGAACACGGCAGGTTAGTTTTGCTGTTATTGCAACGACCTTAGTATTAGTAGCAGTCTTTGTACCTATTGCTTTTTTACAGGGTGATTTAGGGCGGCTTTTTTCTGAGTTTGCACTAACAATGACCGCAGCGGTTTGTTTCTCTTCCCTTATCGCTCTTACACTTTCACCGATGTTGGCGTCAAAATTACTGAAAGCTAACGAAACGCCAGGACTTGTTGTTAGAGGGGTTGACTCAGGTTTTAAACGTGTACGCGCTATTTACAGTAAGGCGATACTGTTTTGTTTGCGATGGCCTATTGTTGTGGTAGTCGGGTTTGTGGGGTTGTTGGTTGTGACATTCTTCATCTTTAAAGATATTCCTTCTGAGTATGCGCCGAAAGAAGATCGTGGGGCATTTTTTGTCATTGTTTCCGGCCCCGAAGGGGCAACGTATGAATATATGGAGCAATACATGGATGAAATTGAAACACGTATGATG
Organism: Gammaproteobacteria bacterium 42_54_T18; assembly: GCA_002163245.1. Classification (GTDB taxonomy): domain Bacteria; phylum Pseudomonadota; class Gammaproteobacteria; order Pseudomonadales; family Ketobacteraceae; genus 42-54-T18. The sequence goes on along the minus strand of MAAL01000199.1, from coordinate 2,002 downwards.
CCTTATGTTGAGACCGGGGAAATTGTTCGATTATTGCTTAGGGCCCCATTGGGTTTTGGAAGCATCGAGAATTTTAATCGCGGAGCTATAATTGTGTTACTCAGCGAGTGGTCTGAGCGGCGTAATGGTTTTGAAATCATGAATGAAATACGGGGGAAGCTACAAGACTTACCCGGCGTTCGTGCATTCCCTGTGATGCGACAGGGTTTTGGTGGGCGTGCGCAAAAACCGGTGCAATTTGTTATCGGTGGTGGAACCTATGAGCAGCTAGCAGAATGGCGAGATACGCTAACCGAAAAAATAGCGGAAGATAACCCTGGTCTAAAAAATATGGATTGGGATTACAAAGAAACTCAGCCGCAATTAAAAGTGCATATTAATTATGATCGTGCCGCGGACTTGGGAGTATCTATCAGTACGATTGGTCGGACATTAGAGACTATGCTGGGTTCGCGTCGTGTCACTACCTATATTGATCAGGGAGAGGAATACGACGTTATTCTTGAGGGTGATAGGGATAAACAACGAACCCCGGCAAGTTTGCAGAATATTTACGTAAGGTCAGATCGTTTAGGGTCACTGGTTGCACTGTCAAACCTGGTTACGCTAGAGGAATTCGCGGATTCGAATGCGTTAAATCGTTACAACCGCGTAAGGGCATTAACGTTTAAGGCGAACCTGTCGGATGATCTACCTTTGGGCGAAGCATTAGAGTATCTAGAAAGTCAGGTGAGAACGCATTTACCCGGTGATGTTATTATCGATTACAAGGGACAGTCTCGGGATTTTAAATTTTCCGGCGAGAGTGTGTTATTTATTTTCTTTTTGGGAATACTGATTACCTTCTTGGTGTTAGCCGCTCAATTTGAAAGTTACGTACATCCATTTATTATCATGTTGACGGTGCCATTAGCCATGGCGGGTGGGTTGCTCGGTTTGTACGTTACCGGTAGTTCGCTTAATGTGTATTCTCAAATTGGATTGATGATGCTTGTAGGTTTAGCATCAAAAAATGGCATCTTAATTGTTGAGTTTGCAAACCAATTACGAGATGAAGGGATGCACTTTAAGGAGGCTATTCTAGAGGCGGCTGAGGTAAGGTTTCGACCTATCGTTATCACCGGTATAACAACGGCAGCCGGGTCAGTACCTCTTATTATATCCAGTGGCGCGGGAGCGGAAACCCGTATGGTGATTGGTATCGTTGTATTAGCAGGCACACTCTCCGCTATCGTATTTACTCTTTTTGTTGTGCCGGTTGCGTATGAAATATTGGCTAGGCGTACCGGATCCCCAGGAGATGTTGCGCGGGATTTGGAAATGCAAGAGCGGGGCACAGCTCACAAAGAATAAGCTCTCCGCGTTTGGCCCTAACCTAGGTTAGGGCCAAAGCTACGTTGGAAAAATAGCAGGAATGGAAAAGTAATGGCTGTTCAATAGAACTAATATTCTGGCAAGCCATTTGTTGAGTAGAAATATGAGCAAACAGATTCACAGTGAAAGAATGAACAGGGTAGTTCAGCACATTGAAGATAATCTTAATGTAGACGTTGATATTAAGACGCTTTCAGAAATTGCATTCTATTCTGAATTTCATTTTCATCGTTTGTTTCGTTCATATGTGGGTGAAAGTGTATATGGATACCGGAAAAGGTTATTGCTAGAACGCTCGATAAAGCAGCTGTTATATTCTAGTGAAACGATTACCGAGATTTCGTTTAAATGTGGTTATGATAATCAATCATCCTTTAATAAAGCATTCAAACGTCAGTTTTCTTATACGCCGAGCCAAGTACGTCAGCAAAGGGTTTCGATTAGTACAACAATTATCAAGCCAAATACTGAACGGATTATTGAAATGAAACCAGAAATAAAGAATATTGAAAATCACTGCTGTCCCACAGTTTCATAACATCGACAACTGTTTGTTTTTATCTGGCTCGTCATCAATTGGTGGCGAGAACAAATCGTACAAATTTCTTCGATCAAAAAGGTTCAGCTG
>MAAL01000194.1 GCA_002163245.1 Gammaproteobacteria bacterium 42_54_T18 | reverse complement strand
AAGAAAAGAGAAGTCTGCGACATTGGAATAACAATATAAATAAAAAGGAGAGCAAACGCTGGGTTGATATCTTAGTCAAAGCAAGTCGCATGGATTTTGGGAAAACAGAGATAATCCACGTGGCAGACAGGGAGTCTGATATATATGAGTTTTTTAGGGAAGCAGCCGATCTTAAGGAGCATGTTTTAATTCGGGCCGCCAGAAACAGGGCAATTAACAAAACGAAAAGACGAGAGGCTCCTTCTGAATTTTTGTTTGATCATTTAAAAGGTATGCGAGCTAAAGGGCGATCAACTATTAGCATTCAGGTCAATGGGAAGAAAAAATTCCGAGAAGCCTTTGTATCCGTCATCTATACAACTATATCAATGCCGCCGCCATCAAATAAAACGGAGAATAAAGATGGTTATTTACCAATGATTGAGCTCTCAGCTATCATGGCAATAGAACGAAATCCACCTAAGGGGTGTGATGCGCTTTGCTGGGTTTTGTTAACTGACCTACCAATAAATTCATTAGATGATGCAATTGAAAAAATACGATGGTATTCCCTCCGATGGAATGTAGAGCTATTTCATAAAGTATTGAAATCCGGGTGTGCGGTAGAAAAATCGCAGCTAAGGGATGCTGAACGACTAAAAAAATATATTACACTTAAAAGTATAGTTGCTTGGCGGTTGTTTTGGCTTTCTCGTAGCTTTAAGTCCCGCAAAAACGATTGCTGTTTGACAGTTCTGTCGCCGTTAGAGTGGAAAATTCTTTATCGAAAATCTAACAAAACGAAAAGCACTCCCTCTAAACCTCCAACCATAGAAGATGTCTTCTTTTGGATAGCAAAACTTGGCGGTTATATCGGTCGCCGCACAGATCCACCACCAGGAATGATCAGTCTATGGAAAGGCTGGCAAAGATTAATGGATATTGTTGAAGATTATCAAGATATTTGTGGGTAATGCTAAGTGTTGGCCGGACGCTTACAGTCTATCGCCATCAAGATTCACTTGAACATCTTCGAATTTTGCTAGAATCTTTTGACGCTGTGCTTTAAGAATTTTTGGCAAATTTTCTTTAACGGTAGCGACTTGAATTAAGATGGCATCAAGACGTTCATTGATCAAGCGGGCAAGTTCTTGTCCTTCACGTTCTCTGTGCTCGATGAAATCATCAAGGTTTTCTTGCAGTAATACTAATGCTGCTTGCCGGATTTCGCTGAAGTCTGTTTCTTCTGTAGCAAGAATGCCGGGCCAGTTGAGGATGGCTTGTGTTGATAGTGGTGCGGCATTGGGTGCAATGCTTTTTAGTTGTTCAGCCGCTTTTACGAGTTGTTTTGCGACGGCTTCATTAACCGACATGCCGGAAGGGGCGAGATGATCCGTTTTTAATTTTAATGTGCACTCCACTTTGCCTCGACTAAGACGTTTTCGAATGCGCTCTCTGATGGTGTTTTCAATGTCACGCAAGGGTTCGGCTAGTCGAGGGTGGACTTCTAAATAGCGGTGATTCACCGAGCGGACTTCCCAAGAAATATCGCCCCATTCAGTTTTGGCTTCTTTGCGGCTAAAGGCTGTCATACTGCGGATCATAATTTGCTCTCTGTTTTGGTTTAGTTGCTGCTGTTTTTAGATGCGTTTTTAATCAAGGTTTTTATATCAGGAACACAGGAGCCACAATTGGTTCCTGCTTTTAATAGTTCTCCTACTTGCTGATATTGACTAACGTTGTGTGTGTGAATGGCATTAATGATGGTGTTTTCTCCTACATTAAAACAGGCGCACACAATAGGCCCTACATTACTACTGCCACTTGGAGGACGACCTGATAGTAGTGCTAAACGTTCTTCATAGGAAATTTCTGTTTGACTAAATAGTTGTGCTATCCAGTCACGTTCAGGAAGTTTGGGTGTGGGCCCAATCATTATTACCGCTTCTAACTGCTGCTGATAAAATACTGCCGCACGAAATTGATGTTGGCTGGTATCTTGGTAGGTTTGCCATTCGAGTTTATCAAACGTGATGTCAGCGTTTGTTTGATACAGTGATTGTACAACCGACTCAGCCCATTGCCGTGATGAGTTAGCGAATGACTCAGTGTGAGCAAGTTCAAAACGATAATGATCTGTGTTTGGAACTTCTACATGATAATCCGTTATGGTGCTGGAAAGACGTTGGCGGCTAAGGATAAAACCATACCAGTTAGCATCATAAAGACTGATAGCAACGGGGGTGCTTTTGCTTTCTGGTTGAAAAGAAACCGGGTCAACAATGGCATTAACCAAGGGGCCTACACGTCCTCGATTAGAAAGATCCGATGTCCAATGGATCGGAATAAAGATATTGCCCACTTGTTGTGTGGTGGTAACCACAATACGAGCTTGCATTTGTGCTTGCTGGTTATGGATGGTGGCAATGGCACCGTTTGTTAGCTGGTAGCGTTTGGCATCATCCGGATGGATTTCTACAAAGGGTTCCGGTTTATGCTGATTAAGCCTGGGTGCGAGAGCAGTTCGTGACATGGTGTGCCATTGATCTCGAATGCGGCCAGTATTAAGAATAAGTGGAAATTCGTCTGTGGCAGCATTCACGGGACTGCGGTATTGTAAGGGAATACATTGGGCTTTTTTTGATGGCGTGCTGAATTGAAAATCAGCAAACGCTCTTTGGGTACCATTAACATCGTCTGGTGATGTTGATGGTAAGATGGGCCATTGAATCGGTAATAGGTTTTGATACTGTTGATCGCTAAGATCAGCTAAACCTGAAATATTAAAAACGCGAAAGCGGTCTTCTTGATGATTTTCAAAACCCGATAAGCGGGCGTGTTCACGGAAGATGTCTGCAGGTTTTTGATATGGGAATGCTTCTGCAAACCCCATCGCTTTGGCAACTTCTGTAATAATCCACCAGTCTGGTTTTGATTCTCCTGCGTAAGGAAATAGTGCCCGCTGGCGAGAAATGCGACGCTCTGAGTTGGTGACCGTACCATCTTTTTCGCTCCAGCCTGCTGCTGGTAGTAATACATTGGCCACCGCGCAGGTATCCTGATTAAGAACACAATCGGATACCACGACAAACTCACATTGCTGTAACGCTTGGCGGACTTTGTTAGCGTTGGGCATGCTGACGATCGGATTTGTGCTCATAATCCAGATGGCTTTTATTTTGCCGTTGGCAACATTCTCAAATAGCTCAACGGCAGGAAGCCCTTTGTGGCGAGCGATGTTGTCGGCCTGCCAAAACCGGGCAACACGGTCGATATCTCCGGGTGTTGCAAAGTCCATGTGAGCGGCTAATTGATGCGCTAAGCCTCCAACCTCTCTCCCCCCCATGGCGTTAGGTTGCCCGGTGAGTGAGAACGGCCCCATGCCGGGTTTCGCAATTTTACCGGTAACCAGGTGGCAATTAATAATGGCATTGACTTTATCGGTGCCGGCGCTGGATTGGTTAACACCTTGGCTATAGAGCGATAATGTGTTGCCGGTATCCGCAAACCATTGATAAAACTGAGTGAGTGAGGTTTCAGGTATATTGCAGAGATTGGCAGTATGTTGAATGTTGTCGTTGTTTGCGGAATCTAGGCTGTCCTGAACCCCTTCCACGTGTTCAGTGATAAACGCTTGATCAAGGTGTTGGTGCTGATCGAGGTAATGTAACAATCCTTGGAATAACGCGACATCAGAGCCTATTTTTAGAGGTAAATGCAGGTCGGCAATATCGCAGGTAATGGTTTCTCTTGGGTCAATGACTACTACTTTAACGTGAGGGCGTTTTTCCTTAGTGACACGAATACGCTGGAATAATATAGGGTGGCACCAAGCGGTGTTGGATCCAATTAATACAATAAGGTCTGCACGTTCTATATCGGAATAACTGCCGGGCATGGTGTCGCTGCCAAAGGCGCGTTTTTGCCCTGCTACGGTTGATGACATACAGAGGCGGCTATTGGTATCCATATTGCCACTGCCAATAAATCCCTTCATCAATTTATTGGCCACATAATAGTCTTCGGTGAGCAATTGGCCGGAGCCATAAAATGCGATGGCGTCGGGGCCATGGTCGTGAATGATCTGGGTAAATCGATGAGAAACCTCATCAATGGCCTGTTCCCAGCTACATTCCTGCTGATTAATCGAGGGCTTGAGTAAGCGATTTTTTAACGTGACAGTTTCTGCTAAAGCGGAACCTTTGGAGCATAGTTTACCGTAGTTTGCCGGGTGACTTTGATCCCCTTCTACCTGAATGCTGCGGCTTTTTTCATCAATATTGGCTAATACCCCACAGCCAACACCACAATAGGCACAGGTGGTTTTGATGATCTTACGGGCAGGAGGGGTGTACTGTAATGGTTGGCTCATGGCGCTGATTCCTCCGGTTGAGAAGGTTCTTCAGCTGGGCCAAACAACAGGGTTTCTCTCAGGTCACTAATGTTGTGCTGTTCTTCTAATAACTCCTGGTACCAGGGGCCGTCACGGGTGTCTCCATAGAGCACCGCACCGGTCAATTGGTTATTCTTAAGCACAATTTTTTTGTAAACCCCAAGTTTTTTGTCTTCAAAAATCAGTGATTCGGTATCTTGATTCTCTTCAAAGTTACCCACCGAATACAGATTAATACCCGTTACTTTGAGTTTGGTGGCGGTTGGTAAAGTGAAGTATTCCGCCACGCCATGCCCAGCTAGATGGTTTGCGCATACTTTGCCTTGGTCAAACAGCGGGGCGACGAGTCCAAAGGTGTTTTCTCGGTGTTGAATACACTCCCCCACCGCATAGATACTGGGGTCGTAGGTTTGTAAGGTATCACTAACCACGATGCCGCGATCACAATGAATACCGGCTGTTTTTGCCAAGGCCATATTGGGGCGAACACCAATTGCCATCACAAATAAATCACAAGGTAAGGTGTCGTTGTCGCTAAAGTGCACGGCTTCAACGTGACCGTTAGCATCCCCCTTAACTTCCTGGGTTTGCACGTTGAGTTTAAAATTCACCCCTCGAGCTTCTAATGCTTGTTGTAATAATTTACCGGCGTGGCTATCAAGTTGGCGATTCAGTAGTGTTTGGCGGCTGTGCACTACCGTAACGTGCATACCTCGTTGCGCTAGACCATTGGCAGCTTCTAGGCCTAATAATCCACCACCTAAGACAATGGCGTATTTGCGTTGTTCGCTGTAAGCCACCATCTTTTTAACATCGTAGATATCTCGAAACCCAATGACGCCTTCTAGATCGTGCCCGGGAACTGGCAATATATACGGGTTGGAGCCGGTAGCGATGAGTAGTTTGTCATAAGGGACCCGGGAGCCGTCTTTGGCGATGACATGTTTGGTTGATCGTACGATGCCAACGACTTCTTTGGAGGGGCCGGCGTGCAAGGTGACGTTGTTGTCGCTATACCATTGACGATCATTAATCATGATGTCTTTGATATCTTTTTCACCGCAGAGTACGGGGGATAACATGATTCGGTTGTAGTTGCCGTAAGGTTCGGCACCAAACACGGTGATATTGTATTTGTCGGGGTTAGCGGAGAGCAATATCTCGACTGTTTTCATGCCGGCCATGCCATTGCCAATGACAACAAGCTGCTCTTGGGGCTGATTCATAGATTTGGAAAACCATGTTGAGGCAATTTATCGCTCTATTATACGTTAAGAACAGGTATACTACGGCCTTTATTCCTTCCCCCCCTGTATTTAGGATTTGACTATGCGACCTAGCGGTAGAAGCCCAGACCAATTAAGAGATGTAAAAATTACCCGTAACTATACGTGCCATGCCGAAGGGTCTGTATTGATTGAGTTTGGTAATACCAAAGTGATTTGTACTGCGAGTGCTACCGATGGCGTTCCTCGGTTTTTAAAGGGTACAGGCAAAGGTTGGGTTACTGCTGAATACGGTATGTTGCCACGTTCTACGAATTCTCGAATGAATCGAGAAGCGGCGCGCGGTAAGCAAAGTGGCCGTACTTTAGAAATTAGTCGTTTGGTGGCGCGTTCTTTACGTGCGGCGGTTGATTTAAAAATGTTAGGTGAAAATACCATCACTATCGATTGTGATGTGATTCAAGCTGACGGAGGCACTCGTACTGCGTCTATTACCGGTGGTTGTGTGGCGTTGGTTGATGCGTTGACGTGGATGTTGAACAACAAAAAAATCAAACAAGACCCTTTACAGCGTCTTGTTGCAGCGGTTTCTGTTGGTGTTTATAAGGGTGAGCCAGTCTTAGATCTTGATTACCCAGAAGACTCTAATGCAGACACTGATATGAATGTGGTAATGACCCAGCACGGTGGTTTTGTTGAAGTTCAAGGTACTGCAGAAGCTGATGAGTTTAGCCGCGATGAAATGAATGCAATGATGGATCTTGCAGAGAAAGGCATCAAAGAGTTGGTTCAGTTACAACAAGAAGCGCTTGGTTGGTAAGTTATGGGCGTAGTTAAGATCGGAGTTAAGATCGAAATATGAGTGTCACGATGAAAGCATATCAAAAAGAGTTTATTGAGTTTGCTATATCCCAAGGCGTGTTACGTTTTGGGGAGTTCACCTTAAAGTCTGGTCGTACTAGCCCGTATTTCTTCAATGCGGGGTTGTTTAATAGTGGGCTGGCATTGGCAAAGTTAGGACGTTATTACGCTGAGGCGATAAAAGAGTCAGGCATCGCTTTTGATGTTCTTTTTGGTCCTGCTTACAAAGGTATTCCTATTGCATCTGCAGCGGCAATTGCTTTAGCTGATGGCCATAATATGGATGTACCTTGGTGTTTTAATCGCAAAGAAGCCAAAGCTCATGGTGAAGGCGGCTCGTTAGTTGGTGCACCCTTAGAAGGCGGTGTGCTGATAATTGATGATGTCATCACAGCAGGAACCGCCATTAGGGAAGTTATGGCAATCATTGCTCAGACCAATGCAAAATCGGCCGGTGTGTTGGTTGCATTGGATCGTCAAGAGCGTGGTAAAGGAGAGTTATCTGCGATTCAAGAAGTGGAACGTGACTTCGGGATCCCAGTGGTTAGTGTGGTAACACTAGCCCAGGTAACGGAGTATTTGGCATCTGTTGAGGATAAAAAAGGCGAATATGCCCAGCATTTGCAAAATATCCAGGCATATCGAGAGAAGTATGGTATTTAGTGAATGAGTGTTAGCTCGCCCCTTAAATACAGGGGCGTTGATATTTCGTGATTCTATGTCGGGATTGGAGATATGAACTGTTTCCTGCATTTGTCGTCTAAAATACGTTATTATTCCTAAAATACGTTGCTACTCTATTTAGTATTACTATTATTTAATATTAACGTCATTATTGGTTATGAAGGTAAATTATTTTATGCTCCGAAAACTCGCATTCTGCATAGCGATGTTGGGTTTGCTTTCACCGTTAGCATTAGCGGACTCTGGGAAGCTTTATCGCTACAACGATGAGCATGGTCGCGTTGTGCTTAATGATCGCATCCCTCCTGAGTTGATATCCAAGGGTTACAGCATACTGAACCGTCATGGGCAGGTGGTTAAAGTGGTGCCTCGAGAGTTAACGGAAGAAGAGATTACCCTTAGGGATGGCAGTAAAGGTGAGCGTAAGCAAAGGGTGTTGCAAGAGGCTTTACAGGTAAAAGCAGATCAACGATTGTTAACTATTTTTAGTCACCCTGAAGATGCAGAGCGTGCTAGAGAGCGAAAAATTGAAGCGTTAGATGTAATTATTAGCATCAATAAAAGCAATATTGCACGTTTACGCTCTGAGTATGATGTTACCCAAGAGAAAGCGGCCATTCAGGAGCGTGCAGGGGAAGATGTTGCAGAACATCTGCTAGATAAAATTGAACGTTTTGAACGTCAAATCGATAAGTTAGAAGAAACCAACACAGAGAAAGAAAAAGAAAAGGTGGGGGTCCGTGAATCTTACGCTAAGGATATTGAGCGTTTAAAAGTATTGATTGAACAAGGGCGAAAATAAACGTTTTTACGAATACATTGGCCCTTGTTTATGGGGCGCTCTTTGCTTGTTGTTTTAGCACCGTAATGCCGCAACTTATATCATTGGATTAAACAGGGTCTGTGATAACAGACTCCATTGTGCGTCCCAGTTATCTGTGGGTTTACGCTCAAATCCACTGCGTACATATTGGCAAATACGACCTTCCGCTGTTGATAGAATCAGATTCGCAGTTTGCCCAGCAGGTAGTACTGTTTTTTTACCTTCCTTAATCTCAGCTTCCCTTAACGTGGTTTTGAGCTGGGTTTCAAAACGATTAAAAAACTGAACAATACGTTCTCTGAGTCGTTCCGATTCGCCCGTGATAGCATCACCTGTGAGTATGCGGGTGATACCGGGGTTTCGCTCTGCAAAGGTTAATAACAAATGTAGCTGCTGCTGGCATTGATCTAGCGCAGATATCTCTTCTTTAAGAATCAGTGACACGCGCGAGAAAATGGACTCTTCAATAAAAAGGATCAGCCCTTCGAACATTTTTGCTTTGCTTGGAAAATGCCGATATAGGGCGGCTTCTGATACGCCAACTTCTTTGGCTAGTGCTGCGGTTGTTATTCTACCTCCAGGAGAGGCTTCTAACATGGCGGCAAGGGCTTGAAGTATTTGGTCTTTACGAGAGACCTTTTGCGTTGGGTTTTGCATAGTACGGTGTCGCTGGTTTTGTTATCTATGGGATTTTAGATATTTGTTATTCGGTGTTGTTGAGCAGGTATTAGTGATCAGGTGTTTGTGATCAAAGTGCCTACACCTTCATCAGTGAAGAGTTCAAGCAATACGGCATGAGGGACTCGTCCGTCAATGATATGTGAGCTAGTTACACCACTTTTCACTGCGCTTAGGGCGCAACCGATTTTCGGTAACATGCCGCCATAGATGGTACCGTCTTGAATTAATACGTCCACTTGTTCGCTATTTAATCCTGTCAGAATGTTGCCAGACTTGTCTTGTAGTCCTGCGATATTGGTTAATAGAATTAACTTTTCTGCATTCAAAACCTCAGCAATTTTTCCGGCAACCAAATCGGCGTTGATATTATAAGACGCACCGTCGTTTCCAACACCAATAGGTGCAATGACGGGAATGAAATCACCGTGCACTAACATGTCAACTACTTCAGTGTTGACGGATTCCACTTCACCTACGTGGCCGATATCGATAATTTCGGGAGCGTTAAGGTCGGGAGAAAATTTTGAAATGTGCAGCTTTTTAGCCTGTAGTAGTCCACCGTCTTTGCCTGTTAAGCCAACAGCTTTGCCGCCGTTGTTATTGATAAGGCTAACGATGGACTTGTTAACCAAGCCACCAAGTACCATTTCTACAACGTCCATGGTTTCACTGTCAGTGACACGCATACCTTCCACAAAGTGGCTTTCCTTGCCAATTTTTTCTAGAAGGTCGCCAATTTGAGGGCCACCGCCATGAACAATTACAGGGTTGATGCCTACCAATTTCATTAATACGATATCGCGGGCGAAGCTATTTTTTAGGTTGTCATCGGTCATGGCATTACCGCCATACTTGATAACAATAGTTTTGCCTGTGAAGCGTTGAATGTAGGGTAGTGCCTTGGTGAGAACGTCGGCAATGTTTAAAGCTTGGTCTTTTTCTAATGTCATTATGTAACTGCTATTTAGGTCGAGGTAGTGTTGTATTTTGTTAGTGCTAAGTGCGCTAAAACGGTAATGAAATACTAGGTTGTGCTTGTAAAATTTGTTCTCTAAAGATCGATTGCACATTTGCTAATGCATCTTCATCATCAGCTTCAAAGCGCGCCACTAAGTTGGGTGTTGTATTTGATGCGCGTAATAGTCCCCATGAGTCAGAGAAGTCTACACGAATGCCGTCGAGAGTAATCATATTACCGTTAGGGAATTGTGCTTGCTCTTGAATGCGGTGAACAATATCAAATTTTTCGCTTTCAGACACGGGGATGTGTATTTCCGGTGTGCTGACTTTTTCTGGAAATTCCGCAAATACCTCTACGACATCAATGGGCTCCATGGATAGGATTTCTAATAATCTAGCGGTACTATAAAGCGCATCATCAAAGCCGTACCATCGATCGTTAAAGAAGATGTGACCGCTAAATTCACCACCAACAACGGCTCCAGTTTCACGCATTTTTGCTTTTACCAGGGAGTGCCCTGTTTCACACATGATGGCTCTGCCACCCATGTTGCTGACCAGTTCAGCAATATCTCGTGTGCATTTTACGTCATATAAAATATCTGCCCCTGGATTGCGTGATAGTAAATCTTTGGCGTATAACATCAGCAATTTGTCGGGCCAAATTATTTTTCCATCAGGAGTAACAACACCGAGTCGGTCGCCATCGCCGTCATAAGCAATGCCAAGTTCTGCGCCCTCTTTTTGTACGGTATCAATAAGTTGTTGTAAGTTTTCAGGTTTGCTGGGGTCAGGATGATGGTTAGGGAAATTGCCGTCTATTTCTCTGTTTAACGTTAATACGGTACAGCCCAGGGTGTCTAGCAAGTTAGGCGCTAAATTACCTGTTGCCCCGTTGCCGCAATCAATCACAATTTTCATGGGCTTTGCGAGAACAACATCGTTGGTAATACGGTCAAGGTAATCAGCGCTGATGTCAGCTTGCTCGTAGCTACCGGCACCTTGAGATAATTGACCGTTATCAATGCGTTGTTTTAAGGCCTGAATTTGTTCGTTGGCTAGAGCCTGATTGGCGATAACAATTTTAAAACCATTGTAATTGGCCGGATTGTGGCTGCCGGTTACCATAACGCCAGATTGGCTGCCCAGTGTGTGGGTGGCGAAATACAATACGGGGGTAGGCACAAGACCAATATCAATAACTTTCATGCCACTGGTAATCAGCCCTTGAGTGAGTGCTTGGGCGAGTTCGGGGCTGGAAAGTCTGCCGTCTCTAGCAACAATAATACTGGTTTGGCCTTGGCTTTGTGCTTCGCTACCAACAGCCATTCCGATCATGTTAGCGATATTTTCATTAAGGTTTTGATTGATGATGCCACGAATATCGTAAGCTCTAAAAATTTCAGCAGGTACACTTTCACTACTAATATCCATACCATCAGTTGACATGGTTTCTTCGGGGGCACTTTCAGCAAGGTCAACTTCGTCCAACCCAAGGTCATCCAAATCCATCATGTCTGGATCTTCATCAATTACCGCTAAAGGATTGTCGTCGTCAGATTCAGCACCACCCATGAGGTTTGTGTCATCCTCTGAGATATCAATATCCAATACATCGCTGTCTTGATAGTCGGTGTCAAAGTCATTCTTGTTATTATGGGTGCTGGTGTCTTTATTTTTCAACGCCGAGTGACGCATGTGAGAATCATAATCCCGAAATAGGCGTTCGATAGTTTGGTGCAACGATGTGAAAATACTGAGGGTAAATGTTGCATTGTGTTTTTCGTGGGATGTCATTGCGTTAAACGCGCTGGTTAACCGGGTTGCATTGGACTCGAGTGCTTTACTAACAAGTAATAGTGAAATCAGGCTTAAAGCGAGAGAAATAACTGCACTGACACCAACAATAGAGGCAATAATGGGAGTCAGAGAGTCTGTTGAATTAATGATATTTGATGGGTAATAAATGGCGATCCAATACCCATTACCTGATGGAATGGATATGCTTGGGCCATTTTTGAATTTTACATTACCACTTTTGTGTATTACCTGCGGTTTGCTGGTATCAAATTGCTGGGCAATCTCAATGTAACCTGCATCTGAGTCAAGTTCCGGTATGACCGATAAAATGTCTTGTAAGCGGAAGTTAACCAATAAGCTGCCAATAATTTTGTCATCTTGTTTGATAGGGGTAGCATAATTCAGGTAGCGAACTTTGTTTTGGGTATGGACCTCGGGAGATGGAGACTTGTTTTTTTCTGCCCTACGAATCATATCCAATTGGGCATAGCTAACAGGCGGAGTGCTGGTAGCATCTTTTTTGGCTTTACCTTTTGGGTAAATGTGGATGTTGGTGACAAAGGGTAATATCTTCTTTGCGTCACGTACGATGCTGGATAGCTCTTTGGTATTCTTTGCGGCAATAGCTTCTGTTAATTTGGGTTGTTGGCTGAATGTTTCAAGAGATGCATTTAATACAAACAGCTGCTGGGAAATGTATTCACTATATGATTTAGCAATACTTTTACCCACAATCTCGTTATTTTGCTGTGCGGCTTGGATTGCTAGTAAATAATATAATGCCCCCGCGCATGCAATGACGGCAATAGTGCTGCCAAATATGCTGGGTGTGAACTTAGTAAATAACGAAAACTTTTGTGCTTTTAGCGCGGGGTTGATAGGTGCCGACGGTTGGCCCTGCACTTGAGCCTCGTCCATTTTGTTACTTTTCTTTTTTAATAATCCCATTGTTGTTCCTGATGCCTGATGGGGTTATGTGGTAGCCATCGTTTATAACGTGCTGTTTACGTGTAGCTTTCTCTGTATCTGTAGGCCTGTAATTACGTGTTTATAACTGGCCGTATATAGAAGCTTAGCAGTGTTTATAATTGTAGGCTGATCTGTTGAATGATCGCGCTAGCAATGATGGATTTGCTGGCAACATCGATGGCTTTATTTCCTTCGGGCCAAATAATGGTGACGGCATTAAGGTCGCTATTAAAGCCAATCTCTTTGTTGCTAACATCGTTTGCGACAATCATATCGAGATTTTTACGCGTGATTTTGTCGTTGGCATAGTCCAATACATTTTGTGTTTCAGCGGCAAAACCAACGGTAAATGGTTTGGGGTCTCGTTGCGCAACGGCGGCGATAATATCTGGATTTTCAATGAGTTGTAAGGTGAGGTTGGGATTGCCTTGTGTTTTTTTGATTTTTTGAGTGGCGCTGGTGTCAGGGCGATAATCAGCAACGGCTGCGGTGCCAATAAAAATGATAGCGTTTTGGGTGTTAGGTATGGATGCTTCAGATGTATTGCGATTCATCGCAAGAGTATCAAGGCATTCTGTTGTTGCCACCAACATGTCTTCTGCACTGACTACATTGATACGGTTAACGCGATCAGGGGTTGCGAGGTTCACAGGGCCTGCGATTAAAGTGACAATGGCGCCTGCATCCCGAGCGGCTTCTGCTAATGCAAAGCCCATCTTTCCAGAGCTATGGTTGCTGATATATCGTACTGGGTCGATGGCTTCTCGTGTGGGGCCGGCAGTGATTACCACTTGAGTTCCCGCGAGGCTACCGGTTTGAAAGCTGTCGGCAAGAATTTGGGCAATATCATTGGGCTCTGACATTCTGCCAAGGCCAATGTCACCACATGCCTGGTAACCGGAACCTGGCCCAATAAGGTGGATGCCGTTAGTTTCTAGTTGTTGAATGTTGTTTTGATTGGCGGTGGACGCCCACATGCCCTGATTCATCGCTGGTGCAATATGAATGGGGCAGCGTGTAGCAAGGCATAGGGTGGTTAGTAGGTCATTACCATGGCCGTGGGTTAGACGGGCAATGAAATCAGCGCTGGCTGGGGCGATTAGCAGGGCGTCACCCCAGCGAGCTAGTTCAATATGGCCCATGCCAGCTTCAGCTTCGGTATCTAGCAGCGCTACGTGTACCGGGTTACCGGACAATGCTTGAAGTGTTAATGGCGTAATAAACTCTTGAGCAGCCTTGGTCATAACAACCCTGATTTCTGCGCCGGCATCAATTAAACGTCGAATCAGTTCTGCGCTTTTGTAAGCGGCAATACCGCCGGTTACTCCTAAAACGATACGTTTATTTGCCAATCGTTGCATAGTTCGATTATCCTCCTGCCTAATGTTGCGTGTTATGGGGTTAGTGAGTATTTACCATAAACAATAAGGGTTTGTGTGCCTGAGCGCTAATTATTTTTGTTATTTTATGTTCTCTTGTATAAAAATGCTCAAGGTATTTGTGGTTTATAGGTCTGTGTTGTTAGAACTTTGCAGTCAAAGAAGCAAACACAAGGAGAGTGATTATGGCGATTACGGATTGGCCTGTAGAAGAGCGTCCCCGTGAAAAAATGCTTCAGATGGGCCCTGAAAGCCTGTCTGACGGCGAATTACTAGCAATCTTTTTACGGGTAGGTGTTGCTGGGAAGACAGCAGTAGACCTTGCTAGAGAGCTGCTGAGCGAGTTTGGCGATTTGCGACAGCTTTTGGATGCAGACTTGGCGATGTTTTCAAAGGTTCATGGCATGGGGCCAGCAAAATATGTTCAGCTACAAGCGGCTTTGGAAGTGGGAAAACGGTATTTGGAAAAAAGTATTGATGCCGGGGATGCGATTACTAGCCCAGAGAAAATTAAGCAGTTTTTAAAAGCTAAAATGCGCGCTTATCGCCATGAAGTGTTTTCGTGCGTGTATTTGGATAATCAACATCGTATTTTAGACTACAAAGAGTTATTTTATGGAACAATTGATGGTGCATCGGTATATCCGAGAGAGGTGGTTAAGCAAACCCTGGCTTCTAATGCCGCTGCTGTGATTTTTGCACATAACCACCCGTCGGGAATTGCTGAACCTAGTCAATCGGATCAACAAATTACTGAAAGATTGGTAAAAGCACTAAATCTTGTGGATGTTAGGGTCTTAGACCACATGATAGTGGGGGATGACGAGGTTGTGTCTTTTGCAGAGCGTGGGCTTTTGTAGTTGAATTATAATTGAAATGTTTGCTATCAATGCATGGTTCTGTTATAAAGGCGCACCCAATTTTAGGTGAGTCAGGACTTTCTTTCTGGCTTGCACAGTTTATACCCATTGTATGGGCTGTTTTGCCAGTATTTGGAGATTGAAGAATGGCTAAAGTTTGTCAGGTTACCGGTAAGCGGCCCGTAACTGGAAATAATGTATCGCACGCTCATAACAAGACTCGTCGTCGTTTTGAGCCTAACTTGCACCACCACCGTTTCTGGGTTGAAAGTGAAAAGCGTTTTGTAAGACTACGTGTTTCAGCCAAAGGTATGCGTATCATCGATAAGCTTGGTATCGATAAGGTGCTTAAAGACATCCGTGCTAACGGCGCGAAAGTGTAAGGAATAGGATTATGCGTGAGAAGGTAAAGTTAGTTTCAACAGCCGGTACTGGTTACTATTACACTACCGATAAAAATAAGCGTACCATGCCCGAAAAAATGGCGTTTAAGAAATACGACCCCGTTGTTCGTAAGCATGTTGAGTTTAAAGAAGCAAAAATTAAGTAGGCTCCATTAATAGCTTAATTTGCTGATAAAGCCGTTATGAGGTATCTCATAGCGGCTTTATTGTGTCTGGATGTTAAGGATAGTTTTATGTCTTAGCTTTTATAGTTTAGTAAGGCGGCCTTTCTTTTTGGCATGAATCCCCCCTTCCTTATGAAATAAACGTTCTTGGGTTTACGGTTAGTGATTATCTGCCACACTGAGTAATGGTGTATGTGTGATGAGATAACAATTTAACTAAGAATCGCTTATGGATGTATATTTAGCCCGACAACCTGTATTTGATCGTAACCTCAACGTAGTTGCGTATGAGCTGCTATACCGTGGAAGTATGGTGAATAGCGCTGAATCTATGGGTGACGCTAATGAAGCAACAATGCAGGTTTTGGTGAATGCTTTTTCAGAAATAGGGTTAGAAAAAATCACTAGTGGCCATCCAGCATTGGTGAATATCACTCAAGATATTCTGACATCAGGCCAGTTACCGAAAGGGCTGCAAAAGTTATTGATTCCTGAAATCTTAGAAGATGTTTTAGTGAATGAGGACGTTATTCAGGAGGTAAAAAACCTTGTTGATGTGGGTTATCGTGTTGCATTGGATGACTTCATTTACAGTGATGAATGGAAGCCTTTAATTCCTAAGGCCAGTTTTATTAAGTTAGATGTCATGGATTTAGGGGTGAGTGGCGTTAAGGAGCAAGTTGCAAAGTTGCGTCTTGTTGGCGATATCGAAGGTAAGTTATTGGCAGAAAAAGTTGAAACCCATGAAGAGTTTGAGCTGTATCGTACAATGGGGTTTGACTACTTTCAGGGGTATTTTTTATGTAAACCCCATGTGATGTCAGGGGAGAGTGTGCCCGCGTCCGGTATGGTTATCACGGCATTGTTGGCGGAGTTAAGTACGGATGATTACGATATTGAGCGTGTAGAGCGTATTATTTGCCAAGACCCTCGATTATCTTATAAGTTGCTTCGAGTGGTTAATTCAGCTTCTTTTGGTTTGACGCGAACCATTAAAACTATTGCGGATACCATCGTTATCTTGGGGGCTTATGAGTTACGTCGTTGGGCTGGGATGTTGGTTTTTTCCGCGATGGATAACAAACCCAATGAGCTGTTAGTTACCGCGATTGTTCGTGGGAAGATGTGCGAGTTAGTTGCAGAAAAGCTCAATCGGCAGTTCAGTGGAGGTTATTTTACCGCAGGATTACTGTCATTGCTGGATGCGTTATTAGATAAGCCATTGGAAGATATTGTGCAGCAAATGCCATTGTCTGCAGAGTTGGAGTTGGCGTTATTGACGGGCGGTGGTGATATTGGTGCCGTATTACGGATGGTTGAAGCATATGAAACCGGTGACTTTGATCATGCCATAATGAAAGGTCTTGAAGCCGACGATCTATGGGTTATTTATTTAAAAGCATTGGAATGGTCGGATGTGGCACAACACTCTATGGTGGAGTAGCGCTTTTTGTAAGAAGAATATTCCCAACCGGATCAATGTAACCGCACCAGCTATTGTCAATGTAAGTCGTGGATACTGTTTCGGCGATAAGTGCTGGGCCATGGATCATTTGTCCTGCCACTAGGTCAGCCCGTTGATATATGTGATCCCCTTCTGCAGTAATGGTTGGCTTTGCTTCTGGCTGTGTGGGAATGACTGGTAGTTCAATGGAGGGCTGTTGGCCTGTTAATGCAATACGCACGTTAACTAACTCAATATCTATGCTTAGTGCGTGTCCATATCGGTGGCGGTGTTGTTGATGAAAAGCCTGTGCGATAGATGCTAGTGCCCCTTTCCCGTGTTCAATTTCATATTTCATCCAAGGTACATTGAGAAAGAACGATTGACCTTGATAGCGTAGATCTAAGGAGCATGTGGTAGTAATTGATGTTTTGTCGATGCCTTCTAGTAACAGTGCTTTAGTACCTTCTGAGATTAATAGGTCGCAGTGTTGTTGGATTTTTTCGGGGCTGAGTTGGGCGTTTGTATTGTTATTAATATGAGAGGGAATGATGCCTGAAATCGCTTGTGATAATTGGCGCTCCTTCACTGAGGTCAGCATACCAAACGCTGAAAGCACCCCGCCATGAATCGGTACCAATGCTTTTTCCATTTGTAGGGCATCGGCGAGCGCGCAAACGTGTAACCCCCCTGCTCCGCCAAAACTACACAGGTGAAACTGCTGGATGTCGACTCCTCGTTGTACGGAGATGACCCGTAGAGCGCTTGCCATGTGATCATTGGCAATATCGATTATGCCTTGTGCAATGTCTGTAAGGTTAAGGTTTAGCTTCTTAGCTAGGGGCTGTAGTGCCTGTTGGGCTGCGCTGACGTCGAGAGTCATATTGCCACCGAGAAAAAGCTCTGGGCGTAATCGCCCCAGTATCACATTGGCGTCTGTTACGGTGGGCTGGATAGGTTTACTGCTTTGTTCGTTGTTAGTGGTCCTTTTATAACAGGCAGGCCCTGGATAGGCGCCTGCAGACTCTGGGCCGACTTGTAATAAGCCGCCATCATCAATATAGGCGATGGAGCCGCCGCCAGCGCCGATGGTATGCATATCTACTTGGGGGACAGCAACAGGCCAGGGGCCGATATGACCTTCTGTGGTGAGTTTGATGTGCCCTTGGATAGTTGCTACGTCAGTAGAGGTGCCTCCCATGTCAAAGGTGAGTAGGTTAGCCGTGTTACTGGCTTTGCCCATAAAGCGAGCGCCGGATAGGCCTCCTGCAGGCCCGGATAACAGCATGTTGACGGCGTGATCTGCGGCTTGTTTAGCATCGATGGTCCCTCCAGTAGATTGCATTACGGCAATATTCGCTGGGTGTAGAGCTTGTCGAAGTTGGTCTACATAACGTTTCACCAAAGGGCCAAGGCTTGCGTTAAGCCAAGTCGCTATACCCCGTTCATATTCTCCGCTGGTGGGTAATACCTCCGAGGAGCGGCTCACGTAAGCTAGCGGTGTGAGCGCTGCTTCAATGGCTTTTTCTGTTGCTGGATTAAGATAGGAAAAAAGTTGGCAGATGGCGATAGCATCGGGTTTTGCTGCTTTGATTGCGTCAATGAGGATGTTGATATCGGTTTTGTTAAGGGGGGATGTTTCTTGACCATTGGCATCGAGCCGCCCGCCAGTTTCAAAACACAGTGCTTTATCTACTGGAATGAGGGTGGGGTTAGGCTGTAAGTTGTATAGCTCGGCGCGTGCTTGGCGTCCAATGGTGAGGATGTCAGCAAAACCTTTGTTGGTGACAAAAGCTGTTTTAACTCCTTTGTTTTCAAGAGCGGCGTTGGTTGCAACCGTGCTGCCATGGGTGATGCGTAGCTGGCCTGATGTGGCTGCATCCATTAGCCCCATGTCAGTGATGCCTTGTAGAATCGCTTGTTCAGGGGCGCTGGGGGTGGAAAGCACTTTGTGTATGCGTAGTGATCCGTTATCAAGTAATACAAAATCGGTAAACGTGCCGCCGGTATCTACGCCCAAACTCATCATCTTATGCAAAACCCTGTAAACTGTGGTGGACCAAACTAAGTAGAGAATTCTATAACGATGCCTGAGTTACCGGAAGTAGAAACCACACGAAGAGGAATAGAACCGTTTTTAAAAGGCCAAAAAATCCGTTCTATTGTTGTAAGGCAGCCTAAATTACGCTGGCCTGTATCGGAAGAGCTTAGTGCTATCAAAGGTTTGAAGATTGATGCTGTGGAGCGCCGTGGTAAATATTTGTTGATACGAACGGTTAAGGGTACGGTGATGGTTCACCTTGGAATGTCTGGAAGTTTACGTATGGTGCCAAAAAGTGAGCCACCATTGTTCCATGACCATGTTGATTTGCGACTATCGTCTGGTGATATATTGCGCTATACGGACCCTCGTCGCTTTGGTGCCTGGTTATGGACAGATGAACCACCAGAAAACCATAAACTTATTGAAAAGCTAGGGCCAGAACCGTTAACGGATGCCTTTGACGTAGAGACGTTGTGGCAAAAATCTCGAGGCAAGAAGTGCCCCATTAAGACGTTTATCATGGACAGTCATATTGTGGTTGGCGTGGGTAATATCTATGCCAATGAGGCATTGTTTCAGGCGGGGATTCACCCTAAGCGATTAGCGGGTAAGGTTTCAAAAAAACGCTATAGGCGGTTAGTTGAATGCATCAAGGAGGTGCTGGCTAGGGCGATTGAGCAAGGTGGTACGACGTTAAAGGATTTTGTGGGAGGCGATGGCAAACCCGGGTATTTTAAGCAGGAGCTACAGGTCTATGGTCGGGGTGATATGCCCTGTGTTGCCTGTGATCGGATACTGCATGAGATACGTATTGGACAAAGATCTACCGTTTTCTGTAAATTCTGCCAAACTTAATAAAATAAAGGCAATATTTAGAGGTGCCTGTAGCAAAAATAGCGTTTTCTTTCATTCTTGGGCTGAAAACCCTGAATGTTGTGTTTATACTGAAACAAAATAGGTTAATGAGGATAGTAATATGCGCGGCCTGAAAAAAAATATAAAAGCGAACATGTTAGTAGTTATCATGATAATTATGACCGCGCTTCCAGGAATTGCTGTGGCGGAGTCCATAACTGAACGCCCATCAGGTGCTGAAATGACGGCCGATCTTGTATTGGTTAGACCGTTAATGTTTGGTGCTACTGCACTTGGAGCGGTGGTGTTTCTTGTTTCTTCCCCCTTCTCTGCATTAGGCGGCAATTTTAAAGAAGCTGCTGACACCTTGGTAGGAACCCCTTTTCGTTCAACATTTATGCGTTGTTTGGGTTGTGGTACTAAGCATATGGTTAAGTAGCTCGACAAATAACGTAGCTAAATAGCCAGACTAATAAACACAAAAAGCCCGCTGTTCTCAATAGGAGCAGCGGGCTTTTTGTGTTTATTAGTCTGAAGAATAGCTAGGTCATTTGACCCGAGCTTCTCCTACACCTCTTGGGTCAGACGCAGCAGAGACTTTGCCTGTTTGTTGATTCCATAAAATAGCCTGCATATTGCCATAACGTCGGCCAACAGGTTTGAGTTTGTGGCCAAGTCGTTGTAATTGAGCCTTTTCAAATTTTGAGAAAGTATTAGGTTCAATTTGGATGGCGTCGGGTAGATATTGATGGTGAAAGCGATGTCTAGAGACCCAGTCTTCAGGCGTTTTACCCTCAATAGCTTCTAATAGTCCGAGGAATACCATTGTGATAATACGGCTACCGCCGGGGGTTCCAAGAATGGCCACTTGCTTGTGGTTATCAACGGTGAATTCAGCAAATGTAGGTGTCATACTGGATAACGGGCGTTTTCCAGGAGCAATAGCATTGGCCTGGGAACCCACTAGGCCGTAAGCGTTTGGAGAGCCAGGTAAGGCGGAAAAGTCATCCATTTCATTATTTAGCAATACGCCTGTGCCGGGCACGGTAAACCCTGAGCCAAAAGGTAAATTGATGGATAATGTTGCTGATACGTAATTACCGTGTTTATCAATGACCGATAGGTGTGTGGTGTGAGTGCCGCTATGGTTACCGTAAGATTTGCCAAGGGAGCTGCTATCGGTGGCTTTTGATAGGTTGATAGATTTTGCGAGGTTTTGGCCGTAGATAGGGTCGATAAGTTGAGAAACGGGTACGGGGTAAAAATCGCTATCGCCTAAGTGTTCTGCTCGATCTCGATAGGCTCGGCGCATAACTTCAACTAAAACATGATGTTGTGTAAGGGGGTCAAGTGATGGGTATTCCATTGCCTCAAGCATATTAAACATTTCCGCGAGTGCAACACCTCCGGAGGATGGCGGTGGTGCGGAAACAATTTTGACGAGGCTGTTGTTGTTATTATAGGTAAACGTAATAGGTTGTCGTTCAATGACGTTGTACTGTAATAGGTCATCTAGTTGCCAGATTCCCCCGGCCTCGGTAACACCGTTAACCAATTGTTGCGCGAGGGGGCCTTGGTAAAACCCCGCTTTGCCCTTAGTTGCGAGGGTGTTTAGGGTTCGGGCAAGGTCTTTTTGTGTGATAACGGTGTCGGTGGTGAGGTTGTTGGTAACGAGTGTGCTGTGGCTTTCAGGAAAGCGAGATAGCACTTTTTCTCTATATGCTGCCAACTGTAAGTAGACTCGATCGACTTGAAAGCCTTGATCTGCATGATGTATTGCGTGCTTAAGGGTGCGATTTAGGGGTAAGGTACCGTAAGCATTGGTGATATGTGCAAAGGCGGCAGGTTGACCAGGGATGCCTGCACTCAAGGGGCCGTTGACGGCTAAGTCTCTGTTAACCTTGCCTTTTTTATTAACATACATATCGTGAGTGGCGGCAAGGGGGGCTTTCTCGCGAGCATCAATCATTACTTCTTTGCCGTCAGCGGCTCTATGTAATAACCAGAAACCACCACCACCGATGCCAGCACTGTAGGGTTCAACAACACCTAGTACGGAGGCCACGGCGATTGCGGCATCAAAGGCGTTACCACCTTCGGCTAAAATATCCATACCTGCTTGAGTCGCTAACGGGTGTGCGCTTGCAACTGATGCTTGAGCGGGAAATTGGGTTGAGGTTTGGGCAGTCGATTGTGATTGTTGGCAGCCACTGGTAAATAATAATGTGACAGCAACGAAAACGAGGGTGTAGCGTAATCCCATGATGATGATCCTAAAGTGAATGACACCCTAAAGTGGTTAGCTGGCTAGGGTGTCAACATCATAACGCGGGATTGCTGGGATAAATAGGGGTTATTATCCCGTTAGTTGATGGTACTTTTCCATCAGTTGGTCTTCATTTTCAACGTTTGCAGGATCAAGAGGGATGCAGTCTACAGGGCAAACTTGTTGGCACTGTGGTTCATCATAGTGCCCAACACATTCGGTGCATTTCTTCGGGTCAATTTCATAAATTTCTACACCCACAAAAATGGCTTCATTGGGGCATTCTGGCTCGCAAACGTCACAGTTAATACAGTCGTCGGTGATAATAAGTGCCATTTGCTACTCTCTTGATGGTTCTACAGCTTAGAAAAACTGTATTTTACCAGTATGAGAGGACTTTTCCACCGAAAAGCTGTGTGGGTTTATTTTGCGGGGTGCTTTTTGCGCAAAGCATCTGCAACGGCATTGGGTACAAATTGTGCTGCATCTCCACCCATCGCGGATATTTCTCTTACTAAGGATGAGGAAATAAATGATAGGCCCTCATCGGGGGTCAGAAAGACAGTTTCGATACTTTTGTCGAGATTACGGTTCATGGTGGCGAGTTGGAATTCGTATTCGAAGTCGGAAACGGCTCTTACACCACGTAATACCATGTTGGCATTTTTTTCTTGGCAATGAAAAACTAACAATCCACTAAACCCACTGACTTCTACGTTGTCCAAGTGGCTGGTGACTTCCTCTGCTAATGCAATGCGCTCTTCTAGGCTAAATAAGGGGTTTTTCTTTTTGCTGTCAGCGACGGATATAGTGACATGGTCAAATAATCGAGCAGCGCGTTCAATAAGATCTAGATGCCCATTGGTGAAAGGGTCAAAGGTACCGGGATAGATAATACGTGTTGGCATAAGTGGGTCCTAATAAGCGTGTGCATGGGGGTGTGCAGAATGTCTGTATGTTACCTGTTGAGAAGAACAGTGCAACCTATGATGGTTATGGTAGAGTCGATATTTATTGGCGGATCTCAGAGATCGCACAGTATTTGACGTTCTATTTCAGAAAGCGCAGCAAGTACATCCATGTATGCTTTCTTCGGCGTCCTTGCCTCAGAGATTTCTGAAATAGAACGTCAAATACTGTGCTATTAGTAAGCTTCTATATCTTTTGAGTAGTTGGTTCTATCTTCAAATGACGATAAATATTTTAGTTGGAGTTGTTAAATGGAAAGTACGGATCACAATGGAATGTATCAAGGTCACGGGTTTCATAAAAGTTTACCCAATGGAAAAGCATCTGGTGTCATTACGGTTTCTTCAGGTGTGATTCGCTTTGAGCCTGGGGCCACTGATGTTAGAAATGAAAGTTTCTCCATTGAGGGCTGCGAATTTTCTCTTGGCGGGGCCAGTGATCGTTTGGTTTTTATCCGGCATTCGTCTAAGCCAGCATGGTCGTTTTACACCAGTGACCGGCGTATTCTGAATAATCCATTATTGCAAAATGTGCCTTCTATTGCTTTGCAGTTGCAAAAAGCCAAACGTACTCGTTGGTTGAATTATTCTGTGATGGTTGCTGTATTGGTGGCGATTGTGATGATCCCCTTGGTGTTGTTTTCATCAATGGATACCTTAACCGGTATTGCTGCTAAACAAGTTCCCGCAGAGTGGGAGCGTAAAATGGGTGAAACCGTTTATGCTCAGTATCAAATAGGCGAGCAGTTAATGTCGGAGGAGGATACAAAAAAACACTTACTTCCTATTGTTGATTCCTTGTTAAATGCTCTGGATAACCCTCGTTTTACACCACAATTCTCTATTGTTAATGACCCTGAAATTAACGCCTTTGCATTACCGGGTGGTTTTGTGGTGATCAATAGTGGTCTGATTTTGGCTGCAGATTCTGCGGATGAAATGTTGGGGGTGTTAGCCCATGAATTGTCTCATGTTACAGAGCAGCATAGTGTTCGCAATATTATTAGCGCTGCTAGTGTCTATTTAAGTATCGATCTATTATTAGGTGATGTGAGTGGGTTGTTGGCAATGGTAGCTGATGCTGCGCCCTTATTGTTGAATCAGCAGTTTTCTCGGGGGTTTGAGCGAGAGGCGGATGTTAAAGGTTATGAGCTGCTGACTCGGGCGAATATTGATCCTAGAGGTTTGGCTAGTTTTTTTGAAAAGCTGGTGGCTGAACAGGAAAAGCAATTAGCGAAAGTGGAAGATGAAACAACCCGAGAGTTAATGGTAGCGGCAGAAGGTTTATTAAGTACACATCCTGCGACAGAAGAGCGAATCGCCTACATTTTGTCGTTAGTGGAAAAAAGCAGAAAAAATAACGATGTGCCGTATTTAGCCTTTGTTGAGCAATTTGATGAGCTGAAAGTGGCAGTGAAGAAGTTTATGGTATCGAATGAGTCAGCAGAGTCTGTCGAATCTATTTAAGCCTAGGGAAAGAGGGAATCTATGAAAACTGAAATCAAAGGCAGTAAAGCCTTTTCTTATATTGATGTAGAACTTGAACCAGGAGAAACGCTGACTACGGAATCCGACGCTATGTCCAGTATGGCAGCAGATCTGGATTTAACGGCGCGACTTAATGGCGGGTTTGTGAAAGGTATACTTAGAAAATTTCTTGGTGGTGAAACACTGTTTATCAGTCGGTTTACGAATAACACCGATGGCAATCGTCAGTTAACGATTGTTCAGCCCACACCGGGAGAAATACGGAGTGTGGAACTGAGTGGTGACATGTTGTATTTGCAACCAGGTGCTTTTTTAGCGTGTACCGATGGCATAAAAATGGGGCTTAATTGGGCAGGGTTTGCTTCATTGATCGCTCGAGAGGGTCTGTTTCGTATGGTCGTGAGTGGTGAAGGGACTGTGTGGTATGGTGCTTATGGGGCGTTGGTGGAAAAAGAAATTGATGGCGAATATATCGTAGATAGTAGCCATCTAGTGGCTTATGAGTCTTCTATAAAATTAAAGTTACAGTTGGCGGGTGGCATTTTTTCAAGTTTTTTTGGTGGCGAAGGTTTGGTGACTCGTGTTGAAGGAAAAGGGAAAATAGTTATTCAAACTCGCAGTATCTCTGGTTTAACCAGTTGGTTGAATCCTAAGTTTTGGTGACACGTAAGTTTCGGTAAATCATTCGTTTTTATAGATCATACGTTAAGGTAGAAAAGGACAATAACGATGCAAGTAGAATTTGTACATCAGCCAGGAAATACTGCCGCCAAAGTAACCCTGCAACAGGGCGAAACCTGTACGGCGGAGTCGGGCGCGATGATAGCCATGAGTGGCAATATGGATATCACCACAACAACCCATAAAAAGGGAAGTGGAGGAATACTAAAAGCGATCAAACGTAAAATTGCCGGAGAGTCCTTGTTCCTTAATCATTTTGAACCTTTAAATGGTTCTGGTGAAGTGTGGTTAGGTACCGCGTTGTCGGGTGATATGTTTGCTTTAGATTTAGATAATGAAAATCTTATTGTGCAAGGCAGCTCATTTTTGGCTTGTGAAGATGCTATTGATATTGATCTAGGGTGGCAGGGGTTTAAATCAATATTTTCAGGGGAAAGTGTTTTTTGGGTCAATTTAAGTGGTAACGGAAAAGTAATCGTTAGTTCTTTTGGTGCTATTTATCCTGTTGAAGTCGATGGTGAATATATCGTTGATAGTGGGCATATTGTTGCATTTAATGAGACGTTGGATTTTTCTATTACTAAAGCGGGCGGTAGTTGGATTCAATCAATGTTAGGTGGTGAAGGATTGGTGTGTAAGTTTTCTGGGAAAGGGACTGTGTGGTGTCAATCCCATAATCCTCGTAGCTTTGGCAAAGTGATGGCGAGCAGTTTACGAGAACGTCGAGCGTAATGTTAAGGGTCAAGTAAAACGAGGCTGTATCAAAGATTGCATTAACGAGATCGTACGAAGGATAAGAATATGGAAACTTATACTGTAAAAATTACTGGTGATATTAGTGAATATCAACAGCGAGAAGACGCAATACCAGCATTTGCGAAATTATTTTCTATCTCTGTGGCCCAGGCTGAGAATACATTTAAAAAAGCGCCTATTGCGATTAAAAAAGATATCACGTTAGAAAAAGCAGATCAGTTTAAAGAGGCACTTATTGGCATTGGCGTTGAGTGTATTGTTATTTCTAGTGCTAGGGAAAACGAAGCAACGAGTTCAACCGTAAGTGATATTGAGAGCTCAATAGAAAATTCAGAAGGGGGTTCTGCAAAAGAGAGTTCCGCAGTAGAGAGTTCCGCAGTAGAAATTACAGCTGTAGAAGTCCCAGTGCCATTTACTGCAACAGTAAGTTCTGAAGATGTTGGTGAGCAAACATTCCGTGGGCTGAGCTTTACAATAGAAGGTGACCCTGATTATGGGTTTGTTACCGTTCAATTGCCTGCAAACGAAATGATTAAAGTTGAATCCTCCGCGATGGCAACGATGGATACCAACCTTCAAATGAAGACTAAACTTAAAGGTGGTATTGGCCGAATGGTGACGGGAGAGTCGCTATTTATTAATGAGTTTACTGCAGAGGGTGCTCCTGGTGAAATTGGTATTGCCCCAGGTGCACCAGGAGATCTAAGTCATCAGTATTTGGATAACCAAACGATATTCCTACAAAACTCAGCTTTTGTTGCCTGTTCAAAAGAGGTTAATGTTGAAACCAAATGGCAGGGGTTAACAAAAGGGTTTTTCTCGGGTGAAAGCTTGTTTCTAATTCGTTGTAGTGGTGTTGGTGATCTTTGGTTTAATACCTATGGCGCTATTATTGAGATTGATATTACTGAAGATTACGTGGTTGATACAGGGAATATCGTAGGGTTTACCGAAGGCCTTGATTATAAGATTACTAAGGTGGGGGGTTATAAGTCCCTATTCTTCTCTGGGGAGGGGTTCGTTTGTCGTTTCAGTGGACAAGGTAAAGTGTGGATCCAAACCCGTGGCGTTGATGCCTTGGTGGGCTGGGCGCACTGGTTTAGAC
Organism: Gammaproteobacteria bacterium 42_54_T18; assembly: GCA_002163245.1. Taxonomy (GTDB): domain Bacteria; phylum Pseudomonadota; class Gammaproteobacteria; order Pseudomonadales; family Ketobacteraceae; genus 42-54-T18. The sequence goes on along the minus strand of MAAL01000194.1, from coordinate 77,540 downwards.
CAATAAAGACGAATAATGGGTAAGTTTATTGATATTTTTTTATTGGTAAAATCTATCAATAAGATAAATAAGAATGATTTTAACTATTCTTGAGGGTGCTGCATACTACTTATGAATCGCGGTTAGGGCCGTGCTAACACTATCTCTGGTAAGACGGCCTTTGATAGCAACATAATGTGTAGTAACCCTTGAGGATTATCCAATGTTAGAGAATAAAGAAGGCCAAGCTGTACCTGCTGTTGTTTTTCATACTCGTGAGAATAATGATTGGTTAGATGTTTCTACGGAAACCATCTTCGCTCAAAAAAAAGTGATTGTATTTGCTTTGCCAGGAGCGTTTACACCAACATGCTCATCCACTCACCTTCCCCGCTATAACGAATTGTCTGCGGTATTTCGTGAGCATGGTATCGATGACATTATTTGTTTAAGTGTTAATGATGCATTTGTTATGGATGCGTGGAAAGAGAATCAAGATGCTGCCAACATCCGTTTTATACCGGATGGTAACGGAGCGTTTTCTGAAGGAATGGGCATGTTGGTCAACAAAAATGATCTAGGTTTTGGTGATCGTAGCTGGCGTTATAGTATGCTTGTGAATGACGGGGTGATAGAAAAAATGTTTATCGAACCAGATGTTCCAGGTGACCCGTTTCAAGTCTCCGATGCTGATACTATGCTGCAACATGTGGCACCAAATGCCATTCAGCCCCCTAGGATAACGTTGTTTAGCAAGGCTGGCTGTTCTCATTGTAGTCGTGCAAAACAGGTGCTTTCGAGTAAAGGCTTGGGTTATGAAGAGATTCAGTTGGGTGTAAATGGTGTCAGTTACAGCTCATTAGTCGCGGTTAGTGGTGCCGGAACAACACCTCAGGTGTTTGTTAATGGTGAGAGTATTGGTGGTGCAGATGAGTTGGAGCACTGGTTGGGTGAGATGGGTTAAGCAAAATACGTTACGTATGCAGGCTAAGAAGATGAGAGTTGAGTGAAGTAGTGTAAATTCGTCAATTACGTGATTTTTGTCTATACCTATAAGGTTATATCAATAAATATTAGATATTGAGATGCCCTATGAGTATAGATAGAAATCGATTGTTGCTAGAGCTGTCAAAAACGATTGGCGATATCAATTACGATATCATTAACCCTAGTATTTCAGCTCTTAATGTAGAGGAGTTACAGCCAATATTGCAGCTTGTTGCGAGAGCGAGAGCGAGAGCGAGAGCTGCATATTTAAAGGAGATGTATGATTTGGCTAATGAAGTTGGTGATTCTCTTCCCTCTAAGCAACAAATGACAAAATTGATTAGATCACGAGAGATGTATGAAGAGTTGTTGAGTGGAGTACAGGCAGTGGAAGTTGCTGTGGAGCGGGGGTATTTAGATGTAGAGAGTCGTCAAGATAGTAATGGTTAAACATCGTTTCTGAATAGCAATGGTTTGCACAATTAGTGTTCTAATCTGTTTTGTGTTTTTTCGAGTGCTTAACATTTCATAAGGAAAGACAATTCATTGCTTTTACAACCTAGGTGGCAGTAGTACTATGCGCAGGATACGTGTCTATAGTGATAAGGGGTTGTGTTGTGGGATCAAAAGAATTGTCTGTAAGACAGGGATTAACGGTTTCAAAAGTCGATCAATGGATAAGTCATGCAATAGAGGGCGGTGAGAGAAGTAACAATCGTTCGAATGGCGGTGATTCAAATGAGAGTACCATCGATGAGATGCTTCGCCACTCACAAGTAAAAAAACACGGCACCTTTGGACGACTATCTGCTAGTCAGCAGAACCTTATTACTAGTGTTGTTTCTGTTATGCAAGACAAGGTGGCAGGGGATGCAAAGCAAAATGCTGAAACGTTAAAAGACATTATTCTTGCAGAGCGAGAAGCGCTTAAAGCAATGTCACATTCGTTTACAAGTACTGCAAAAAGTTTGTATCAATTACCTTTGATTGGGTCGCTGAAAAAAACAGATGATATTAAGGATGTTACATCTGAAGGTTTTTCGAATGCTCGATATGACGAAGAAATAATTGGAGGTGAAAAAAACGATAGCGCTCAAGGGGCACCGGATAGCGGTAAGCAGCACTCTTGGGTACATTTTTTCTCTTGGGGGAATATGATCTCTATTGCCGCTATTGTTCTGTTGGTTTTGGTGGTGAAAACAAGTGTGGAAACGGCTAATTTTGAAACACAGTATCATAATGCAATAGCTGAGGTTGATACGTTGGAGTTAAGCCTTGAAGCAAAAGAGAAAAAATACGAAGGGCTCTTAAGTGAACTGCAATTAGCCAACGTTAAGATTGCTGGATTAGAATCCAATATCGATGGGTTAAAACATAATGCAGAACAAAAACAAGCAATGTTAGAAGCAACCATTCAAAAACAAGATAATCAAGTGCGAAAATTGCAGTTATTATCTTCATCAGCCCAAACAACACTAAAAGCCGAAATTAAGGCACTGCAAACAGAAGTGGCTCAGTTTAAAGGCAAAGAAATGGATGGCGACCAACAAAATGCAATTTGGAAACAATTAGCGAAGGAACGAAAAGAAGAGCTAAACCAACTGCAATCGCAAATTTTGGCTCTTTCAGAGTTATCAAGAAAGGACGCAAGTGCAGAGGAAGATAGTGGTTGGAGTTTATTTTAGTCTGAAAATAAGATCGGCAGTTTATTCAGGTTTGGTGTTAGCGGTTGGTACAAAAGCATTATTACCTATACCTGCCTACGTTAACCTTAACAAATAAGTGATTTCCTCCCCGTTGGCTTGCTTCCCTTGATTTCGCCTCGCGTGTATTGTGTGGCATAATGCGCGCCACCTTTTGCCGCCTCCCTATTTTGACTGTGAACGCGGTGTTTTAGCTAATTTAATTCGGAATACTACATTGCTTACTACCGCGAATATCACTATGCAATTCGGCGCTAAGCCGCTATTTGAAAATGTCTCAGTTAAGTTCGGTAATGGAAACCGTTATGGCCTGATTGGTGCCAATGGCTGTGGTAAATCGACCTTTATGAAGATATTGGGCGCTGATTTGGAGGCATCATCTGGAAATGTCTCTAAAGATCCAAATGAACGTATTGGTAAGTTGAAGCAGGACCAGTTTGCTTTTGAAGCGTATGCCGTAATTGATACTGTGATTATGGGGCATGAGGATCTATGGGCGGTTAAATCAGAGCGTGATGCGATTTATGCTAATCCAGATATGACGGAGGCAGATGGTCTGCGTGCGGCAGATTTGGAAGGAGAGTTCGCCGAAATGGATGGTTACAGTGCAGAGGCCCGTGCCGGTGAGTTATTGTTAGGTGTAGGTATTCCCGTGGATCAGCATTACGGTCTGATGAGCGAGGTTGCGCCGGGTTGGAAATTACGAGTATTGCTAGCACAGGTGTTGTTCTCCGATCCCGATATCATGTTACTTGATGAGCCAACAAACAACTTGGATATCAGCACTATTCGTTGGTTGGAAACGGTGTTAAACGAGCGCAATTGTACGATGATCATCATTTCGCATGATCGCCATTTCCTAAACAGTGTTTGCACGCATATGGCGGACTTGGATTACGGAGAGATTCGTATGTTTCCTGGTTCGTATGATGAGTATATGACGGCAGCTACTCAGGCTGCTGAGCAACTGCAGGCGGATAATGCAAAGAAAAAAGCACAAATTGCCGAGTTAAAGTCCTTTGTGAGCCGCTTTTCTGCCAATGCATCGAAGTCGAAACAAGCTACCTCCAGAGCTAAACGTATTGATAAGATTAAGCTGACTGATGTTAAACCTTCAAGTCGAAAGAGCCCTTTTATCCGCTTTGAACAGGATAAGAAGCTGCATCGACAGGCTGTTGCAGTAGAAGACTTAGGGAAAAGCTACGATGAGGCGTTGTTTTCTGGCTTAAACCTTATGGTGGAAGTGGGAGAGCGGGTTGCCATCATTGGTGCTAACGGCGTAGGAAAAACCACATTATTACGTTGTTTGGTACAGGATCTTGAGCCAACAGCAGGTAGTATCAAATGGTCTGAAAATACAGAAATTGGCTATTATGCCCAGGATCATGCTGCTGATTTTGAAGAAGATTTGCCGTTAATCGAATGGATGGCGCAATGGGGGCAAGAGGAAGACGATGAGCAGGTTATTCGTGGCACCCTTGGGCGTTTGTTGTTCTCTCAAAATGATATTGATAAGTCCGTGAAAATCATTTCTGGTGGCGAGCAGGGCCGTATGTTGTTCGGTAAAATTATGTTGCAGCGCCCGAATGTTTTGATGATGGATGAGCCAACCAACCATATGGATATGGAATCAATCGAAGCGTTAAACTTGGCTTTGGAAAATTACCCCGGTACGTTAATGTTTGTGAGCCATGATCGTGAGTTTGTATCGTCACTGGCGACGCGTATTATCGAGGTAACACCAACAGGTATTGTTGATTTTCATGGTAATTATGATGAGTATTTAGCAAGTCAAAATAGCTAATCGTTAATTTCAGTTAAAAAAATACCCGCTATATGGCGGGTATTTTTTTAACTGAAATTTGTTCTAACCTAAGTGCTTAGGTTAGAACAATAAAAGACGTTGCTGCGGCAATAATGCCAATAGTAGCCGCTGCACTAATTGCTACAGCACGTTTTCGTTTTGTAGGTGCCACAATGTGTAGATTGGCTTGATGAGGCGTAGAGTGAAACCGGCAACGCAATTTACCGTATTGAATTACGTCACGGTCTTCAAGGATAGCGGTATATACGGGTTCATTGTTTACACGAAGGTGCTTGCTTGTTGAGGAAATCATCCAATGTTCATCACTGAAGGTAAATGCCATATCTTGTTGTTGAGCAGGCAATAAAGGGGCTAAGTAACGTAGTTTGTCGGTGTGGTCGAATTGGAAGTGCTGGGAGCCATCAAGGTCTTCAAGAGGGACTTTGCGGCCCTGTAGGGGCGGGGTAAGAATAACCAGTTGTGGTGTATCATTTAGTATATTAATGGCTTGTGCGGTATTCATCGCTGTCCCTGCATTGCTCCACGTAGCATAATTGGTAATGTGGTTAGTGCCGTAAATATGTGAATTGTCGCACAGTTTATCGCGGTGGGCTAGCCTTTAGGTTGCTCTGATTTGAGAAGTAGGTTTACCTTAGTTTGGGTTTTGTGGAGTGGGTTTTCGTCCATATTGGTCCTTAATCATTTGGTTAAACGCAAGTACAGTGTTGTTATCAAACTGAGTATCGGCGTGAGCATTAATTTCTTTTGCGGCACGTAATAATGAACGTTTATGGCTGCGATCAGCACGTTCGTTGGTAATTGCAAAAAACGTGTCTGCGATAGCTAGTATTCTTGCGCCTGAACATATCTGATCCCCCGTTAATTTTTTAGGGTAACCAAGCCCGTCAGGGCGTTCGTGATGTTGTTGTATCATTAGCGCAGCTTCTTGCCAGTGAGGAATGCGATTGACCCATTCATAACCGACCTTCACGTGGCGTTTTATTTCTTTTTCTTCAATAGGGGATAACTTACTATTTTTATTAATGATATCCCTAGAAATAAAACTCATACCTAAGTCATGAAGCAATACTGCAGTGGATAGCTGTTTAGCGTCGATAGGAGGAGATATATAGTGATTGATCCGCAGGCAAAACTCCAATAAATGGCTTGAGCGTGTTTCCCAGTAGGGACAAATAGCATCAACTCGTTGACTGATCTCACGAAAAATAACAGGTCCTTTTTTATCGCGTCTGCATCAATGTTATTTAAGGGCGAAGGCTCTTCGGCGTTGTTGAGGCTATTTTCAGGGTGGGGTTGTGAATACTGGAGAGTGTTCGTTTGGCTTTCAATAATGGGTAGTTCTTGTGCAAATTCACCCCCTAGGTGCTTTATGACCTCCGCCGCTAGTATTTCTACATCCATGGGGCTGGCATTTCGCATGCGGACAAAGGTGTGTTGAACGGCCTCTAGCGCATCGAGCTGTAATTCCATGTTTTGTACCATTGCCTCCGACTCTGTGCGCATTTGATCCAGGCTAAGCAATACGGCTTCTTTGATTAGGCTGGTAAATGTGAGTCGCTGTGCACGCACCTCTGACATCACATCTTCAATGCTGTGCATATAGTCGGATAAAGGGTCTAGCATACACATACGAGCATTGCCCTTGAGTGTATGTACGGTTCGAAATAGGCTGTGGATGGCTTTTTCGTTTTGAGGGTCGCGCTCTAAAACAACTAAGTCATGTTCTAATAAGTCTAAGCTCTCATATAACGAGCATATAAAGTCATCCAACAACTCAGAGTCAATATCGTGAAGGTTATATGTGACGTTCATAGACTACCTCTTATTGCGTGAGGGTATAGGCGGGCCTTGTTTGCATGTCTTATCCTTCATTGTAGACCTAATTGATGTTTTTTTGTGCATGTTCAGCATCAATCGCCACATTGAGAGCCAACACGTTGGTTTGCTCGGCGATACCTCGAATAACTTTTAGTATGCGGCCAATGGGTTCGCGGTTTATCAATGTGATTGGTATCTAACATATTGAATGTTAAGGGGAATTGTCAAAAAAATAAGCCTAGTGAAAGTGTGTTTGTTAGCTATAGTTAATAAAGAAGGTTTGATATCGGTGAAAACATCAAAAAGCAAAAACCATTATCTATTGTTGTGCCATTGGTTCTCAGTACTGCATTAACATTGCTGGTAGGTTTGACGGTGTCTGGTTGGTATTCCTATATAACTTCCAAACAGTTGTTATTGGATGGTGCGATTTTGACGTTAAAAGAAAGCATGGAGCGCCAGTCAAATCGAATACAGTATTCAATAGATTCGATAGTAAAAGATGCTCGTCTTATTGCTCAGCTTGATGAAGTTCAGGGGTTAATTCATACCCTAGCAGGAGAAGCTGATTCAGAAAATGATGTGAATAGATGGCAATATGAAGTCGAGCATACGTTTGGTACGATACTAAAAACAAAGGATTATCTACAGATACGGGTTATCTCTGTTGAATCAGGTAAGGAGGTGGTTCGTGTTGATCGTAATGAAAGTGTCATCGTTACTGTCGAAGAGGAGGCTTTACAATTTAAAGGCGGGAAGCAATATTTTATTGAAGGGAAGAAGCTGAAAGGCCTGAATGTGTACATTTCCCCTATTACGCTCAACCGTGAATATGGTGTTATTCAAAAACCATGGATACCTACACAACGTTTTGTTGTTCCTATTTATCGAAGTTCTGATGATGAGAAACATTTTTTTGGATTAGTTGTGATTAATGTTGATGCCAAGAAGTTGATAAGCCAATTGGATGAAAGTGATATTTTTAAAATGGCGATGGTCAATGCTTCAGGAGGTATTCTTAGTCATACGGATGATTCATTAGAGTGGGGGTTTGAGTTTGGCTTGAACAATGGGTTTGATGTTCAGCATCCCAAAGTATGGGGTGATGCGCTAGCTGGAAATGAGAGTTTACATTTTGATGATATACATGATGCCCTACATATCATAAAGCGCATTTTTATTGGAGAAAATAAATCGTCGTTTATTGGTGTTATCATGGAGGTTGAATATAAGAATATTCAACAGAAAGCAAACTCTCTTAGAAATAGTATAATTATTATATCAATTTTTATTGTCTTGATTGGTGTGATATTTTCTGCGGTTATTATTCTTACGTTAACTCGGCCGTTAGGCATATTGAAGAAACAGGTGAGTAAGGCGTTGGAGGATGATTCCGAAATATCCATTTCTGGAAGTAGAGAAATTAATGAGCTAGTTAATGCGTTTGTAATATTGTTGACCAAAGTTAGGGATCGTCATGATGATGTGGTGACATATAATAAAAAAATTGAAGTAATGAACAACACCCTGTCTGATCGGGTAAGAATGGTAACGCAGGATTTGTCTCAATCAGTCGGCGATGAAAAATTGGTGTCAAATCTATTGGCTAGAGCGTTGGAAGATACTGGTCAAGTTGAATATTTAAAAAGCACAATATTTTATCTATTTGATAATGTGTTTTGGTTGTCAAAGTGTCGGCAATCATTTGTTTTTTTGCGGGATGATTTAAAAGGTAAGTTTGATATTTTGATGGTCATGGACGAAGTGGCTAGTCGAATATCAATGCCTAAGGAGATTCCGCTTTCTAATGAATGGATGCAGGCAATGTTAACAGAAGATTGTGCTTACTATGATATGCAGATTCCTTGTTTGTTGGAGGATAAGGACGCTATTTTTGGTGGCTATATTATTCCAATTCTTCAATCAGATAGAATAATTGGTTTTGTCTGTATTCTACTTGATGAAGAGGTGGAAGGTGATGGTAAGAGTATTCAGTTGCTGGATCGTGTTGGCCATGTTTTGGGGGTTGGTGTCTCCAGGCGAATAAATGAGAAACAAATGTTACTTGCCAAGGATGCGGCAGAGAGAGCAAATGCTGCAAAGAATGAATTTCTATCGATAATGAGTCATGAAATTCGTACGCCAATGAATTCAATTATTGGTTTTACAAAGCGTGTTCTTAATAATGGTGATAATTTAACGGACCGACAGGAAGGGGCATTAACAATGGTGTCTGATTCTGCCGATTCATTATTGGAAATCATCAATGACATATTGGATTATTCAAAAATGGAGGCTGGAAAGTTAGGGTTGGAAGAATATCCATTTTTATTGTTGGATATGTTACGATCTCAAATGCTTGCATTCTCTGATAGGGCCAATGAAAAAGGTGTTGTACTACGGCTTGAAATTGGGATGTTGGATGTTGAAACTATTCGGGCAGATAAACTTCGAATGACTCAGGTGTTAGGTAATTTTTTATCTAACGCGATTAAGTTTACAGAGAAGGGTGAGGTGGTGTTGTCAGTGAAATCTGACGGCGATAATACATTAATATTTTCTGTTAAAGATTCAGGCGTAGGTATTCGTCAGGGAAAAATAAAGGAAATTTTCGAACCTTTTACACAAGGTGAATCATTTGAGACGCGAAAACATGGAGGTACGGGTTTGGGTTTGGCCGTTTGCCATAAGTTAGCTCAGCTTATGGGTGGCAAGGTATGGGTAGAGTCAGAAGAGGGCAAAGGATCTATTTTCTATTTTTCTGTGGATTTGAATGTGTCGGGTGAAGATACATCCAAGTGATCTATTAGCATTTGATAAGTAAGCCCCCAAATGCAGTGTTTTATATAGCCCTCTTTGTAGTACTCCTCATAATAAAAACAGGGCAGCTCTAATGATAGAGATGGGAAGTTAGGCAGTGGTTTCCATGTAAGTGTTGATTGATTGTTCTTGTTACGGAAAAAACTTACTGGAATCCACACGGTGCTTGCGACTTCATGATTGGGTGTCATGACGCAGTCTGGATCTGTTATTCGGAATCGATAGGGTGTTACTATCATGGGTTTTAGGGCATTGTGCCGACGAGTTATAAGGTCTTGTGAGCGACCGATAAAATGTGCTTGTGTTACTAAATCAAGACCAATTTCTTCTTCAGTTTCACGTATGGCGGTAGTACGTATGGATGTATCGCTTTCTTGCGATTTACCTCCAGGAAAGGCGATATGACCTGACCAAGGGTCACCAGTACGAGTGGCACGTTCAATAAAGAGAATCTCTTCGCCGTATTTTCCCTGTCGAGTAATAATTGCTACGGCTGAGCGTTGGGAAAAATGACGAAAAGGAATACGATGGGGGCGTAAACGTTTTACGATGTTAGGTAAAGGGAGTAAGGCCATTAGAAGAGTGTTTTCAATAGAATGGTTTCTCGCCTTCCGGGCGATTTTTAAAGCGGCGATGTTGCCAAAGGTATTGTTCGGGAGCTTCCAGTGTGAAAGTTTCTATTACCTGATTTAGGCGAGTGGCATCGGCAAGTACGTCACCTGTAGGAAAGTTTTCTAAGGCAGGTTCTACACGTAATTTATAACCTTTATTATTAGGTAATCGGGTGTAATGAATGGGAATGGTTACTGAGTTAGTCTCTTTAGCATATTCAGCGGTTTTTTTAATAGTGGCTGTTTGAATGCCAAAAAATGGTGCGAAAACACTGTGGCGTAAACGGTAATCTTGATCGACTAAAAATATACAAGCATCACCGGCCTTTAGCCGCTCAAGAAAATGTTGTACGGCTTTATGGGGGATCATTTCTACGGTGTAATTTGCGCGTCGTCTTGCGCTTATCCATTCAAATACAGCGTTGCCGTTTTTTTTATACATAAGGCGAATAGCGGTATGTTCGCCAAGAATTCGAGCGGCTACTTCCATTGGGGTGAAGTGGCCCGTGATAAGTAACACTCCTTTGCCAGCTTCTTGTGCCTTTTGGATATGCTCTAAGCCGCTTATTTGTTGTATTTGTTTAAAGGGTTTTTGTCGTCCCCACCAACCTAATCCCACCTCAATAAAACCTATGCCGACGGATTCAAAGCTTTTACGAAGTAGTTCGGCCTGTTGTTGTTTGCTGTAATTAGGGAAACATTTAGCAATATTGATTTTTGATATGCGAACACGTGCTCCGCCAATTTTTTGAAGAAGGTGTCCCAGGTGAATGCCAATAGAGGTTTGCCATGAATAAGGTAGTTGAGAAACACAGTACCAAATACCCATTAGGCCCCAGGTTGGCCAATGCTTCGGGTGAAGCAAAGACCAGGAAAAATCAGGAGCGGGGAATAAAACGGTGGATTTATCAGTCATCTTTTACATCATGTTAGGCTTTTTGCGAGCGCGGTGGCTTGTTTTGCTACCATACCATAAATCGATAATTGAGGGTTGGCTCCAATACTGGTGGGGAACGTAGAGCCATCCATGATGGATAGGTTGGTTAAGTGAAATGATTGTCCCATGGCATCCACAACCCCTTCTGATTCATTCGCTCCCATCGCACAGCCTCCCATAACGTGGGCGCTGCCAACACGAATAGCATTGGGTGAAAAATCCAATTGGTTGATCTGAGTTTTTGCGCTTGCCAATGTTGTAGCGAAATCACTGCGGGTATGCACTGGGCGAACACGTTTAGCGCCACCAGCGAACTGTACTTCAGCCATGGTAATGAGAGATCGTTTTAATCCGTCTTTTAAATAATCGTTAAATTCATAATCAACAACTGGGCTATCATCGTTGCGTAATTCGATGCAGCCACCTTGGCTTTGTTCATCAAACCCATCTCGTAATAGAGCAATCATTGAGTTCATTCGAGGAAGCATGGTCATTTGCTCACGGTGCTGTTCACCGTGGCCCATAATCACCGCGGCCATTAATGCCGGTTGCATCGGGTTAACTTCTAATTTGTAGCTGATAGGGCCGGTGGCACCATGAACCCATTGGAAATGATCAGAATAGGTTGATTGCGGTGCGCCATAATAACCTGCTATTTCATTGGCAAACTCAGAAACACTGAAGGTGACAGGGTGTAAGAACGTACGTTTGCCAATAAGCTCTCTCGGGTCGGGCACATCGGAGCGTAGCAATAAGCCTGGTCCGTTAATGCCGCCACAGGCCATCACGGTGTGTTTGGCTTTAATGGTAATGCTTTTTCCCGTATAGGTTACCCCATCTTCATGCATCGCTTTGCATTGAACCCCTTCAACACGATCGCCTTTAACAAGTAAACGATGGGCTTGAGCGCGAAATACGAGCTCACCATTGTTATTTAGGGTTTCGGGAATGGTCGTTACCAGCATGCTTTGTTTGGCGTTGGTGGGGCAGCCTGTACCGCAATAACCAAGGTCCCAGCAGCCTTTGACGTTTCTAGGAATGGTTTTCCAGCTATAGCCCATTTTGTCACAGCCATCAGCTAATACTTGGTTGTTAGCGTTAGGGGCTGGTTGCCATTTCTGAACGTTTAAGCGTTTTTCCATTAACTCAAACCAGGGAGCCATTTCCTTTGGAGAAAAACCTGTAAGGTGATGATGTTGTGTCCAGTGGTTTAATGTTTCGTCTGGCGTACGAAAGCTGGAGGTCCAGTTAACGGTTGTAGAGCCGCCAACACAGCGTCCCTGCATAATAGTAAATGCTCCATCTTTACTGCCTCGTGCCATACCTTCTTGGTACAGGTCGGAATAGGCGCTGGATTCTTGCATATCAAATTTGTTTGATGACTTTAGTGGTCCTTCTTCTACTAAAATGACCTTGAGACCAGCCTTGGAGAGAATTTCTCCTGCGGTACCGCCACCGGCGCCAGTGCCAATAATGACAACATCTGCTTCTAACGTTAGGTCTTCCGCGAGTTGGCTTCCGCTCCATGTTTTCCAGCCCGATTCAATACCTTGCTGAATAATGTCGGGTATGTTTTTTACTTGTTTGATCATGTGATTAAACTCTTGCGTAAGCTTTTATGAGCGGGCGGTTAAACAATATGCAGTGGTGGGCCGGGGTAAATGCTGTTGTCCCAGTTGGTCGGGTTTTTGTACCAAGCTATAGCGAGCAATTGGGTAATTTGGGTGTAACCGGTTCGAAACAGGCCAAAGGAGCTGTCACGCCAGCTGGTAAGGAACTGTTCTTTTGAGCTGTCGCTGGCATCTTCCCAGCTGTTCCATACACCGGCTAAGGCAATACGTGTAGGGGGAAGGTATAACAGGTCAAATAATTCAGCTAATGCATGGTGATTAAATTGCGAGCTGTGAAAGAGGAAGCTATCGGTGTCTTCGATAAGTTGTGCTAAGGCAGCGGATCGTTGCTGTGGGTCGTCAGGAATACAGTCAGCCAACACAATAGGCGCTAAAGATTCTAGGATTGCGACATCTTTAGGTCGCAGCAGTTTTAAGGGCGAGGCGGTTTGGGTTCTTGGTGTTGCCGCGCATCCTGTTAATCCTGAAACCATACTTGCACTGGCCAATACACCGGTGCTAACTAATCCCAGTTTTAAAAATGAGCGTCGGCTTGAGTGCTCTAGATTGTTGTCTACGTCATTTTTATTGGAAGCATGGTTGGGCTTCATAATGTCCCCTTATTATGTCAAGCGTAATAAGGGGAAGGGCCTTGATGTGATAGACACCTTCAGCGCTTCCCCTTATTCGATTTATCACGTTACTGCAAACCAGTTTAGGTCAGTTTTTTACTTAAGCATGGCTTTAAATAAAAACTTATGAATTGAGCGATTCCAAGGTGGGTAAATCATCTTGGTGCTATTAAATTTGCCCTTGATGTACACCCCTTTTGCTTGGCTGAAGGTTAAGAACCCTTCTTTTCCGTGGTAGGCACCCATTCCTGATGGTCCAACACCACCAAATGGCATATCGTCTACGGCAACATGGCTAATGGAATCATTAATACAAACACCGCCAGAATGAGTGTGGCGTAATACGTAATCTGCACGACTATCATTAAAGTCAAAATAGTAAAGTGCCAAAGGTCTTGGACGATCATTCACGTAGTTAATGGCTTCGTCTAACGACTCGTAAGGTTTGATGATCAATATTGGGCCAAAGATCTCATCCTGCTCTACCAACATATCTTCATTGGTATTAAGCACAAGGGTAATTGGCATTTTACGGGTGCCGGCAAAATCCTCGTTAGCAGGGTTGATTGCAATTACGGTTGCACCTTTCTCTTCTGCATCTTTCAGATAACCTTGCAAACGTTGATGCTGGCGATCATTGATGACCGCTGAGTAATCATCGTTGTTGCGCATGGTTGGATACCATTTGCTAATGACGGTTTTAAACTCATCAACCAGTGTGTCGACCTTGTTCTGAGGGCATAAAATGTAATCGGGGGCGATACAGGTTTGGCCTACATTCAGCGCTTTACCAAAACTTAATCGTTCTGCTGCCTCATTCATTGGGAATGATTCGCTGATGATGGCTGGAGACTTACCACCGAGTTCCAAGGTAACGGGAGTTAGGTTTTCTGCCGCAGCTCGCATTACGTGTTTGCCAACGGAGGTAGAACCGGTAAATAGGATGTGGTTAAACGGTAACTTGGTGAATGCCATAGCAACATCTGCTTCACCGGTGACAACAGCAACATGATCTTCAGGGAAGACTTCAGCGATCATCTGTTTGAAGATTTCTGAGGTGCGGGGCGTGAACTCAGACATTTTGATCATTACACGGTTACCAGCGGCAAGTGCTGGTAACAGTGGTCCCATTGCAAGGTACACTGGGTAGTTCCACGGTACGATAATACCGACAACCCCTAATGGCTGATAAACCACTTTGGCTTTTGCTGGTTTGAATGCTGCCGGTACGTGGCGTTTATCGTCCTGCATCCACTTTTTTACGTGCTTGATATGGTATTTGATAGCCTCTAAGCAGGACATCATTTCTGCTACTTTGGTTTCTGAGACACTACGGTTACTAAAATCGTCGCTAATAGCTTGCTCTAATGCCGGCATATACTTTAACAAAGCGGGTTTTAGACGTTTGATGTGCTCAATGCGCTCATCGGCAGTTGGCATAGGGTTTGCGCGATAGGCTTTTTGTTGAGAGGTAAAAATTCGCTGCAAATCTAGTGCATCTTTATTGTGTTCTGCCATCTGGGCAACATTCGTAACCATGACTGTTTCCTCGGTTAATTGGGTCATCAAAAGGGTGTTTACATCTTATTTGGTGCTATTCGCATGGTTTAGAGACCCATTGAATAGCTATATAATCAGCAATCAATTGAAAGTATGTTTACCTTTTTTAGAGCTTTTGCTCTAAACTGTCAACTGTTAACCAAAAAAATAACAAAATAGCCAAAAAAGGCGGATAAAAAGTAAATATAATTGCCGCCGGTGTAGACTTTTGTCCATAGATACCGAGATATTTGGTATCCATGGTTAGAAAGTCAGTTAGGGGCGGCTAGGGAAATAGTGCGACGCTTTTGTGGCTAAAATCGATGTATTTTGAGGTAAGTTAAAAGAAACAATGAAAACGCGTGATCGTATCTTGCAGGCCAGTTTGGCGATGTTCAATGAACAAGGTGAGCGAAATGTCTCTACCAATCATATTGCTGCCGCTTTAGGTATAAGCCCTGGTAATCTGTATTATCATTTTAGCAATAAAGCTGAGATTATTTTCGACCTCTTCAGTACTTATCGAGATATTGTGAGCAGTTCAATGGTTTTACCAATGGACCGCCCCCTTACCTTTGATGATAAGGTGCATTACTTTGAAATAATTTTTCAAAATATGTGGAACTACCGTTTTTTACACAGAGATTTAGAGCATCTGTTAAAAGAAAGTGAAACCCTAAGGAAAGAGTATTTTGTGTTTTCTAGTACCACTGTTGCCATGGGTAAAGCGATCGTAAAAGGTATGGTGGAGTCGGGTTTGGTGATTGCATCAGATGATGAAATTGATGCGTTAATGCTAAATCTATGGGTGATTTTGACATCTTGGGCATCCTTTTTACAATCCATTGAGGTACAAAAAGAGCGCCCCAGTGATATGGATCCATGGGCGTTAAAACGTGGGATTTATCAAATTATTTGTTTAATAGAGCCCTATGCAACGGATATTGCGAGAAAAGAGTTACCTGCACTAAAAGCTGCATACTTAGGTGATTTTGATACTGATCCTTTATCGTTATTTCGTGGTCGGGCAGCATCGTAAGGTGTTGTCTGTTATTTAGTTGAGGTACTTATATAACGTAAATGCCCCGCGTAATTCCCCTCTTCTATAGCCTTTGGCTTGATCCGAAGGGTAACGATCATTAATCGCAGTAGCGACGCTTCCTGAAATTTTGCGACCATGACAGGTTAAGCATACATTGCCGACAGGAATGGCTTTCATATAACGAAATGTCGGCCTGCCATTTAGGTTAATCACGGCGGTTTCTTCTAAGCCTTTAACAGGGGCCCCCTGTTTTATCTTTGAAGCGAAATTTTGCAATACACGTCGTTCCCAAGGGTCAGGTCGATTGTTTGGGTTACGAATGCGGGTGCTGGTACGAGAGATTTGCCAGTTATGCTGAGAGCCAAGAGACCGCTCAATAGCGGGAGCACTGACGGAACATACATTAATGGTTGCTGCGGGACCAGACGCAATAATGCTACCGCGGAGTGCTTTTTTAAGGGTTTTCATATAGGCTTTGGTTAATTGTCGGGCTTCTAATGTCAGTGCAGTAATGTTCTCAGGGGAGTTATTATTTTGCGCCCAGGATGTTGTAGCAATTAGGCACATTAGAAAAGTCAGTAGCATGGTTGTTAAACATTGTTTTACGAGTAGGTGGTGTGATTGCACTATACTTCTTTTGGTATTCTTCGTGATGTTTTTGATATTGTCTGAAAGTACGTTCCTATATAGGTCAATAAGCACTTGCATGAAATAAAGGTCTCAGTATATGAAATATGAAGGGTGTCTGTTTTAACAGAATAGAAGCCTAGAGTACCTTTTGGCAATGTTGTTGTCGGTGTTAATTTCACCGAGGCCGCAAGTAGAAGACATTAATGATTGAATTGTATATGATCTTATTCACACCAATGAGATACCGTAAAAATACAGAGGAGAGGGATATGGATAGACGTAAATTTATGGGGGCTGTTGCGGCAGGGGCGGCGCTAACTACTGTTGCTAAAACCGGTGTTGCAGAGACAAAAAAAGCCGGTAATTTAACCAGTTCTTTTGAAGGTTCATTTTATCTGACCAAAGAAAATCCAGGTCGATGGGCAGCAAAAGCAGCGGGTCATTTGCCTGTTGTAGAAGTGAGTAAAGTCGACGGTAAGTCTACCGTAAAGGTAACAACCCCACATGGGATGCATGGCTACGAGCATTACATTGTTAAACATCAGTTGTTTGATGAGAAAATGAATTTGTTGGGTGAAACAATGTTTGATCCAATGAAGGATGCACCGGTATCAAGTTACGATGTTGCAGGTTATAGCGGTGTGTTGTATGTGATGAGTGTTTGTAATAAACACGATGTGTGGGTAAGTGCTGAAACGGTATAATTTATTAATCTACGTGTTATACCAGACCTAAAAATAGGCATAAAAAAAGAGCAATATATTGCTCTTTTTTTATGCCTATTTTGTATTATGCTGAACGTTCTGCTAACCAATCGGCAGTCATTGTCCAAGTATGTTTTTTCGCTTTTCCACCAGCAAACACACCAGCGTGGCCACCGGGTACTACTTCAAATGTTTTATCATCTGTTGGAAGTAGTTCCATGATTTTTTTAGCGGCAGGAATACTCACAATATTATCAGTGTTACCTGCAAAACCTAAAAAATTTGCCTTAATACGAGAGAAGTCGGCAACATGATCGGTTAACGGAATAATGCCGCTGGCGAGTTGGTTGCGTAGTGAAAATTTTAAGCCCAGTTGTTGAACGGTTGCACCGGGATAGTCTGCCATATTGGTAAACCATTCTTTTGTGGTTAGGTGGGCCTTAATATAATCACGATCAGACAAGTTACGTACTAAATCAAAATAGCTGAACACACCCGCCAATGGATTGGTCATTTTAAATAAAACGGCTAATACATCACCAGGCACATGAAACGATGCGGGGTCGAATTCCAATTTGCTGAGTGGGATCTTTTTTGTCGCTTTATCCAAGGCCGATAACATCTTTCCTTGAATGTGATTTTTATGAAAATCAATAGGGCTGGCAATCGTCACAATATTTTGGATATTGTCATGCTCATGGGCACCCGCGTACAGCAGGGTTAGCAATCCCCCCATGCAATAACCTACAAGAGACACTTTATCAACGCCGCTGTGCTTGTGTACTTCTTCAATAGCATTTTTATGCCACTGGTTGACATAGGTTTCTAAGCTAAGGTCTGAATCTTCTTTACTTGGGTCACCCCAGTCCACTAAGTAGACTTCAAACCCACGGGCATTAAGAAAACGTACCCAGCTTCGCTCTGCCATCAAGTCATAAATCCAACCGTATACCCCTAGCGGAGGCACTAATACAACGGGTACGCGATGTTTCTGTTGCGTGGGTGTGACTTGTTCATCGTCTAACTGAAAGGAGGTGGTATCGGTATGGGGGTAATAACGAAGTTTCATAATGCCTTCGCTATAGATAACCTCATTGGGGGTTTTATCAGAAAGAATAAAACGCTCAGGGCTTGTGCGACGCTCAATGGCGTGGCGTACAAAGTTTTTTGCACTTGCAAAAAAGCTGTTGTCTTTGTTCATTGAATTGCTGCTCATGGCTACACCTATGACTTATTTTCCGATTGTTACGGGCTGAAACAAGCGTTTGAATAGCTGTTTTGGTGAAGATTAGCCATTCACCAAAAAATTGCAATAACTGAATCAGACAATAATGTCACGATTTGACGTGATGGCACAATATTACCTATGGATACGTTAGTAATAAGGATGAAAATCATTCACTTAACGTTTTGTAGCCTTGGTGTGCTGTTTTGTTTCGTAGAGTATGAAAAGGTATCACTGCAAATACCGATTGGTTATACCTGCTCTCGTTCTAGCAACAAAATTGTTTGTGAGCTTTTGTAACGTTAAGTTAATGATTATTAGGCGGTAATAAAATAGCAGTGAAAAATTAAAGACTCTCCCTCATTTATTCGCCGTTAATCACTGGCAACCTCTTGTTGACTGTCTACGCTGAAAAATACCGCCCCAAAAAGTGTGGGCGCATCGCCGTGGTTAATTGGTATGGCTACTGATCACACAACGGCACGTACAGTTAAAGAGTAAATGGGGAAAGACCATGCAAGAAACCGTTGAAAATAAGCCAAGTCGTAAAGGAATGAACAAAGGAATTGTGGCTGAGATTATTCTCGCGTTAATGATTTTGACGTTAGCTGCCTGTGGGGGCAGCACACAAGATCACGCGGATATAGATAATCCAGTTGTTGATGATGGAGGCGATGGCGGCGGAGGTGGTGATCCAGTTACTCGAAGTGTTGGTGGCGGTGGTATTAAAGGCCCGTTGGTCGATGCTGTTGTTACGGTGTATGAAATCGATCCGACGGATCTGGCCAATGGTTTTAAAGGAGCTGTTGTAACGACGGCAACTACGAATGCGCAAGCACAGATTACGGGATTGCTCTTACCTTTCCCTTTCTCTGAAGCTTACATTCTTGAGTTTACCTCTGATGCGGATACAACGGATATTTATACCGGTGTCGCTCCAGTTATCACTACTATGCGAACGGTGTTAACACTGGATTTATTAAATTCTGGTGAGCAGATTTATGCAACACCATTAACCACCATGGCGGTGGACCTAGCGACGATTAATGCCGATAGCAATACCGCGCCATGGGATGATCGAAGTGATACTACGTTGGGCGATAGCACTGCGACGGTTGATGAATTTCTAAGTGCATTATCGATTGCTGCAGCGCAAGTAAAATCCACAATGGGTTTTGGTATTTCACAAGACATTGATATTTTTGATACCCCCCCCCCTGATTGATGACACAACGGATACTCTAGAAGAACAAGAGGATGCTGCGGCCTATCGGGCAGCAGTAGGGGCATTAACTGCCGTGGTTGCGCAAATTGATAACGCAACAGGAACAGAAGACCCTAACGCTGTATTAACCGCATTAACATCGGATTTAGCCGATGGTGAAATTGACGGAAAAACAGACGGTGTTACGGAAGATATTTACGGCGGTGAAGATGACACTGCTGAAGCTACGTTAGAATTGTTTGAGCAAGATCCTGCGACATTACCTATTCCTAATGACCCAGATGGAAAAACTGTTGGGGATATGAAAGAAATTATCGATGCAGAAAAAGCGGACTTAGGTAACGCTAGTATTGAAACGGAAATTGATCCTACAGAAGAAGTGGATTTAAAACCTGCAGAAACTAATCCTGATATAGATGGTGATGGTGTGCCAAATGATCTGGATGCTTTTCCAGAAGATAATCGTTACCGAGATGATAAAGATAACGACGGTATTCCTGATGATAGTTTTGACACTAACGGCAATATTGTAAGTGATCCGTTTGCGGATACTGATGATGATAACGATGGTGTGCCAGATACAGACGACGCATTCCCACTAGATTCAACTGAGCAAGTTGATACTGACAGTGATGGTACGGGTAACAATGCTGATACCGATGATGATGGTGACGGTGTTGCCGATACAAGTGATGATTTTCCATTAGACGGTACTAAGTCTGACGCAACGGATGCCGATGGTGATGGTTGGCCTGTAGAGCAAGATGCTGATGATAATGATGCGACTAATCCTGGAACTACGTTTGTAGACACGGATGGTGATGGTGTTGGAAATGATACTGATACCGATGATGATAACGATGGCGTACCAGATACTGAAGATGCATTTTCAACGGACGCGAGTGAACAAAAAGATCAGGATGGTGATGGAGTCGGTGATAATGCTGATACCGATATCGATGGCGACGGTGTAACTAATGCTGATGATAAATTCCCTCGTGACCCATTTGAAACCATTGATACTGATGGTGATGGCATTGGTAACAATGCAGATATGGATGATGACGGTGATGGTGTTGATGATTTATTTGAAGAACAAAATGGATCTGATCCACTGAATAATGACACGGATGGTGATGGTGTTTTGGATAACGTGGATGAGAATCCAACGGATCCAACCGTTCAGTTTGACTCTGATAAAGACGGCATTGATAACACTGCCGATAACTGCCCGGTACATTACAACCCATCACAGTCTAACGTAGATGGTGATAATTATGGGGATGCCTGTGATAAGGATGTGGATGGCGATGGAGTTGATAATGCCGATGATGCATTTCCACAGGATGACTCAGAAAGTGTGGATACCGATGGCGACAATATTGGTAACAACACCGATGATGATGATGATAACGACGGTGTGCCAGATAGTAATGATGCATTCCCTACCGATAGCACAGAAACTACCGATACCGATGGTGATGGAACCGGCAACAATACCGATACCGATGATGATGGTGACGGTACGGCAGATGTCGATGACGCCTTCCCTCTAAATAGTGCGGAAGATACCGATACCGATGGTGACGGTGTGGGTAATAATACAGACCCTGATGATGACGGTGATGGTGTTGCCGATGGTGATGATGATTTCCCACTTGCTGCTGATGCAAGCACGGATACCGACGGTGATGGAACTCCGAATACCACGGATACAGATGATGATGGTGACGGCGTAGCGGATACCAGCGATGCATTCCCACTAAATGCCAATGAGACCGTTGATACAGATAGTGATGGTACGGGCAATAATGCTGATACTGATGATGATAACGATGGTGTTCCTGATAGCGAAGATGCCTTCTCTCTAGATGCTAGCGAATTTATCGATAGTGATGGTGATGGCACAGGTAACAACAGTGATACAGATGATGATGGAGACGGCGAGCCTGATAGTACCGATGCTTTCCCTCTAAACCCTGAAGAAACTGTAGATACCGATGGCGATGGCATTGGCAACAATGAAGACCTTGATGATGACAATGACGGTGTGTCAGACACAGAAGAAAGTGCAAACGGAACTGAGCCTTTAGATACCGATTCAGATGATGATGGTAAAAAAGATGGCATTGATAATTGTCCAACAACGGCAAATGCTGACCAGCAAAACCTTGATGGTGATACGTTAGGTGATGCTTGTGATGTGGATGATGACAATGACGGTGATAACGATGATGTTGATAACTGTCCAATGGTTCCTAATGCGGATCAACAAAACATAGATGACGATGCATTGGGTGATGTTTGTGACGCTGATGTGGATGGTGATGGGGTTGATAACTTCGTAGATAACTGCCCAACGGATGTAAACGCAGATCAGAGCGATGCAAATAATAACGGTATTGGTGATGTTTGTGATGCGGATGCTGATGAAGATGGTGTGGTTGATGAGTTAGATAACTGCCCTGCGAATGCAAACCCGAATCAGCTTGATACCGATAGCGATACCCAAGGTGATGTCTGTGATACCGATGATGATAACGATGGATTATCGGATACTGAAGAAACCAGTAACGGCACGAACCCACTACTAGCGGACAGTGATGGTGACGGTGTTGACGATGCAAATGATGCTTTCCCGAATGATGCGACAGAAACAACCGATACCGATGGTGATGGTACCGGTGATAATGCCGACACTGATGGGGATAATGATGGCGTTGATGATACAGCCGATAACTGTCCTGCCGTTGAAAATGAAGATCAGTTAAATACCGATGGCGATGCACAAGGTAATGTCTGTGATGCCGATGATGATAATGACGGTGTTAACGATGACTTTGATGATTTCCCAACCAACGCAGAAGAGTCAAAAGACCTGGATGAAGATGGTATCGGTGATAATGCTGATAACTGCCCTGCTACCTCTAATGAAACCCAAGATGATTTAGATAGCGATGGTATTGGTAATGCTTGTGACAATGATGATGACGGTGACGGCATTAGCGAAGGTGACAGCCCAACATCGGATAACTGCCCTGTAGTAGCGAATCCATCACAAACTGATACCGATGAAGATGGTAGTGGTGATGCGTGTGATAGCGATGATGACAATGACTCTGTTGATGATGAATCTGACAACTGTCCAATCGATGCAAACACCAATCAAGAGAATATTGATGACGATGCATTTGGGGATGTTTGTGATGATGACATGGATGGGGATGGTCTAACGAATATTGAAGAAGAAGCGTTAGGTACTGATCCAACATTAATTGACTCCGATACTGATGGTGTTAATGACGGAACGGATAACTGTCCTGCTGATGCCAATGAAACACAAACCGATACTGACTCTGATGGTGCCGGTAACGTATGTGATCTAGATGATGATAATGATGGGGTGCTTGACGGGGATGATGAATTCCCAACAAACCCTGATGAGTCAGCAGATAGTGACGGTGACCAGATTGGTGATAACGCTGATAACTGCCCTGCAGTAGCTAACAACGATCAGTCTGATATCGATAGTGATGGTGTTGGCGACCTTTGTGATGATGTGCCAACGCTAAGCGTTTTCTACCTCAACGAACGGACGGTTGATACCGAAACTGAAACTGAAAATGATCCTTCTCAAAATCATTGTCCATTCGATGTTGCAGATGAAATGGCGCGGGTATCGCTTTGGTTACAGGATGGTTCGCAAATCAAAGTTCGCTTTGGTGATGACGATCTAGAGAACCAAGGTGGTGGCGATGCGGCGATTGATGCTTCCGGTAATGTGACTGCGTCAATGGCTGAAAGTCACATGGATCAAGATGGTAATACTGTGGATCTTGACCTGACTTTCACTGGTACGCTAGATACAGCCAGTGGTGTGATTTCTGGAACCGTTGCAGAAACGTTTACTTTCACCTCTGCTTCAGGTGTTGAGGCGGCGACCTGTGATTACAGCAGCACAGAAACCTTCACCCCAATGACACAGCAAGCAGCAAGTACGGTGTTTGATGGAGAAACCGGAACCAACGGCGGATTTGTCTGGATGGAAGGGGATGAGGATCATGGTGATGCAACGGATGAACCTGCATTTGAGTTCTTCTATGGCTTAATTGATAACGTTGGTGAGACTGAGTTCCAATATGATCCAACAGCAACAGGTGATAAGTGGCCTGAAGTGAGCGATTTTGAATCGAACTTTATTTTGGGTGCGTCTGGTTGGGCTGATGTAGCGGATCAATTTATTGTTGAAGGCACACCTGCAGACACCATCAATTTGGTTGGCAAAGACAGCACAGGAGCCATTCTTGCGAATTGGGAAATTACCCCATTCACTGCGAATGTTACGAATGAGCCAATGTTAGGTTTGGTGCCAAGGGAATGGAGTGATGAAGGTCTTGTAGCACCGGCAGAAGTATTTTCCGGATCAAATGTGCTTGCGGTTGGTATTCACGCGGTATCACAACTTGATGTCTACGAGGTGTGGTGTGATGGAAATGACGGTAACCCAGAAGATCCAACGGCAGATTTAGACTGTCAAAACGCCCTAATTAGTGACTGGCCAGAGGGTTCAGATACGCCTACGTTTGCTACGGCATTATCCGATATGATTTTCGATACCGGTGATACCTTAACGAATGATTGGCAGGGTGTACGTGTTGGTTTCGCAGAAGGGGCAGAGTTACTTGCCTTCCTAACGGGAGATGACACGACTGGAGCGGAAGCAACAACCGGTGCCGTAACTTTCTACGAGCGCAGCTGGGAGACAGGAGAGATCAATGCGGTATCGATCCCTGCGGGAACCTGGACGGTGATGGATCCTAACAGTGATGATATCAACCTTGTATTGCAATTCGCGCTACCAGCGGAAGTTGAAGAGGGCTATGACATTGATGATGAATTTAATGCAGTGATTCTTGCTGTTATTAATGACACATCAGATAGTTCACCTTATGTTCGCACTGGCCACTTTACCGCTGCCGGACAAGACTTCTACGAAAGTGGACTAAATGCTCCTGCGATTGAAGAGGTGAAAGGTAACTTTGATTACACTCCTCCAGTTCCGGATACCGATGGTGACGGTGTTAAAGATGATGTGGATACCGATGACGATAACGACGGTATTCCGGATGTCGATGACGCTTTTCCATTAGATCCTAGTGAGTCTGTTGATACTGACTTCGACGGCATTGGAAACAATGAAGACGAAGATGATGATGGCGACACTGTTTCTGATATTGATGAGGAAGCTAACGGAACGGATCCACTACTTGCAGATACCGATGCGGATGGTACTGGTGACGGAGTTGATAACTGCCCAACGATTCCAAATGCAGATCAAGCAGATTCGGATAGCAACGGTGTTGGTGATCTGTGTGACGGTGTGCCAGATGTCAGTGGATTCTGGAAGTTAGAAGCCATCGTTACTGGAGAGACAGAAGACACTACAGGGATAGATAATCTCACCGGTAGTACTGATGCGTCCAGTGACCTTTGTGAGAATGACATTGGTAATGTGTTCAGCACATCAATACTTATTCAGCAAAATGACAGTGCTATTGAGTTGTTGTTTGGTGACGATGGTTTTGATCCAGAAGACGGTGACTCGGGTAATGTTGATGCTGCCGGTAATGTGAACTTTGGCAGTGATGATGATTGGAATGAATATGATCACAGCGACCCTACTACAGGTCCAGAGTTTCTTTACAGCGTGGCGGAAATGTTTGAATTCCAGGGTGCTGTGGATAGTACAAGCGCACCAACGGTTATCACTAGCACAACGGTGACTGAACAGATTCAAGCCTTTGTGGGTGAGAATCAAACCGGCGATGTGATTTTGGATTGTAACTATACCTTGGATGTGACATTAACGCGTATGTCAGAGGTGGCTGCTAGCGAGGTATTATCAACTACGGGAACACATCAAGGGTTTGCGTTTGTTGAAGCAGATCGTGATGACGTGCCAGAGACCGGTACTGAGGTATACGACTTCTTCAAAGCGGTCATTGATGATAACGGTGAAGTTGGCGAGGTATGGAACGGTGGTGATGGTTCCACAACCGGTGTTTGGGAAACTGAAACACCTGAAAGTACCTATATGCTAGCCGCAGCAGGTTGGGCACAAGTTCCGGAGTTTCTTGTTGTTGAAGGTACACCGGGACAAACTGCAGACTTGGTGCGTAAAGAAGGGTCAACCGTTTACTCCAACATGCGTATCACCACCTATGCCAGTGATGTTCTTGGTGATGCATTTGAAGGTTTTGTAGAAGAAGACTTTGTTGATCATACTCCAAACCCTGCAGCCGCTTTTGCTGATGCCAATTCCGCAGCAATCGCCATCGACGCAGAATTTATGCAAGATGCTTATGAGTTTGAATGTGATATTGATGATCCAAACTATCGTGATTTAGAATTGGCTTGTACCAATGCCTATATCCCAGATTGGAGTACTTGGCCTGAAATCAGTCAAACGGATCTAGCTACCTCATTGTCTGAAGTGCTTCATACGACAGGTGAAGAGTCTGATATTATCGACAAAGGGTTGTTTATCGGTTTTGGTATGAATGGCGCACATCTGTATGCCTTCTTAACAGGCTCTGATAGTTCAGGTAGCACAGGGTCAACCGGTGTTGTGCAATTTACTGATCATGGACAGAACCCATCAACAGGTGCTTATGAAGTAACGACGATTGAAACCAGTGGTGGTACCGCATTAGAGGCGGCCTGGGAAATTGTAGAGCCGTTTGCCAGTGGTAACCAAATTATCCGGTTTACTATTCCAGAGCAGTTGTATCAATCTCATGATGTAGTATGGAAAGAGGTATCAACAGTTGTGCTTGCGGTGGTTGAAGCCGGTGATTCGTTAAGCTTTGTTCGTCTTGGTGGAATGGTGCCTGCAACGGCGCATAGAAACCTAGCGGCTATTAACAGCACGGCTTTGGCTGAAGTTATTGCAGGGTTTGCTTATGTGAAGCCTGACACGGATGGCGATAGCTTTGTTGATAACGAAGATAACTGTCCAGCAGTCTCCAATGATGATCAAGCGGATACTGACGGTGATGGTGTTGGTGATGCTTGTGGTACCTCGGGCGGAGACGCTGATGGTGACGGAATCTTAGATGATGCTGATAACTGTCCAGCAGTACCGAATAACGATCAAGCTGATGAAGATGGTGATGGTGTGGGTAATGTTTGCGATCCAGACTTTGATGGCGGTAGCGGTACAACAATCGCTGATGCTGACTCTGACGGGATCCTAGATGGTGATGATGCCTTCCCAGATAATGCCGATGAGCAATATGATACAGATGGTGATGGTGTTGGAGACAATGCCGACAACTGTGTTTATGTTGCAAACGGCTTGAGTGAAGATAATCAAGCTGACGCTGACAGTGATGGCTTTGGTGATGCTTGTGATCTAGCACCTTCTGATGATACTAATGCCGGTGTTCCTGATATGTCTGGTCAGTATTTGTTGTCTTGGACCGTGGATACTACGGACGCTACTAATGAAGAGTTAGACGAAGACTCTGATAGCTGTGTGGGAGTTACTGAAGGTGCTGGTCAGGAGCTTGTATATGTTGAGCAGATTGGTAGCCAAGTATTAATGCATGGACAGGACAAGGGTGATGAATGGACGGATATTGGAACCATTGGCACTGATAGCAACTTTACCGTTAGTGGTTCGGATAATTCAGCAACGGAGAGTTTTGTATTAACGGGTACCTATACATCAGGAAGCTCAAGTTTCACTGCAACCTTTACAGAATCTCAAGATAACAGTGATTCTTCAGCAACATGTAGCCATTCCGGCAGTGTTTCTGCAGAGCAACCTACACCGGTTGCGGCCAGTGCGGTAGTACCCGCAGGGTTATCGTGGTTTGAAGCTGATCATGAAACGGATTCTAGCGGTATGGAAATGGTTGAATATGAATACGGCACTTTTAATGATAGTGCGGTAGAGCAACTGTTTATGTACGACGGGGATGCTGATTCATGGGTTGATACTTCATCTGAGGCGATTGGCCAAGCCTTTTACGTTGATGCTGCTGATGGCATAGTGAATGGAGATGATCTTTTCATTGTTGATTCATCTGCTTATAGCGGCAATACCGGTGTTATCAAAGTCACTAGTGGTGGAAATGGAACGATTGAAGAGTGGAGCTCAGCAACGCTTGATTTTGCGGAAGTAGACCTTGATGGATTGCCAATGAAGTTGTTCTTACCAGAATTTGGTGAAGCACTTGAGGGCGAAAATTTCGGCACAGGCGCAACTGCATATGTCGTTATGATCGCTCCTACAGCAACCGTTTATGAATTTTGGTGTGATGATGATTGGAATGTTTGGTTTGATGACAATCTCGTTTGCGACAATGTAGTTGCTAAAGGTTACAGCGATCAGAATGGTGATGGCCAAAGTGATCCTGAGGCAGCGACAAGCTTTGATGACGTGATTTCTACGCCTGCTGAGTTATTGTCAGGCTCGTCAGATGTTATTAATCGAGGGATTTGGATCGGTCAAAGTCAGGATTCAGGAGGAAGCTTTGATGTACAAGCGTTCCTAAGAACGGACGATGGAACAGCAAGCGGTGCTAACCCTGCGGTTGTATTTGTGAAAGGCTATTTTGGCAGTTCTGATCGGTTTGATATCGATGAAGTTCCACTGGTGAGCAATACTATCGGTGGTGTTTCGGTACTTGAATTTGTAGTGCCAGACGTTGTTGCGATGATTGCAGATCGAGATGATGACAGAAGTGGTGTCTTCATCTTTGTCGAATCTGATTTTGAAGGTACGCCGATGGTTCGTCGGGGTGAAGTTGAAGTCACTGAGGATGAAGAGAAAGAAATCCTCTTTAATGACGCTGCAAAGGTTGAAATACTTGCTGCATTTAATCCAATGCCACCAGTTCCTCAAGCCTTTCTTGATGCCTCATCGAATGGGTTGATGTTTAGCCCGGGTGTTTCCTCAACTACAACAGACTTTGGTGTTGGCGGTTTAGGATTGTTCCGCGAGTGGGAGAATACGAGTGATGGTTCAGAAACAGTGGACTATTACGTGTTTTCAGATACGGATGAAACCGGTCGATGGGTTCACATCGAATTCGATACAGATGGCGCTGAAGTTTCAAGCTCAGATGAAACGATGACCTGGTCAATCGATGCCACAAGTGGAAATCTGATGATTACCATTGACATTGACAGTTCAGAGCATGAGATTGCTTTGGTGAATATGGACGATATCTATCGGCCTTCTATTATGCTGAAAGTGAATGGTATGGTGGATGAGATGAACACGGAAGGTGAACGTATGATAAGTCAGTCAGATTTCAGTGCTGAAGTTGGTGTATTGTTTGATCTCACAGCTGATACTGATGTAATTGGAAACTATCATTTTGCTAATGATGCATTAGAGCAGTTACATTTCCTTGATACTGGAAGTTTTGAGGAGTATGAAAATAACGGCTCAGGTGCTGCAGTGCTTGTGGAAAGTGGCACATGGACATTGGATACGAGTACAGACTTGATTACTCAGACCTTATCGTTTGGTACCGTGCTTCTTGGCTTTGAATCTGTTACCCCGGATAGTGAGAATATTGATGGAGATGATGATACAGCTGAAAGTGTATACGCTGTAGCAGGTTGGGAGTCGTTGGATAGTGAATCGGATCTTGGGTTGTTCTTCAGGGATAAGTATTTAATTATTCAGCCCTAATCTAATTATCAAAAATAGGATTGTTGATTGACATAAAGCCGCCTTCGGGCGGCTTTCACATACTTGAATGGTAATTTGCCCTCGCCTCATCTTGATTTTTACAATTATTCTTTATCTTGGCATAATGGCAATATATTCATAATATTAGGTGGAAGGCATCTAATATATGGAGATTTTATTACTGCTAAGAAGTATGGATGCTATGAAAATAAGCCGAACGGTTAGATTTGATAATCCGAATGTCACTTTACCTAAGAATACCCCAATATTTCGATTGTCAAAAAACAAGAAGAAGACAAAAGTATTTTTGGTATTGAAAGGCTTTGAGACTCAAGGCTTGGCGAGCTCAGTGTCGGTTGCTGAGATTCTTAATCAACTTCCTATTGAGCACCTACAAGGCTTGAATGAAATTGTGTGTCTCCCCAATTCAAATAAACGAGAAAAAGCAGCTTTTCGAACAAAAAAGATAAGTGCATTGTGGAATAGATATTTTTCGATATTCTACGGCATCGAAATTTACCGTGTTAAAACGATAAAGGAATTTTACTGGGCGTTATTTCACGAATTGGGCCATTATGTCATGGATGTAAAAATCAAATCTGTGGATAAAAAGCTGTGGGTGACATCGTTACATAAGAAAAAGAGTTCTGTGTCTGAATATGCCAACCGTAATGCGCATGAAGATTTTGCGGAAACCTATGCTTGTTTTGTATTGGAGCCAGAGCGTTTGTTGCAGTGTGATCGGAAACGTTATCTGTATATGGCTAATAGTGTTTTCGGTACAACTGATATCGAAAGGAGCAAGTATAATAATCATAAGGGAACTCTCGACTTGACGGTATAAATTGCTAAAATACTGTGAAAAATCAAAGTATAACTCTAACTTAATAAGGTGTTGAAATGGATGGAACCAATACAGTTCTTGACCCTGAAGAATTGTTCTACCTAGCGCTTCAAGCAAGTGCTCAGGGTGATCATGCTAAAGCTATTGGTTATTTAAAGGAAGGAATAGCGATAAAACCTTCGGCCAAGCTCTATTATATTTTAGGTGCGGAACATGCGGGGATCGGTATGTATGAGCGGGCCGTTGATGAGATGACAAAGGCGCTGGAGATTGATGAGACTTTGGATACCGCTCGTTTTCAGTTGGGTTTATTGAAAATGACAATGAATGATGTTGAAGGGGCGAAAGTTACTTGGTCTCAACTTGATATGCTGGATAATGGGGAACCATTGAAGTTATTCAAAACTGCAATTCTATTAGCGGTATCCGGTGATTTTAAACAGGCAATAGAGGTTGCACAGCAAGGAGTTGATGTTAATGAAGCAAACATTCCTTTAAACATAGATATGAATAATCTAATTGATAGATGGAAAGGAAGTGTTAGCGATGAAGGTGAAGGGGCAGAGTCTTTTAGTGAAGATACTGAAAACGGCAATCACTTTTTCTTGTCAGCATATAAAGATGATAAAAATCAGTAGGTTGCGAGATAGCCTGTGATAAAAAAAGTTGGAATGGACTCAAAGGTGATTGGACGCTTAGGGAATTCTCCTAGCGAGCGTCTTAGTACCGATGCCGTTCGTACTTCTCCCAAAAAGCCGTCTACCAGCACAGGTTATTCTATAGAGAAAGTGCTGGTTAGGAGGTTGTCAAAAATCAATACGGATTTTTCGAAAATATCAATGACAAAAAAAAGAGACGTTTTTGTAAAAGTGTCATTAGAGAAAAATTTTGGAGTTGAATTTATTCTAAGCACTCAATATGAAAAAGTTCATGAAAGGGTATTGGAGCAAATGAATAGCTCTACTCAAATAGAGCTATTGGATACATTGATAAAAAAACTAAGTTAATAGTGAGGTTAAAAGACCTCGATAGCTATTTTTTAATCTCATTTCTTGATGCGTATTTTTGAAGCCCCTTGAGCATGGACTGTCCGCCTCCGATAGGGCGATTCATTAAATCTTCCATTCTTTCTGAAATCAATCTCTGTTCATTTTTAGATGATAGTAAAAGCGTTTGTGCAAAATGTGCAGAAACAGACATTGGATCAAGCCTTAAGGCAACCTTGATTGATCGCTCTGCCTCTTTATTTTGATTCTCTAGTATTTGTATGACGGCTAAGGAGCCATGATTCTCAGCGAAAGTTCGGTCTTTTTCCATCGCCGTGTTTAGTGCATCTTTGGCTCCAGATATATCATTTCTCATTATTCGCAGCCATGCAAGAGCATTCCACGTACCTAAGTGGTTTGGCATAAAATGAGTTGCGGTGATAAGGTGCTCTTCTCCTATATCCACTTTTTTGTCTAAGAGTGCGGCTAGGCCCATGCCAAGCCAAGCTCTTCCATCTTTAGGTTGTATGGTCAGTACTTTCTGAAAATTCTCTTTTGCTTTATTTATTTCAAAATCTTCTAAGGCTAAGTACCCAAAAACAGATAGTGATTCTGTATTATTGGGTGTGATTTCTTGTGACTTTTTGGCAAAAAATAGGGCTTGATCCTTGTCGTTCAGATCAAGAAAAAGCAGCGAAATAACACCGTTGAGATCACCGTTGTTTGGTTCAGTTTCAAGTAAATCTAACGCTAATGTTGACGCCTCATCGAGTTTGCCGACGTGGTGTTTGAGGCGAACCTCTAAAAGATTTGCAGCAAAGAATCTTTGAACTGATGTACCGGTTAGATTGCCAAGGGTGCTGAGTGCCTTTTGCATTTCGCCTGTCATCGAAAGACTTAGTGCGAGATTGTAGCGAACACCATTGTTGTCAATACCTGAATCAAGCAATGACTGGAGTATTTCTATTGCAGGTAAATATTGTGCTTCCGCTATATGTAGCGTACCGCGTTGGAATAACAAGCGGGCATCGTTTGGTTTCTCTTCAAGGCCTTGTGAAAGCAATGCAAGGGCCTTTTCTAAGGGGCCAATTTGTAGATAGATATCAACTACATCACTAATAATATTGATGTTAGTTGGATCGGTGTCTAGATAAGACTCTAGCTGTTGAGCACGAGCTTGTAATTCCATGAATTTAAAACCTGCGCTATTGATACAAAGAGGTAGAGGCGTTATTTTGTGGCGTGCTTTTTTTTCCTTGATTCATATTATCAAGGATTTCTTTTGCTTTTCCAAAGTAAAGATTGTCAGCTGGTGCAGATTGTAAAAGGACGTTGAGGTGTCGGCTGGCTTCATCTACTTGCTCTGCTTCTAATAATGCAATGGCACTGTAATATAGGCTAGGAGGGTGTGTCGCATTTTGTTCTAGGAGTTGAGACCAGATAGCAATGGCTTCATCACTGTTTCCTGATTCTAGATTAACCATTCCTAATTGAAATAATTCTGTAATAGATTCAGGGGAAATCTCCAAATATTGAACATAAAGCGCCTTTGCTTTGTCAAATAACTTGAGTTGTGCATAAAGGCGGGCTGCGAGACCTTTTGCTTCTAGAGGGCAATCATCAGCAGTTAGTATTATTTTAACTTTTTCTAGTGCGGAATCAATTTTGTCATGATCTAGATCAAATTTCGCTAGCGCTACTAATTCTTCAGTGTCGAATTTTGCTAAATCCATCTTTTTTTGTCCTTTGATTATAAGTGATGTCTGTTTCTATAAGTGCAAGTGGTAGGTCATAGGTTATTTTCTTAACTGTATATACGGGTAAGCCAAATAAGTATTTTCCAGCCACACTAAAACTATCACTACTTGTTTGGAGAACGCTGTCATAACCTTTGCTCGGATCATCATGCGTGAGTTGAGTGATCGCGGCTCCGATAAACCCTAAGGGGATGCCAACGATGAGACCAATTGAACCAAACAGGTTGCCGCCAACAATATCTGCACCTTCAACGAGCGGACCTTCATCTTTAAAAGGCTGGTAAACTGTATTCCAGGTATCAGAATAACTATTACTATCGATGCTCTTGCTTTCATTGCTATGTGCGGGGAATGAAGCGGCTCCAATAGCAAATGATAATATAATGAAGTACGTGCGAGGTGATTGAAAGAGAGAAATTTTCATCCGTGAATCCTTACCAATAACTTATGTAGACATGCTTATTTGTGGACGGATATTACACAGGTGTCTGGGTTTAGTGAAGAGGCATCTATATATTATTTCGAATATATAAATCGAAATAATTCAATAACTCACTTTGTTTCTTATTGTAACTGCCGTGTACATCACAAAATAATTAATGTATTGTCCTTCAAAAAATAAATATGAGTATTAGTTGATCAACTTTTTTTGCAAATTCTATACAAAAAGTAATGGTTTGATTATTGTCATTGGCTATTAAATTAGACCATTCATTTTAATGTTGAATACAGAATTAGAAATATATAGAGCAATAATTGCGCTAAGTATATTAGTTCAGGGAGGGTTTTGTGAATACGGATTTGGCGTTAGCAATGTCTCAAGA
Source organism: Gammaproteobacteria bacterium 42_54_T18 (assembly GCA_002163245.1). Taxonomy (GTDB): domain Bacteria; phylum Pseudomonadota; class Gammaproteobacteria; order Pseudomonadales; family Ketobacteraceae; genus 42-54-T18. The sequence continues at coordinate 44,133 of MAAL01000194.1, read as the reverse complement.
AATGTTGATGACAGCCGCAATGGTTGCTGCACCGGTATTGGGTGTTGCTTTACTTGTCGGTCTTACGGTTAGTATTTTTCAAGTCGTTACACAAATTCAAGAAATGACCTTAACATATGTGCCGAAGATATTGGCGGTCGTCGGTGTGTTTTTTGTTTGTGGACCATGGATGTTACAAACGTTAATGGCTTTTGCTACTCATTTGATAACCAATATACCCAACATTATTGGTCACTAAATGATTTTTCAGGGAGAGATTCAGTGGATATATACAGTGATGTTAGTGGCCGTTAGGATGGCGATACTCTTTTTTGCAACACCTCTTGACGGGTTTGGTAAAGTGCCGACACAAATAAAGTTGTGGGTCTCGATAGCGCTGTCAGTGTTAGTTGTATCTACAATGGATATAAACCTAATAGTGTTGCGGCCCGTGGCTAACATCGGGCTGTCATGCTGCTTGCAAAAAAGACCGCAAGCAACACGCCATCCCTCGTTAACCACTAAGCGCGCAGCATCCACGGCCACGCCCTGGCGCGCACCTTGCCCAGCGCCTTTATTATTTTGGCGGTAAGGCTGCCAAAATAATAAAATTCGCTGCCCCGCTGTGCCGAAAAAAGACTCGGCCCAGTTGCCCCTAAAAAACACAGGGGCAAGTGCTTACAAAAGACCAAACCATCCCGCGCCGAACTGCACACCGCAAGCGTCATGTAATGGCGCAAGCTGACACCGCTTCGCGTGTCACACGCGGAAAAAGAATCGAGAACAATCTTAGCGGCCAGCGCCGCTAAGTAACACACGAAGCGGCGTCGAATGAATCCACAAAGCTGAATTGATACCACCGGCAAGCCTTCTAGTTCATACCAACCGAGAGACCGTGTTTGCTGTTTGCCTCTCAGCGTAGCAACGTGCTCAAACTATCAAGGGTAAATGAATGGCGCAAAAAGACGCGCCACCCTTGACAGTCCTGCGCTCGATGCTTCGAGAGAGTGGCAAACAACAACCACTCAGGAGCACAGAAAATGGAAAATCTACAATGGCCGTTAACCAAAATTATTAACGTAGCCCATGAGCTTAAAAATACCGGCAGAACAGGGGCTAGCACAGGGGAACAAATTGCCGCAGCCTTCGTATTAAACAATATGGATTACTTACCGGCAGGTTACAGCGATGTGAATGACGCGTGGGACAGGTTGGATACGTGGCAGGTTCATGTGCAGCGTATCAAGCGTGATTACATGCATCTGATACATGGTTGGTCATTTTTACTAAAGCGGCCGCAGCGCCGCTTTTTACCCTTCCTAGCGATACCCTCAAATCATCCCCAACTGCTGTTAATCTGAAAAGTGCACGTAGGGCTTCAAGCTGATATTATGGCCTCCGCCCTAGCGCACGTTCTTTAAAAACCAGACCGCACCTAGCCTGTAGCGCCCTAAGGGTACGATCTGCATCGGGTGTTACCTTTAGTACAAACAGCAACCCTTCTCACCAAATGGGGCCAAATGATGGGCCTCAGATATCGCCCACCGAATTAGCGAATAGAAACCGGGCAGAAGCAGCGCAAATTCAAAGTCTTCAGAGTCTTTCGTCAAGAATAGGTTCGGTTCTTTCTGATGATGCTATTCCTGCTTTTCAGCCTGGGCAAAATCGTCAAGAATTTTCAGGTGCCGAGAATGCTTTAGTTGGAAAGCTCATGGCTGAAGATTCGATCATGAGGCAGCAGAGACAGGACGAAGGCTTGGTTCAACAAGCAATGTTTAATAATCTTGTTGATAATGGACTTCCGCTTGTTATAAGACCTGATATTCCAATTAGGGTTGCATCGGATATACCTGCGGCTCCTGGTTCAGGGGCGTTCTTAGAAGTTAACGGAAGTATTATTAACATGGTAGATGGCGGAGGGATTACGCGGATGAATCCGGCTCCAGAGGCCTCTGTTTTTGATACGATTGGGAATTACATAAATAATAAGCAGCTTATGTCTCCCTATGCGTATAACGGAGAGATTCTCAATGATGGATTAGCAAGCTTGTATAACAATACCTTTGTAGCTGCAATTAATACCGCTGGACTTGGTTTAGGGATGCTAGGTGACGTAGATACATGGGGGCAGGAAAATAAATATTGGGGCCCTACACCATTGGTGTCGGGGGCTTTACAAGCACCAGGTATGTTAAGTAGGATGGCTGCGATACCTTTACCTGCTAGAGGAAAAGTTCCAAACGAAACACTACCATTCGGGGCACGTGGCCCAGCAACTGATTGGGATGGGTTTGATGAAGCGCTTGCTGGAGGCCCTGTTAGGAATTTCAATACTGATAGAATTAAGGTGACTAATCGTGGTATTGAAGTAGTCGAAAAGCATACCGGTCGATTTGGTACGGATGAAGCGAATCAAATAATGATCGATCGTCTCAAAGCTATCGATGCTGGTAAATATACTGCTACCCAGCAAGATCTAAATTTTTATTCTCATGAGTTAAGAGAGTATGTTCGTTATCGGAAGTTAGGTTGGGAAGCCGGAGTTCCTTCTAATTCTGATCAAGCTAGGCAGCTTTGGTTGCAAACACATACAGCGACATTAGATGACTACAACTTGCCGATGCATGCAGATGAACTGCTGTATCATCCCGATGCACTGAAAGCGCTCTATGGAGAATAGTGATGACTGATAGCCAAAGAAAACTTCTTGAATTAATTGGAGAGAAAGACGGTAAATTGAATTGGTACAAAATCGGTAGGATTCATCTGAATAAATTCAGTGACCCTGCTGATTTTGATTCTAGTATGAAGCACCTACAGGTGAAGGGGCTTGTTGAAGAAAGGACTAATGGAGGAGAGCCCCTACCAAGTTTGTTCCTTACCGAAAAAGGTAAGGAACAGCTAGCCAAGTAGGGTTGCTTCTAGTAGAAGCTATGCGTTAGCCAGTACAATTGCTCAAAAAACCTCACTAGAGAAATCTAGTGAGGTTTTTTTGTAAGTACAAACGGGACACAGCAATCGTTTGGAGTATTAAGAACGGATTCGAATGGGGCAAGACAAAACCCTGATGGTAGCTGGGCGATTGATTACGGTGATGGACGTACCGATTACATTTCACCTGATGGTTATGTTGGTGAAACGCAATCTTTTGCCGTAGAGCGCGATAGGGTTACTGGCGAAAGCTATGACATGAATCATTATGTTGTTGAAGGATCCAATGAACTTATCCCTAATAACGGGCAAAGATACAATGGGCCGCGATATGGCGGTTCAACAGATAAGTTTGCTATAGGTGCTGGAATTGCTACGGGCCTTGGTCAGCTCGCCAAGGATGGAGCACTCATAAGAGCGGCACAGAAATTCAATGCAGCCAGTACGGTTTTGAGAGGGGTGTTGACACACCCAGTAGCTGTAGGTATTGCTGCAGCGTTGGCACCAAACAGCGTGGCAAGTGATAATTGGAGTCCTGACTTAGAAGCTTATGTAGAAACGTTAATTCATGAAGGTGGCGATGGAATGTTGCCAGGTCAAACTATGGATGACAGATTACAGGGTCCGGTAATTTTGCCTAATCCAATAGCTTCGCCTGGTGTTGATAGACCGTTAGATGGATACAGTCCAGTCTTTATCGATGATAGCCCATTAACCTCGCCAGCATATCTTGACGGATCATTACCAAGTGTATTGCCGGGACATGCTCCGGTTTCGCAAGGTGTTGATATTGTATATAGTAATTCCGTGAAGGATGCTATTAAATCTCTAGATGAAGGGTCAACGAGGGTAGGTGTTCAAAATAGAGGCGAAGCTGAGCAGTTATTTTTGGAACGTTTTCAAGGGCTGGGGTATAGAAATGCTCAAGACTTTAATTCAGTAACATCAAAAGAGTACTTTACTACGGCAATTAATGGTCGGGAGTCGTATTATCATTGGGATGATACTTTTGTAACTGATCCAGAGACGGGGGTTGAGTATATCCAACATCATAATTATAAAACTGATAAAGATGCTTTTGTTCGTCATTTGCAGTTACACCCTGCGAAGGGAAAGATTATCAAAATATATTTTGGAGAATAGAAATGTCTTCTCGGTTTGTTAAGAGTGTTTGGAACGGGATAGAGCATGGTACCTATGCAAATATAGCCCAAGAGATTGGTTCGAATCATAGTGGGTACCGTAGATGGGTTTCCATTTATGCAATATATAAGTTTGACTTTGAGTCTCAGGAGAGTGTGCATTACTATGATTTCGTAAAAAAATCGAAGGGGTATGATTATTGTGTATTGGAATTTGAAATATCTCAGGTGGTGTTAGAAAACGACGATGGTATTGAGGACGATGACATTGTTTTGCTTCAGTTTGAGCCTGCCAACAATGAACTGGAAATTTATGAAGTGTTGGACGGTTGGGATATAAAGCCCGAATCTTTTGTTCCTGAGTGGAAATGCGATTTTCCATTATAGAAAATTGGCCTGAAGTAGGGTTAGAGCGATATGTAGTGGTGAACTAAAAAACGTCGCTAGAGAAATTAAACGGCGTTTTTTAGTTCAAACGGGAACCTCAGAGCTGGTGGATCCCAGCGTGATGAGTTGTATAATTAGGTATAGAGCGAAAAATTACCATTGAGCTTCTTCCTAAGTTAATGTGGTTGTTGTAAATGATGATATTAAGCTCGTATTAAGGGTGAAAGCAAGCCAACAGCTTTCACCCTCCCCCAAAGTTCTTAGTCGTCAATTAATACAGAATTACTTTCCAAGAGCGCCTTCACTTTCAAATGAGCGGGAATTAGGCGCTTAATAGCAATTCCAAAGAAGATGCGTTGAAATAGAAAGTCTTTCCATTGGGAATTATTTGAATACACAAAGTATTCCCAATGTGTTGTGTTTTCATCGATCTTGGTAAACTGATAATCCCAATAAGGTTGCAGTGCCGTTGAAAAGGTTTTTAGCATAAAGCGCTTGTTTTCTTCAAAGATAATCACCTCTTCTTTCATAACCATGGTTCCAATTTTGAATGGACCGCCTCCGTGACGTACATATTTTTTACCTAGCCGCATCCCAAAGCGTTCATGACCTCGAAAAGCCTTAATTTTCTTACAGCCGTATAACCAGGTGTCGGCATTCTCAAAGGTGTGGCCTAGGTAATAAAACACATCCGCAATTGGACGATTAATGGTGAGTGACTCTTTGTAGAGTAGTCGCATACTATCGGTGTTTTGCATGATGTAATATCCTAACGTGTAGGGATAATGGCTATCGGAGAAGGTTTCTCTTCAATGAGTGTCTTTAAATAGGGGTGAGATCGGGATAGGCGACCATTGATAACACTTAACATCAATGGAACCATAAAATATTGGGTGACTGGGCCCTGGTGTTTTGTAGATATCGAATAGTCAAATTCCGTTTGGTGAGCACTGATTGCAGTAAAACGATAATCAAAAATTGGATCAACGCCTGGAAATTTCATGGTGACAACAAAACGTTTCTTTGTTTCGAATTTATAAGGGTTATCTTCTTCAACTGTTAAAATCACATCAGGTTTAGTTGATGACCCGATATGAAAGGGAAGAGCAAAGGTTCTGTCATAGGTTTTGCCTTCCCACATTCCAAAACGCTCAAATCCCAGTCTAACGGTAATGTTTTTACAACCTTCCATCCATGCTGGCGCATTTTCGAAGGTATGGGCGATATAATTGAAGCAATCTTGAATGGGTTTTTCAATAATTAGGGTGTGATGGAAAAATTCTCTCATGGGTGAACCTCTGTGATGGCCGCTATGACCTGTGGCTCGAAAACTATACCGTGGGGCTAACGCCTTTAGGGGACATAAAATGCACATATTTCGCCTAAATATGTTTGCAATGATTCTTGTGTTGGGGGTTGATACACTATGTTGGACTAAGAGCTTTTTGGATTGGACAATAAATGAGTCGTTATCCCATCAATGGAATATATACAGCCTTAAAAATCGCCGATTCTCTAGGGGCTAGCGGTGAAGCACTATTGAAGCGTTGTGACTTAAGCGAAGAGGATCTTTGTCGTGCAGGAGCGACAATATCCAAGGAGGAATTTAATGAAAGCTTCGTATTCATCGAAGAGCTTGTCCCCAGAAACCGGATACCATCACACGTTATGGTGGAACTATTCCCTATTTCTGAAGGAGGACTACTAAGCGTTGCAGCTATGAGCAGTAACAACATCAGGCAGGCGATTGGCCTTTTAGCAGAATACTTACCCCGAGTATTACCTAATATAATGCTAAATCTCACCGAAACGACGCGTGAGTATATACTTGAACTGGTTTGTACCGAGTCGATTGGAAGTCACAACTCAATGTTTCTTGAGTATCTTCTAGGTATGATTGCAAAAGGAAAAGACCTCGTAGAAACACCTATCAATATAGACATCAATATTGCGCATAGTTGTCCATTCGGGACTTTTCTATGTGAGACTATTCCATATGGGAATAACAGTTCGTCAAATATGTTTCCCGATTCGAGTATGAATTTTAATGCATCGAATTACAGCATTCGTATTTTTAAAGAAAATGCTGATACAGCGTTAGCGTCGAGAAACTCGAGCAATTTCTCTTTATACAAAAAAATGCTTTCAGAGACTGTTTCTTCAAATCTGCCTGCAACACAGTCAGAATTAACATCGGCCTATATCGAAAAAGCTATCGTAAATAGTAGGCGTATTACGGTGGAGTTGGCAGCTGAAGAATTTACCATGTCTACCCGAACCTTGGCACGAAGGTTGGCTGTAGAAAACACCTCTTTTCAAGTATTATTAATGCATAAAAAGGTTGAATTGGCATATCAATATTTACGGTATACTCGCAAGCCAATTAGCCAAATATCAAGTCAGCTAGGTTATGAAACTACCAATAGTTTTTCACGAGCCTTTAAAAAGGAGTCTGGAATGACACCTTTGGTATTTCGAAAAATACAACAAACTTGATAGTCACCAGAGAGCTGATGTATGTCAGCATAGTTATTGTGTTATCTTGTTAGCGTTGAAATTAGGCTAATATGGCCTGTGGAATAGTAATTTAGGTAAATATTATGGTGCAGTCTCAATCGGAATCATCCCCTATGGATTTTACAACCGCAGAAAGCTGTGTTGATGACGTTATCAACGTGGTTGGAAAAGATATTGTCCTCGGGTTACCCCTTGGTTTAGGGAAACCGAACCAATTGGTCAATGCCTTTTACCAAAAAGTGAAAAATAACCCCGATTTGTCATTGCGCATTATTACGGCCTTATCACTCGAAAAGCCTCGGGCAAAAAGTGAAGTCGAAGGAAAATTTTTAGTACCTTTTGTAGAGCGTGTATTTGGCGATTACGTTGAACTTGAATATATGCAGGCGATTCGTAGTAAAAGCCTGCCAGATAATATTTCAGTGTCAGAATTCTATTTTAAAGCCGGTGCAATGAAAAATGTGGAGTCTGCCCAGCAAAACTATATATCGACCAACTACACCTTTGTATGCAGGGATTTGGTGGATAATGGTGTGAATGTTTTAGCTCAGTTGGTGGCAGAGCAGGAGATAGATGGAGAAAACTGGTTAAGCCTTAGTAGTAATACTGATGTGACTTTGGATGCTGTGCCGCTACTAGATCAGGCCAGAGAGGAGGGTCGAAAGGTTGTGACCATTGCACAGGTGCATGATGATTTACCTTTTATGTACAATAATGCGATGGTTGAACCTGACTATTTCGATATGATAGTGCGTAATAAAAACTATCAAACTCGTTTGTTTGCGCCACCCAATATGTCGGTACCGTTACAAGATTATATGGCTGGCTTGTATGCGAGTACCTTAGTGAAAGATGGCGGTACGTTACAAATTGGTATTGGTTCGTTGGGTGATGCCATTGTTTACGCAAGTAAGTTACGTCACGAGGAGAATGATGTCTATCAAGCGTTATTGACCCAATGTGGTCTTGATGAGAATGTTGTCCATCGCATTGGAGGCAAAGAACCCTTTGATAAAGGTTTGTACGGTTCGAGTGAAATGTTTGTTAACGGCTTTATGCACCTAATTAATGCCGGTATTGTAAAACGTAAAGTGTATGATGATGTTCCGTTACAGCAATTATTAAACGCCGGTTTGATTACGGAGGAGGTCTCTTCTGATACCTTAACCGTACTGATGAACGCCGGTATTATTAGTGCGCAGTTAACGTTTGCGGACGTCTCTTATTTACACTATTGGGGAATATTTGCTGATGATGTGATTTGGGACAATGATTGTATTCGCATCGATAACAATCGTTTTACCTTGTATCTTACGAATGATGAAAATTTTTCTGATATTTGTGAATATTGTTTAGGTGATAAACTCAAGCATGGTATTTATATGCACGGTGGTTTTTTTCTTGGGCCACAAGATTTTTATAAAGCCCTTAAAGAGATGCCAAGAGAAGACAGTGAAAATATTTGTATGTCCAGTGTGGGGCATATCAATCAGCTGGATTTTGATGCAGAGTTACTAAAAACACAGCGTTTGGATGCGCGGTTTATTAATACCGGCATGATGGTAACTCTTGGTGGGGCTGTAGTTTCTGATGGCTTGGAGGATGGAACCATTGTGAGTGGTGTCGGGGGACAATATGATTTTGTTGCCATGGCACATTCATTACCTGGAGCGCGATCAATTTTATGTGTTCGCAGTACTCGAGGTAGTGGTAAAAACGTTAAGTCCAACATATTGCCCCACTACGGCCATACAACGATTCCTCGACACTTGAGAGATATTGTTGTTACGGAATACGGTGTTGCCGAGCTTCGAGGTAAGACGGATCAACAGATTATCATCGAGCTTGTAAAAGTAGCAGATGCACAGTTCCAAGACGAATTAATGGATTATGCCAAAGAGCATGGGAAACTTGTTAAGGATTACACGTTGCCTGAAAAATATCGTAATAATACTGCTGAAAATCTATCGGCAATGTTGGATGAATGGAAGGGGAAAGGTTATTTTCCTGCGTTCCCATTAGGTACTGATTTTACTGATGAAGAAATTGCATTGGGTAAAAGCTTACGTGGTATAAAGGCGACAATGGAAGACCCAAAGTCCATGATAAAGGCAGTGTTGCGTTCGTTTATCCGTAAAGTTGATGAGAAGGAGGCAGAGCCTTATTTAGAGCGTATCGGATTAGCATATCCTAATACAGCAAAGGAAACCTTGCTGCAGCATCTATTGTTACTAGAGCTTGAAGAAAACGGATATTTGAAGTCATTGTAAGCGTTGTTTTCTGATCCAAATGCTCGCGGGTTGCAAGGAGCGTAAGCTCGCAGTCAGATTTATAGACTCACTGGGTAGTGGGTCTATTTTTTGATAAAAATCAGATAGTTTGCTGATAATTGACCGGTGAACTATGCTGAATGTAGTGTTCATGTTTTAGTGTTATTGCATATTCTCAGTCCAACGGAACGTTTGCTATGAAGCAGGCAGGTAAACACGCATATCGCTCCCTTTCTTCGAAAATATTTTTCCGGATTTTTGTTGTATATTTTTTTATTGCCAGTGTGTTAACCGCATTTCAAATGGTGGATGTATATCTGCGTCATAAGCACAGTTTTATGCAAAAAATGGATACTTACGGTCAGTCTATTGAAGAAAGTTTAGGTCTGGCAATCTGGGATTTTGATGAAGAGAAAGTGGATGCTTTATCGGAAGGGATACTAAAAATACCGGTTGTTATTGGTATTAAAATAACCAGTCTGAAAGATGGGTCTGTGATTTTAAAAAAAGGCATTGTTCTGGATGAAGCGGGAGATGTGGATATTAGCAATTCCGTCATTTCTAATAGTGCAGTTGACGATACTGTTGATCGGAATGTTTTATCCATATTTCGGGAAAACCTTTTAGAAAGCCCTCGAACAATTCAGCATGAAAGGCATGATAAACCGGTAGCCGTATTGGTGTTATACAGTAACACTGCAACCATGTTTGAGGGGGTGAAATATAGCTTGCTGATTATACTTGGCAGTGCTCTATTAAAGACGTTTACGTTATGGTGTCTTTTTACGTTAATTCTCGGACGTTTTTTGGTTAGGCCGCTACAAGAACTAACACAGATTGTGAGTGCTGTTAGGGCAAGTTCTATCAAGTCATCAACATTTTTACGTGAGCAAAAGGGCGATGACGAATTGAGTGTGCTGCAGGTAGCTTTTCACCAAATGTTAACGCGACTAGAGGATGCAAATAAGCATATAGAGTCTACGAATCAGAGACTAAATCAAGAAGTTAGTGCAAAGCAATTGGCGATGGAGGAGGTGCGCGTATTGAATGAAAAGCTTGAGAATCGTATATTGGAAAGAACGGAAAAGTTAGAAGAATCTGACAACTTCATGCACCAGTTAGTTGAGAGTATACCTAATCCAGTTTTTTATAAGGGCTTAAATGGGCGGTATGATATGGTCAACGAGGCGTTTAAGAAGGAATTTGATCTTCAAGGTACTGTGTATGGGGCTGAAGCAAATTTGATGGACGCAGATTTTTTACAAGATATTAGTATCGCTGATGAAGAAAAAAGGGATCGTAAAATTATATCTTGCCAGGAAGTTATGTCTTATGAGGTGTCACTTAAAGATCATCGTGGCAATCTTCACGAATTACTTATCAGCAAAGCTCCTATGTTAGATGCCGCGGCCGATTGTTTGGGTGTGGTGGGTATGATGATGAACATCCAAGAACGTAAAGCTTTAGAGAGAGAGCTTCAAACGTTTGCTACCATCGACGCATTAACAGGGTGTTATAATCGCCGATATTTTCTAGAGCAATCAGGAAAAGAAACGTCAAGAGGCTGCCGTCACGGTTATGTTCAAGCATTGTTATACCTCGATATAGATTATTTTAAAAAGGTAAATGATAAATACGGGCATCAAGTGGGCGATAGGGTGTTGGTACAGTTCGCATTGGAGTGTAAGACCTTGCTTCGTGATGGCGATATTATTGGTCGCCTTGGAGGGGAGGAGTTTGCGGTTCTTTTACCTCATACTCCGATGGAGGCGGCTATTCAAGTTGCAGAACGGTTACGGCAACGTATTGAGAGTATGGAAGTGAAAGCACGAGAAATAGTCAAGGTGACCACTAGCATTGGTATATCAGCTTTAGGAGATGGTATTGATCTAGAAGAGAGCATTCGTCGGGCAGACACGGCCTTATATGTTGCTAAGTCAGCGGGACGAAACCAGGTGAAATGCTTTCAAGAATCAAATGAATGTTAGGGATACATGGCTTTGTTGTTTGGGTTTGTATATCCTTGCGAAAACGGACTTATGGGGGGCTGTTCTATAGCAATAGGGCAGAATAAGGCTATGTTAAAACAAATAATCATGTTGGTATTTTGCTGTACTTTAGCGCAGTACATTGTCGCAGAAGAGACGCTTGTAGAAGAAAAGGTTGTAGCTGATAGTATTCTAGAAAGCGCTATTCTAGAAAGTGATAAAACAGTCACGATTGCTTTAGGAGAATGGCCACCATTTATTGGTGCAAAGTTACCTGGCTTTGGCGCGATAAGTCGGATTGTGATTTCATCATTTGAAGCGCAGGGTTACCAAGTTTCAATAGGTTTTTTTCCGTGGAAGCGTTCTTTTGAACTAACGCGTATGGGGGATTGGGATGCAACCGCCGTATGGATTCGCAATCCAGAAAGGGCGCGTGCATTTGTTTATAGCGATGCTGTAATGGTTGCAACTCAAGTGCTTTTTTACCGTAAAGATAACCCCTTTGATTGGAAATCTCTGGAGGATTTAGAAAGGTATATTATTGGCGGAAGTACGGGGTATTATCACGGTGAGATAATTGATCAGGGAGAAAAGACAGGGGTATTTACCTTGGAACGTATCCCTGATGAGGCGGCAAATTTTAAGAAATTACTGATTGGCAGAGTTGACCTTGTTGTAGCGAATAAAGACGTGGGTTATTACTTAATGAATCAAATGTTTGATGCTGAGCAGTTATCAAAAATCACGCATCATCGAAAGCCGTTAGAAACGGCAACGTATCACCTTATTATTGGAAAGAAAAACGTGCGCTCTCAGGAATTGGTAACCACGTTTAATCTAGGGTTAGCTCAAGTGCGTAGTCAATTAAATTAAAATGTCACAAGTGAGTAAACATAAACGATAAAAATGTGACGTCAGTAGGTCAAAAAGGCGACAAAAACTAGCTAAAATGGTAACTATTTGTATTCATCAAGCGAAGCCTGAATAAAAATGCTAGATTTGTAAGATAGCATCTGAATTATCTGAGGCGTGTTGTATGGAATCATCAATATTAAAGAATGCTCGGTTAAACAGTCTTTCAAGGAGAATGAGTCGTTCCACTAGTTATGATGATTGGTTACGTTTAGCCTTTGACCATGATGAACTGTCTGGTAAAGATCAATGGAAAGCCAGAGAAGAATGCAGTCTTTATGACAGTGCCGAAATTCGAATTCGATATAACAACCTTTCTCGCTTGCTTGAAGAGGGTGACTACACGGGATTATTGTACGCATTAAACGAAGGCGTACACGGTAATATGGGGGGCATGGGTCGACCCATATTGTATGACCAAGCCAAGGTGGGAACTAAGCACCTTATTAACGAATATGTTGATATCATTGTTAAATCACTTCATGTGATTTCTGAATCTTCAAATCAAGAAATTCCATTTGCAGAAAAACTCGATTTTTTTCGTCGTGCCAGCCATTGTTATGGCCGTTCGGCATTAATGATGAGTGGTGGTGCAGGCCTGATTTATTTTCATCACGGTATGGTGCAAACACTAATTGATAACGATGCATTGCCGAATGTTATTTCTGGTGCGAGTGCAGGTTCATGGATATCAGCTCAGCTAGGAACAAAAACGGATGAAGAATTAAAAGCCGGTCATTTTACGCATTACCGTTACAATTTGCCAAGAGGTGAAAATCCGTTAAAGATATTAACGGGTATGAGTGATAGATATACTGCTTTATCAATTAAAGAAATGGCGATTGATGGCATTGCCAATGATATGACATTTCAGGAAGCGTTTGAGCATACCGGGCGTTATATTAATATATCTATTGCACCAACAGAGAAGCATCAAACCTCTCGATTGATGAACGCAATTACCTCTCCGAATGTCTATGTTCGTTCTGCTATTGACGCCTCTGCAAGTGTTCCTGGCGTTGTGCCCCCGGTTACGTTATATGCCAAAGGGGCGAACGGAAAACCGAAACCATATTTACCTTCTAGAAAGTGGTATGACGGTTCATTTTCAGAAGATCTTCCTGCTAAACGTTTGTCTCGATTGTTTGGTGTTAATCACTATATTGTTAGCTTGATTAACCCTTTGGCTTTGCCTTTTGTCAGTGATCCTAAATTACGACGAAATCAACAAGTGACAAAAGTTGCGTCGGGATTGTTATTAAGTGCAGTTAAAGAATTGATGTTGAGAACTGAGGATACTATCTCTCGTTATGGTTCGTCGTTTGCAACTCCTGCTATTTTGTTATCGCATGCGGTATTAGATCAGGAATACACTGGGGATATAAACATTATTCTCCGTAAGAAAGATTTCTATTGGCGAAATGCATTGTTTAGCTATATCAGAGATGCAGAGGTTGATGATTTAATCATGGCAGGGCGTCGTAATACGTGGTCAAAGTTAGCTATGATAAAAAACGCCACTGCTATTAGTAAAACCCTTGATAATATTTTGGAAAATATGGATCAGGGGGAGTTAGATCAATTGGCGATGCCTCATAAGCGTCACTTGACGACAGTAATGTAAGGAGGAGAGCATAATGACGGTTCATTATGCTGAAGCTCCTGTAGGTCGTGTTTCACTTTCTGTGAATAAAACATTAGTTCAAGGTATTTCTCGTTATTTACTCAATGAGAATGTAGCGCTGGACGTTACACGAAAACGATTTGAACGGATTAATGCGTTATCTCGTTCTCCTAACGGTGTGATGATTTCCCAAACGGAGTATGGCGGTGTTCCTGTAGAGGTTGTTGACCCTGAGCACCAAAGCCATGCAAGAACAGTTTTGTATTGTCATGGTGGTGGATTTTGTATAGGTTCACCAAAAATACATCGAGAATTAACGGCGTGGTTAGCAAAAACCTTAGGTGCACGTATTGTTGTTCCAGGCTACAGATTGGCACCGGAGCATCCCTACCCCTCAGCCCCAGATGATATTCTTTCGGTCTATCGGGGTTTAGTTGCTAGTGGTGTATCTTCTAAAAATATTGTCATGATTGGGGATTCTGCTGGGGGCAATTTGGTGATGGTGACGTTGCAGCGATTAAAAGCCCTGAGGGAAATGTTGCCGGCAGGAGCGGTATTGTATTCTCCATGGGTGGATTTACGCTGTATGACAGAATCCTATGTTACCAAGCAAGCAGCAGATCCAATGTTGTCGGGGTCTTGGTTACGTAGTATGAGAGAACATTACTGCCATGGAGAGGGGTTTAATAACTCTGATATATCTCCTGTGTTAGGTGATTTATCAGCCATGCCACCGATATTGATACATGTCGGTAGTGAGGAGGTTCTTTTAAATGATTCGTTATTATTAGCGCGCCATTTAAAAGAACAAGGTGGAGAAGTTCAACTTAAGGTATGGGAAAAACTTTGGCATGTGTTTCAGGCGCAGATTGAAATTTTTGAACCTGCTCGCCAGTCAGTACATGAAACCAGAGATTTCCTAGCATCCGTTTTTTAGTTTTCCGTTGAGGTGGCTCGTTCCCACATTTGTACATAGGATTCTGCAGAGCTCATAAAGTTATCCATTACGTCATCATCACTCAGCGCGTCAACCTGCTTAAAGTTTTCAACCCATTCTGGATATAAACCATAGTGAGCAATGCCTTCTTCTGCAAAGTCAAAGGAGCGATTACCTGTTTTTGGTTGGCTAAATGTTACTAAACCATCCACTGAGGTAAAAGGATAGTTAATAATAACACCGTTATCACCAGTGGTTTGTGATGTTACTCCCTGTAGATCGCTGCCCATCGGTAGCCCTACCGATAACCCCTCGGGTAAATTGTACCCTTGAACTTCTTCTTTATAATTAGCGATACGTTGTGCAACATTCGAGGGGTTGCTGTTCATTGGGGCAAGTATGCCTCCTAGGGCAAGAGCTCGTTCCCGAATATCGGAGTTACCATGTAACCAGCCATGAGAAGAAACAAATCCTGAATACTGACGCTCTTCTAATATAGATATTGTTTCCGTTAATGTTGAATAACTTAGGTGATCAATTTCTAAAATCATTCTCTTGTCGATCATGCGATTAATCAGGTGCTTTCCAATAGGTTGCAAGCCTCGTTGATTACATGCTGGTGTGCCTTCATCTAGGTGCTCATAATCAGGTAATGGTTTTAATTTATCGATAAATACGGCGTTTAACCCTGCATTAACCAGTGGGCCAATCGTAGGTAGACTTTGTGCGACATCACTAAATAAACTAAAATCGTCGTCTATGAAATTTTGCATACTTTGCAGATTGGTGATGCCTTGGGCACCATCAGGACATTCTTGCATATCCCAAAAATGCCCACCAATGCCTTTAAATAATAGTTTTGTAGGGTTAATAAGGTCTAAAATGTTATCAACTTTACTGGTGCTGAGCATGCCGGTTAAGTGCATCCATGAGCCACCGCTACCACCCGCGGGTTTGGTGCCGCCAAAGGCATTATCAAAACGATGGATGGGGAAAATTGAACGAATACCCATGTCATAAACTTCATCGAGTTTTTTATCGATATAATCTTCGGTACAGCCACCAAAATTTCCGTCACAGTTAAAGAGTGTACCGTGTTCTGTTCCTAAAATTACTGCTAGTTGATTTTTAGCAATCGCTGCACGTGCTGCTTCGGGGGACGTTACTATACGGAACCAACCTTTACCTGGGCCACCTTCTTGCGCATCAATGTAGTCTTGCATTTCGTAAAGATAATCAGTTTGAAGTTTTACCGCGTTAACACCACTGCAACCACCGTCGGTATAACCGAGCCGTATAACACCCAGTAACTGACAGAAGGTAGGGTTGCCTGTCACCAGGGTGACCATTACACGAAGTCCACCAAGGTGGGCTCGTTGAATCCAGCGATAGTAGCCTTGTACATGGGTGTTCGTGGAACGGTTAGGCCAATAGGTGAAATCCGGATAACCTGTCGTGTTGTGTCCATCTGCAGCACCACCCACGTGTTGTGCTTCGAGAAAATCCAAAGCGCCGTTTTTACCATGTAGTTCAGCGCAGTCATGTAATGCGTGTTCAATGCCGTAAGGGTGGAATATTTCTCCTGACATGGCTGAGCCTGCCATTGCTTTGGGGAATCCCACGTGGGTATGGATGTCGGCATAACCTACAATAGGTTCGTTAGGGTCTTTCTCTTCATAAAACGCATCGGCAATGGTTGCGTTTAAGGATGCTTCTGGAAATTCTTTACATGTATCTTGAGGTTGTTGAGTGAAGGTAATAGGGGTTCTATCAAGGTTAAGGTTGGCTACATTTTTTGTATCTCGAAGTACAGGTTTGCCACTAATAACCTGTAAGCGCAATCCAAGTTTTGGTGATACTAAGGTGTGCTCTGTGCTGATGGTTGTGCCACCTTGAGTAATATCGAGAAAATTGATTTGCCACTCACTGCTTTCACTGGCTTCACTGTCTCTGGTGGTGCTGAGAAAATCCTCTGCGAAGAACTCTCCCTGTCGATCGTATAGGAGAAAGGAACCTAGGCGTGTAGGTTTTAAGAAGAAGGCCTCAGCGTGCTCTTCTGATGTTCCAGTAAAAGCATAGGCATCGTCAGTGGCGATAAGGTAGTTGCCATCACGGCTTTGTAAGGCATAGCAGCCCTGTGCAAGGGCGTAGGCAGGGGATTTCTCTTGTGTTTCACAAGAAGAGCTACATGACGAGGTGTCATCGGTAGTTGATGCACCCCTATCACTGCTTGAGGAGCTGCCTCCTGAGCCACCGCAGGCGGAGAGGCCTAGCGCGAGCAGGATGGGTAAGATACAGGTAATTGTTGCTTTGTGGGCAATCATCGACATCGTTGTGCCTTTTATTGTTATTATTTATAACTGCCGTGTGGGATATTCTGGCCATCCAAAATGGCACTTTTGTACTATAAGCCACTACTATATAGACGAATTTGAGACTAAGTCAATTTGCTTAAGGGTTAAAAGCGGTGTGGGATTGTTGTTTTTTGTAATGAGGAAATAGTGAATGTATTGGGGTTTTATAGTATCTCTTTGTTATTCAAAGAGTTGAAAGGATTTTGGCGAAGTTGATTTGCGGGTGCTTGAGGCTGCCAGCGTGATAAATGACTAGCAGCCTAAAATGCGGAGAAATTTTTGGTTAATGCGCCTTTAAATACAATGTCAGTAACAGTGAATTGATATTTTTTAGTGCTTTTCTTGCCTCTAATTCGTCAGGTTCATTATTGTTTTGTTTTGCCAATAGCAGTTCGTAGGCTGCGTGGAAGCTGGGGTTTTTAATCGGTGTGATTTGTGCGGGTTCGATATGGTGCATTAACCCCGTTTCGTTAAGTAATATCCATCCCGGAAAGACAATAAACGGTTGCTCTTCCTCGAGGTCCATAAAACGTTGCCAGCTTGCCATAAAATTGGCATCTGGATATAGATTGAGAAAGTTCTCTAGGCTGTCATCTAATTCTGAATCCGCGTGATTGGCTTTTAGGTCAATGAGTTGGATTAATGTAATGACACTCAGTTCTCGTTCTTTTAGAAAGTGATAAGCGAGGGATAATCGAAATAATAGCTCGCCGTGATGAATGTATGAATCATCACTTAGAATGCTGTGTTTTGCTTCTTTCCAGTTTTGCATTTGTTCCCATGCGTAACTGGCGTGGGATTGTGGATAGGCGATATTGTAGGGCTGTCCTTCTAAACTTTGGGCGATACGTTGCCAGGCGGGAGCGAGGTAGTCTCGTGATTTTTGCTGGAGCAGTTGTCGGGCAAGTGGGATGATTTCTTGCTCTAGGCCGATGCGCTCTTCATCGATGGTTTCTAGGTGATTATGGGGATCTGCATCAATAGGTGCTTCTGTGTGATGACCAAAACTCACCAAGTCTTCGTATCCGTGTAGTTGGGCGTGGTTGGCGTCTTGCTGATAAAGTTGATCTACGAGTTTGTCGGCGTCGTCCCATTGGCGACTGGCGAGTGCTTCGATGAGTTTGTTTTCTGTGACAACGGATGGGTTGTCCATAAACAAATCCATTTGTGGTGTGTCGTCTTGGCGTACCCATTGTTTGCTGAGTAATGTGGTGAGGGTTGGGCTTTGGCTTAGGGTGAGTTCTTTGAAGGTGTTGTCTTGGTTCCAGCCTCGGTAGTCTTGTGTTTCGCTGATGAGGCCGAGTTTTGCGCAGAAGCGTTCGGCTTGTTCTAGGTTGATGATGAGTTCTTTGGTGGGGGCGTCGATGTGTTTTTCTAGGTTGTCGATTTCTCCCATGCGCCAGGCTTCGTAGTCGCTGTAATTTAAGTGACCTGCTTCGAGTAGCCATTCGATGGGGCTGTAGGAGCCGAGGGACATGAGTTGATTGTCGACGTTGTGTTGCATTGTCATGGTGTTTCCAAACTTTTGTTTAAGGCTGTTTGATGTTTTTAAGTGGATTTGGCGGATCTCGGAGATCGCGATGTATTTGACGCATTATTTCAGAAAACGCAGCGAGTACATCCATATATGCTTTCTTCGGCGTCCTTGCCTCAGAGATTTCAGAAATAATGCGTCAAATACATCGCTTATTGCGAGTGTCCAGTTTTTCCGTAATAGTTTGCTTATTCCAATAACGCCATCAAATCATCACTGTTTAATGAGAAGCTGTCGCTTTGTTGTTCTGCGGCGCTATAAACTGCATTCATCAGTGATAGTTTCTTCTGTTGTAGTTGGAAGATTTGTTCTTCTACGCTGTTTTCAGTTAGTAATTTATAGACAAATACCGGTTTGTCTTGTCCGATTCGATAGGCTCGGTCAGTGGCTTGTTGTTCTGCTGCGGGGTTCCACCATGGGTCGTAGTGAATGACCGTGTCGGCGGTGGTGAGGTTAAGACCGACGCCACCTGCTTTTAGGCTGATAAGAAAAATTTCGACGTTGCCTTCCTGGAATTCTTCAACCACTTTTTCACGATTGGTGGTTGATCCCGTAAGGGTGACGTATTTGAATTTTAATGTTGTCAGTGTTTCTCCAATAATGGATAACATCGACGTGAACTGAGAGAAGATGAGGATTCGTCGCCCTTCAGATACAAGTTCGCTTACCATTTCTATGAGTCGTTGAAGTTTTGCCGATTCAATATGTTGTGCATCTTCAAGTTTGGTGAGTCTTGGGTCACAACAAACTTGGCGTAATTTTAATAGGGCATCAAGTATCATGATGCGACTTTTTCCAATGCCATTTTCTGCAATAGCTTGTTGTAACTTTTGCGTTGAGGCAAGGCGTATGGTTTCGTAAAGATCTTGTTGTTCTTCGCTTAATGGAATATGAACAACGATTTCTGTTTTGGGCGGAAGTTCGCTTAATACTTCGTTTTTGTTTCTGCGCATCATAAAGGGGGCGATACGATTAAATAATGCGAGGGATCGATCTTTGTCGCCGTCTTTTTCAATAGGGTTTCGATACAGGCGTTTAAAGGCACTTTCTGATTCTAAAAAACCGGTCATTAGAAAGTCGAATAGAGACCAGAGTTCGCCAAGGTGGTTTTCTAGTGGTGTACCTGTCAGGCAAATTTTTATGGGTGCTTCGATTTGTTTGATGGCTTTGGCGACTTTGGCTTTGCTGTTTTTAATGTTTTGAGCTTCATCAAGAATAACCGCGCCTAAGGTTTTTTTGTTCCAAAATTCGATATCACGTAACGCTAGTGCGTAGGTTGTAATAACAACATCGATATCTTTTAGGTGGCCAAGTTTGCTAAAACGGTTGCTGCCGTGTAATACCACAACACGTAATTCAGGGGTGAACTTTGCGGCTTCTGATTTCCAGTTATGTAACAAGCTAGTTGGGGCGATAATAAGAGCGGCTTGTTGTAGTCGGCCTTCTGCTTTTTCAATGGATAGATGAGCGAGAGTTTGAATGGTTTTACCCAATCCCATATCATCGGCTAAAATACCTGAGACCCGTTGTTCCCGTAAACTTTGCAGCCAACTAACACCGATTAGTTGGTAGTCGCGCAAAGTGGCATTAAAGGTATCCGGTAATGTGATGGGGCCTGCGTGTTGTAATTCAGAAAAACGACTGGCATTTTCAAGGATCTCTGGGTCTCCTTGCCATGCCATTACATCCCCGGTGGTATTGTTTAAAGCGAGTTGAAGTTCGCCAATACGTGCTTGTTGTGTGGCAGGTAATGTGAGTTTTCCCGCATCATCCCATTTTGGTTGATCAAACAGTTCTACCAATACACCGAGTAACGCTTTAAGGCGGGGTACTTCTAATTCAATAATACGCCCGTCATCAAGCGTTAGTGGTAAGACATCGTCGTCACCAAACATATTCAGGCGTTTAATAGAAAAGAATTCTGGCGATTGTTCGATTGCTTTAACTAATAAGGGCAATAAATTAATACGTTCGCCATCGATTTCTATGCCAAGTTCTAATCCTAGCCAATCGTTTTTTGTTTGTTCTATATCGCCGTACCATTGCTCAACAGAGGCAAAGTGATAGCGAAACTCATCTTCAAAAACGACTTGCCAACCTTGTTTACGTAATAGAGGTAGCGCGGTAAGAAAAAATTGTTTCCATTCTTCTTTTGTTTCAAAGGTGAGATCACCCTTTGTATTGCTTAATAAATCTGAAGGATCTTCGGTATTTAACGGGATAACATCAGGGGCAATATCAAATAGTGTATCTATGTATTGCTGCTCCAAAGGAGTGTCTCTGCAGACTTTGTGCACTATACCTTTGTGAAATTGGCGTTGCTCTTTTTGTGGATTTCGATAAATAAATGTCGCTTCTTCTCTTGGCCCTTGATAAATAAATTGCGGCAACATGCCATCTTGAATCGTGGGTTTGCGATAACTGTTTAATGATACGGCATGAGAGCGCTTTGAATAGAACATCAACTGCGGGATGATGGTGCCGTTGTTAAAAGGTTCGACGGGGTAAAAATGCGGTTGTGGTAGTTTCCAATCCAGCAATTGTTGTAAGTGCTGCATAATAAACGGTTTGCTTTGTTCGGGTTCTACTTTAACGCCTTGGGCGATCCAGGATAGTGCTGGTTTCTCTAATTCTGAACTTAAAGGGCCGATCTGATTGCTTTCTCGACAAATATAAAATGGTTCCGGTGCCGGTAAAATATGCAGTTTGGTATTATCGCTACACAGACGCAGTGTTTGGTTACCGTTGCGTGTTGTTTTCCAAAGCGCGTTACCTGACTCTTCCTCACCCCATTGAATCGGCTGGCTATCAGGTTGTTGCCAAGGGCTATCTGCAAAATAACAACGCTGAGTTTTTACGATTTCTTCAAGTACAGCGATGGTTTCATGGGTTGGGAGTGAACGTTTATTTTGGTTTTCCCAATGAGTGTCCGAATCCAGTAATGCCTTGAATATACGCGGATCAACCATTCGTAAAAAACGTGGAGGCCGGTTTAACGCGCGTAATTGAATATGGTAGGGCTGGTTGGTACGAAACTCACCAGATGGTTGTTTTTCCGAGACCACAAGCTCAACAGTGATCGGAGTTTTTGGACTCAGTTTGTTAATAGAGAGCAGGTAGATGAGCTGTTGGAAAGCACTTTCACTGGGCTTTGTTGCGGTAGGTTCAGCTTGTCGTGAGCGAACTCTGTTCATAAAGCTGCTACCGCTACGATTGGACTGTCGTTGACGTCGCGGATTGTTTTGAGCAGATTGATCTAATGCTAAGCGGTGTAATAGTACTGCTGCAACATGCATGCAGTTCTCTTCTAAATCACAGGAACATTCAGTGGAAAATAGGTTTTTCTGTTGTGGGTGAATAGAGATGAATACCCGCTCACTGCTCAATTGTTGATCGCCATCAATGGCGGTCACTTTGGCGGACAAGGTTGCTCCATTATCTTTCTCTGTTAAGTCCGTAACAGCCTTCTGATTCACCAACTGTTGGCCCTTTTCTACCACAAACCGCGGTAGTTGAGCGTTTATTTGGTGTTGATCGTATAGCATGTCGTGGTAGCCTTGTGCGCTGTTACCCCCTGTCAGGGGATAGATGAAATCAAACAGGCAATCATACGGTGCTGGCAGGGCTTTTTCTAGCATTAGCCGGGCTCAATCGTGAAATTTGCTATGATTTGAGCAAGGTATGACAAGCAACAATACGGATGGTAGGGAATATCCCATGAATACGGAAGATGATAAAACAAGTGGTGTGGTGAATAAGGTGATCCTTATTGGTCATGTAGTCAATGAACCTGATGTTCGTTATATATCAAAAACAGACGATCATTTAGCTCAGTTTGGCTTAGAAACGGAACCTAGTGTGATTCATCAGCTAGTTTGTCGGGGAGCTCAGGCGCTGTATTGCAAAGATTTGGTTAAAAAAGGCACTAGGCTATATATAGAAGGGCATTTACAATATGTTGAACAACGTCACCCTCAGCTAAAGGATTTTCAGTGGCAAAATGCTCAGGTGCGTATCCTATCGCTACAGCTTATTGATGCGCCCGAGCGGTTAGTGTACCCAGAAGATATTAAGAGAATTGATTTTCGTCGTAAGAAGTAGGGTTTGAGTTTACTATTTTTTTAACAGCTTCGGTACATGCGTAATACTGCATTGCATTTTTTTTGTGATCACATCAGGGTGCAGTGGTCTACTAAAGTAAAACCCCTGAATTGCGTTAGTTTCTGATTTGAGAACATAGCGAGCCTGAAACTCAGTCTCTACACCTTCAGTAATAACAAATAGATCCAGCGCTTTACCGAGGGCGGCGATGGCATTAAAAATAAGTCTCGCCTGTTCAGAGTTTTCGATATCATCTACAAACATCTTGTCAATTTTTAACTTTTGGATAGGCAATATCCTAAGATAGGACATCGATGAATACTCGACACCGAAATCATCAATAGCCAGCGTAATACCTAAGTCACGTAATTTATTCAATGTTATTATGGATTGATCTATATCCTGCATAATTGCGGTTTCAGTAATTTCAAATTCAATGTTACTGGCAGCTATATCATTCTTTTTTAGTATCTTTTCAACAATTCCCACAAAAAAAGGATCGCGCAATTCAATAGACGATATATTGATAGCCACTTTTTTAATATTTACGTTTTGTAGTCTCCAATGTTTTAGCTGCTTGCACACTGAACTTATTACTAGGGTTGTTATTTCTCCAATTAGCCCATTTTTTTCAGCTATTGGTATGAATAGATTGGGGCTAATTAATCCGGTCTCTTTGCTGTTTAATCGAAGGAGAGCCTCAAGCTGGACGATACGTTGATTTTTGTCATAAACCGGCTGATATTCCAGGAAAAACTTATCAAATTCAATAGCATTTTTTAATGTGGATATTATTTCCAGTCGTTGGATTTCTTTGGAATTAATTTCCTGACTAAAAAACTGGTAGTTATTTTTCCCTTGATGTTTTACGAAATACATCGCTTTATCTGCGAAAGACATAAGTTCTTCGGCAGATATAGAATCTTGAGGTGTTATAGCAATACCAATGCTGAGTGATACCCGTATCTGATTTCCATTTATGGAAAAGGGGAGGGATAGTCCTTGTATTATCCTTTCTGCAACTATTGCCGCGTCATGGGGATCCTTGATGTTGCTCAATAATACGGAAAATTCATCACCGGCTATCCGAGAGAGAATATCGTTTTGTTTTATGCATCCACGAGCTCTTCTAGCAAACTGACAGAGTAAGTCATCCCCTGTGGAGTGCCCAAATGTGTCGTTTACTTCTTTGAAATTGTCTAAGTCAATAAAAAGGATGGCTTGCTGAGAGTGATTTTGAGAATTCTGTTTCATAACAAAGGATAGCTTTGTCATGAAGATGCGACGATTGGGCAGGTTCGTTAGTGTGTCTTGAAAAGCGAGTTCTTGAATTTTTTGTTCCGCTATCTTTCGGAGCTCAATTTCAAGGGCTAAATCCTGGCTACGCTTGATAACTTTTGCCAACAATACAAAGGTGAGTACCATGGAGGTAACCAATATTTCATCCAGCTCCCAGGCTTCATGGGCCTGGCTGAATGCAATAAAGTTTTCTAATACGTCGAAGTAGCCCGAAATAACAAAGGCTATCAACGCAAAGATAAAGATGGCTAAGAGTTCTTTGAAAAGTAAATTAGGCTTTTTCACTTTCAGACCCACCAATTTAGACGACTCAGGCAGATAAGTGTAGTACAAAAAACAATCAAGTAAAAAGATTGGGTTAACTGAACATTATTAGGTTTGTCTAATTAACGCTCGTATTGCTTTTTTTTGTTCTATGGTTCAAAAATAACAATCACGTATTTATTCCAGATCTATCGTTAATATCAAAGCGCGTATTAAAGGGAGGTCGTTATTGTGAAAAGCATCAATTTTCCCGGAGAGGAATATACATTAGGGGAAGACACTGGGAAATTAGGGGTGATGAAAACTTACCAATATACTAAGTCAGGAAATATAACAGGACTTAATGATTACGTTCAGATTTTTGTGATTAATAAAAGCGAGGAAACAAAAGGATTTCTAGAGCCTACTAAAAAGACGTTAGCTCAATTGTACAACCTAAAGCCAGTCTAATTTTAGTGAGACCCCGATAACAACCTCTGAGGCGAGAGGTGATATTTCGAAAAGAATTATATCGTTAGAATCGGTATATGAGTCGGTGCCATATTAAATCGTGGCTAATCGTACTGGTAAGAACCGATTAATGTTTTCAACCAATTAGCCTATTTCTAATCAGAAACTCCACCTATTCGGTGGGAATAATTCCCTCCTTGTGCTAGTGTCAACGCATGAGTAAAAATCGATCACCTAAATCTGGTGCTATGGCCTCTGGCGGTGCTGCCTCTAGTGCTGCTAATGTACCAGCCACCCCTGTAACACCTCCAGCCTCCGTTGTAGCTGCACTGAAGCGCATCTTAAAGCCGTTGGTACGCCTGCTCCTGCATTTTCAAATTACATTCCCCTACCTTTCGGAGTTACTTAAGTCGGTTTATGTAGATGTGGCCGAAAATGAGTTAGCTTTGGATGATAAACCTCAAACGGACACTCGAATCAGTTTGTTAACCGGTGTGCATCGAAAGGATACGCGGCGTTTACGGGGGGCATTAAAAGAAGGGGATGTATTGCCAGAGGTTGTGAGTGTTGGGGCTCAGTTAGTGGCTAAGTGGGTGTCTGATACAGCATATTTGGATTCTAATGACAGCCCCGTTGCTTTGCCGTTACGGGGTGATGGGGTAAGTTTTGAAGGCTTGGTTCTGAGTGTCTGTAAACAGGATATTCGCCCTCGGGTTGTAATCGATGAGTGGCAGAGGTTAGGTATTGCTAGCGTCAGTGACGGAAAGATAAGCCTGAATAGCGACGCGTTTATACCGCAGTCGGGAATTGAGGAGAAAGCTTTCTATTTGGGAATGAACGTAGCTGATCACCTATCGGCTGCAAGCAAAAATATACGTATGGATACGTCACCTTATTTTGAGCGTTGTGTATATTACGAAGGCTTAACCGATGGATCTATTGCGCAGCTTAAAGCGATGTCTGAAGTTGAGGCGATGGCATTGTTAAAAAAACTGAATAAGAAATCCTTAGAGTTAAAGGCAGAACAAGAATCCGCAGGTGCAACGGGGTCACGTCGATTTAATACGGGCGTTTACGTCTTTCACGAAAAGCAGGACTAATTGATGAATTCCCTGCGTACTTTTTTATGGTTATGCCTATCTCTTCTACTGATTTCCTGTGCTTCCTTTGTTACTGATCAAGGACGGGTTGATGAGGGGATTGGTGGCACTGGTTATATTGTAAATACTGGTTTGGGTGGTACCGGTAAGACAAGTAAGGCTGGTGAGGGTATTGGAGGTACAGGGGCGGTTGCGTTAGGTGGAGAAGGCATTGGTGGTACTGGTAAACAATTGGCGTCAGGTGAGGGTATCGGTGGTACCGGTGTTCGTGCGAATAATCAGGGAACGGGTATTGTTGGAACAATCACGGCCTTTGGTTCTATTTGGGTTAATAATGCCCATGTTACCTTTGGTGATGACACGCCAATTACTATTAATTTACAGTCTGCTAATCAGCAGGATTTAAAAATTGGGCAAGTAGTCGCGGTGCTCTCTGATCGCAACAAAGGTTTTTTTGCTGCACGCAGTATTGATATTGTTCATGAAGCGATTGGCCCAGTTTCTTCTCGTACTACAAATTCAGTCACGGTATTACATCAAACGATACACATAGAAAAAGACACCCTGGTGGAAAGTAGTGGAAAGTTGGTGGCGTTTGCTGATGTTAACGTCGGACAATGGTTGGCGGTTAGTGGGCATCGCCGTCGAAATGGTGAGATACAGGCCACTCGACTTGATGTGATAGAGGAAAAAGATTTTGTGCAGGTAATAGGCACACCTGAGTTTATTGAAGATAATACTTACGCAGTAAATGGCCTGCGTCTTCAGGTTGATAGTTGGTTGATGGATGAATATGAAGGTGGTCGATTGCTGATTACGGGTGATTTAGTATTGTTGGGCGACGTGACCGGTTATGAGTCAGAAGAAGGGCCTGTTGATGCCTTTATGCACGTGGAAAATATTGGGTCAGATTCCGTAAGCCAGGTTATTGAACAATCAGAATTTCTATTAATGGAAGGTTTTGTTTCTGATGTTGATAGTGAAGCGGTAATTAATGGTGTTGAATTTGATTTGCCTGACTCTTTTGATGAAGATATGTTTGATATTGATGAGCCGGTGCAGATTGGGGGCAGTTTAGAAGATGAAGGCTTTGCTGCTCGAGATTTTGTGATTCAAACGGAAGATGATGAATCAAACGATTTATTACCTGAGCAAGAGCTTGAGTTTGACGAGGAGTATGAATCCGAAGAGGAGTATGAATCCGAAGAGGAGTATGAATCCGAAGAGGAGTATGAATCCGAAGAGGAGTATGAATCCGAAGAGGAGTTTTAGAATGAAATGGGTTGGGTCTACATCTATTTTTAACTATTTGATAGATAAAAATCGCCGTTCACAGGGTGTTATGTAACTTTCGAACAGTTAATGGTATGTGACTTATTTTATATATTTTTTTGCAAATTCCAATTTTTCAATTAGTTGTTCTAAGTCTATAGGCTTACGAAGGTACTCATTCATTCCAACGGCTATAGCTTTTTCTTCCTGTTCTTTAAGAGCGTTTGCACTAAGTCCAATGATTACTGGTTGCGAAATTTCTTTATTTTCACGTATTCTAGACGTAGCTTCGTAGCCATCTACTTCTGGCATTTCACAATCCATTAATAGGCAATTAAAGATTTTTCCAGCAGAGCAGAGGGTACTTACACACTCAGCACCATTTTCAACAATTACGGGTTCAATATTTAATTTTTTTAGTAAACCCTTAATCACCATTTGATTCACCTTATTGTCTTCGGCAACCATAATATTAAGCATTGAAAAATCACTACATTTTAACTTTTCATCCAATGTTAAGCTCTGTATTTTTGTATCGCGAGAGTTCGCTTGTATAGTTTCATTCACTAGAATTGTAAACCAAAATGTGGCCCCTTTATTATATGCACTCTCTACACCAATTTCACCTCCCATTAGTTCCGACAAGCGCCGAGAAATATATAAACCAAGCCCCGTTCCACCGAATTTGCGTGTTGTGCTGCTGTCGGCTTGGCTAAATGATTGGAAAAGTTTTTTTTGTTGCTCTTTGCTTAGACCAATACCTGTATCAGAAACTTCAAATCGTAAATGTTGATTACTGCTCCTTAATACTTTTATTCTTATTTCACCTTCATTCGTGAATTTTAATGCATTGGATGTTAGATTTAGCAGGATTTGACTAAGTCGAGTTGGATCAGAAGCGATAATATCTGGGACGTTTGGTTCTACATGGCAACTAATGTTCAAGTTTTTTTCTTTAGCTCGTTGTCGAAAAAGCTCAGTGGTATTCTTTACAATTTCTTCTGGTTTAACAGGGATCTCTTCAACATCAAATTTACCTGATTCGATTTTAGAGTAGTCAAGAATGTCATTGAGAACGCCAAGTAGTGTTTTGCCAGAGGTTTCAATGGTACTTAGTAAATTCTTTTGTATGGGGGTTAACGGCGTGTCCTTCAAAAGCTGAGTCAGTCCTAGTACACCGTTCATGGGGGTTCTTATTTCATGACTCATATTTGCTAAGAATTCGCCTTTCGCTCTTGAATCTGCCTCTGCATTTTTTGATTTTAGCTGTTCTTCTTGTGTGGTGATTTGAGCTTTAAGTCGGTCTTGTTTTTCTTTAAACGCAAGTTTTTCAAGTTTCGACAGGTTTTCCCGTTCGGAATGAAACTTTGACGCGATACCTAGGGCCAGACAAACAACGCTTACCATGGAACCCCACTGGAAGCCGTATTCTGTCCATGTGTTAATCGGTAGTAATCCAAAAGCGCGGCCTACATTAGCGACGCTTCCAAATAGGAACCAACACCATGCGAGGGAGTAGTAGATTGCAGGCTTGTATTTCTTTCGGAGCATGATAATGCAGGCCGTTATTGCAATAATGGCAACGACGATACAGAAGACTAACGTTAATTGAATTAGATAAAAGAACGGTATAAAAATCATCAAAAAGGGTAATAATGCACATCCGGCAGTCGTTGCTAAAAATGCACAATGTAGTTTTGGCATGTTCTTTTTTGATTCAAGGTAATCTATGCCAAACAACATGGTGCACATCATGGCAACAGCAAGCCAAATAATGCGAATATTTTTAGCTAATTCAGGAGAATCAGTGATAACAATTTGAGATGTTACGCCTGTCACTGAGCCAACAACTCCTGCAAGACAAATTAGATAAATTGATATAGTAATCAGCATTCTGTCCCTGAAGTTAACGTATAAAGTAAGCATAAAGAATGCTATTACAATAACGCCACCGAAATAGGATCCTAGTACGTACTGTTCGGTTTGTTTGTGTTTATCAAATTCAGCTTGGGTGAATAGACTGATGGGCATTTCCAGTGTGTCTCGGGATTTTGCTGCAAAATAATACGTGTGATTACTTCCTGCTTGTAGGGTTATTGGAAATGCAAATGCTCGACTTGGGATAGCTTTGCTTTCAAAATTTAAGGAATCACCTGTGTGATTAAGTTGGGTTAAATTACCCTTAGATGTCAGGCGAAATAGCTTTATATGGTCCAGTAACGGGTAATTTACATATATTATATATTTGGTATTAGACGCATTTGGTGATGCTTGAATCATCAGTTTTGTGATCAAAGCTTTCTTGTTGAACCCATATGAAGGTAGCTCATTGCTATATGACGCGTGTTGACTTTCACTTTTGCGTATTTGTTCGCTAAGCTTTCTGTCATCGTCAAAAAAATCAGGGGATACTAACCAGGAACTTAAAATGGGTCTCCATACAATGTTCTTAATGTCACCTATGATATTTCGGTTTTCATGTGTGGCGGAATAAACCTCGAAGGATAGCAAAAGAAGGCACGCGGATAAGATGGCGGTACGCCAAGGTGATTTTTTAGGAAAACAAGCTTTAAATTTTGACATTTATGCCTGCGAGTTGACCTCTAAGTCTTCTGATTTTGGGAGGTTAATAATAAAAAGACTACCATCTTCGGAGCTATGGGCCAAAACAATATCACCTTGCATGTTTTTCATTAGTGATCTTGCTAATGATAAACCTACGCCAACTCCACCTATCTGATGTGATTCAGCGTATTCCAAGCGAGTAAATGGCGAGAATATATCTTTCCAATATTTTTTATTAATTCCAACCCCTGTATCTTGAATGGCTATTTCAATATGTCCCTCAACTGCAATAGCACACATAATATTTACGCTGCCTTTCTTGTGGTTATATTTAACGGCGTTAGAAACAATGTGGGTGACTACTTGCATCAATTTTAACAAATTGGATTTTGCTTTTAGCTGAGAAGGTGAGTAGTTTATTTGTACTTGAGAATCCTTATTGGAATCATTCACCTGTTGGATGGCTTCTAGTATCGCAATGTCGATATCACAAGCCTCTAACGTTATATCGTCAGCGGTATCATCCATTTGAGAATAATTAAGGATATCTTCGATAATGCGTAATAATTTGTGCCCGGCATTTAGGATATGCTGGACGGTTTCTTGTTGTCGTTGATTGCCCTCTTTTCGTAGTAAACGTTCTTGGACCTGTGCAAAACCTAGCACTTCATTGAGTGGTGTTCGCAATTCATGGCTCATGCGGGCAAGAAATTGTGTTTTTGCGAGATTCGCTTGAAGAGCTTCTTGTTGCGATTGCTCTAGTTCCTGTGTGCGTAATCTTACACGTTCATCTAGAACGCTATTGATTTTTGCAATCTCCTCCTTTGCGATTTTATGTTCTTTTACTTCTAGTTCTTGTTGTTGGTGTATTTTATCCAAATCCATTTTTGCGGAGGAAAGTTTGAGTATTAAGGAGTTGAAAGACTCGGTCAGAGTACTGATTTCGTTTTTATTGTTATTTGGGGATGGGATGGTGGTCAAGTGTAAGTTGTCTATATCCATTTTTTTAATGGAGTGTGTGATGGCGCGCAATGGTTTGTGGATTAAGCGTTTTCCAAACCATAAAAATATTAGCCAAAGTGCTGTGGATTTTATGACTGCATTGATTAAAATAAAGGTAAATCCATGGCGTAGTTTTTTAAAGATAACGCTTCGAGATGAGGATAGTATAAGGGTGCCTACGGTGTTGGGCTTTCCTCGGTTGAAATAATAAATGTCGAAAGATTTTGTCAGTATATTCTCCTGTGATGTCTTATCTTTAATGTCGTTTAATATTTTACCCTGGTGATCCAGTAATTGTACGCGTGTTATAATAGGAAGGTTTAGAATGCCTTGGGGGATTACTTGGGATTGCTCGTCGTTCATATTCCATAGCGATTGTGCTAACCCGGATTCAAAGGTTTCATGGATCAGGTCCATTTCTTGGTAAATGCTATCTTCAGTATTTAAATATTCTGCTAACATATGAATGCCAGTGACTGCGATAGCAATAAAGAGGTAGACACCGAATACACCTCGGAGCATTTGAGAGGCTAGCGCATTATTATTTGGTTCAGTCTCGAATGAGGTCATTAATAGGTGGATCCACAGTATTTCATCGGCATATCCCCTAATTGTAGGGCAGCATTGCCTAGTTGCCAGCTCAGTTAATACTTCTGAAAGCGTAAGTAAGAAAGGGAGGGAGCAGGCAAGAGGGTGCGATCAATACGGTAGGATTTGTTTAAGGAATTTTTGTGTTCTAGGGTGCTGAGGATTATCAAAGAAATCAATAGGTTGTGCTGTTTCTATGATGCTTCCCTGATCCATAAATATCACATGATCGGCGACTTGTCGGGCAAAACCCATCTCGTGAGTGACACACACCATTGTGATGCCAGAATCGGCTAATTCCATCATCGCATCCAATACCTCTTTGATCATTTCTGGATCTAATGCTGAGGTGGGCTCGTCAAAAAGCATGATTTCGGGTTCCATGGCAAGGGCCCGAGCTAAGGCGACTCGTTGTTGTTGGCCTCCTGATAGTTGATGTGGGTACTGGTGGGCTTTTTCTGCAATGTTAACGCGTGTCAAATAGTGCATCGCAATATCTATGGCGGATTGTTGATTCCGTCCATTAACCCGCATTGGCGCTAGTGTGCAATTTTCCAAAACACTTAGATGAGGGAAGAGGTTAAATTGTTGAAATAACATGCCGACTTGTTGGGGGACCTTGGCATTAACCTGTAGCTGTCCACTCTGGTATGTTTCCAATTTATTGATACATCGAATAAGGGTTGATTTTCCCGAACCGGAAGGACCACAGATGACCCATTTTTCACCTTTAGATATGGATAGGTCAATATCTTTTAATACATGTAAGTCACCGTACCATTTGTTGACCTGATCAAAGGTAATGATGTTATTGCTGGTGTTCATGTGTTGTACCTATTTTAAGATGGCTGTGTCATCGGTTTTTCTTTTAGGTGTGAGCGTTGCTCAAGACGTAAGCTGAAGCGCGACATCGAAAAACAGAAACACCAAAAAATAAATGCTGCAAAAA
Organism: Gammaproteobacteria bacterium 42_54_T18; assembly: GCA_002163245.1. Lineage (GTDB taxonomy): Bacteria > Pseudomonadota > Gammaproteobacteria > Pseudomonadales > Ketobacteraceae > 42-54-T18. The sequence goes on along the minus strand of MAAL01000194.1, from coordinate 11,968 downwards.
TGTATCCCTCAATGGCGTGCCCTAGCCATTGAGGGTTTGTTGCAGCAGCTTGAACGATACCTAAAAAATCAAAAAGGCCTACAATTAATACCAACGTTGTATCTTTAAAAAGTCCAATAAAAGTATTCACAATACCAGGAATGACGTTTTGTAGTGCTTGGGGCAGAACAACGTAACGCATGGTATGCCAATAATTTAATCCCAGTGCTGTTGCTGCTTCTTGCTGGCCTGAGGGGATGCTTTGCAGGCCACCACGAATAACTTCAGCCAAGTAGGCGCTAGCAAATAACATAATACAGATAAGGACTCTGAGTAATTTGTCGATATCTAAACCTTGGGGCAAAAATAGCGGTAACATAACAGATGCCATAAATAACACCGTAATTAGAGGGACACCCCGCCATAATTCAATAAATAAGCGACAGAATGCTCGAATGACGGGTAGGTTGCTTTGACGTCCCAAGGCAAGTGCCACACCTAAGGGGAACGCGCCCGCAATTCCAACGGTGGCTATCACTAGGGTGAGGAACAACCCACCCCATTGATGGGTTTCTATGACGGCAAGGCCAAATACGCCACCATAAAGTAATATAAAGGCAATAATGGGATAACTGACAATGAGTGTTAGCGTAAAGAATTTGTGAACTTTTTTCTTAAATACTATCCGTATGCCGATAAAGGCTATTACGATAATGACCGCTGTTACTAATCGCCAGCGTGACTCCTCAGGGTAAAATCCAAAAATAAACTGGGGAAGGAATTCACGAACAAATATCCAGCAAGCTCCATCGTTAACACATTGCTCATTCCCTTCACCAGTAAAGGTTGCCTGAAGAATAAACCAATCAAACAGTGGTGGGATAAACCAGGTAATAAATGCACAAAGTGTTAGTGTAATGACGCTGTCGATAGGGCTGCGAAATAAATTTCTATGAGCCCAATGGAAGCTGGATTTTATGGGGTTTATAGCTCTATTTACCGCTGTGCTCATTGTTGATTCCATCTATTTTTTTTCTCGTAAAGAGACATGATGAGTGAGATGGTCACACTGATGGACAAATAGACAAGCATTGTAATACCGATGATTTCGACGGCTTGTCCGGTTTGATTGAGTACCGTACCGGCAAAAATGGAGACAAGGTCGGGGTAAGCTATCGCCGCAGCAAGGGATGAGTTTTTGGTTAAATTTAAGTATTGATTGGTCAGCGGAGGGATGATCAGTCGTAATGCTTGAGGGATAATAACAAAACGTAAGCTGTCAGATGTTGATAACCCTAAAGAGTTTGCTGCTTCTTTCTGACCTTTGGGTACCGATTCGATTCCAGCACGAACAATCTCGGCAATATAGGCCGCGGTATAGAGAGATAATGCGAGTACCAGAGCAATAAGTTCTGGAATAATAACGGTGCCACCAGAAAAATTAAAGCGACCAAAAATTGGCGTGTCGAGATCGTAAGGGTTTCCGACAAAAAGACTTAATAGTATGCCTACGAAAGTTAGTGCTAATAATGATGTAGCCTTTTTGGCATGAGACTTTTTACTGATTTTTTCGTTATTTTTGATTTTTCGGGTATTTTTACTAGCAGATATCAGAAAAAGAAGAATAACGGCGGCGAATGATATTCCTATCGTATATTGCCAGATAGTGGTATTGGCATTATCTATCAATGTAGGAACATACAATCCCCGATTATTGAGAAAGAAAGTATCCATAAACTCCAAACTTTGTCTGGGGCCGGGCAAAGGTTGAAGAACAGCAAAATACCAAAAAAATAAATGCAATAATAAGGGTACATTCCGAAACAACCCGATGTAGGCAGAGGCGATATTACGGGCAAGAAAATTGTGTGAAAGGCGTGCGATACCGAGGATAAATCCCAGTATAGTTGAAAATAAAATACCGAGCCCTGCGACGAGTAGTGTATTAAATAAACCAACAAAAAATACACGTCCGTATGAATCTGACTCGCTATAATCAATTAAACTAAAGATAACACCAAAACCGGCATTGTTATCCAAAAAATCTAGGCCAGTAACAATTCCCTGGCGAGCCAGATTTTCTAATAAAGTGTCGGTAAGTAACCAACAGGTACCTATAACGCCAATAATAAAAAGCGCTTGATATAACCAAGCGCGTAAGTTGGCATTTTGTTTGATAAGCATGGGGTGAGCGACCTAGCGAAATGGTGGGGCGTAATGTAAACCGCCTTGGGTCCAAAGATTGTTGTGTTTTCTTGGAATATTCAGGAGTGAATGTTTACCGATATTCTTTTCATAAATTTCCCCATAGTTACCCATTGTTTGAATGATCTGACGAGCCCAGGCATTGGACAGTCCTAAATTTTCACCGATATTGCCGTCGTACCCTAAGAAGCGCCTTTCTTTGGGTTTAGTGGGTAACTTTTTTAACATCATGCTTTTTTTCGTGATATGTAGCTCTTCTGCTTCAAGTAATGCGTATAAGGTCCATTTAACAATGTTAAACCATTGATCGTCACCCTGTCTTACCGCAGGCCCTAAGGGTTCCTTGGAAATGATTTCAGGTAATATCTTATGAGCTTTTGCATCTTTGAGGCGAATACGCTGAGAGAATAACCCTGATTGATCAGTGCTTAATACATCACAACGTCCGGCTTCATAAGCGGCTAATACCTCGTCGTATTTTTCAAACACAACGGGTTTGTACTGCATGTTGTTGGCTCGAAAATAATCTGACATATTCAGTTCCGTTGTGGTGCCCGTGTTGGTGCATAGTGTGGCACCATCCAATTCTAGTGCGGAATTGACTCCTAGGTCTTTACGTACCATAAACCCTTGGCCGTCATAGTACATAACGCCGGCAAAGTGAACACCTAAGCTAGTATCGCGGGAGGCTGTCCAGGTAGTGTTGCGTGATAACACGTCAATTTCACCGGATTGTAAGGCGGTAAAGCGTTCTTTTGCAGATAAGGCAGAATATCGCACCTTTGAGCTATCGTTAAAAATGCCTGCCGCTAAGGCTTTGCAAAAGTCCACGTCGAGACCAGTCCATTTACCATCTTTTTCAATGTAAGAGAATCCAGGTAAACTTTGGCTGACACCGCAGGTAAGGTAACCTTTCTCTTTTATATTACTTAATGTACTTGCATATACATTGGACAACGTGAAAAACAACAATAGTAAAACAACCGATGAAGTCTTGGTCAGTAAACGTGTCATGTTGACGTTGTGTGAGGCTGGTGATTGAGCTGAGGTCATTAGGGGAGCCTTGTTTTTTGATCGATCATGTGGAAAACACTTTACCGCAGGTAGGGAAGTGAAGACAATAATCTCGAAAGATTCTTCTGAAGTGATAACTCTTTAACAATACAATAGCAACGTATAGGTGATAGGCGGTTATGTCGACAATTTTAATACTAGGAGCCACGTCGGCGGTGGCAGGACGAATAGCTGAGCTTTACGGGGAGGCGTCTACGGCAGGGCAGCCACATCGCATATATTTAATAGGTCGTCGTAAGGAAGCTGTTAAGGGCTTGTTAGAGCGGCTTGGAGAGGTGGTTGTTGGTACTGATAGCGTGGATTTTGTTGATTTGCCTGCAACGGAGTTGTGCATTCGTAAGGCCTATGAGCAGATGGGGTCGTTTGATTGCGTGTTAATAGCCCATGGAGTTATTGGGGATCAGTTAGTAAGCGAAAAAAATATTGAAGAAGCGTTATCCGTTATTGAGGTTAATTTAACGTCGGTTGTTGCACAATTGGTGACACTTACTGAATTGATGGCAAATCAGCCTTCAGGAAAGATTGGTGTGATTACGAGTGTCGCTGGAGATAGAGGGCGCCCTCGAAACTATACCTACGGTGCTGCTAAAGGTGCGTTAAATATATACTTACAAGGGTTGCGATCAGTGAGGTGGGGCTCTGGATTAGAGGTGTATACGTTTAAGTTGGGTCCAGTGGACTCTCCGATGACGGTTGATCATGAAAAGAACTTTTCTTTTTCGACGGTAGATACGGCAGCGAAAAAAATTGTTCAAGCATTTGAAAGTCGCCGTTATGTGCACTACATTCCTGGGTACTGGTGGATTGTTATGTGGGTGGTACGTTGGTTACCTGAACGGGTGTTTCAGAAATTAGGCTTTTTATCCGACCGTTAATATATCTTATTTGTTCATTCGGATAGTTTTTATAGGAAGTATCGTGTCGCAACAGGATTTACATTTATATCATGGAGCAATATCAACAGCCTCTCAGCGTGTAAGGTTATTACTTGCAGAATTAGATTTATCCTATACCAGTCATCTTGTGGATATGCTTAAACAGGAGCATATCAATGAGGTTTACCTGGCAATTAATCCGAAGGGGTTATTGCCAGCGCTGGAGGATGACTGCAATGTTGTGGTTGAATCCAATGAGATACTGATTTATCTGGATGATACTTATGGTGGCAAGCGTTTTCAGCCAATGACGGCAGAGCGATTGGATGCACAGAAAACATTAATGACATTAGCATCAGATTTACATGGATATTCAAAGTATTTGTATTACGAATTTTTATTTAAACCATTAGTACGTAAAACTCAGCAACAGATGGTGGAATTTGAAAAGCAGCAGAAAGATAAAAAACTGGTGTGGTTTCATAAGACGTTGTCTGAAAGAGGCCGGTATGATGATGAGCAATTACTGTCAGCATTTCGATCGGTAGAGGTCATCTTGGATGTGGTTGAAGATCAGTTGACCTCCGATGAGTATTTGCTGGGGGGGGATGTGCAGTTGGCTGATTTATCATTGTTTCCCAACATCTATCGCTTGCAGCAAATGGGTTATCCATTGCAACAACGTAAGCGAATTCGACGTTGGTTAAAATCCATGAAAAAACGTGAGTCTTACCGTACCGCAATCACTAAGTTTGAGCCGATGACGTTACTGATTTTTTGTGCTTCTTACCGTTTATTTCGGCACATTCAAGGAAGTTCTATTTCTCGCCTTGTTGAGCGAGCGTGATGCTTTCACTATTATCAATGTCTTTAGTCGTCTTGGCTGATGTAAGGGGTGCTGGCACAATGATAGGCTGCCGCCATATATAAATACTCACCGCTATACCGATGCTGCTTAGCAGCGCGATAGACCACCATTTACCGATAATCCACATCGACAACAACATACTTGCCCACATCACCGCTAATACGCGGTTTCTGAGGCTGCGAGAAATACCTTCACCGCTTTGCCATGTATGAATAATGGGCCCCAGCTTGGGGTGAGAAGTAAGCCAGCGGTGGAATCGAGGGGAAGATTTTGCAAAGCACCAAGCCGCCAATAAAATAAAAGGTGTTGTGGGTAGCAAGGGAAGAAATATACCCACTACGCCTAATACGACACAGATCCATCCAAGGCTGATTAGGCAATAATGTAGAGTTTCCTTCATAATGATGAGGCTGCTTCTAAGGGGTATGCCAATAGAGTAGTATATCGCCCCGTTCATTTCTATGGTTTCAGAATCTCTTATTGGTTACAAGTACAAGGTAATGTATAGCAAATGCCCAAATCAATGAATGAGCCGCTAACAAACGGTCATCCGCTGCTTTACTCGTTTCGGCGCTGTCCTTATGCCATGCGGGCAAGGTTGGCACTTTATAGTAGTGGCATACAAGTAGCGCTCCGAGAAGTGGTGTTGAGGGATAAACCGGCGGATCTACGAGAACTTTCTCCAAAAGCAACAGTACCTGTACTGGTAACGCCTGAGGGGCAGGTGATTGATGAAAGTTTAGACATTATGTTGTGGGCGTTAGAGCAATCTGACCCAGAGGGATGGCTTTTAAAAGGTAAGGCGACAATGGTACTTATTGGCCAAAACGACGGGCAGTTTAAACATTGGTTGGATCATTATAAGTATGCAGATCGCTTCCCCGAGCATTCAGCTAGCTATTATCGAGAGCAAGCAGAGGTATTTATTGCCGAGTTAGAGGCGCGGTTAAGTGCTTATTCATATCTTATGGCGGAGAAGCTTAGCCTGGCAGATGTTGCAATATTTCCTTTTATTCGTCAGTTTGCCCATGTTGATAAATCGTGGTTTGACCAAGCGCCCTATCCAAAGGTACAAATCTGGCTGGCTGAACTGTTGAAATCTTCACGGTTTACGGATGTTATGGTCAAATATCCCCAGTGGCATGTAGAGAGTGACGTGGTTTTGTTTGGCCAAAAGCCATAGGTTTACCGTATCCCTAATCCCGATGTGTAAAAACGCTTTATGGGTGATAGAATGCGTTCCAGGCTCTGTTCTGCACGTTGAGTAACACCCTTACGAATCATTTATACAATACAATTAGATACATTGAGAGATAATATGTCTGAAAAATATACAACTTCCGAGGCGCGCGTAAGCTACGGTATTGGTCGCCAAATGGGTGATCAACTAAAGCAAAATCCATTTGATGGAATGGTTATTGATGATGTGCTTACAGGCCTAGCCGATGCATTAAACGACCAGCCATTGGCCGTTGATCCTGCTGACCTAGATGCGGCATTCCGTGAAATTAGTGAAGTTATGCAAGCGAAGCAAGCTGAGGCGTCTAAAGGTCAAACAGAAGCCGGTGAAGTTTTCCTTGCTGAAAACGCTAAGAAAGACGGTGTTGTTGTACTTGAGTCTGGTCTGCAGTACGAAATTCTAACAGCTGGTGACGGTGAGAAGCCTGTTGCTGCTTCTACTGTTCGTACGCATTACCACGGTACATTGTTAGACGGTACAGTATTTGATAGCTCTTACGATCGTGGTGAGCCTGCTGAGTTTCCAGTAAACGGCGTTATCGCTGGTTGGACTGAAGCATTGCAGCTAATGCCTGTAGGTTCAAAGTGGCGTTTAACCGTACCTTACGGTCTTGCTTACGGTGAGCAAGGTGCTGGTGGTGCCATTGGCCCATTCGCAACATTAGTATTTGATGTTGAATTGTTGGCAATTGTTTAAATTGCGATAACAATTTTACGTTTATAGCATGAGTGGCGTCAGTCACTAGCGCTAGTAGAGACGGTAAGTGGTGAGATTAATGTTGGAACATGACATTGATCAAGCGATTTACCGTTTTTTATTGCCTTCGTTTAATCTTGCCACTATTTAGTCTTGCCACAAGCATTCCACTCCCAGTCCATTAAGCCAATCGATACCATCATGTTCCATTAACATAGCGATGGTGCAGGCTGATCCAGCAATAACACACTGCGGTGCTTTTACCGTTACAGAGGTTAACCCTTTTACTGGCCAACCAGTTTTGGGTGATAAAATATGGCTATAACGTTGGCCGTCAATTTGGAAAAACCGCTCGTAATCACCACTTGTCGCTAAACCTTCGTTGTATAACTTAATCCCCCCTTTATGTTGACCTGGATTGCGAGCGTCACGGATATTGATTTGCCAGGGGTTATCATTAGGGTGTGGGCCGATGGCTTTAATATCCCCCCCCAAGTTAATAAGGCCGTGTTGAACGCCGAGACTTCCACAGATATTAGCTGCACTGTCTGCGGCATATTCTTTGACAATGCCACCAAAATCCAACGCCATATTGGGTATTAAAAAGTGTACGCGATTGTTGTCGATTTTTACATGTTGCCAGCCGATGCGTTGTAACGCATCATTAATGTCGGTATCGGTGGGAAGGTTGTTTGAAGCGGAGTTGCTGGGTTGAGAAAAGTTCCATACGTGGCGTAACGCACCTGCCGTAATATCAAATAAACCGTTGCTTTGTTGGTAGCAGGTATCCGCATAATTTAGTAACGAGATAAACTCATCGTCGACATCAATATAACCCCCTTTTTTGGCGGCTTGGTTGACGTGATACAACGTATTGTTTTTTATATAACGTGAGAATTTATTTTCTAAACGATGAACTTCAGCCGTTGCCTTTTGTATCACGTTAATAGCGTCTAATGCATCATAGGCATAAACCGTGATTGTGCAGGGAGAGCCCATCGCTTTAAAATCAAAATGACTGGGATTGTGTTGTGTTTTAGAAGCGCACATCAAAACTTACACTAAAGGCGGTAAATTCGAAATCATCTAATGGGTCTCCATTTGTTTGCCCGCCTTGTTCGTAATCATATTTACGTTCGTATTCTTCATAATGAAGATAGACAGTAAAGTCACGACCAAATTCTTTTGATATTTCCAATTTTTTAGAAAAGGCACCAAATCCTGCAAGGCGATAATCACTACTCACATAACCGTGATCAGGAATAGTTTCAAAAAATGTGTCGTAAAAAAAGGCACTATGCTGCGAGTAAAATCGAACGCCAGGAGAAATCTGCCAACCAAGACCCAAGCCGATATTCCATTTGAATTCTAGTGTGTGAGAATACGCGCCCCAGCTATCGTCGGAGTATCGATAATCCGTATGTAATGCAGAGTTAGTGCTTTTGAAGTAGTGGCTTAGGCGTAATAATGAAATCCACTGTTCGCGCTTTTCTGGACGGTCGTCCTTAGTGACACCTAAAACGTTTTCAGATAGAAACGGGATGGAAATTAACGGTGATTCATTGAGTATTTTTGTAATGCCTGAATTATTTAAATATCGAATAACACCTGAATCTACCAAAAAGCGAAATATCCCCGAAATATCGACATTTAGCTTACGAAAATCAAAAATAGCCTCATCAACCACAAAGGTTTTTTTATACGGATCCGATAAAAAACCACTGCTGTCAACATAGGTTAGGGCAAGTTGTAGCGTGGTGTTTTTATTAATAACCTGACCAAAGCTGATATTAAATTCATCTTTTTTGCGTGTCTTAAAAATGGAAGGTTCTTCGAGTAAAACGCTAGGGTTATAGGAATTCCATACATCATCATCACTATGACCATAACCAAAGGTTAAGCTGGACAGTTTACGATTAAAGTCGATGCGGTGGCTTAGGCTGAAATAATCGGATGTGTAATCATCTTCTTCGGATGTGCCTAATTTAATGCTGGATAGACTGCTATCACCGTAGTGTGTGAGTGTGCCTTCGTAAATATCCCGCTGATCTTTAATTGATGCGCCAGTTTCTAAAAACTGATGGGGTTTACCTTTGCCATCCAAAAAGTTAACAACCGGTGATGCGCCGCTGGTAATGTCGCGGGTAGCGCTAAAATTTCCCTCGAAGTTTTGACCAATAGGCCCGGTAATGGACAACTGATCAGCTTTAACCGTCATGCGATCACCGGATTCTGTGTACTCGGCATGATGAACACCAATTTCGATATCTTCCGAGCGATAACCTTGTTCCGCTGCAACCGAAATACCGGGCAGCGCAAGGGCCGCTCCCATCAGAGCTTTAAGTGCATCGGATTTAGCTATTGTTTTCTTTGTTGTGTTTTTTTTAGTTGCAACCACAACCACCCGCTCCTGTGCTATATCCACCAGCGGTCGATTCTTTAGCGCTATAAGTATGTTGTTCTAAGATGGCTTGAGAAGCATTTGAGTCTCGTAACATGACGGGGTTGGCGAGGTTTCCTCGTTCCCATGCTTGGACTTTTTGATAACTACACCCACTGCAAGCGAGTACAACAAATGCTATAGCAATTAACGTGAACTGTTTGGGGAGTATCATAGATGTTATCTCTGTATAGCAATCTTACGTTGCTTGTTATTGGCCGCCGAGGATAGACTTAGCTATCTATAATGTCCAATTTTTACGGGAGTCATTAGGTGTCATAAAGTATTTGGAGTAATGAGTGCTGCTCAGGTTTTGCGTATACTTAGGGCCTTAATTTGCAAGCCCTAGAGGGGATTAAGCATGACATTGTTAAGAACAAATGCCGTTAACTGTTCATCAGTTTGAATGTTGAGGTTAAACATCAACTCCCGCCCATACGCAGTGTAAGTCATTGTTACTTATAGGTGTTTTCTATGATTTTGTGGCTTTAGATCACTATCCTGAAAGGTGAAGCTGTAGAGGACAAGAAAGAACGTAAAAGTAGGTGGACTGAATACGAATTGTTCACTTAAACGAATAGGGTCTTCTATACTTTCATCAATATGTATTTTATCCACTAGAAGCAGGTGTGGTTAAGACTTGGTATGAATGAAGGGTAAATTTAGTTCCAAAGTATTGGAGGCGTGGTTTTCTCCGGCAGTGTTGTTGATGAGTCGGCTAACCTACGTGAGTAAGTTTGCTGTGGCAACGGCATTATTTGCTGTGCCTCTTATTTTGGTCGTGATTAATGAGACAGTAGAACATTTCCATAAGATAGAGCTGCTGGAGCGAAAACTAATCGCGGTGCAGCGTTTAGATGATATCCAGAAAGTGAGTCGGCATATTGCTGTGATTAGAAATAATCGAGCACGAACGTTATTACACCCGGAACCGTCAATAGACAGTGATAACGATAAGCATAAAACCGCAGTGCTCGAAGCGTTGGATGTATTGGAGGGTAGGCCATCAATTGTTCGGAATAACCTCATAAAATTAGCGATTAGCAATCTTGCGATGGCTGTTGTGTCAGGGCGTCGTAATGGGGGAACGGAAGGAGATAGCATCTATAGTGTGTTTAGTGGTGCCAATGATTTGGTGGTACAAACGCATCGGTTGGGAATGCTTATCGTGTCTGAGGCAGGTTTGTTAAATGATGATGATGTGCTGTCACTGAATATAGCGTCATTTTTAATGACTGAGCTTCAACTACCGTTAGAGAGTTTTGGAAAAATTGAGAGCTTTGGTGCATATTTTCTTGAGAAAGGTTACCTGGATTCTCAAAGTGTTTTAGTTTTTTCTTCCATATTCACCCAGCTCGATGCTAGCTATTTGGTCATGAGTCAGAATTTGTCGTCGATATTTGAACGGTTCAAAGCAGCAAATCAGACGGGTGTGATTGATATTTCTTTGTTGGAGGTGATATCTCAACTACAGGGTTTTTCCGAAGATATGATTATACTCGACCCGGATCTAGAAATTTCAGATGCCGAATATAGGGTCGAATGCCAACGTTTGTTGGAAAGTATGTATAAATTTCAAGATCAACTTATTGAATATTTACAGTATCGTTATCAGGCAAGAATTAACAATCTAAAGATAGATCAGTGGCAAAGAGCATTGTCTATTGGTGTGTTAGTTTTTGGTGCGATGTATTTGTTTATGGGGATATTTTATAGCGTTGAACACTCTTTGCTTCAATTGATTTCGGCGGCAGAACGTGTATCAAGTGGTGATCTTGATACCAAGGTAGAAATAAAAACACGAGATGAATTGTATCAATTGGCGCGTGTGTTTGAAGACATGCGAATACAACTTAAAGCCAGAGATCAGGCGTTGTTTGATCTTGCCATAACGGATGGGCTGACGGGGCTATTTAATCGAAAATATTTTAATGATTGTATTAATATAGGTCTTAAAAATTCGAGTCGATCGAACAGTGAATTAACGCTGGTGATTATAGATATAGATTTTTTTAAAAATTTAAATGATACCTATGGGCATCAAATTGGAGATACATGCCTTATAGAAATGGGGAAAATCTTAACAGCGGTTCTTGCACGGGAAACGGATTTGGCATTTCGTTATGGGGGTGAGGAATTTGCCGTTATATTGCCAAATATGTCATCGAAAGAGTGTATTGGTATGGTGAGAAAAATTTGGCAGGCAATACGAGAGTCTGAAGTGATTGTCGGTGTTGAAGCTATATCGTTTACAGCAAGTTTGGGTGTTGCAAGCAGCGACTTAATTGGGTCATATGACGTTTTTTCGATTATTCAGGCTGCAGATAAGGCGTTGTATATTGCAAAAGACAAAGGGCGTGATTGCTACGTAGTGGCCGGAGATATTAACGAATCATTAATTGAGAATAGCAAATGAAAAAAGTGAGTTTCTTGGTTTTAACGATGATTGTCGCGTGTGTATATAGTATACAGAATACCACTGCTGTCCCACAGTTTCATAACATCGACAACTGTTTGTTTTTATCTGGCTCGTCATCAATTGGTGGCGAGAACAAATCGTACAAATTTCTTCGATCAAAAAGGTTCAGCTG
>MAAL01000013.1 GCA_002163245.1 Gammaproteobacteria bacterium 42_54_T18 | reverse complement strand
GACGGCCAGCAGTTACAGTTACCCGATCAACAATTTGCCAACCTCTACTGGTTTCGCCATGACTGGTTTAAGCGCCCCGACATTCGACAATTGTTTCGTGCCTTCACCGCCAAAAAATACGGCCCTAACTTGGCTTATGATCTGGGTGTGCCGGTGAACTGGGCGGCCTATGAAGACATCGCCGAATTTTTTACGAATACCCCCATCGACGGCAAACGTGTTTATGGGCACATGGATTTTGGTAAAAAATCCCCGTCCCTGGGCTGGCGTTTCACCGATGCCTGGTTGTCCATCGCCGGTGCCGGTGACAAGGGCCTGCCCAACGGCACACCTGTGGATGAATGGGGCATTCGCACCGTGGATCGTATTCCTCGTGGCTCACAGGTGAGTCGCGGTGGCGCCACCAATAGCCCGGCGGCTGTGTATGCCTTGCAAACCTATATCGACTGGCTAGCCAAATACAGCCCGCCCAATTCCCGCAAGGGCACCTTCCGTGATAACAACATAGGGTCAGCCCAGGGCAATGTGGCGCAACAGATTTTTTTATATACATTGTGGCTGAATGAAGATGCCTTTCACCGTGGCGACATGGTGGATGAACAAGGCAACCCAGTATGGCGAGTGGCCCCCACCCCCCATGGTCGTTACTGGCAGGATGGCATGAAGGTGGGTTACCAGGATGTGGGCAGCTGGACCATCCCCAAGGACACCCGTGGCGCAAGACGCGCCGCCGCCTGGCTGTGGGCACAATTTTGTGTGAGCAAGTCGGCGGCGGTGGTGAAGTTTAAGGCCGGTGGCACGCCGGTGCGTCACTCCACCCTGAAAAGCGAATACGCACAAACCAACAAAAAACGCTGGGGCGGGCTCATCGAGTTTTACCAGAGTGACGGTGTGAAGAAGTGGACCGATACCGGATTAAACGTGCCCCATTACCCCTTATTGTTTCGGGTGTGGTGGCCCAATTTGGATAATGCCATTCAAGGCAATATCAGCGCGCAGCAAGCCATGAACAACATCGCCAAGGCGCAAGACGACATCATGGCAAACTTGAGCATTACCCAATATCAGCCCAGGTTAAACAAGGTATCCAGTGAGCAATATTGGCTGGACCAACCCGGTGCGCCCAAAGCCAAACGAAAACGAGAGCGCCCCAGGACATTGCCGTACGAAAAAGCCATTTTACAGTGGCGGAAAGTGCCGTGACAGGATTGAAGCGTAATGCAGATCTTTTTTACGGTGGAATGATTGCACAGGTAAATCATGATTAACCTCCATTGTTACCGGCAGACCGTTTAAATATGCTGGGTATGAACAAGATCAGTCGCCAGCTCATTGCGCTGGTGATTGTGGCATTTAGTGTATTTACCATAGGCGTGGCCAGCCTGGTGGGGTACCAGTCTTACCACGATATGGAAGACATCGCCTTTCAACAGGTGGAGGGGTCGGCTAAATTATTCAGCTCGGAATTTGAAGCCCAAGTGCGCCGCACTCACACCGCGTTAACCGATATGGAATCCAATCGCGCGGTGCTGGACCAACTGATTGTGCTCAATAACTACGGCCCGCTTTACAGTGAAGACCAAACCCAGCTTTACAAACCCTTATCCCATGCCGACAACAGTTATTATTTTCAAAGCCAGTTACAGCTGGCCCGCACCCTGATTCACTTATTGCCCCTTTATGAGTTAAGCCAGGTAGCCCTGTACCAGTCCGACCCGTTTAATCAATTTAAGGATGTTAAGCCCCTGCCCAGCGTGGTGATTGACCATCAATTTATTTGGTTATACCGCTACCAGGAGAAATCGGCGCAATCGGCTTTCAGTGTTTATAAACTGCCCATCGCACAAATTAATTTTGAAGATGACTTCTTTAACGTGAGTTCCATCTATCAACAAAAGGCCGACTACTTTTATGAAAAAATTGGTGCCCTGTTAAGCGAAGAGGCGCCGTTTGATTATTTAAATACCCTGTCTCGGCCGCGCTCTTTTACCTCGGGCAATGTGATTAACCTGGCGCAAGATGTTTTGAATGTGGCCATCTGGTCACCCATTGCCATGAGCTTAACCGACCCGGAAACCTGGCAGCCGCAAATACGCCACAGCGTGGTAATGCTGGCGGTACACACGCCCAGCAGCACTAGCCTGAACGCCATCGCCGAGCGTATAGGGGCCGACCTGGCAATAGTGGATGAAGAACATGTATGGGTCTCCAGCATCGACAATCGCCAGCAACAACAGACCAGTAATACCAACATAGAAGTGAACGAACGGCCCTACGTGTTTTCGGAGGTGGCGTTAAATTTACCCAGCGACACCGAATACGAATACAAGGTTATGGCGTTAAGTTCCACCGAAGACCTGGGCACACGCACCACCAACCTGATTGTGCGCCTCACCCTCATTACCGGCCTCATTGTGCTGGTTACTGGCCTTGCCATGTATTTACTGGTGCGTATTAAATTGCGCGACCCGTTGGATGCCCTATTGCACGGGGTGCAGCAAATCCAGCAGGGCAAACAAGATGTTAAGGTGGTTATACAATCACAAAACGAATTCACCACCCTGGGCAAGTCATTTAACAAGATGGCGTTGGACATTCAGCTCAAGTCCCTGGAGCTGCGCCAGGCCAATGACAACCTGGAACAAAAAGTACAGGCGCGCACCAAGGAACTGGACAATGCCCAGCAGCAATTGATCATGGCTGAAAAAATGGCGTCGTTGGGGCAACTGGTGGCCGGCATCGCCCATGAAATTAATACGCCTTTGGGCAATTCCATTACTGCCCTTTCGTTTATTCATGACTCGCAAAAAAAGGTGAAAAAGTTGTTTGATGACAAGGCGCTCACCAGCGGCGACTTTGGCCGATTTTTGGAAGACAGCGATGAGTCCATGTCGCTCATGGAGACTAACTTGCGTAAGGCCAGCGAACTGGTAAAAACCTTTAAGAATGTGGCGGTGAATCAATCGGTGGAAGAGCTGGTGAAGTTTTCAATTGGTGAGCATGTGCACGAGGTGATGTTAACCCTAAGACCGCAACTGAAAAAAACCCAGGTAGAGGTAAACTTTGATGTGGATGACCAACTCATCATCACCAGTTACCCGGGTGCGTATTATCACATTATTAGTAACATGATCATGAACAGCCTAAAACATGCCTTCGTGGATAACCGCGGGCACATACACGTGAGCATTCACGTTAAGGGGGACAAGCTCATATTGGTATACGAGGATGATGGCAGCGGCATGGCGCCAGAGGTGCTCAATCGAATTTTTGACCCCTTCTACACCACTAAGCGGGGCGAAGGGGGCACGGGTCTGGGTTTGTATATGACCTACAATATCGTTACCCAGCAGCTGGACGGTGAGATTGAGGTGCACAGTACGGTTGGCCAAGGCACACGTTTTAATCTTTCCCTGCCGCTGGTGTTAAAAGACAGTGAGGGGCACCATAAAACGTTTTCGGTTTAGTGAGTGGCTGCCCTGACAGCAAACCTTTCAATTCAAACTTCAAATTTGATCGGCCACGGGGTGGCCTCGTACATGTGCAGCCCAAGTGGAATTAATCCGTTATTAGCTGTTGGGTGAGTTCTTCCAGCTCTTCCAGTTTTTCCATCCAGCTTTCTTCTATCTCGGCCAATTGC
>MAAL01000006.1 GCA_002163245.1 Gammaproteobacteria bacterium 42_54_T18 | reverse complement strand
ACTAGGTTGCGGGCTTTTACCCCGGATAAACCACCAAACCAGGCAAGCTGTACCTGATTATTACGAAAGGCACTGATGGCGGCGGCATAACTTTTTACAGGCACATACTTCACATCTATGGCCAGTTCACGGCTTAGGTAGCGGGCCACCTTATCGAAGCGTTTTTGTAACGCACTGGCATCCTGATCGGGAATGGCGGTAAAGCTAAAAGTTTGTGCAAAGGCCATAGGGCTGAGCAGCAACAGACTCAAAATAACTGAGCGTGTAAGGAGTTGTGTAAGGTTCATGTTACTGGTCTTTTTTCGGTTGATAGTTTTTGGCCCATTCAAGCAGCTCTTCTTTAGGGGCTTGCATCAAAACTCGGCCCTGGCGTTTGCTTAATTGGTAGTCGTACATGGGGTCGTAGTATTTTTCTAGCAGGGTGCCTATGGGCTGTGCAAAACCCTCTTCATCGCCGTGAGCCAGCGCGCTCAATGCCTCGGATAATTGCCCGTGCAGGGTTTTATGCAGCTCGCCTCCCAGGCGTTTTTGAATGCGCGACAGGTTAAACAATATTTTTTCGCTAAATATTTCATGGGCCTGTTCACCATGGGTGCTTTGGTAGTGGGGGTATAAATCTGTAATGTAGTCTTGCACCGCAATGACCACTCGCTCCTCCATGGGTGTTTGCAAAACCACCAGCGGGTATTGCTCTCCCATGGCCTTGAGCATTTCATGGGGCAGGGCCAGCTGACCGATGAGGCGCCCTTCATCTTCCATGAATACTGCTTGTTTGTGAGTGTGGCGTTGTTTTAACAGATCAATGGAGATGCTGTTTTCAAAATCTATTTGGCTGGGTTGTGGTGTAATCATGGCCCCAAAACTAGAGCCGCGGTGGTTAGCACGCCCCTCTAAATCTATGTAATGGCTAAGTTTGTGTAAAAAATGAGTCTTGCCACTGGCGGTGCGACCACTGACCAATACCAATGGCATGGTATTGAGGCTCACCTTAAGTTGCTCTAACAAAAAGGTGCGCATGGCTTTGTAGCCCCCTTCAATAAAGGGGTAGTTGATGCCGCTCTCTTTTAACCATTGCTGCGTGACCTTGGAGCGTAAGCCGCCACGAAAACAGTATAAAACCCCGTCTGGATGGGTTTCGGTGAAGGCTTTCCAGGCCGCCAAGCGTTGTTCACGAATGAGAGGGGTGGCCAATTCGTTACCCAATTTAATGGCCTGGTCTTGACCTTGTTCTTTGTATTGGGTGCCTATCATTTGCCGTTGCAAGTCATCCAATAGGGGAATATTTTGGCTATTGGGGAAGGCACCCTTAATGAATTCCACAGGGGCTCGCACGTCCATCATGGGAACGTCTTGCAAAAACAGCGGTAAAAAATCTTTTATATTGGCACGCACGTGTATGGCTACTCCTGTGAGGCGCGTGATTATGCCATAAGGGGCCTGTGAACGTGACTGTTTTTAAGGTGGCAAAACAGGTGCTGTCTGGGCGAGTAAAGCGGGAGTGATAAGTCATTCCCTTAATGGTGATCAACTGTTATTTTTTGTGCGCTTCAATCTTCATACAAAAGCAAACTAAAAATGTGACCTAAAAATAACAATGGAAGGATTTACAATGACCATAGCTTATTGGTGTGTATTCACCGCGATATTGATGCCTGTGATGTTTACCGGCATAGCCAAGTTTGCGGGTAAGGGTTATGAGCCCCAAGACAATTTGGCGCCCAGAGAGTTTTTGGCCCGGCTACAAGGTTTTCGTCAGCGTGCCAATTGGGTGCAAATGAACACTCACGAATCCATTCCCGGGTTTATGGCGGCGGTGATTATTGCCCACCAGATGCAGGGTGAACAAAACATGATCGACCTATTGGCGGTGGGTTATATTGTGTTGCGGCTAATATATGGTGTCTTGTATATGGCCAACATAGGCATGCCAAGAACCGTTATATGGACCTTGGGCGTGGCCTGTATATTGGGTCTGTTTTTTACTTAATGGCCTGTCTAAGTTCAACGGGCAAGACCCTAAAGCCCCCTAAATTCTAATGAGTTTAAATCGAAGCCATCTGCCGATGGGCTGTGTTTAGGGGTTTTATCCACCACTTCCAGTTGCTTGAGGCGACAGCCCTCATAACTCACTCCGTCCTCATTGGTGGTGAAGTCATAGCTGAAACTTTCCCCTGTGCTTACTAAGCCCAAGTGATTTTTACCGTTCACTTTATCGTCAAGGCAGTGACTCAGGTGTACCGATATTTGTGCTTGCTCTGGGTAATCCTCCAGATCTTCATTACTCCAAGCAATTTCTCTTAAAAACAGCTGTTGGTTGTAGACCGGGAAGGCAGCCAAATATTCATCGATATAACAACTGGTGGTGAGCCTGCCTTTTTTACCCAGCGACAAGAAGTTCACGGTACCCTGCTGGGCCTCTTCTTGAATCAATGCATTCCCCACTACTTGGCGAGCATCTTCTATGTCGCCCTTAGGATCATAGTTGAAGGTAAAGTTATTCATGGTGCAGGTTTGCTCGCTGTCGATTTCGCCTAGCAGACACTGACGGAAGCCCTTGGAGTTTTGAGCAAACAGGCTTATACAGCTGTCGTATAGTTCACTTTGTTCCAATTCGGTAACGGTGATGTCATCGATGATGATGCCGTAGCTGTCAGGCAAGCCGTTGTCTTTTAGGATTAGCTTGCTATAGGGGCGACTGGCCAAAATTTCTATGGTGGCGCTGTGGAATGCATCAAATACAGGTTCAAAATGGGCTTTGGTTTTGCCAAAGCGCATCACTAAGTGGCGATAAGCATTGTGAGGCATATTGTTGTAGGTGCGCATGCGATATTTAACAGTGGCGCGATAGTGATAACCCACTTTGGTGGGGATAAAGGAGCGAATACGCAAGGTGGCGGCGTTGTCACCATCCACGATGCAGTAAGACAGATCGCTGTCGAGTTCGGCCACCATGTTGCTAGCCTCTCCTACTCCATACACACTGGCTTTGCCCACTTCAATTTGTGGAGGGCAGTAAGCATTAGCAAGATCGCGGGTCATTTCGTCACGCTCTATGCCTATTAAGTCGGCCATACGGTTACGGGTACGCTTGGTCCAGCTAATATCGAATCGGATTTCTTCCCCGGCCACGTAGTCTTCGCGCTGGCTGTCCAAGAATAACCCAAAGTCGGTGAGGTACCAGTTTTCGCCGGTATAGAATCCCTGCCAATCCTGGCTGGCAATTTCGTCTCCAGGTAATGGATCTGGGTCCAGTGGGTTTTCGTCGTCGACATCTGGAATGCCATCGTTGTCATCATCTGTGTCTGCGTTGTTGCCAATACCGTCGCCGTCAGTGTCTAGCCATTCACTGTCATCCAGTGGGAAGGCATCGTTAATATCCAGCACCCCATCGTTGTCGTCATCGGTATCCAGATTATTGCCCAAGCCGTCACCGTCGGTGTCGAGCCATTCAGTGGCATCCAGTGGGACATCGGTATCCAGATTATTGCCCAAGCCGTCACCGTCGGTGTCGAGCCATTCAGTGGCATCCAGTGGGA
>MAAL01000085.1 GCA_002163245.1 Gammaproteobacteria bacterium 42_54_T18 | reverse complement strand
GAACCTCGGTTGTCCCAGCCCAGAGTTTCCAAGGCCCCAGTTAATAAGTGGCGCGATGCGAAGCTACAGAAAATCAAGGGGGCGGCTTAATGCAACAGCATTGGGGGCGTACCTACAGGTAATTACTGTATTTTCTCAACGCTGCAAAAATATGAGGTTGTTGTCTTTGAGGCACTGAGGCTCTAGATGTTTGATAAAATCAGATTCTTTTAAAGGGCGGCTATAAAGAAACCCTTGTGCAAGTTGGCATCCAAATTCTCGAAGCAAACGTGCTTGCGCCTCATCTTCAACACCCTCTGCGATGACTTCCAGGCCAAGCCCTTGAGCCATCGCAATGATTGCTCGAATAATTGCAATACTTTTTCCACTAGTATCAAGGCCCATTACAAATGAACGATCTATCTTAAGATAGTCAATTGGGAACTTACTAAGGTATTGCAATGAAGAATAGCCTGTTCCAAAATCATCGATTGCAATACTAATACCCATTTCCTTTAGGTTAGTCATAGTTTCAATTGAGGTACTTTCAGTGTCCATTAAAAGGCTTTCTGTTACTTCAAGTTCCAAATGCTTTGGGTCAATCGACGTATCCTCAATAACTTTCTTAACCTGTTTCGTAAAGTTGACTGACTGGAACTGCTTTACGGAAACATTCACAGCAAGATTAATTGGTGACAGGCCCTTTTTTCGCCACAGAGCCAGGTTACGGCAGGCAGTTTCTAACACCCAGTGTCCAATGGGAATAATTAACCCTGTTTCTTCGTCCAAAGGTATAAATTGAACTGGCGAAACTAAACCGAGGACAGGGTGTTGCCAACGAAGAAGAACCTCAGCACCTACCATTTTGCCAGTATTAAGTTCAATCTTTGGCTGGTAGGGCAGAAACAATTCATCATTGGCCAGTGCACTATGAAGGTCATTTTCTAATCCAAGTTGATTGCCCGTTGCTTCTTTCATTCTCGCTTCGAAAAACTGATAGCCAACCCCTTTTTCCTTTGCCGAATACATTGCCACATCGGCATTCACCATCAACGTCTCCACGCTGTCTGCGTCGTCTGGATATACACTAATACCAATGCTTGCACCGATCCTCAACTCGTGACTATCTACTATGAAGGAGCGAGTAAACTGTTGTAATAATCTATTGGCAAATTTCTCTATATCAACACGAGATGATGGGTTTTCAATAAGAATGGTAAATTCATCCCCCCCCCAAACGACACAAAGTATCAGAGTCTCTAACAAAGTCATTTAATCGCTGTGTAACCTGAACTAAAAGCTCATCTCCTACTGTGTGTCCATAGGTATCATTAACCTGTTTAAACCGATTTAGGTCAATAAAAAAAAGAACGACGCTTCCATTGCTCCTCTGGGCTATAGCGACAGCATGCTGAACACGCTCACTGAATAAACGTCGATTAGGAAAATCTGTTAATGCATCGTAGTTAGCAAGATAACGTAATTCATCCTCAACTTTTTGTCGTCGCAGGATGTCTGAGAACGCCCCTAAAAAAGTAGAATATTTTGTTGATTTAGAGGACCCGATTTCTGAAATGGTTAGCCAACGTGTCTTGTCATTGCATTTTTTTGATTCACAATGAATCTCACCCCCCCAACTTCCGCGGTCCTTAATTTGAGAGCGCATAGCGTCGAAGAATGTACCGTCGTGTGTATTCCTTAACACCGTTGATAAGTTGGAACCCACCAAATATTCGTCTTCCATGGACATCAAAACGCTGAATGCTGCATTAACTGCTTGGATATAAAGAGCGTTATCAAATACCACGATGGGTTCTGAACTATTCTTAAAGACAGCCGCTAGTATTTCCTTTTGTTCCTCAGCCTTATGATGCTCGGTCACGTCACGAACAGTTACTAAGAGCTTGATCACCTGCCCAGATTCATTCATAAACGGCCCCCAAGACAACTCTATGTTCTTGGAACGATGATTAGTAAAACTTAAAGACAATTCCTTAATCAAACGAGAAGAAAACCTACTATAATCACACATTTCTCCACCAATTATCGAGAGAGCCGCATTTTTTACTCCACTAATAACTGACTCGTCTATCTGAGAATGTTGAAATAACAAATCTGAAAAATCTCTATTTGCTACGTGATGTGTCTCAAATATCTGTTCCAAGAAAGGAGCGTATTCTGAGTGTATTAGACCCCCTTCAGTAATGGTGAAAAGCCCTTGATGTAAGTTATTTAACATTCCTGTAATATCATCACTTTTTTGCTTAAGTGCTGCTGTTCTTTCCTTCACAGTTGCTTCCAATGAGCGATTATGCTGTTTGATAATATCTTGCATACTTATGTTTTTTAGGGTAGAAACTAAAACACTCGCAATCGACACAAAGAACTCAAAGTCAAAACTGTCGAATTCTGTACGAATAGGGCGCCCAGAAAAACACAATACACCGTATAACTCATCCTTATCTTGCAGTGGAATATAAAGCAGTGCTCTATTATTACTAGAATTATCGCTTAATTCATGTTTCGAAACATCAGGAACAAATAGAGGTTTTTGTGTTTTTCTTACGCATCCCAACATTTTTTTATTGGGTATATCCGTAACTACGTTTTTCTTTAATACATCCATATTGACATAATAGTTTCCTGATTCAGTCAATTCTCCTGAACCGTTCATTAATACAACAGAACAGGCATTCAACCCCGTTCTTTCAGACACGATATCCAAGGTCTTCTCACAAGCCGCTGATTGATCAGGTACCAGCGCTAATTGTCTACCTATTTTATTTATAGCGGCCAGATCGCTAATCTTCTTTTTAATCACCAATCGAACAGTATTAAAGTGGAAAGACGCTAACACAATTAGAATAAATATTGTGCCAATAATATTTCTATAACCGAAGTCTACGCTGGCTGCTAACTCTGTTTGTAGCCTATCAAGCCGAGTATCCGCAGAACTCAATAACTTATCGAGTTTTAAAATACACTTTCCTACAGGTTGTACCTGGTGTAGTAAGTGAATATACCAAGTGAACCTTTTCCGCTTTAAACCTTTCCGCAACACTCAGTTGTAGGTTTTTATCTGCGCCAGCTTCCCCCTGTAGATAACGGACATGCTCTCCTTCAATTAACCCTTCTGAAGTAAGGCCATCCTTAAAGCCTCTTACACTTTCAGGGTATCCTGACCATACGGATAGGCCTACAGAAAACTCTATAGCACCCACGCTAAAACTACTAATCAATAAAAAGCCAAAGACTATCAACCGGATACACATATATAAGCACCTAAAATTACGGTTCATCGTAGAGCTTCCGTTCTACTAACGAAGCTGAGCATAAATCCCATGAATTATATATGGATATGCGACCTACAACATTACAAAAAGTATAGGCAATAACACTGCTGTCCCACAGTTTCATAACATCGACAACTGTTTGTTTTTATCTGGCTCGTCATCAATTGGTGGCGAGAACAAATCGTACAAATTTCTTCGATCAAAAAGGTTCAGCTGAAG
>MAAL01000077.1 GCA_002163245.1 Gammaproteobacteria bacterium 42_54_T18 | reverse complement strand
TCCCAAACTTCCACCTGCCACCCTCGTTAGAAGCCTGGTACATAGCCCCCAAGGGTCACTTTAAAAATGCCGAATTTCACATCGACATTGAAAACCCGGATTACTTTGTGACCTGGGATATTGTGAAGAAGAAAGACGATACCGAAGAAGGGCAGCAGGAGTGGTGGGAGTGGCATCCTAAGACTACAGCGCCGAGTGTGAATTGATTCAAAATTGAAATGATAAAAAACTAAAATTATTTCAGAACACTAGCCTCCAGTAGGAGGCTGCTTGCAGGCGATAAGGGTTAGCAGTGCGCACTATGCCTGCTGAAATTAGTCGCCCCTACTCCCAAATATCCTTCCTAAGCCATCCAAAATACGAACTAATTGTAAAATACCGCACCCCTATTTCAATATTCATCCAAATAGTCAGTTTCGATATTCCAAAAAGTAATAAATGTGGTAGTGTAACTGGGCTTTTTTGTGGGGTGGCATAAGGCAAGACCTGACCCGAATGGCACTGCTAAAGTTTATGAAAATTCATGGCTAGGCCTAAGGTATTAGGAATTAACAAAAAATAGCCTGTCTCAAAAATTATAATGATAACTGGCACACTTTATATTTAACCGTCTAACTATATCTTCTGGCTGTGTATAATCCCGAAAGAAGTTGATCTCTCTATTGCCTCAG
This sequence comes from Gammaproteobacteria bacterium 42_54_T18, assembly GCA_002163245.1. Classification (GTDB taxonomy): domain Bacteria; phylum Pseudomonadota; class Gammaproteobacteria; order Pseudomonadales; family Ketobacteraceae; genus 42-54-T18. Next base: position 2,832 of record MAAL01000077.1, on the reverse strand, counting down.
TAATCTAGCTGTCAGGCTTAGCGAAAGATGGAAAGCTTAAATCGAGTTCAAAAAACAAACGGAATTTTCATCATATGAATGGAATTAATATTATATTCACAGCTTTAACCGGGCATTTAAAATGGTTATTGTTTTTAAGTGTATTTTCACTGCTTAGTGCTTGTGGTGGTGCACCAGACTCAGATACCCAAGCACCGGTGATCACCTTTAATGGTGAAGCTGATATTGCCGCTATACAAGGGCGAGATTACACTGACCCAGTAACGGCCACAGATAATGTTGACGGCGCTGTTGCCGTAACTATAACTGGGGAAATAGACACAAGCACACTAGGCAACTATGAAGTGACTTATACAGCCACCGATGCCGCAGGTAATCAAGCCACCGTAACCCGAAATATTACCGTGCGCGAAGCCTTGCCGTTTATCACTACCTGGAAAACAGATAATTATGGGGCAAGTGAAGACAATCAAACTACCATTAGCACCACCACATCAAATCAAAACTACACAGTAGACTGGGGCGATGGCTCTCAAGATGCAGGTGTAGCCGGTGAGATAACTCATACATACGCCAGCGCTGGCATTTATACCGTGAGCATCAGTGGTGTCTTTAAAAATATTGCCTTCGCAACCCCATTTGGCCCTGAAACAGATAGCCAAAAACTTTTAACAATCGAACAGTGGGGCGACACGCAATGGAGCACAATGCAAAGTGCTTTTCGAGGGGCTATAAACCTAGTATTAAATGCCAGCGATGTACCTGATTTATCTAATGTGACGGATATGTCTGATATGTTTTTTAATGCCATTAACTTTAATGGGGATATAAGCGGCTGGGATGTGACGTCGGTGACGGATATGTCTTCTATGTTTGGTGGGGCTAGCGTCTTTAATAGTGATATTAGCCAATGGGATGTGTCTTCCGTGACGGATATGGGAGCAATGTTTGGTAGTGCTAGTGCCTTTAATGGGGATATAAGTGGCTGGGATGTATCTGCTGTGACGGATATGTCTTGGATGTTTTATGGGACTAGTGTCTTTAATGGCGATATAAGCGGCTGGGATGTGTCATCGGTGACGGAGATGTCTTATATGTTTTATGAGGCTAGCGCCTTTAACGGTGATGTAGGCGGCTGGGATGTGTCATCGGTGACAAGTATGTCTTGGATGTTTTATAGGGCTAGCGTCTTTAATGGTGATATAAGCGGCTGGGATGTGTCATCGGTGACGAATATGTCTTGGATGTTTGACTCTGCCTATGCCTTTAATCGCGATATAAGTGGCTGGGATGTGTCGTCGGTGACGGATATGGCAAGTATGTTTTATTACGTAACCCTATCCACCCAAAACTACGATGCCTTATTGCAAGGGTGGAGCAGTAAAGTTTTACAACCGAGTGTTTATTTTAGTGGTGGCAATAGCCAATACTCCTCTGCCGCGCAAGCGGCCCGGGATGCTTTGGTAAATACTTATGGCTGGAATGTTACTGATGGCGGTTTAGAAGCACAGTAGTTGCAGTTTAATAATTTTTTAAATAAATATTAAATTGTAAAACTAAAACAGTAAAAATTAAACCCAAAGACTGACATTGTCTTTGGGTTTTTTATTGGGCGTTTTCCCGAAGAATCGCTCACGGGGTGAGCTCGTACAGGTATAAAAAAAGCCCCAGCACAAATGACGTGTTGGTTTTTTTTGTTGGGGTTCGTGCCTCACCGCCAACCTACCAGTATTAAATGCTCATTGTAGGTTGGCTGGTGAAGCATGAACCCCAACAAGTTAAGTCAAAAGAGTTTAAATCAACTCAATGGCCATGGCTGTCCCTTCACCACCACCAATACATAAAGCCGCAACGCCACTGTCCCGGATCTTCTTTAGGGCGAAATTAAATAATTGGCATAGCTGCGCGTCACGAAAGCCCATGCGTGAATAGATGGCAGGAAAAATATCATGGTAGCTGAAGTCATCCGGAGTGACTCCCAGGGATTACAAGTTGTTGAGGCTGTGCAAAAAAATGAATATGTCGCCAATGCTCACATCGGCCTCATGATTGAAAAGCGCCCAGGCTTGCCAGTTTTGCTGGGCTAGCTCCCGGTAATGTTGCTCATCGATGGCTTTTGCAAGTGCTTCCCCATGGAAGCCCTTGGCCCCTTGATAGGTCACTATGCGTTTGCCGGCCAGGTCGGCTATCTGCTTTACGCTAATATGGTCACGCTTGCGGGTGATGGCCATATCGCGAAACAGGAAAATTTTATCTGAGCGGCAACCTTCCAGGGGTTCCGAATCAATCAGGTTCGACACAGCATCTATCTCGCCTGTCCTGAATTCATGCCATAGGCGCTTGTTGGAGCGCCCGAACAGGAATTTTGGTTCATGCCCAGGCATTTTGTTAAACACAGCTCTGATCAGGTCGGTAAAGATGCCGGTTTCACCGTCTGAGGTGAAGAAGGGTTCAAAATTGCCCATGGCCACGCTAATTTGTTGGATTTTGACTGGCTGGTCCATGGCCTCTGCAAGGGAGTGACCTGAAAGCAATATCAGTAAGGTACAGGCAGTGAGTTGCTTAAATACAAAATATCTAAGCATGTGTTGGGCGCCCCGCTTAATGGTGAGTTATCAGTATAGACCAGCAAGCAGCGGCGTCGCAGGCTGCGGGGTCATTCTCCCTCAAGGGTTAGGGCCCTGTCTGGTATGTTCTATTAATAGAGAAAAATGCTGATAGAACTAGCTAATATAAGCCATTTCTATCAGTTGTCCGTCTATGAACCATACTTATATAGTTACACATTGACTTGGCTGTTTGAATGAAAGTCGCTGGTAACAACCGCCCTTA
>MAAL01000114.1 GCA_002163245.1 Gammaproteobacteria bacterium 42_54_T18 | reverse complement strand
CCAATTGAACCTCGGTTGTCCCAGCCCAGAGTTTCCAAGGCCCCAGTTAATAAGTGGCGCGATGCGAAGCTACAGAAAATCAAGGGGGCGGCTTAATGCAACAGCATTGGGGGGGTAGCTACCCACCTATTTGGCTATCTCTATCCAATCTCCAACTTTTACATGACGGTAGCCATCACCAAATTTGGTGTTGAAATATTCAATAGCCTCATCGCTAGTGTCGTGACCTCCTAAAGCAATAAAACGTAATCCCAACTCTTGTAACATATTGAGTTCATTATCCATCGTTTCGAAACTTATCGGATTATGGGGCCCTTCGCCGGATGCTAGATATTTCTGGAGGTTTATTCCAAGGAGGCTTAGTCGTCCTTCTGGAATCGGGTAATGTAAATCTCCAACAATCCCATAGATGTCTTCGTTAAAAATTTGTTGAGCGCGCGTTAGAATTTTAGGGACGGTCTGATGTCCGCAACCAACAATGAAGACGAGACCTTTGTTTTCTACATTAATCACAAGCGCTTGTTCTTCTATTCTTCCCAAAAACAATTGCCTGGATATCGCACCGAGGCTAGCTATCCCTGGGCCGATGACGGTCGCTTCTGGTATGACGTTAACCTTATTGTTGGGGTAGGTTGTATGGGTTGCGGCGTATATATCTTTACCGGCAAGGTCTGTCTGCTCTAGTCCGATAGAGAACGTATTCTTGTTAACCCATTGTTGACCTCCACTATGATCCAAGTGCGCATGGCTCATAAAAATGGTGTCGATACTATCGAGCGTCACTGCCAACTGTTTCATGTTGTGTTCTAAGGGGGAGGGAGACTCTTGATTCTTGTTGAATCCCACGTCGAATAAAATCGTGTTGTTATCTGTCTTTATTAAATAAGAAACACCGGCTTCGCCTTTTAATGCACCATTGTCAGTGTGCCAGTTTACCAAAGGTAAAATTGACAAGTGTTTTGTAGAACCAAAATTTACTATTGGGTCAGGCTTATAAGCTTTCCACTCTTGCTCGATAGCAGCCGAGCCTTGCAAAAAAGAAACGATCCGGTAACTCGTTAAGGAGAGAACAATGAGAAATAATAATAGTGACGCTCGTATGACATGTTTTTTATGTAGCATAGCTAGCTCTTGTTAAATTACTCAAAATAAACCTGTAAATCACGGGGGATTTTCATCGGTTTAATTGGGTTAATCCGAGCCCTGCCGGTATTCCCTATGGGTACAACTCCCACCAGGGATCCTACGCTCATAATGATTCTCACTATCTGGCCAAGTGCCTCACGCAGATCAGTGGTTTTTACAGCCACCTTATACATCCAATAATGGTTCCTAACGTGGGTAATATAGTTTCTCTGACCTAGGATGTGAGCGCGCTCTAAATGCTCAAAGCATTGTGGATAATTGTTTTCTTCATACTTTTCTCGAGCCAGTCTCATTTCGTTTTCAAAGGCATTTCGTAATTTTGATTTCATGGTTTGGTGCTCCCAAAACGCTATTTTATGTGAATCTATGCTTACTATCGTATCGCTGTTCTCATCTCAGGAATTGAATAAACTGGCTACTTTTAGTGAAAATATTCAATAACACCCCTTAAACCAGGCCTAATTTGATAAGTTTGGGCCGATGAGTCTCGCAATAAAGCAAAGAGGCTTTCGGTCAAGAATCATCAACGATGAAAGTCTTCGAATCTTGAACACCAAATTCCGGCTGTAACAACGAGTGTGATATGTTGAACTTATCCTGTAAGACAGTATTCGCACGTTCAATGACCTTAGAGACTTCGCTTAGCTTGATGTCCTTACTAAAGTCCAAGTGAGCCTCAAGGTGAATGTCTTTGTCATTTAGCTGCCATATATGTAGATGATGTAGGTTGGAGATATAAGGTAATTCTAGTAGCGCTTCCTGGATATCATCAGGTTGAATGTGCGAAGGTGTAAATTGCATTAACACCTTTAGCGTCTTAATCAATAATCCAAGGGCGGAGATTATGAGGTATATAGCGATTCCGATCGATAATAGACTATCGATCCAAAACACTTGAAAATAGCTCATGCAAATGCCACCAACCAGCACCGCAACTGACGAAATAAGATCAGAGAGCAAGTGCAAATAAGCTGATTTCATGTTCATGTTTTCTTTGGCCTCATTCTTTATGAGGAACGCACTACCTCCGTTTACCAAAATGCTTAATGCAGCCAGCACAATGACAGTTAACGAATCAATGACGGCAGGTTCATTAAACCTAATAATGGCTTCTTTTATGAGCATTAGAGCGATTGCAATTAGGCTGGCGGCGTTGATCAATGCGGCTATAACCTCAGCACGTTTGTAGCCAAATGTTTGTTGAGGTGTGGCTTCTTTCTGGGTCAGTGTTTCGGCTATATAGCTAATTATCAGTGCAATAACATCACTAAAATTATGCAGTGCATCTGAAAGTAAAGATAGGCTACCAGATACCAGTGCTCCGATCCCTTGAGCAACCGTGATTAGTATATTTAACAGTATAGAAATACCTAGTTTCTTACCTTTTATATTGCCGTGATTATGTTCAGCTCCCATCATTAGCCTCCGATAATCCAAGGGTAAATAGGCCGATGGCAACTGATGTGTTCATGTTTTGTCCTCTTCTTGGTTGAGTTCAAGAACAGGTTAACGATTCGCTTAGAAGTAAACTTGAATAAACTGGCTATTTATCTGGGAATAGCGCTAGAGATTCCCGAATTAGCCATCTCATAGCGAATATTAAAGCTTTAAAGGAGAGGTTCGTTTTTAACAAGTTTGCCCACTGACGTTAAAGAGAACGTATCAAAATCATTAGCCAGATAAAGGTGCCCATCGTACACGCTTTCAGCCTCAACCTTCACATCATTAATGGAATCACCCCGAGAAGAGGTCGCTTGAAACCGCGCACTAAAATGCGTTAGCACAAGGTTAGGTATACCGTATTCCGCTGCAAAAGATGCAACTCTCTTAGCGCTACTGTGTTGTGGGCCAGGGCCTGCCTTTTCCAACAGCTCCTCAGTGTACGTCGATTCATGTATTAGCACATCAATGTCGCCCTCAACAGATGATAGCAGTGTAGGCTGGTCGTTATCGCCAGCGATGATTATGCGTTGGGTTGATTGTGAAGTCTTAACATATTTTGATGCTTTTAAACTTGTTCCGTCAGGTAGTGTTACATCCAGACCTTGTTGTAACTTCCCCCATACAGGGCCTCGCTCTACGCCATCCTGGTTCAATTTGTCAATTTGAAGGTCATTAGCAGTAGTCGTTGTAGCAAAACAAAAGCCATGAGATGGCACTCTGTGGGAAAGTTTGTGAGCCGTAACCTCTGTTATACCTAAGCTGTAAGTGCCCATTGCTTCTGTTTCAATGAAAATTACGTCATACGGTATGTGAAGCTGCGTATTATCTCGAATGGCCTCATACATCAACTGCACGCCTTTTGGGGCAATAATAAACAACGGATCCGTGCGCCCTGACATTCCTGCACTCGCAATCAATCCTGGCAAGCCATAGCAATGATCGCCGTGTATATGCGTAATGAATATAGCCTTTAGTGTTCGTAAGGATAAGCGAGTATGCAATATTTGGTGTTGAGTGCCTTCACCGCAATCTACTAGAACCCATGACTTTGGCTCTGGTAGCTTGAGTGCAACTGCTGATACATTTCTCTCTTTGGTAGGGACGCCCGATGATGTACCTAAAAAAACGAGTTCTAGCATGTTCTACCTTCTTGATATTGCGGAGTCATCTGTTGCATTGCATTGATGATTAGGAGATCTAGTATATGATAACGCGGCTAATCTTGGGTCAACTAATTATGGGAGAGTATTGCGTGTGAGAGAGAGCTTAAGAAATAAGGTCATTGAAGTATGTGATAAGAAAATTGCAGGTAAGGGCGATAATGTCGGCCTTTCTTTTTATGCATTCTTCGCTAATAAAAATGATGACCCTGAGTTGCTCATGGAAGCCGCAGAGTGGTGGATTATGACTCATAAACTTGATCACTTTGAAAAGGCAGTAAAGATAAAGAAGATGGTGTTGGCTATCAAAAAAACATAATGAATGTGATGTGTTTTTTATAGGTTTATAATCTTTATTGTTTTTATTCAAATAGTTATAAATGCTTAGCTCTTCTGATATGATCTCGCTCGATAATAATAAATTGGAGGGATCCCAATGTTTTCACATCACAAAAGACGTGCCTATTATTTTTTTCTTGTAGCATTATTTCTTAGCTTTATGACCGGTTGTAAGACAACGGTACCGTTGGATAATAGTGAGTTACAAGCTGATATTTCTGGTAAGGCCGCAAGCAATAAATCGTATTCAGTAAATATAGAAGAAAATACTTCTGCGCTCTATGTGCAATCATCGGGCAGTGATGACATCACGCTTGAATTTCTTGATTCTGACGACAATGTGTTGTCCATTTGTTCTTCAGGTGTTTCCTGCTTTTTGAGTTATCCTGCTGCGGGAAAATATAAAGTTAATATCGTCGGAAGTGCAGATTATGCGGGCGCTAATCTGGTGGCTTCGTGGGTAGGTAGTAATAATTCGGTACTTAGCAATGGTGCGGCATCGACAGAGATGTCAGGAAGTACAGGCACCATGCATGTGAAGTCGATCAATATACCGGTTAGCGATGGGGCGATCACTTTTGCCGCCAGCGAAGACGGCGCGGTAAGTCTCGATATCCTGGATAATTCAGGAGTAGTCGCTTATCACTGTGATGGGACTCCGTGTGTTACGGATAGTTTGATTGATGGAAGTTATTTTGTGCGAGCAACAGGCTTGCAAGATTTTACGGCGTTAACACTGACTGCAAGCTGGGGAGGCATCGGGAGTGCGACCTTAGAAAATGGCGTAGCGACAATTTTATCAGGCTTGAAAAATGACGAATTTGTAGAATCATTTTATGTTCCAGGAAATACTGATGGTTTTATGGTGGATATGTCAGGCAATGGGGATTTCTCATTTCAGGTGGTGGATGATAGCGGAGCTCATGTAGCCAGCTGTGGGTCAACGGAGTGTTTTTTAGGAAACCCTTCTGCGGGGCTCTATTATATCCAAGGTCTTTTTCATTCGGACACTGTTAATGCCCGACTGACTGCTATTTGGGGTGGAACGACTGAGTCGACTCTTGAAAACGGAGGGACGATATCCTTGAGTGGTGTCGGTGAGCAATATATATTGCAATCCCTTTATGTGCCGGCCAATACGACGGGATTAATGTTATCTGCGGGCTACGCCAGCGTGGACTTCACCCTTTACGATTATAAAGGTGACTATGTGATTTCGTGTGGTGGATTTGATTGTGCGGTACCGGATCTCGCAGAAGGCCTTTACTTTGTTCAAGTTCACTTATTTGAAGATATTGCTAATTTTAATGTGAGTACTGCTTGGGGCGGGGCGTATGGCGGAACGCTTGAAAACGGAGGGACGATATCCTTGAGTGGTGTCGGTGAGCAATATCTTTTGCAATCCATTTATGTGCCGGCCAATACGACGGGATTAATGTTATCTGCGGGCTCCGCCAGCGTGGAATTTTTGCTTTTGGATCATACCGGTGGCTATGTCATTGGGTGCGGTGGGTTTGGTTGTGCGGCACCGGATCTCGCAGAAGGCCTCTACTTTGTTCAAATTCACTTATTTGAAGATATTGCTAATTTTAATGTGAGCGCTATTTGGGGCGGGGAGAATGGCGGAACGCTTGAAAACGGAGGGTCGATATCGTTGAGTGGTGTAAGTGAGCAGATTCTTTTGCAATCCATTTATGTGCCAGCTAATACGACGGGATTAATGTTATCTGCGGGCTCCGCCAGCGTGGACTTTACCCTTTTCGATCATACCGGTGGCTATGTCATTGGGTGCGGTGGGTTCGATTGTGCGCTGCCGTATCTCGCAGAAGGCCTCTACTTTGTTCAAATTCACTTATTTGAAGATATCGCTAGTTTTAATGTGAGCACTGCTTGGGGCGGGACATATGGCGGAACGCTTGAAAATGGAAAGTCGATATCGTTGAGTGGTGTAGATGAGCAGGTTCTATTGCAATCCCTTTATGTGCCGGCCAATACGACGGGATTAATGTTATCTGCGGGTTTGGAAAACGTGGACTTTAATGTTTTCGATCATACTGGAGGCTATGTAGCTGGGTGTGGTGGGTTGGATTGTACGGTACCGGATCTCGTAGAAGGCCTCTACTTCGTTCATGTCCGCTTAGGTGAAGATATCGCTAGTTTTAATGTGAGCACTGCTTGGGGCGGGACATATGGCGGAACGCTTGAAAATGGAGAGTCGATATCGTTGAGTGGTGTAAATGAGCAGGTTCTTTTGCAATCCCTTTATGTGCCGGCCAATACGACGGGATTAATGTTGTCTGCGGGTTTCGTAAACGTGGACTTTAACATTTTCGATCATACTGGAGGTTATGTAGCTGGGTGTGGTGGGTTGGATTGTACGGTACCGGATCTCGCAGAAGGCCTCTACTTCGTTCATGTCCGCTTAGGTGAAGATATCGCTAGTTTTAATGTGAGCACTGCTTGGGGCGGGACGTATGGTGGAACGCTTGAGAACGGAGGGTCGATATCGTTAAGTGGTGTGAATGGGCAGATCCATTTGCAATCCCTTTATGTGCCGGCCAATACGACGGGATTAATGTTATCTGCGGGTTTCGTAAACGTGGACTTTAACATTTTCGATCATACTGGAGGTTATGTAGCTGGGTGTGGTGGGTTGGATTGTACTGTACTGGATCTCGCAGAAGGCCTCTACTTTGTTCATGTCCGCTTAGGTGAAGATCTTGATGTGTTCCATCTCGCTTCCGCTCTTGGGGGGGAAGGTATTAGCACTCTTGAAAAAGGGGAGCCACTAACGGGGCTGCCTTTCGTTGCGAACCAATTTTTAATTCAGTCACTCTACGTTCCAGTGGGCACGAATAGTTTTTCCCTGGAGGTATCTTTAGCCGGTGATGTGGGAATAGAAGTGCTCAATGAACAGGGTACCTTGCTTACGTCGTGTGTTCCTAATGTTCTGTGTACCATTGATTCCGATGAGCCTGGCGTTAAGTTCATTCGCTTTTATCCTTTTGAGAATGACGTGGTTGATATGAGTGTTTTAGTGGATTGGTAATTAGGACACATTTGTGAGTTTTGATTAAAACAGGAATTCGCTGAATTAACTTTTTAGCGAATTCCTGCTTTTCAATGTATGTAGCTGCAAGCCCCGATGGACTTTGAATGTTTTTTTATTGTCGCTAGATGGTTTGCCGGAAGATATTTAGTGTGATCTGATGGCTTATCTCCGTTGATATCCTGTATGGCAATTGTTTACTCTTACTTCGGTAAAAAGTCATATTTTTAATGACTAAGTCACACTACTCTAATTGCATTAGTCAGCAGATATTTTAAAGCGGAGAACGATTATGCCAACAGATTTTTTTCATGTTCCTTTTAAGGACGAGCGTTGTGACGATATTGCATTAACGGATTGCAGAACAAAAATGTTCAGTAAGTATATACCGCGTGCAAGCAGTGATCAGGGAGTGCACCCGTCCAATGAAAGCTCATTGTCCAGTGCTTCTTTAGGGGCCTTTTCTGATATTCGCAATGGCGATACCTTATGGATAGCTGGGCATGGTGCAAGACATGACAACAATAAGATTGTGTGGATAAAGGATAAAAATAGCCGAATTGATTTTACATCAGAAGAGTTAGCAAAATGGATTGGATTGGAATTAAAAAAGGCCAATGTCACCCAGCTTAATTTTATATTGTTGACGTGTTTTAGTGCGAATAATTGGTTTGGTCAGGCATTTGGTGGGAAATTTGCTGCTGCACTAAAAACACAAAATATCAGCGGATCAGTTAAGGGTTTTAAGGGTGTCGTAGATGATGGTATGAGTTTTACGGCGGTAAGAAGTGGGGGGGCAGTAACAAAAGGTTCTAGCCGAATAAACTATGCAGCTCATAGTGTCTTGAATGGTCTTATTCAGGTGGGGTCCCTTGGTTTTGCCGCCCATCATGAAGCGCCTTCGGGTTCTACGGGAAACAGTGTTGTGTATCCGATACCGAATTAATCACCTCGTTGCAGGTGAAACGAATGAAGAGTGCTATTTTTTGTTTACTAATAATGACTCGTGATCGCTCATGTTTGAGTGATTAATGAACGGTCACGAGTCATTGGTTAGAAGCTTAATCGTTACAAGGTTAACCGATCCGCTAGCTCCTCCGCTAATATCTGTAATTCATCCACCAACGAGTTTGATGCCATCGATAGGTGAGATTGAATAACGTGGGTTTGTTTACCGAGTTCAGTATTTGAGGTCACTAGCGTTAGTGAAAACAATTTCTCTAATCGAGATTGCATGGCCCAAACGATCTCACGATCAGTGAGGGGCGAAGGTTCTGCATCGTGTACGAGTTTTGGCGTATCATCGCTCATTTTATAGTCTCCTTTGGTATGTCAGAGCAGGAGCTCTGTAAAGGCGACCAATAAGAAAGATGATACACGCGCCATGTGGGCATGAGAGGGTAACGCTGTCTTGCTTGATGTAAAACGTTGGGTCTTGTTTGTTTATCTAATACGTTCAATCCATTGTAGCCAGCATTATTGCTGACCTGATGTGTAGAAATACTCTGTTTCATAGCCTTGTTATCCAATTAAAAATAGAGGAAGACAAGGCCCCGACGCTTCCAGCAGGGACTACGACTATGTTATTGTTCCACCTGCGGGGTCGCGTTCTTGTCGGGACCCTGCCACGCCTTCGGAGTGTTGACGCACTCGCGAAGGCACCTTTCTGCTATGGGGTTAACATCCACCCATGGCATCAGGTTACGTTATTGTGTGTTCCTACTCCATGTGAGCGGGCGGGACACACCGTAACCGCCGACCAGTTTGCACTCCCTCCTATATATCGTCAAGCGTATTTATGAGCATTAAAATTTATGGATATAAATTCTACAATATACGAAAAAGCGCAAGATCTAGCCTGTAATTTGGTGAATGCGTCGGCGTCAGGTGACACCAAAGCGTACTGTGCCACTTACCAAGAACTTGAAGCTTTATGTGTATCCAATGAGAGCAGTGATAAAAATCACCCGTTCCAATGGGAAACTTTGGGCGATTTCACAAAGGATAATGCTGCTTCGGTTTTGATATATGAAAAGGCTTTCAAATATTCAAGTGATTTGAACGTTTATGAATACATGGCCTCGATAAAGCTTGCCTTGGCCGAGAGATATTGCTCCCTGGGATTAACGGACATTGCTCGTTCAAATGCAGTTGAAGCAAATGAGTACGCTATAAAAACAGATGACCTTGAGCTTCGCCAAGAAATTAGCGAATTCTTACTGAATGAATGTTAATAACAGTTAGTGAAATTATATAATAAGGAGTGAAGAGTGGCCCTAAATACACTTAAAACAACATTTGGTTTTTTTCGAACTCTTTTGGGAAAGTACACAACAATAGAGTTCAGGTCTGATTCGGTACAAGACATATTTAACTACCTTAGAATTAGTGAATATATTAGCACGTCAGGCCAACCAACAGAGAAACAGTTTGCTTTAGTTAAAGCGGCTGGATTTGAGGATGTGATTAACCTTGCGCCTCATAATGTTGAAAACTCTCTCGCCAATGAAGCAGAGGTTCTGTCTGCGCTGGGTATAAACTACATTCATATTCCTGTAGATTTTGGTAATCCTACTGATGCTGACTTCAGCGAGTTTTGTAGCGTCCTTAAGAGCCTTGAAAACAAAAAGGTATGGGTTCATTGTGCAGCGAACATGCGAGTATCAGCATTTATCTATAGGTACCGCTGCACAGTGCTAGGGGAGCAGAGCAGTAGTGCAAAAAATGAGTTGTCTGAAATATGGGAACCTTCTGGTGTCTGGAAAGATTTTGTGTCTTAGGTAGATCGTTAACGTAACAGTATGCGTAACAATATGCGTCACAAAGCAACGATGGAGGTAGCAAGGTGAAAAAATCAATAGCTTAATATTTGAATAACAAGAGCAGTAAACATGGAATTAAAATTCAAATGAAACAAGTATTAGTGATATTTTTAGTGACGGTAATATCAGCTTGTGGAAAACCAATTTATCCTTTGCCAGATGAATCCCTGATGAAGTTTAGCATTGTTGATCTGGTGAAAAATGGGGGTTCTTTAAAGAAACAAGTTGATGACCATTTAATTGTAGCTAGTGAACTCAATAGAGTACCCTTTGTGCAAGTCACGGCAGAGTGGTGTCAACCGTGTCTTGACCTACGAAAAGCCATGGGTCATGAGTTAATGTTAAATGCATTCGAAAGCACTTACATAATTAGAGTTGATTATGACCATTGGGAAGACGAGCTTCCGGAAATCGGTTTGTATATTGGAAGTGTCCCTGTTTTTTACGGATTGAATGCTGAAGGGCGTGCAACAAATTATTCTGTTAATGGTGGAGATTGGGAGGAAGATACTCCTGACAATATCGCTCCTATTTTAAGACGTTATTTTTTAGGGGCAGATAAAATAATGGCGTTAAAATCCTTATGAATAGAGAGTCCCATTCAAAATTCATGGCAATGGCTTTGGAAGAATCCAAGAAAGCTCTTCCTAATTGTCTGCCAAACCCTCCCGTTGGATGTGTGCTAGTCCAAGATGGGAAAGTTTTGGCTTCAGGATATACTAAAGAACCTGGAAGTAATCATGCTGAAGCCTCTGCCATACAATCAATTACTGGCTCACTTGAAAATGTAGTAGCATATGTAACTTTAGAGCCTTGTTCATTTAAAGGCCGAACGCCATCATGTGCTAATGCCTTAATTGAACGCAATATAAATGAAGTATTCGTAGCAATTGAGGATCCAGACCCAAGAAATAGCGGGAATGGCATTAAAATGTTACGAGATGCAGGAATAAAAGTTACGGAAAACATCTTATCTGATTCAGTATTTCAGTTTTTGTCTCCGTACCTAAGTAAAGGTTAATAAAGCAATGACGCTGACTTTTGGCAGAAAATTGGGGAGTTTGTGAATGGATTTAACCCTATTAGCACTTTTTGTTGTTACTTTCGCTTCAGTTTTGATATTGCCTGGACCTAATGCTGCTTTTTCTGTGGCACAGGCCTTAAAATACGGATTCTCAAAATCGTTTTATGTCCCTCTAGGCTTTATGAGTGCTACGGGAATTCATGCCATTACCGTGTTTTCGGGGTTAGGTGTCATTGTCCAAGAATATGCCTTTATTTTGGTGGTATTGAAATGGGTTGGCGTCGCATATTTGCTGTACTTGGCCTTTAAAGCCTTCACGAGCCAGCCGTCAGAGGTGGATCGCTCTCCACTAGTCGCTTCAAAATTTAACATGTACCAATCTGCTGTTTTGGTCTCACTGACAAACCCTAAAGCTTTTTTTGCTAGTGTATTGATCTACCCGCTATTTGTTACTTCCGAGGATTCATTTTTGTTTCAAGCCATTGTTCTAACCGTGTTTGCTATGGCTATATCGTTTACGGTTTATAGCATGTATGGTCTGCTATCTTCGGTATTTAAAGATAAACTCGAAGGCTGCCGTTTAGCTAATAAAATTGTCGGTGGTTTGTATGTGAGTGCAGCTGGTGTTCTTTCTGCGAAATAAACAAAATCGTTAAACGTTTAAATGTAGTGGGTTAAACATGAAATCCAACAAAAATAGACTGACAATTTTACAATTGCTTCAAAGTGTATTCGCCGCACTTATCGGCATTCAATCTGAGGAAAAGTTAAAAGAAGCCTTTGAGAAAATAACCCTAGGTCAAATCGTGTTTTGTGCCATCATTTTGGTGGGCTTATTTGTTGGCACAGTCCTTAGCATTGTGACTGTTGTACTTGCCGTATACACCTAATGCATCATATCCATGTTATCGTGTTACCCACTAATAGTAGATACCGTCTATAGTTAGCTTTCATCAAAAGTACGTTTTCGTTCAACTAACCTCAGGATAAGACCATGTCGTTACGCATTAATGATCAAGCACCAAACTTCCAGGTAGAGACGACCCAAGGAAAAATTGATTTCCATGAATGGATTGGCGATGGATGGGCTGTATTGTTTTCTCATCCTAAGGATTTTACACCGGTTTGTACTACTGAATTGGGGTACATGGCTAAAATTCAGCCTGAATTTGAAAAAAGGAATACCAAAATCATTGCGTTGAGTATTGATTCAACGGGTGATCACGATAAATGGCTTAAAGATGTTGAAGACGTAGGTGGCTCTGCTGTTAATTATCCTGTTATTGCGGATACAGACCTAAAAGTGGCAAAGCTATATAATATGTTTCCCGCTGATGAGACAGGTGCGGCTGAAGGCCGTACAGCCATGACAAATGCTACCGTGCGGTCTGTATTTGTCGTTGGTCCGGATAAAAATATAAAGCTTATGATTGTTTACCCTATGACAACAGGTCGCAATTTTGATGAGATTCTTCGAGTTATTGATTCCATGCAGCTTACGGCTAAGCATAAAGTAGCAACGCCGGTGAATTGGAAGCAAGGTGAAGATGTGATCATCGTGCCTGGAGTTAATAACGAAGAAGCGGCGAAAGTTTACCCAGATGGCTGGGAAACCGTAACGCCTTATCTCAGAAAAGTAAAACAGCCGAGCTGATATATATAACAAGGCAAATTCAGCTGACGCCAAAAAACGGCGTGGCTGATTTGCGCGTTAGGACTTCAAGGGAATGATGAATATAGTCACTAGAAACGTGTTGCCTGATGACGCAGCTGCTCTTTTAGAATTAAAGAAAGCACTATTCAGTGAAACACAGTTCATGCTCTATGAAGCAGATGAATATCCTGCCAGTGCAGAACAAGAAACTGGCTTTATTAACCATTTCAATGAAAGCGTCAACAGCACTATATTGGCATCTGAATTAGATGGTGAACTTGTTGGTTTTCTTGGTGCTGCAGGTGGTGATTCGAAAAAAATAAAACACAGTGCGCAGATTTTTCTTGGTGTTAGGAAAAAACATTGGGGGCAGGGTATTGCGTCAGCTCTTCTGACAGAGACTATGTCATGGGCACGCCGTATACAACTAAAGCGTTTGGAGCTTACAGTCTCGTCTAATAACCATAGAGCGATAAAGATGTATCATAACCAAGGCTTTGAGCTTGAAGGCATCAAGAAATGTGCAATAAGCAGCAATGGAAACTTTGAGGATGAATGCGTTATGGGATATGTTTTAAAATAGTAACTAAAAATCGAGAATCGCACCTTAGTTGCAGATAAAGCTGACTAGATATATAAGGCTGTTACGTGAAACAAGTGATTGTTGTAAATGAAGAACTTAATCTGCCGCGTGGAAAACTTGCGGCTCAAGTCGCGCATGCATCCGTTGCAAGCCTTGTGTCGTCGGAAGCAGAGCAGCAGCAAAGTTGGTTTAACGTTGGCATGCCTAAAATCGTATTGGCTGGTGAAAACCTATCTCAGCTGCAAGAGTTATATGAGAAGTGCCAAGAATTAAAAATACCTGCATATTTAGTGCAAGATGCAGGAAAAACGGTTGTAGAAGCTGGTACGGTAACCTGTTTGGGCATTGGTCCTGCAACTCCTGAAGACATCGATAAAATAACAGGTACTCTAAAGTTATTAAAATAGGTGCGATCAATTCATTAGCTAAAGAAGAGGGGGAGTGTAGTGGAATTGAGGGTGGGGCGTTGAGTATTACAAAAAAATTATCGATGTTGCAGGCAAATCCTTGGTTTGAGCAACTTCCAACCGACATTACTCAACAGATGATCGAGCTATCCGTAAGCCGAAGGTATTCTGATGGTGAGAAAATCCATAGCAAGGGGGATGAGGCGGAAGGAATGCTTTGTATTGTGTCTGGTGTGGTACGTGCGAGCAATGTATCTCTGGATGGCAAGGAGGCGGTGTTGACGTATTTGGAACCCGGCAGTTGGTTTGGAGAAATATCCTTATTGGACGGGCTGCCTCGCACCCATGATGCCTACGCCCAGGGAGAAACTGAAATACTTTTGCTACCACGTCAGCGTTTTAATCAATTAATGGAGCAGCGACCAGAGTTATATCGGCATTTCAATGTATTACTTTGCCAACGCATTCGTTTGTTATTTACTGAGATTAATGACCAGGCGCTACTTCCTTTGTCACAGCGCTTAATTAAACACCTGTTGCGTTTGGCTGAAGCCTATGGGAAATCGACGGAACAGGGGTTAAGAATTAGCCTTAAATTGTCACAGGACGAGTTGGCTCTTCTATTGTCGGCATCCAGGCAAAGTATCAATAAGGAGTTAAAGAAGCTCGAAAATGCCAACTTGTTGATTACCGATAGTAATCGTTTATTGACCTTAGTTGATGTATCGAAACTTCGTTTATTGGCCGCAGGGGCTGCTGACTAACGTTTATATATTGGTGGTGTAAAGTAGTTGACAGCTTGTGTTTCGCTGGCCGTGATAAGCTGCGATTTATTTATAGGGCATATGTCAGTAGCAAATTCTCGCGGGTGATTTTAGGCGTGCGCGTTGAAACTATTTTTTCAAGCTCTTTACAAGATCTTTTCACACTCACTATTATGACGATGGAAATAATCAATGAAATCTTCTCAGGAATGGCGAAAATACGTGAAAGCCATCGATAAGGCTAACAAGCCAAGATTGCAGGAATTTATTACCGATGATTGTGGTTATCAGTCTTCAGGGAAGCGGGTATCGGTACGCATTTCCCTTGATTTTGAGGTGCCGGTTGAAACCTTATTTATGATATTCACAAATCTAGATATTGCAGCCAAGCTATATTGGCCTATTCGTATCATTCACCTTAAGTCCAGCGGGGATAATGACGATCAATTTGGGGTGAATTCAGAGCGTGCACTGGGACCATTGCCCTTTGTTCGTTATAGCGAGCGTATTGTTGAAAAGAAAACCAACAGCCGCCTTGCCTGGACGGTAATAGGAAAAACGCCGATAAAAAACCAATACGGTGTGATGGATTTTACTCCTTTGGAAAATGGTCGTTCCCGCATGGTAGAAACGGTCTCATTGGATGCCCCTTTCTCTTTTATGGCCCCATTTTTAGCTAAGGAAATATGGGCGAGCAATGTATCTGCATTTTTACGTGCGCAGACGTTGATTAATGAAAATTCGAATTTTCATCAGACCGTGGTCGCCTTGTTAGAGGATGAATCAAAGGGGCGACAAGCCGTTCGCGGATTGCATTCTTAATGTGACATGCCTGCACTCGCGATCATTCCCATGGCACCTGTGGGAATGATCGCGGTGTATGCGAGAAACCTATACTGTAGACCTGATTTAGGAGTAGGCGTCTTCTATTATTTTGCGGCTGATATCCAGGGTCAGGTCACCTGTTTCGGACAAACCTGTCATCCCGTGCTTTTCCAACGCACTAACAATGTCGTCAATTTGATCACGTGTTACGTCATATTCTGATAGACGTGTTTTTACACCTAGCGACTCGAAGAATTTCCGTGTTTTAGCAATGGCTGTGTCAATACGCTCATCGTCATTGCCTTCACGAATGTCCCAAACTTGCTCGGCGTATTGCAGTAGTTTTGCGTGCTTTTTATCTTTGCGTAGTTTCCATACTGATGGCTGGATAACTGCCAAGCTTTGCGCATGGTCAATACCAAACAACGCCGTTAATTCGTGGCCAATCATGTGGGTGGTCCAGTCTTGCGGTACGCCGGAGCCGATAAATCCGTTTAATGCCCAGGTCGCACACCAAACAAGTGACGAGCGTGCTTCATAATTCTCTGGTTCTGCAAGAGTCACAGGCCCAACTTCAATCAGCGTTTTTAGCAAACCTTCTGCCGTACGATCTTGCACTGGCGTATTCGTTGGGTACGTTACGTATTGCTCAAGAATATGAACAAATGCATCGACCACGCCGTTAGCTACCTGCGTTTTAGGCAGTGTAAAAGTCACGCTTGGGTCAAGGATTGAGAATTTTGGGTAATTCAGGACGCTCATCACAGGGTACTTACCACCGTTATAGGAAACCACAGCACCCTTGTTCATCTCGGAACCGGTTGCCGGTAGCGTTGCTACCGTTCCCAGCGGAATTGATGTGCTGATGGGCAGCGCTCCGAACCCATGGGTGAGTAAGTCGGCTGCATTTCCTTCATAAGGCGCAGCGGCGGCAATAAACTTAGTACCGTCCATAACGGAGCCCCCACCAACCGCGAGCAAAAAGTCGATCTTTTCGGCACGAACAATCTCAACCGCTTTCATCAACGTTTCGAATTGTGGGTTTGGCTCAATGCCGCCAAACTCAAGCACGTTGCGATCACCCAGGTTACAGAGCACCTTATCCATGGTACCAAACCGCTTAACGCTACCACCACCGTACAACACTAGCACCTTGGCGTTTTGTGGTACTAGATTGTTAAGCTCGGCTAGGCGATCCTGACCAAACACGATGTGTGTTGGATTGTAATAATCAAAATTCTGCATGAGGTTACCTCTTGGGTGTTGTATTGGTGTCGTGTAGATGTTGTATAGATGTTGTATAGATGTTGTATAGATGTTGTGTACAGATTAATGGTTTGCTGGGGTATTAGAATGGGCTAAACAGTCAATATCATGCCTAAAGCTCTCACTGGCTCATAAATGAGAGACTGCTCGTCCAGTCTTAGGTACACTGAGGCCATTGAAATAAGGCGGAAACACCGATGAATTCATTGATTGAAAATTTGAGTGAGCTAGCACAACGAGAGGGCTATAACCGAACTGCTTTAGATGGTGTTGGTATTTTTAGGGCCAGCGAGACCTCATCCAGAGCCCCGATGTGTTACAGCCAGGGTATTATCATTGTTGCCCAAGGCAGTAAGCGTGTATACCTGGATCAGCAAGCCTATGATTACAATCCAGATAACTACCTAGTGTTAGCGCTGCCACTGCCAGCGGAGTGTGAAACCGTGGTAGAGCCCGGCAAGCCACTGTTATCGTTAATGATCGATATAGAGATGAACCAGCTCAACGAGCTAGTGCGCCTTTTTGATGAGCACTGCCAAGGCAACTGCCGTGGTAAGCAAACTGAGAGCAGGGGCCTTTTTGTTAGCCAATGCAACGAGGAGTTGTCATGTGTGGTGGAGCGTTTGGCCCAGTGCTTACGTTCACCCTTACAGGCAGCTATTTTAGGTAAAGGGTTATTACGGGAAATTCTTTTTCATATATTAAAAGGTTCCCAGGCAGCTCCTTTGTTTTCATTGGTGTCTCACAATACACACCTAGCTAGGTTGGAGCGGGCACTAAAATATTTACATGAAAATTATGCGGAAAGCCTCGATGTTGATCAGCTTGCTGGAATGGCGAGTATGAGCCCGTCGACGTTTCACCGAAATTTTCGACAAGTCACCGCTTCGTCACCTATTCAGTACGTTAAAAAACTGCGCCTTACTAGGGCGAAGGAACTGCTAATGGATAGAGGAATAAAAGTGAAGCAAGCTGCGGCGAAGGTTGGATATGAAAGCCCCACTCAGTTTAGCCGAGAATTTAAACGATACTTTGGGCATAGCCCACAGGATGTGTTTGTGTTGTTGGAGAATGGAAAGGGCTCTGTCGAAAGTTAAGGCTCTACATACCCGGTGTTGACCAAACGTACAAATGAAGCATTGCGATAAGGCAGTTTGGTTAGATGGCCATTAACAAAATCAATGGCCATTGCACCTTCTTTTAAATACGTAAATGTCCCCGTTAATCGTTGCTGGGAATCCTTAGTCCAATAGTCTCCGCGTTTAGTTTGTGGAAAGAAGTCTTTCGCGATTAGTGGCTCCCCAGGTTTGGTGTCGCGTGAAACCAAGGATAGAAGTTCTTTGCTACTTGGCAAGCGCCAGTTGTCGAGGCCGCAGGTTTTTTCGCTATTTATCCGTGTGATTAGATCTCGTGCGTCGCATCGGTTTTTTTCGAAATAACAGTCACCTTGGTTTTCAACACCCTGAGTCCCGTCGTACCAGGAATAGGTCCAGTAACCGTCATGTATTGATTCGTTATCCGTTTTTACTTCCCAGAGTAGTTGCGTTTTTGTGTCGTAGACACATGTCCATGGTCCGGACCATGGACTCATTACTTGCCCTTGCGCATTGGTTTTTAACCAGCGTGATGGCGATGGTTGTTCCTGGGGTATGGGATTTAATAGGGCGATGAGCGAGACCGCTATCAGTAGCCCGACGATACCTATCGTGCGTTTAATCATGTTCGCCCTCGAATAGTAAGCGAATGGCTTGCTGGTGTCGGGTGTGTGCAACTTGACTGTGATCGAATGCAGAAACCCATAAGCAGGTTCCTGTTTGCAAGATGACGTCATGCTGGGATTGGGTTTTTAACGGTCTGGCGAGTTCCAATGTCCATGTGCCATCCTTCCATTGTCCGTGGGCTCTTACATGGGCGCGATCCCCTTCAAAGCGATTGGAACGGTACATAACGGAAGGCATCACCGTGCCGATAGGGTAGTGGTCGTTCTCTGCTAGATAGGGCGTGTAATCAAACCAAGAGATTACCCATTGCAGGTGTTCTGCTTGATGATCCATTTGATAGGGTGCAATTAACTCGTCATGTTTAGGTAGACGTTTTGGCACAATCACTTCTGGTTTATACCACTGCCAGTTCATCACGTAAGCACCAGATTCCTTACCATCGGCGATATAACCTGCGCTATAGCGACGATCACCTGCTCGTGACCTCACTGGCGAACCAAAAAAATTGTCGTCTGCTAGGTGCATATTGTTGGTACGGACGGCTTTCCAATGCCAAACGTCTCGGATCTTACCATCGTCGCTATAGTGGTACCCTTTACCATGAAAATTAGCGGGTTGATTGGCTAGTGGTTTGGGGCCTAAATGCGCAGTGCCTCCACCGCCAGAATCACACTGGTCAGCGAGCATGATGGCAAGCTTATCTTCGTAATAGGCTGTTTCATCAAATTGGTTGAAGCCATCTTGTTTAACCTGCCATCCCTGTTTAGTTTTAACGAGAGGTAAGTGTTCTAGGCTTTTGCTGGTGTCCTGCCAGGATATATTAAAAAAGGCTTCTGCGCCGTTTTCCAATACTTTGATGCTCACGGGAGTTTCACCATTCAAGAAATTAGCTCCACC
The DNA here is from genome assembly GCA_002163245.1 of Gammaproteobacteria bacterium 42_54_T18. Lineage (GTDB taxonomy): Bacteria > Pseudomonadota > Gammaproteobacteria > Pseudomonadales > Ketobacteraceae > 42-54-T18. The sequence continues at coordinate 10,123 of MAAL01000114.1, read as the reverse complement.
TCGTGTCAGTATCGTGATTTCTTGCGCGTCGTTCCATTCCGGTTCATCGGTTATGCCATCAATGGCCATTAATGTGGTTAGTGGTATGCGTTTTACCGGAAGGTCATTGCTTGGTTGATAGCCTATGCCATACCAGAGTAATAGACCGGCGATTGCAGGCAGGACGATAATCCAGGAAGGTTTTGAGCCAGTTACTTTAGGAATAAAGGCGCGTTTAAGGGCGGGCCATCCGTACTGAATAAAATAGCCGCCAGCATGAAGTAGCAAATACAGTAAAAAACCAAGGGCTGCGTAGAAGTGAATATCAACCACTGATAGCGCACTATCAATGAATTGCAGCCAGCCGGTTAGTAGGGACAGTATTACCAATGGATAAGCCAGCCAGGTGAGGCCTCGGTGATATTTGTCGCTGAGTGTTTCTGTTTTTTCTGTTGTTGCTGTAGTTTCTTTAGTTTTTGTAGTTCGTTGTGGCCGTTGATTAAATCGGTAAATTGTGTAAGCCATCGCGGTGGCCGACAAGCCGCAGGCTCCTGCGATATGAAGCCAATGCAGCGCTCCTTGGGGTAGGAGTGCAGACAGTTCTAGCAACCAGGGCCTTGATAGCGTTGCAATGCGTAAACCGGTGAAGAGATTAATTAGTATAAATACAATGGCAAAAGCATGAAGCAGGGCCCAACTTGTTGTAGGTTTTACTATCATTGCTTCCCCCTAAATATTGTCATTCTAATACAAAAAAGCCCAACGAAGTTATTCATTGGGCTTTTAAGCAAACAGGCTGATACGTGTAGTTATGGGGTTGCGTTTTTTTTCAGTGTTAGCGTACCACTGTTAACGCCAGAGGTATCGACCGTAACGGCTTCACCGCTTCCGGCTAACCGAACATCAACCGTGTCGAGATTGACGGTGAAGTTCTCCTCGGTTGGAGCTTCTCCGCCGCAAGCTGTAAGCATTGTAAGTGGTAAGATCATTAACACAATTTTTAGGTGATGATTCATTTCATATCTCCTGGCAAATGCCTAAAGCTGGTATGTCACTAAGAAAGCGTTACTGCCCAGCTGTAATGACAGCGCAGTATCAAAACTAAATGAAATGTCGCCGTTATCTACCGTGTAGTTTGATAGGGCTATTTCTTCATTCGCTTCGGCTTTTCCATTGCCATTGATATCTTGATAAAGTTTTACGCCATTAATATCATTGACTTCGTCAATCTCACCATCAGAACTGAGTGATAAACCGTGTAGCTCAGCATCTTCAAAGCCACTGTTGAGGGTAAAGCGGAATACCACCTTTTCACCATCGCCAGCATTGATAATGCTCTGGGTTAATGCCCCTGACGCTGCCTCTACGCTGCCTTCCGGTATGCAGCTTTGATTATGGTTGTAGTTGACGTTAAGAGTCGGGCCGCTGCCGGTTTCTTTGGAGTCGAAATCAACGCCATTACATGAGAGGCCATTACAGTCACCTACATGGGCAATAACTAATCCGTGGTTACCGTTGGTTTGCCAGTAATCAACAATGTTGCTATTAGACAGGTCCACTTCCAATATGCCTGTTTTTACCGGCTTAAATGTGGCTAGGTAAGCTCCTTTAATGGCTTCGCCGCTAACAGAGTTCCAGGTTGCCGTAGCTTCTTGCCAATCTGAGCTGGCAGCATAGATTTCATAGTTGCCAGTCGAGTCATCGGTGATATCAATACTCAGCTGAACCCGACTTGTATCTGCACAGGCTGACATGTTTTCAATATCGAATTTGATTAGGCTGATCATTGTTCCGTTGCTAATGTCATAGCCGTCAGCCAACAACCCGTCGCTGCTGCCATTGAAGTTGCTGCTAGTTTTGTTTGATGCGATATAAGTATCTTGTGTGGCAGCAATGGAAATTTGGCTGGTACCACCGTTGGATAAGTTTTCAATCACACTGAGCCTATTCGCTGCTTGAACCAAGTTAAGCGCTTCACCAACATTATTTGCGTGCCACCAATTAACGCCGCTGGGTAAGACGGTTGTGTCAGCATCACGCTGCTCTTTGGTTAAGGTTTCTGCCGTTTCATCAAATTGGGCGGTGCGAACAATTAATTTATCGCTGGTTACTTGCAAGACTTTGAATTGCTGGATGCTGGCTAAGTCAATTGACCAGGTCTTTGGGTTGTTGGCTGAGCGTGCTGGTGCACCCCAGCTACCTTCGCCCACAAAGACGGTACCGCTGTCACTGGCGATATAATCTTCACCGCTAGGTTCCAGTGCCTGAGTCATTTTGTTGATGTGTGTATCAGACTCTACCACAAGGTTCATGCCGTGATCATAAAACGCCTGTGACCACCAATTAAACAGCTCTGTGTTGGCCGATTTTCCCGAGTAATGCGGGAACATGGGTTTATGGTATTGCACGACTCGCCACGTTACGGCGGGACCGTTGTCCGCTAAATCGGTGTAGAGCCAGTTATTCATTGCTGCTGCGTGTGAAGACCAGCCACTGTTTTGGTATTGGCTGTTAAGTGTATACGCGCGTAGTAGGGGCGAAATGTTGAATGCTCCGTACGTATCGGATTCATCACACTTACCATCTGCGTTGTAGTCAACGCCGAATATCTTACACAAGGTTTTGAAATTACCGTCTTCATGGTTACCGTGGGTAGGAATGATGGGGTAGGTGCGTTTGTATTCAATGTCATTAATAACATCGTTTGAATAGCTCAGTTCCCAATCAGTAAAGAAAGAGGAAACTTCAGCGGAACTATTTAGGTTGGTGTAATCCCCTCCGTGCATAACAAATAAGGGGCGTATCTTACCGACCAGTGCATTACCTTTTTGGCGATTGGTCCAACCACTACGGGTATCACCACCAGCAACCACTACATAAGGAGAGTTGTCGGTAGGGGCCGTTTTAAAATAAAACCGATCGCCACAGCCATCTTGATCGCAAACTCGGTAGAACACATCAGCATTCGGTGTTAAACCCTTCAAACGTACAAAGGAGCTTTTGATAAAGCCTAAGAAGGTCACAAAGTTTTCAGAAGATGAAGGTTCCTGTGTTGTCCATGTGGCTTCATCGGTATCAAAGCCATATTTCACGTAAGGGTCAGTGCTAATCCCCTGAGCAGAGAATGCGATGACGGCTTGATGAGCTGGGTCTGCATCCCATACCAAACGGTGGAATTGAGTCGCGGCATTTGCCTCTAGCGCACCCAATGAAAGTGTTGCCGCGATCGCAGCTAAGATCTTTGTTTTCATGAGTATTAACCTAATAAAATTATTATTATGCAGGTAGATTTTTATGGTTGAATCCTGCCTTAAATGGTACGGTTATACCAGTTTAACATTGCAATTTTATGCAACTGAGCAGGGCCGTATGGCTGACTTTGTTATAAGCAGGCAGGGCGGTAGAGCTGGAATCTAGGTGTGGCAGGTTGGCATGATAGTATTTTTGCAATAAAAAACATAGGCTTATGTTGTTGGCTAATAGTGCTAGGCTTCTGCAGCTTCTTTTTCCAGTTTCATATTGGCAAAGAGTTCTTTGTAATATGGCATACTCATTTCCATGCCGAGTTTTGAATCATATTCAGGACTATAACCAAGCTCTGTTCGCGCTTTATTCACACTAAAGTAATTATCAATAGATACACGCTCAATCTCTGAGGGGGCTAACGGTGGTGAAGGCAGGTTAAACTTGAAGTGCATAAACTCCCAGGCTTCTAAAGATCGCATAACGATTTTCCCTGGCACTGTCAGCCATGGCATCTTAACCCCGATGGCCTCAAACACAGGTTTAGAAAATACAAATGCATTGATAGGTTCATCATCATTAATAAAGTAAGCTTGGCATGGAGCGGACCCACCTTCAACCAAATGCTCTGCTGCTTTAATCTGCCCCTGAATTAGGTTATGCACAAAGGTGTTATCCAGTTTCTCAAATCCAAGCCCTATCTTGCTGTGCATGCGACCAGCAAGGATTTGTTCAAATATCTTTTTGAACATCGTTTGGTCGCCCGGTCCCCAAATGCTGCTTGGACGAATCGCACAGGTCAGCATGCTATCCACCCCGTTTTGCTCTAAAACCCATTGCTCTGCAACCACTTTGGTTTCAGTATAGAGATCACGTCGCCTCTCTGTGTAAGGTTGTGTTTCATCAGCCCCTCGTAATGGTTTACCCGCAAGCACTACCGAATTACTTGAGGTATACACAAAACGCTTTACCCCTAAGGCCCTTGCCAGAATCACCAGTTGCTTAGTCGCTTCAACATTTATACTGTAAGAAAAGTCGCGGTATTTTTTAGTTGCAGCTGGCCCACCTTTCATTTCAATGACCGCAGCCGTATGAAAAATGGTATCTATCCCTTTAACCGCTTTTCTAATAAGCACCGCATCTCGGATATCCCCTTTTAATACCTTAAGGTTTTTGTGTTTGATTGGGGTTTCTACAAGGTCCAAACTTCGGACTTTATAACCTCTATCTAACAGTGTTTTAACGAAGTTTTGCCCTACAAAACCCGCGCCACCCGTGACCAATACATTCCCTAATTCACACGTTTTTGTTATGTCGACCTGAGACATTTTTCATCCTTTTGTGGTTTTAGTCTTGTGAAATTAATTTCGTAATGGAAATGATTATTAACGCTCATTCGTAATAAAAGGTCAGGCGATTTATATTTTTGCTATTGCGATCAAATTCAAATATTGCGACACCTTGCTTGTTATCACCTTCAGTTTTGTAGGCAACAGTCGCCGTCACAGTACTACCGGCTAACAACAACTTTGAAAAAGATAGCGTGCCACATACTTTTGCGAATATTTCCGAAGGCGTTGTCTCAATCTCACCATAGGGTGCATGTATAACGGCACCATCACAAAATAGGTGGCTTAATGACGATTGATTCTTGTCGTTAAATGATTGTAGAAACTTCTCTACGGTTTCTTTGCCCTGGTTTCCAAGCTTACCAAGTCCGGACGTAAAGCCTATCGCGCCAGATAAACCTTGATGTTTCATCATGCGAGCAGACATAGAGGTAAGAACAGGTAATGCATTTAGCCCTTCAGACATTAACAGGCTCATCATTGGCATTAATTCCCAATGAGCAGCTAAGCGGCGAATTTTTAGCTGCTCTTTTTCTTCAACTAATTCATACAGTAAATGCATTGGTACAGATACTGGTAGGCCTTTCATGTCGATATTAACCGTTAGATCCCGTACTACGTGGTTCTTGCATACAATGTCGCTATTAACATCAAATACGATAGTGTTTGGGGCAATAAACGTCTCGTAAAAGCGGGATAGATTTGCATTGCCTCTTTTGCTGCTCTTTTTGTCGTATAAACCTGTGACGTGGGGTTTAGATCCAACTGGATCTTCAACGATGGAATACTCGCTAAATATACTAAGCCATTTTTCTTTGTCATGGGTCGCGACAGAAGCTGGGGACTTATTAATATGGGCTATCTTCTCTTCTCTTCTCTAGAAAACATCATGTTTTAACGCCCTCAGATTTTATTAAATAAATACCACTGGGTATACATAGTAGACTTGGGGTTTGTTTGTCGCAATATTGAGAGTCTTTAATGCTGGAATAAACATTGCTTAGGTTGTAACAAATTAATTCGGACGTTTTTTTTGGTGCGTGCCTAGATGATTAGAGTGATTGTTCTATTTGAAATGCCCCTGAAAAACTCCGTACAACATTTTTGAAAATTGTTCTTCCCCGTATTGTTTGGCGTAAGGGTAAACCGAACAACCGAATGGGTTATATTGTCGCCTGTGGGTAAGCAATGGTACGGGATACGGGGGGGATTGCTAAAGGACGGTGGTAGTTGAGCTAGCTAGTCAGCTATTCAATTGATTAAGCGATATCCCTATCTAACAGCTTCTTATTTGATCAGAATTCTACCAGAATTATCCTAAAATAGAAAAGAAGATGAGAAGGGCTGTCAAGTGTTGTAAATTACCGAAGTAGAATGGAAATACACTAGGAACAAATAAGGAACAATCAATGAAAAAAATCACGATATTCGCCTGCATGATTCTATCGCTTAGCCTTAGCGCCTGCAGCACGCGCCAGGTAGTGGATAAACTCAGCGGCTCCACAGCTCAGCGATTGGTAACTTTGAGTGTTGATCAATTGATTTCTGAGTTACCTGAAAGCCCACTTTCGGAATTACAGGATGCAAAGGTTTGGATGAATACACATTTCATTCGCGAAGATCCTATCGTCACCTATGCCAGCGCAAGGATGAAAACAGAAATTGATAAGCGCCATCAAGTTACGTGGACAGACAGCGAGAAGGATGCAGAGAAAGTCATTGATGTGTTTTTCACATCGTTGGCTACTGATCAAGATAGTCTAGGCATTAGCATACCCATTCCAACCGTTACAACAGAAAGTAATGAAATAGGCCGGTTGGATATTATTGCCTTGAATATGTACCACGGCGTTAGCGAACTCTATTTTTATGTGCGAGACAATGCCACAAAAACCGTCGTTAAAGCCGAACGCAGTAAAGCACACATCCGTACAGACACGCTTGCTTTACCAATTATCACGATTCCTATCAATACATTGGACTAGAAAGCGATACGATTTTTTGTTTATTAGCAATGACTCGTGATCGCTCATGTTTGAGTAATTAATGAACGTTCACGGACGTTAGTTACACTCTGGATAGATTAAATGAAAATAATTTCAGGAATGAGATGCTGCGGTTAAATGTTAGTGTGTTATCTGGTAACGGATTAACTACTCGTTAGCGTTCAAATAGGAAATTTCATGGAACTAACAAAATATAAAGAATTAATTGTAGAGCATTGGGTTACAGCTATGGTAACAGGTGTGTTTGGGCTCGTAATTGGGTTATCGGTCACTGCTTTTGAGTCTAAGGCATCAGACAATAGGTTTTTTCTCGAAAAGCAGGCTGTCACAGCGGATCGTGTTGCCTTGAGCTTCTCAATATATGTGGAGAATTGGAGAAGAATAATTAAGTTGAAGGAATACGTGAAATTAACAAAAAGCCCACCAACAGAAAGCCAAATTTCTCAACTTAAGACGTATGTAGAACAAAGAGATCGGGCGAGAGATAAACTGTTTTCTGCTCTTGATGCACTGCATTTATATTTTGCAGAACAAACTTCTAATCTAGCCGTTGAATTTAGATTGTGGGATGAATCTCAATCAACAAAAACCACATCTCAATTAGCGAGCATTGCTGAGTGGCAAAAGAGAGAGATAATAATTTTGGTGGCTATGCGAAAGGAGTTGTTGAAATGAGGTTGTTTTTGTTCGTTATTTTTGTTTGTTTTTCCTCGGTAGGATATTCAGTAGATACACTCAGTGATTTTTGGGATAAATGTCCAGGACCCGCATGCCCATCCAATAAATCCACCCCCTTTTTTATTGATGATGCACCAAGAGTCGAGTCTTGGGATAGAGAAAGAATAGAAAAGGAAAAAGAGCTATTAGATAGAGAAAAGGATCTATTCGAACGTGAAATAAGGTTTTATGAAAGGGAGCGCTAACTAGACTTTCCTCATGAAAATACGGAGTGTTAGCTGCGATAGAGTTAACAACTATTCATTTTGTAACGTAATTTATTTACAAGAATTGAAGGGTTAGTAAGTACAATTTATGACAAAAAACAAGCATGACAACTAGTAAATTAAAGTCGGTGTTTGATGCGTAGGCGAATAAAGAATGATTATTGAATTTATATTCACATTTATTATTGCATCAAGCCTAATAAGCATCGCACCTGGTCCAGATAATATATTCGTACTTACTCAGTCCGCTTTGTATGGCAGAAAGTCGGGAGTCATTGTTACATTTGGCCTTTGCACAGGGTTAATTGTTCATACCATAGCGGTAGCCTTGGGTGTTGCCGCTATATTTCAAGCTTCTAGTCTGGCTTTCAATATTCTTAAGTTCGTGGGGGCTGCATATTTAGTCTATTTGGCATGGCAAGCATTTACGGCACAACCATTAGACCTCCATACTTCTAACGGTTCTTCCTTCTCCACCAAAGAGTTGTATTTTCGCGGCATCATTATGAATATTACAAACCCCAAAGTATCAATATTCTTTTTAGCATTTTTACCGCAATTTACGAATCCACAAGAGGGTAACTTAGTCGTCCAGTTTTTTATTCTTGGGCTCATATTTATTGGCGTGGCATTAGTGATTTTTTGTGGTGTGGCAGTTTTAGCGGGTTCTTTAGGTAGCTGGCTTACAAGCTCACCAAAGAATCAAGTGTATTTGAATCGTGTTGCCGGTGCTGTTTTTTCTGTCCTAGCGTTAAAGTTAGTTACGTCAACCGTCAGTGTGTAAGGTAATAGGTCTTTCCTATGGATCATCATATTCCGAATGGTGACCCCTATGGTTTTTTTATGGCCAGTCCAATAGAATTTTTGCCTATTTCAACTTCATATTTAAAACACATTTGATGCACATTCTTCACTTACATTAGGGATTCCAACAAAAAAAATATCTATCCATTAGAGAAATCCTTATGAGCGTGAAGCAAATGTTTATACCGCCACTATTGGCGTTGCCCTTTATATTAACGGGGTGTGGTGGAGTTAATGATACCACTGACGAGTCTGCTATCGACAGTAGCGTCTGGATCATAAACACCACAGATGAAGTGTCTGAGAATTTGTATGAAAGCGGCACTAACCAAGGCTCACTGGTAAATGTGCAAAGTGTCGAGACTGAAATAGTAGACGACCTTGAATACACAGTGGTTTCTGCCACCGGTATTGCCAATTATCAAGTCGCCCTTCGCCAGGATGAAATTGACACCTTAAATGCACGTCCCAAAGCGGCTACTGACTTTTTATCTGGCGCCACCATCACTCTAGTTCAAGTTGTTTAGGAAAATTGGTTAACGACGAAGGCACTGGTCATTCACCTGTATATGGATATGCCGCCGATGGTTATGCGATTCATGGTCCTTGGTACAGCGATGGCGTATTGGTCAAAAGCAGTTGGGTTGTGCGCGATTATGACGATGCAAGTTCTGCTACCGGCTGCGGTACCGCAGGTGTACGAGATTGTGTGTTAGTGGATGAATTTGATGTGGGCGCAGGGTTTGTTGCTGCGGCTGATGGTCCCAGTACTTCTGATGAGTACATCTCTCTTTCTGGTAACATCTTTATCGCCAGCTCAGGCTTCTTTTATCAAGACTTCTATTGGGATTCAGCGTTAACCAATTTAGCGGGCGAGTATCTTGACCAATATAACGGTCACAATAGCGGCGACGATTTAGGTTATCACTACCATGTAACGGTGACTCAAGATAATGATGGCGTACAAACCTCAGCTTTCCCTTATACCATAGGACCACGTTTCTATGGCAAACTTCAGGATAATAGCATTGCTTCAGATAGTGGCGCTGTAGGCGGCCCACCTGATGATGGAGAACTCCCTGACTTACCTTTCTGTGAAGCAGATCAAGAGCCTGAAATGGGTGTTTGTACCCCTGTGATGTAATTGATAGCACTCCTGTTGGCTGCGTGGAATATTGTACGTAGCCAGCCCCTTCATCAGCGTTTCAATTAATTAGCAATAATAATCGGGGTTTGATCCATGAAATTAAAACACACTTGTAAAATAGGTAGTTTGGTTTTTACTATGTTGTTTTTTCCCTTGTTGGCCCAGGCTCAAATGGATATGCCTGAAGGCATACAGCATAATCATCCACCTAAAAATTTACCCGAAACAGCCTTAACGCCTCAGTTAAAAATATCCATTAGTGAAGATGATAATCACGGTGTGTGGCGTAAAAATGGCAAAGAAATTATATCCACTATATTTATAAACACTCATAAAAAACACATAGTATCTCATCAGTTTTCATCTTTCCCCATTCTGGTTGCCAACCCATAACCGTTAAGGTTTTAGGGCTTTCTCATTTCGGTGGTAAGTACATCTAATGTGCCTTCCCCGGATATGGACATCTCGCCTTTACAGACAAAACAGCGGCTAAATTCAATGCTGGTGGGTGTCTTTTTTTTTGGGGGGGGGGGAGCTCAATGCTGTTGCGTTAACAAATAAAACCTTTAAATACAAAAGGTTATGACGGATAATTCACGGCATGACAATGCAAAGCAGAGATGGCAAGATCATGATCAAAAACCAGCCACA
>MAAL01000119.1 GCA_002163245.1 Gammaproteobacteria bacterium 42_54_T18 | reverse complement strand
CAACGGTTAGAAGTTTCAAAAATCGGCACCTTAGCAGGTGCCGCCGAACAATCAGCCTTTAAAAATTTCGGATTCGTATGCCCAGCGGCATTCATCACAATCGTTCTCTTCTATCAATGGGTAGTACAAGTCTTTTGATTCAATAACAAACAGATGGTCAGTGCCTTCTTTTTGGTTAATGTTCTCCATTTTAGCAATTTCTACTCTGGTAATTTTGCCAGACCTCTCTTCCATCAAATAATTGCCTTCTTCAGTCGGCATCTTTTCTATCCACTCGATTTTTTGCTTTTTCATTTTGCGCTCGGTTAAGTAGTCGTTAATTGTTTTTATGTTGTAGGATAAATTCTTTTAATGTGGCGCTGTCGCCTTTAATCAGAACGTTTCGTTTTTGTTTGTCGAATTGGTATTTGTACATTCCGTCGTAATACTCAACGAGCATGGGAACGATCCAAGAGTCGTGCTGTGTTACTTGCCCCGTTGTTTGTTGAATTTCTAATGAAGACTTAAGGCGGCTGTCTAGCTTGCTGTACAGCTCTCCTCCTAGGCGTTTACGGACCCGGAATAGGGCAGAGCACAAATGTTCGCTATAAAGCTTGTAGCCGTCGATAGGGTGTGCGGCAATATAGTTTTTGGATAGCCCAATAATATAATCATCTATGATGACCTTCACTCTGTCCTCTACAGTTTCTTCAAGTACCAATACAGGTGAATTATGTATTGAAGAAAACAATTTTGGGGGTATTGATACGCTACCTATGTTGGTACTTTCATCCTCAACGATGATCGGTAGAGAAGATTGCAATTTCATTAGCTGAATGGCAATTGCATGTTCGAAATTTATTTGTGTGGGTTGGGGTTCAACTTGTCTTCCGAAACTAGACCCTTTGTGATTGGCTAATCCTTCCAAGTCGATTTTGTGAGAGAATTCATTAAGCAATAATGTTTTGCCTGTGCCGGTCTTTCCCGAGATAACCAGGTATTCTCTATCTAATGCGTTGGTGTCCAGGTAATTAAGAAGATGGTTTCGGATACGCTTAAATCCACCCTCGATCAAAGGTATGTCAACCCCGGCTTCTTTAATCCATTCTTGTGCAATATGGGAGCGTTGGCCACCTCTCCAGCAAAAGATCATGGTTTTACCTGGGTTTAAACTAGCAAAATCTACCCAAGCTTTAACTCTGCTTTCTTTATGTGCTGAAGTTAATTTATATCCAAGTCTAGTTGCTGTTTCATTGCCTTCCTGCTTATAGCATTTACCAACTCGCTGCCGTTCTTCATCATTCATGATTGGAAGATTTACAGAATTAGGAATAGCGCCCTTTACGAACTCTATTGGGGCTCTCACATCGATAAAATGGTACCCATCAAATATGTGGGACAAATTACCGCTTAACGTATTTTTCAATTTTTGGTTACTCAATTGGCAGCAATAAATTTATTGAATTTGGTATCATGTCATTTTGAGCCTGTATCTTTTTGAACAGGGCATCTTTTTTCAAAGGCTTGGACATACAGCTGTCCATCTTGGCTTCGAGCGCTAGTTCTTCCACAGTCTCTATATTACCTTCGTAAAGACCAATTATTGGCGTTCTAGTTAAGCCTCTTAACTTCTCAATATCTCTAATTTGTTTTGTCATTTCAAACCCGTTTACCTTTGGAAGGTAACAATCAACAAACACCATGTCGAATTGATTGCGTTCGAAATGAAGGGTGGCGTCAAGCGCACAATCTACAGCAGTTACAGTCACACCCACATGGGCCATTAATGACTTGGTGGCCATGCGCATCCTGGGGTTCGATTCAACCAATAAAATCGTAGTATCTTTATTCGTATCTATAGTCAGATTAGGATGTGAGTCTTTGGTGTCAGAGAGATCTATTGGGATTGTCATCTTAAATGTAGTTCCAATGCCTGCTTTTGATCTAAAGCTCACTGTACCGCCCATTCTGTCTAAGATGTGTTTTGCCATAGATATGCCCATACCTGGGCTTCCCAAGAAATGGGGATTGGTATGACTGGGGTCATTTAGTACCGATTGCAGTTTGGACTTCAATTGATCATCCATACCTGGGCCCTCATCCATTAATTCAATGATCATGGTATGAGATTTTTCACCCATTTTTAGTGGGCTGACCTGTACCCTCACGAATAACTTATCACCTGGTTTAGCGTTTTTAAGGGTGACATTAAAATACCCAGAAATTAGTTGGTGTATTCGTATTTGGTCGGTAAGGATGTATTTACTTAATTCACATGGATAATCAATACTTAATTCCGCTGTTACATTCTTACTTGAGTGAGTTGTGTTGAATTGGTCAATTAGTCTTTCTAAACTCGGGAGCAATTCAAAAGAGGTTTCCCTTATTGATAATTGATTATATTTCAGACCCGAGATGTCAGAGATATCCTCGGTTAATATCAGTGCAGGCTCCAAGTCTTCTAAAGCCATTCGTACAAATGTTCTTGCGCCTTTAGATAAATCCATCCCTTCTAGGCTCTCAAGCATCTTGTAGCTGGTAAGAATTGGAGTTCGCAACTCCATGCCGACCATGGCCATAAATTGAGTTTTTTGAACAAGTGCTAGGTCAGTAGAGTCGTGAGCTGCCTTCAATTGCTCGTAACTTTCAGTCAGATCAAGGTTCAGCTTTGCAGTTTCGTCGAATTTGTCGTTGTACCTTGATTGAATAATGTAGACCTGAACACCAAGATAAACTAAAAGGCCTTCTCCCACCCAAAGACCAGTACTCAATATTTCCATATGATTCAGAAGGTCATTAATGGCAAATATGGCGAGTACAGAATATCCAAGAAAGTTAACTAACCAAATTCCTCCTTTTTTTATGTATGCATCAAAAAATATGTAGGCTTTTAGAGTTGAGCTAATTAGTAACACTGGGGCAAAGACATATACAAAGGTATTAGAAACTATCTCAATTGGTGCGACTATAGCCACAATGACTAGAGCGCTTACAATGCCCGCAACGACTTTTGTCCCGGTAGAAACCCATGGTCTGAAGTGATTAGCTTGAGAGTGCAACCAGAAACAAAGAACTCCAGTATAAATTAGACCGAAATTGATCCTTTGAAAGATCTCCCAGTCATACTCAAATAGCGAAAGTAGGTGTCTCTCTTGCCAAAAAAGTACGTAACCGGCTACTTGTATGCAGTAAAGTCCCATCCACAATGTTGCCCGATTATTACCTCGTATAAAACTCATATGGAAGAGTCCATATAATATAAATACAACGATATAGGCGAATTCTTTAAGTACGCCCATGGTTTTGTCGAATCTTAAGACACTGTAATTGCCGATCTTAATAGGAGTGGTTAGTCCTCCCAAAAAGTACTCTCCGTCATTGGCAACCTTGACTTCTACTACTATGGGAGTATTAAACTCTACTAAGGAAATTATCTGGTCTTTCCACTCTATGTTGCCAGTGTCGGAGTAAATTCCATTAGCGATAAACTTATGACCGTTGATGTAGACTGACGAGCTCGACGGAAGGTAGGGGATTTCAAGTGCCATGTCATCATTATGTGCTGGCAGGTTTATTGTTAATTGATAGGTCTCTGAATTCACCCCAGGCTCAAACGTAGATGGGATTATTTTATAGTGCTTATGTCCATTTAGAGTCCATTCTCCAACCAGTGGTACAGTATTGTTAGATAAATTCCAAGTTGTAAGATCTATTTCTCCTTCAACCGCAACAGGCCTTGAGGTATCAGCTCTATATTCCACGCTGCCGTAGATGATGAACAGAGCTGTGATAACAGAAAGAATAACAAAAATAGTGGCTGTAACAGTTCTGCTCAATTCAAACTTATGTGGCATGAGCGGTAGCGTTCCCTGAAGTGATTTTGATATTACAGTTTAAAAGTTCACGCTGAACCAGAGTTGTGACAAACTTTTCAAATCTTTCGCCCATTGCATCTGCATTTTCAGATATTGTTTCCGTTAGAAAATTCATTGAATCAGAAGGGAGGGCCGTTATTACATCCGGTTGACCAAGATTGAGTCCGGCTTTATGAA
>MAAL01000019.1 GCA_002163245.1 Gammaproteobacteria bacterium 42_54_T18 | reverse complement strand
TCAAGGTCAATGGCTTCAATAACCGCAGCCACTTCTATTTCGTCTTCTGGCTCAACAAATATGTACAGCGCGTTGATGGAACCGTCCTCATTCACCGTGCCTTCAATTTCTATGCTGGCATCTACTTTTAATAACGAAGCATCACCAATATCAAAGAATGTATTGTTGTTTACCTTCACCTTTAAACCGGCTACCTCAAATTGTCCATCCACCAGGGCGGAAGAAATAAAGCCTTCTATCTCTAACAGGTCGCCATCGTCGGCCATGAAGGCTTCTTCTGATTCAATTTCCTGGGCAATTAAAACGGGCTCGCCCACGTCAGTGGTGCTCATTGTGCCGTAAAGGTCCACCAGGGCACCGTCACTTATAATCTGCTGCACATAATCCAGCTCGCCTACCTGGCTGTAGTCCACCAGCAGACCGTTTATTTTAAAAGTGGTGTTGCCTGTATTTAATTCACTAATGGTGCCGGCCACATCAAATTCGGTTAGGGTTTGATCGGATAGGCCAATGAAGCTCGCCTGCCATTGCCCCTGGGCATTGGCCAGGCCACTGATCTCTACGATTTGTCCAGCTTGCAAGGTGCCCAGTTCAAGGCCATCAAGTAGAGTTTCGTTGTCCACCAATATAGTTTGGCCCAATACCACTAGGCTGTTGGCAGCGGCGTTTACGCTGTCCACTGGTCCTTGCAGGCTGTCGTCGTAAATCAGTTGCGAGGCGGTGGCGGTGCCATCCTCATTGTAATTGGCCTTGATGCTCACCACCTGGCCCAGTTTGATGTCATCGGGCGTGCCATTTTTGCCATCCAGATTAATGGAGGCGCCACTCACATCAAACGCAATGCCATTAACCGTGACGGTGTCTTGACGTTTGCGGGTGACCTTGCCGGTGCTCACGCCGTTACCCTGATATTTTTTTGAAGTAAAGGTATCAGCGTCTGCCTGTGATGAATCCAGGTTGCAACCCGCCAGGCTCCCTATCATGGCCGTGACCAACAAGCTTTTTTTAAAATTCATTGTTTTCATGCTGTTTCCTCGTACGTTGAATGTGATATTGCCTAACAGGGCAAGCTGGTAATCCTTGTTGCACTGCATGATGTAATCTTAGCGAGCATGGGTGTTAGCTGTGTTTCCATATTGTTGCGGGTTTGTTGGTGTGTACTGGGATAGAGTTGAATTGTTAGTGTTTTGTAAGGGAAATATAAAGCTGTTATACAAAAGCCTATGGCCATACAATCCATGTCAGTCACACAAACCCTATATGAGTTTTAAAACTGTAAAAAACACGATGACTAACCAATATGTTTGTACGAATTTACAGCGGCATTTTAGTTTCCACATTAATCTCCCTTACTTGTTGCTATCTGGCTTTTCAAACTATAAACCAGCTGCGCACCACTGATTACACTCTGTCTTTATTTAGCGGCACTCAGCAGCTCATCACCGCCGGGGTTAATCGTCACAGTGGTGACAAGCAAAAGCAGTGGATGATGTTAGTTGAAAAACTCATCGGTTTGCCCATTCGCTTAAGCTCTGAATCCGATAGCCCGCTTAGTTCTCGCCAATTGGCCACTTTGGCTCAGAAAAAAATCCTAATTGAAGCCCTAAGTGATGGCATCCACAGCCGAATCTGGACACAAGCGAATAATAAAAAACTCATCAGTGTGAAACTAAAAAATGTGGCCGAGCAGCAATTGCGAATTACTGCATTTTTAATCCTCAATGAGTTAGGCCGTTATCCACGTTCAAAACAGTTTGATGAATTGATACGCCTGCGCCAGTACTTTCATTACGATATTAATATTTTTACCCAGGATAAGTTGCAACTGGATAGCCAACAGTTATCACGATTGCAAAGGGGGGATGTGGTGCTGGCTCTTAATAAAGACCAGTACAACCAGGACGTTATGATGGTGTACAGCCGCTATAAAAAAAGAAACCAGTATTTGGTGATTGGCCCCATCGCCATATATAACCCCAGCCCGGCCTGGCTCATGGTCACCCTATTAATTGTGGCCTTAAGTTTCACCGGCCTAATTGTTTATTTTTTGGTAAAAAATCTTGAACGGCGCATGAAGATCATCAGCGATGTGGTGGTGAATTTTGGCCCCGAAAGCCTGCATAGCCGGGTGCCCGTGAGCGGTCATGATGCCATTGGGGAATTGGCAGACGGCATTAACGTCATGGCCAGTCGTATTCAAAACTTGCTGATTGACCAAAAAGACATTACCCAGGCCATATCCCATGAATTAAGGACGCCCATATCTCGCATGAAATTCAGAGTGGAAATTCTCATGGAGGGTGCCCAAGATACAAACTTGCCCAAGCTAAAAAAACTCAACGACGACATTCATGAGCTGGATTTACTGGTGGAAGAACTTCTGGTGTTTCAGATGCTGGACGCCAGCGGGCAAGGCGACATGCAAGTATTGGATTTGGCAGTGTTGATTCAAACGGTTATTGCAGAGATTTACGAACCTTACCAGGCAATCCAGTTAAAATTGTTATTGCCAACAGACCCTGTCTTGGTGCAAGGACAGGAGAGTCACCTGAAACGCATGGTGCAAAACCTGTTAATTAATGCATTTAAACACGCTAAAGGTCATGTACAGGTGTCCTTATCACCAGGAGTTGCCTTACTTCAAATCAGTGATGATGGCGAGGGTATTCCAGTCGATCAGAGGCAGCGCATCTTTAGCCCGTTTGTGCGTCTTGATTCCAGCCGCAATCGCAACACCGGGGGTTTTGGTTTGGGTTTGGCCATCATCGAGCGCATCGCTCGGTTACACCAGGCGCAAGTTAGGGTGGTGGAAGCCGAATTGGGCGGCGCCTGTTTTGAGGTGAGGTTTCCGGTGATGAAACCGTCACTTCATTCAGAAAAGAACAGTAGGCGAATGTCATGATTCGCTTATTTCTGTTGGTTTACAGTATGGCTTTAACCGTGACTGTTTGGGCAGAGCAAGACCAAGGACAAAGTGATGCGGTGCGTGAAATTCAACAGTTGGATCAGTCCCGCCTGGAATTTGATTTCTTTGAGGAGTCGGAAGAGGGCGAGCAACCTTCGGATGAAGAGTCCTTGTTGAAGGCGCTGGAACTACTGGAGCAGTCATCCCATGGCGTAGGTCAAGAGCAGGTTGATCCAGCAAGCGGGGTAATTGACCATGTATTGAGCCCAGACGCTGATACTTTGCCAGATGATATGGACGAAGAAATAGATATGAGTCTGGAGCAGGAATTGAGTGAAGAGCTACTTGATGACTTTGACGATCAGTTTAACGAAGACGATTTTGATGATCAGTTTGACGAAGAAGACCTGCAAGAAGACTTTGAAGACGAAGCTGAGTCTTTCATAGAGGATCAATTGGAGTTTTTCGATGAAGAATAAATTAGCCCTCATTCTAGTATTGGCGGTTGTGACGCTGCCCTTTATGGGGCAAGCCAATGCAGCACAGGACTCGGCTGAAAGTTTTTCAAGCTCTGGCATACAGCAAGCCCTAAATTTAAGACAGCAGGGGGATTTTAATGGTGCAATCAAACTGCTGTTAATTCAGTTAAAAAAGAACCCCCAGGACCTGCAGGTAAAACTGGAATTGGCGGCCAGCTATTATCAATCGGGTCAC
>MAAL01000059.1 GCA_002163245.1 Gammaproteobacteria bacterium 42_54_T18 | reverse complement strand
TGGCTTATGCGGGAAATGTTGAGGATTTTGAAAAACTTCTTCCTTGGAATATAGATCTTAAATAAGATGAAGCATCAATGACGTGGAGTATTTGGCGCTTACGTTACAATGAATACACTTTATATTACCGGTGCAGGAGTAAGTGCGGAAAGTGGTATCCCCACCTTTCGTGGAAAGGATGGTTTCTGGACAATAGGCAGTAAGAATTACACACCGCAGGAAATGGCAACTCGGCGTATGTACGAGAATAACCCTACTCAATTTCTCTCTTGGTACTACCATCGCTTTGCCACATATCGCAACCATGGCCCTAACGATGTACACTTTTGGTTAGCGGATAAAAACCTAATCACTCAAAATATTGATGGATTAGACGGAAAAGCCGATAATACCAATTACATTGCTATTCACGGTCGACTTGATCAAATGACGCTGTACCATAATCAGGAGCAAGACCCAAAACACGAGAACATTTCAAACAGCAAGTCTAAGGTGCAACCTATCGCAACTCCATGGGACACCGTTGACGCAAACAATATCACTCCCACTTTATTGCAACTATTCAATATAGACCCAGAAACGCAAAACCCTACACTTTATCAGTCTTACAAACCTTATGTGTTGTTATTCGATGAATACTACACAGAGCTTTATCGCATTTCAGAAGCTCGACAAAGAATGCTCGACGCTGATCGCATCATTTTTATGGGCACCTCTTTTAACGTAAACATCACTCAGATGGCACTGGAGATTGCTATTAATCAAAACAAACCCATTGAAGTTGTCGACCCTAACCCAATTAACATCCCTCACTTGTACGTAAAATACCATAAAATGAAAGCATTTGCCTATATCCAACATCATTAGCACCTTGTCAATCAACAGCCCAATGCGGCATTTTAATCTATTGCAGTGATAGAGCTGGACTGATTGCTGCAAACTACTAACAACATACCCTCCAATTTTCGTGCACGAACGTTTCAATGAATTGTAAAATTTACTGAAACATCTCACGCCTCAACCTCCCTCGCTTTCATCCATAACATGCATGCTACACCCTTTAAGATTAATCATTCTATAAATAAATTACTCTACTGTATCCGTTAACCTACACAACTGAATACCGGGTTTACAATACCTGTTGATCGTATCGCTAACTTTACCGTTGATTTTGACCTTCGTCATTCCATTATTGGGGATTTCGAAGATAAAAAAAGTGGCCTAACCTTTTACAAGTTAAAGCCCATATTACGCCTGGTTGATAACAGTGAGGTGGCACTCTTACTGATACCGTTGACAGTGGGCTTATTGTTGGCTCTGACAGCCCTTCCGTTTATATGTTCTCTGGTGAGCTGACCGAAGAGCAACTGAACCAACTGTTTCCGGCACAGCAACGCTAACTTGGGACATCCCTGTAAGGCGTGAAAATGGCGACTATTTAGCAATCAGCGAACTAGGTAGATACAAAGTTCTTGTTCGTGACACAGCAAGTGACACCGAGTACTTTGTTATGGTCACTGACCCTACAATCTCTCAGTGGGACTTCGCTGAACTAACACCTGGAACGTGGGAATTTTCAATAGCATCAATCGATACTCAGGGCATTTACAGCAGTTATTCTGATATCACGTCAAAAATCATTAATTAACCATATGCCCATTCTTATAAAACTAGAGCTCTTGGCAGATAATATAACTCGCCAAGAGCTCTAGTTTTTCTACTTACTAAAAAACTCCAATAATAACCGACTTACCACTAAAGGTTTTTCTAGCTGAACAAAATGGCCTGCTCCTTCAATCGAATGCACCTCTACCCCCTCATCAAAATCACCCCTCACTACCGCCGCATCAAACATATTGCTATCTATGCAACCATCATTTACACCATGAATTATCTGTACCGGCATTTTAAGTTTATGTTTCAGTAACTGTTGTGTTTGTTTCCAGTTCGGGTCTCGAACTGCCATTAAACAGCGATAATAACTCAGCGCAGCCCTCTTAACACCAGGCTGGGATAGCGTACTAATAACTCCTTGTATTGTTTCCCCTTCAACACTCCAGTCGGGGGACCATTTCCGCCAAAGAAAACGTATTAACTGCCAATCATTCGCTGTTACAGCCCAATCCGCCACTTTACCCAACTGAAAGAAACCTATATACCATGAGGAAGCCAGCTGTAACGGTACTTTTAACAACGCCTGTTGAAACCGCCCAAGCGGTGGGATAGCAATACTTGTCAGCGACACCATACGATTGGGCGCTAAACCAGCCATTACCCATGCCGTTAATGCCCCCCAATCATGTCCTACGATATGAGCTTGCGAGATCGACAACTCATCCATCCAATCAATAATATCTTGTGCAATTTGATGTAA
The DNA here is from genome assembly GCA_002163245.1 of Gammaproteobacteria bacterium 42_54_T18. Classification (GTDB taxonomy): domain Bacteria; phylum Pseudomonadota; class Gammaproteobacteria; order Pseudomonadales; family Ketobacteraceae; genus 42-54-T18. The sequence continues at coordinate 20,548 of MAAL01000059.1, read as the reverse complement.
GAAATACTGATGATCCGACTGAACACTACCTGGTTCATACCCTCTCATTACCGGAACAACAACTTGATACCCAGCAGCAACAAGTAACGGTATTTGATGTTGGAATGTTTCAATGTTATCGGGAAACCCATGCAGACAAATAACAACATCCGCTGTCAACCGCACATTTCCTGCCTTATTATCGCACCGACTCATAAACCGGTATGCGGTAAAGGTTCCTTTTGTATTTGTCCTCGTCAGTTTTTCCCCACCCACCTGGTCATAGCGGCTTGACTGCATTAGTTGTTTCCTCCAGTTAACACCTGGTTATATCACAGGATTACACATCACCTCTGCACAGCCTAACGTAATTAGCACCTCATGATATACATAAACCACCCCACGTAACGAGACACTGCGGCGTAGATTGTCTATAATTCAATAAGTACGCAATCGCACCGGATAGGAAGAAGGTAATGCAAGAAGCGGTATCTAGAAACAATGTCACTCAATTCCCCAGCCAGCAGCTGGTGGTTCCTCGCGTTGAGAACACTCGGCACGTACTCTTTGATACGTCCCCAAAAAACATCGAACGAGAGCTGGTTGACCTGCCTTATGCAGATATTAACTGTGCGCTCACCCTAGCGAAGAATAAACTTAAATTACTCAATCGATTCGCTTTACCTTCGGCAAAACGCGAAGGAGTCAGCACCCCTTTCCACTATGCCTTTCAGAAGTTTGTTGATCACTTTCGCTCTTTTCATTCTTTATCTCGCTACAACCGTCCTCCAACTGACGAAGATTTACGTGAGATGGCGCTATTTACTCAGGAAATGGCTTACAGTTATAAACACATTTTTTTGGGATTTCTCAATACAAACAAAAAACCAAAAGACATAGCCTGTAGTCTCTATAATTCCATGTTCTATATTGGGCAGACGATGTTGCAATCCTATGAACAGAATCAATGGCAAAACCCAAGGCTCTGGCAAGAAATACATTTTTTATACGCCTGCGCTGAGGAAAAAGGATTTCTAGGGCAAGACATTCCCAGTGGAGCCCCCCAACCTCGCCCCGCAAGTATTGACGCTCTGTACAAACAACTATTGCTTACCGCATTAGCTGACCCATACAAATTAGCCCATGGTTGGCATTGGGCAATATTCGATTATGCAGGAAAAATTGCTCACCATGCAGAAATCCAAACAGCAGATGTATTACCTGCATTTCAATATGGTTTTGCCATTCGCTTAGATACAAGTAAACCCCCAATTGCAGTGAAGACTCTACCCAAACAACTACATAACAGCCTGCGGATATTGCTCCCGCAGGGCGCAGCTACAGTCATCACTAACCAATTACATATGTTGAACTCGGGGCAACACCAGAAAATACCAGGGTTATCTGGTACTGCAAACCGAGAAGAACAAACTCGTTTCTTGCAATTATTACATCATCAATGGGCAGAGAAACCACTACGAAATAAAAAACGTGAATCAACAAAAGAATCTGTCGGGTTTATTTGGGGTGTTAATGACATTCATAAAATATTAGGCCCTGAAGAGCGACATCGCGCCACAATGATGCAACGCCCTGTCGAAGTCCAACACCGATCGATGGGGTTATCTCAAAATGAAAGCTCCGATGGGATCTGCATTACATTAAAAACACCTACCCATGAAGCGCCTCGCAACGGGCAGGTTGTCGGGCTGATTAGAAAGATCAACAACCAAAAACAGCTCATGTTAGGTATTGTTCAATGGTCAGCCAAACGAGGTTCACAACAACTTACCTGCGGTATCAAGAAACTACTAACGCCGCCTCAAGCAGCCCTGGTTGCAGAACAAGATGCCCCCGAGAATTCTCGCCCTGCATTACTATTTCGTTACAGAGGTAAATTTGGTGAGCAAAATGCATTAATCCTAACCACCTCTGGTTTTTTACAATCCGGAAAATCAATTTTAGTAAATGCTGTTGAAACTAAAAAGTGGCAAGCAACTAAATCTACCAGTCCAGTTAATCAAACTGACTGTATTGACCTTTTTGAATTGCAAGACGCTGTATAAGCCCTACGTTGCAATCGATACTATTCGGTATGGTTAAACAGAGAACACCTTTGATAGCGGTACATCCCATGCCGCTTGCATTGTTCCTACTCCTTCCTGAAACACTTCATTTACGTGCAACTTCCATGCATCTTCGCCTTTAAGATTTAACATTAACGCTTGCGGAAAACACGCTTGATATAGCTGCGCAAAAGTATAATGGTGAAGATCACGAGATAACAACACATCACCCTCACTTTGCAAGGTAACCAACTTCGCTTCTTGCAGTACTTTATAATGAAATTCCCAATCCAGCGGCGTTAACCAAGGCATATTCTTACTTAGCAAATCTTCTGACACACTCTCCCCTTTTTGCTGGTTTTCATAGAGTAATTTCAAAATCAGCAAAACATCCCCTAAAGAGGATGTGGTTTTATATTTTGAGACTTTATAACTTGTTAGCGCTTGCACTAATTCAGCCCCCACCAACAAAATCGACCAAGACACAAAAATCCATATCAAAAAAATGGGTACCGCGGCAAATGCTCCATAAACCAACTGATAGGTCGGAAAAAAAGTCACCAGCAACGTCATTAAACTCCGAGCCACATCAAACAATATCGCCGCAACCAAGCCTCCCGCGATACCATGCTTTAGTGGCACTTTGGTATTAGGGACAGCAATATAAGCGAGCGAAAAAGCCAACGTACTTAGCAAAATAGGAACAAAACCCAGCAAAAACTTCTGCGTAACCTGCACTGACTCGTAATGCTCAAAAATACGTAACGAAGACAAATAGGAAGACATCGCAATAGCCGCCCCCATCAATACTGGACCAATGCTGAGCAAAGCCCAATATAGCAAAAAACCACTTACGCCCTTTCGTGACTCTTTAACATGCCAAATCTCATTAAATGAACCCTCTATTTTACGCAACATAGTAATAGAAGTCACAAACAACATTACCACTCCAATACTGGTCAAATTTGATGCTTGCTTTGAAAATGCTACTAAGTAATTTTGCAGGTGCTCCCCTGTTGCAGGCATAAAATGCTCAAACAAATAGCTTTCGAGCTGACCCTCTGCTCCTTTTAAATCCGGAATCAACGCCAGAATAGAAAATGTAACCGTCATAACGGGAACCACAGCAAACAATGCCGTAAATGTAAGGTAAGCTGCGGTTTTAGGACCATCGTGGGTAATATAGCTACGTATCAAATACAGAATAAATTGCCCAATATAGAGTATTTTTTCTTTCAACGATGTTAAAAACTTTTCCGGCATAACCATTCCTAATAAACCAGATGAAGTACGCTGCAATGAACTCGATCAAACGTGTTTTGATGCGAATTTTCGAGCTATTCTTAAAATTCATCCAGCATACGCTAATTTCCACAATAGCTCTCGTGCATGATGACAAATGTCTATAAAATAGCGGCTTAATTTATTATACGAAAGGGGAAAACAATGGTTACTATTTATCACAACCCACGCTGCTCTAAGTCCCGGCAAACGTTACAACTTTTGGAAGATAACGGCGTAACCCCTGAAGTGGTGCTTTACCTTGAAAATACTCCTAACAAAGCAACCTTAGCAGCCATTCAAAAAAGTCTAGGGGTAGATGCTCGAGACATGATGCGCACCAAGGAGGCCGAGTACAAAGAACAAAATTTAGCCAACAACACATTATCCGACAGTGATTTATTGGATGCTATGGTCAAAACACCTAAGCTGATCGAGCGCCCTATTGTTGTAAAGGGGAAAAAAGCTGCCATTGGTCGCCCTCCTGAAAATGTACTGGATATCTTATAACCCTTAATATGCATCAATCAACCAGCGCCACTACACCCTACATACTCGTACTTTTCTATAGCCGCCATGGAAAAACCCTTGAGATGGCAAACCTCGTCGCTCGAGGTATAGAAGAGACAACAAACATTGAAGCAAAGGTTCGTACGGTACCAGAAGTTTCACCCGTATCAGAACAATCTGCACCGTCAATGCCTGAGGCCGGGGCTCCCTATGCCACTATAGATGACCTTAGAAACTGTAGTGGCCTTATTCTCGGTACCCCTACCCGTTTTGGCAATATGGCTGCACCATTAAAATACTTTATCGATCAAACCAGCAGCATCTGGATGGAAGGTGCATTGATTGATAAGCCCGCAGCAGCATTTACAGCAACAGGAAGCCTTCACGGTGGACAAGAGTCAACACTTCTATCATCCATGCTACCGCTGTTACACCACGGCATGATATGGGTAGGATTACCGTACAATAATAAGGAATTAATGGAGACGAGCAGCGGGGGCACGCCATACGGCGCCAGCCACTGGTCTGGTACAGGTAATCAGCGGGCCATATCACCAGAAGAAACACAGCTATGCAAAGTCTTGGGCAAACGAGTCGCCCAAATAGCCCTTAAACTTCATTGCCAATGATCCAATATTAGTGACCCTATTATGAATGACACGCTTGAAAATACACTTGATCATCTTCGACGGAAAGCAACGCGCTGCAAACATACCTCTGTAGCCAGCCTCATCGTATTAATTGCATTGTATGCGGCACAATTTATATGGATTGCACCCAATGCCCACCTCACTAATAACAGTCCACAATGGTTTATGTTGGCAATCTATGTCGTACCTCTCCTGTTATTCGCTCCCGGTATTTTTACAGGGCAAGCAAGGACTTACGCGTGGTTTTGCTTTATCTTGATGCTTTATTTTTGCGACACAGTCATTACCGCATTTGCCGTTCCTCACGCCCTTGGGTACCTTGGAATTGCCGAGTCATTAACCGTTGTAGTGTTATTTTGCGCGGCAATGTACGCGGCAAAATGGTACGGACTTATTGCCAATAATGGAATATCGAATCGCAAGAAGAAAAGCAACGATCAAGACACAAAAGACCCAACTGCAGAATAACTGGGCAAAAAAAACCAACGACGTAGTTAAAAAGCGTAGTTAAAGATGCAGTTAAAACAAGTCGTTAAATTAAATTTACACGCTAAACTTAACGCCTAGGCCAACAATAATAACCAAATTAAACTTGTATGTTAGACACGCATCAAACGTTAGAAACACCTGAGAGTATCGACCTTGAACTACACTTAGCCGGCCCTGTCGTCCGTATTCTGGCGTTTGGTTTGGATTTTGGCATTCGCATGGTCATACAAATTATCGCCGGTATAATTCTCTCTGTATTCGATCAAATTGGTCTCGCAATCATGATGATTCTGGCCTTTTCAATCGAATGGTTTTACCCAGTATTTTTTGAAGTGTTTTACCAAGGCCAGACCCCCGGTAAAAAAACCATGGGGCTAACCGTTATTCACGATGACGGAACTCCTATTGGCTGGTCTAGCTCAATCATTCGTAATTTATTGCGCTTTGTAGACTTCTTGCCCGTGGGCTATATTTTCGGTCTGATTTCAATGTGTAGTAATGACCACTTTAAACGCTTAGGAGACTTCACAGCAGGTACACTCGTTGTTTATGTAACACCCAAACAGGTCACTCACCCGATCCCTAAAGATCAACCATTACACCCTCCCGTACAGCTTACGGTTGATGATCAACGTGCTATTTTAAATTATGCTGAACGTCTACATAGCCTTTCACCGGAGCGACAACGAGAACTTGCCAATCACTTATCACCAATTACTCAGCGCAAAGACAATGACAATGTCGTGTGGGTTGTGAGAGTCGCGAATGGATTGCGAGGCAACCAATGAAACAGCAGCAGTTTGAAGCAAAATACCGGTATGAATGGCAAGAATTCGAGTCTCAACTGGAACTCTTAGAATCCAAGAAAACATCCGATACTAATCTCACTCTTTTTGCAAAAAACTATCGAAAAGTATGTTATTACCTCGCACTGGCTCAAGAGCGTCGATACAGCCCTGACATTATTAACCGGCTAAATGGCATTGCGTTGCGCGGGCATCAACAACTCTATCAGCACAAATCCAATGTGCTGCACAACATGTTAACGTTTATTATTTCCGGATTTCCCCAACAAATTCGCCAACACGCAAAATTGATCGGTTTCGCCTCAGCGTTGTTTTATGGCCCAGCGCTAATTTTTGGCTTGCTGGTGTACTTTAACCCCTCATTAATGTTTAGCTTTCAATCCCCCGACCAAGTAGCCGACCTTGTCGCCATGTACAACCCAGCTAATAATGCTGAGTCCGCAGAGGCCCGAGGTTCAGAGCAAGACCTTGTCATGTTTGGGTTTTATATTCGAAATAATATAGGCATTGGTTTCCAAACATTTGCGAGCGGCATCTTATTTGGGTTGGGTAGTATCTTTTTCTTAATATTTAACGGCCTTGCTTTAGGTGGCGCATCCGGTTTTTTAAGTTCACTGGAATATAATGTACCTTTTTATTCTTTTGTTATCACTCATGGTGCATTCGAGCTAACCGCAATCACGATTGCTGGCGCCGCTGGTATGAGACTTGGATTCTCCTTATTGTCCCCAGGACAAAACTCAAGAAAACAAGCCCTTTTGGATGCCGGTAAAGAAAGTATTCAGTTAGTGTACGGTGTTATTTTCTTTCTTCTTATCGCCGCATTCATCGAGGCATTTTGGTCTTCCAGCAGCGCCGTCACACCAACTATCAAGTTTGCAGTAGGCGGCTCCCTTTGGGTGCTTGTATTCGCCTACTTTTATTTGGGTGGCCGCGGCATAACACAAGGCGCACAAAAAAAAGATTCCCATAAGGAGAAGCGCTAAATGGATTTAGCTCAAGTCAACGCAAAAATCCGCCCTCGCAATCATTACGAAGCTATCGATCTAGGTTTTGTAATGGCACGACATTGGATACCGACACTGTATAGCTTATGGTTTTGCGTTTCATTCCCATTATTTATTATCTTACAAATTATTTTCTCAGACGCTCCCTTTATATCTGCAGTAATTATTTGGTGGCTAAAACCTCTGCTGGATTCAATACAACTTCATTATGTATCCGAGAAATTATTTTCGAATAACGTAACCTTTAAACAAACCCTAAAAAAAGCCCCTCACCGCCTCTGGAAAAGTGCCCTTATAAAGCTAACCATACGCCGCCCAAGTCTTAGCAGATCGTTTGATATGCCAGTCGATGATTTGGAAAATCTAAAAGGCGCGCAGCGTAGCAAGCGCTTAAGCGTATTACAGCGATCGGCCAGTTCTTCCGCAATATGGCTTACCTTTGTTGGTATCACCATAGAAAGCATCATCGTATTTGCCTTTTGTGGACTAGCCTGGATGTTCACTCCACCACAACTGGACATCTACATTGAGTTTTGGGAACTCATCGGCCACCCAGAAGTCCACCGCATATTGTCATGGTGCTGGTACCTTGCAATGGGGTTGATTGCGCCATTTTATGTAACCGCCGGATTCTCTTTGTATATTAATCGCCGCACGGTATTGGAAGGATGGGATATTGAATTATCATTTAAGGATATGGCCACTCGCACGAAGACACTTCAACTGTCTCCATTAAGCCTGTGTTTTACTATTCTTTTAATATTTGCAACCTGTCTTCCTTCAACATCCTACGCAACCCAATCTAAAGCACAAAACGTTAAAAACACCAACTCAACGCCGTTAGGTGAACTAATTTCCGATCTTCTACCCCATGATGCCCAACAACGCATGATTATTATCATGGAATCCGATACGTTTAATGATATTCGCAACAAAGAAGAGTGGAAACTCATAAACCCTGTTGAAGAAATCGAAGATAGAGATGAGCTGTCACCATGGTTAGCTGATGTTTTTTCTATTCTTGCACAGGGCACCGAAGTGGTTTTATGGGGTATCGCAATACTTTGTGTACTATTTATTATTTTGCGATTAAAAGGGTTTGAAGTGCCATTTTTAGAAGCAAAAAAATATGCGAAGCCGCCTCCCCCAACATCACTGTTCGGACTAGAGCTTAATCAAAATACATTACCTGAGGATATCATTTCTGCTGCAAAAGATTTCTGGCGAAGAAGCCCAAGACAGGCACTTAGTTTATTATATCGAGCCGCATTATCAGACCTTGTTCATGCAGAAACATTACCCCTACACAGCAGTCATACAGAGGGCGAATGTGTACGATTATTTGACAAAAAAACACACAGCAACCCCAAGAGCCTATTCTTTCAGACCATTACAGAACAATGGGTAATGTTGGCTTACGGCCATCAACGTGTCACCCACAAACAATTTGACGCCCTATGTGATGAATGGCCAAAACACTTTCCATTTGGCTCAAACAACGACACATCAGAAGAAGATACACCAGAGAAAGGCTCAGGTGCATCTTCATGAAACTATTGCATAACATCAACCAATCTATCAGAAACATATCCAAGCAACAGCTTATGCATTTTGCAATACTCGGGCTCGTTCTGTTGCTTGTAGGTTCCAGTTATTTTTGGCTTTTATCCAAATTTGAAAAAACCCAAACTGTTACTAATTTAGGCTACAAAAAAGAAGCATTTCTTAACCCTTATCTGGCAGGGAAAACTTTCCTCGAAGAAACAGGTATCAAAACAGACACAACAGTCGATATCGAAATAATTTTAGATTCAATTTCCAATGACGACACCGTCATTCTGCTAAACAAACGTCAATTCCATCCAGTACAAATTGAGAAAATCATGGAGTGGTTATCCAGCGGCGGGCATCTAGTCATGACCCCGTCCTCACTCTGGGATACGGAAGCAGAAACAAGCAACGACGATTTCCTTAATCTATTCGGTGTTCAATTCCATGAACAGGTAACTGATGTGGAGGAATGGGAAGGTGAAGTCTCTGACATTATTGAAAACTATACCGATCAAATCATTTCTGAAAGTACAGAGGATATAGAGGGAAACAACACAGAGAGTGATTCTGAGCAAAAAAGTAATGCAAACCACGAAGATGTATATGAAGACATTCCCGAAAAAGGCTCAGAAGAGCCATCTCAACAAACATCCGCCTGTACTCCTTACGATCAAGAAACACCTTCTTATATCGCTTATGATAATGATGGCAACACAATCAGCATCAACTTCCGTAGCCGCTATCATCTAACCGATAGCTCAGGAAATGCGCTGTACGCAGAAGAGCTAGAAGATAATGAGCATGCAAACCACATTCTACAATACCCCGTTGGCGAAGGTATGCTCACCGTATTATCAGACCAACGCTTTTGGAAAAACCAACAAATCAGTTGGTATGATCACAGTTATTTATTATGGATGTTAACAAGTGACAGTGAAACCGCATGGTTTGTATTTGATACAGATTCCCCCAATGTAATAGAGTTACTGTGGTCCACCGCCAAATACCTCATTATTTGCCTTGGATTTGGATTGGCATTGGTACTATGGCAACAAGGAAAACGTTTTGGTCCAACCATACCTGATACTTCATTTAATCGCAGGCAGCTAGTGGAACATATTGAAGCTAGCTCGCGTTTCTCCTGGAATCACAAGCAGTTTGAAAACAATATGGCGGTGTTATTGCAAGATATTCGCCAACAATTACGCATCACTCACAATATAATTTTCGATGAATTAAGCGATGTTCACAATACACCTGAACTTGTAAAGAAGATCGCCCAAATAACACAAATGGACGAAAAGTCTGTGCAATCAGCCTTTGTTCCATCTTTTGAGTACAAAGAAAATGCATTTGTTCAGCGAATTCAGCTGCTGCAACAACTAAGGAATAGACTATGAACACCTATGAGAGCACAGAAAGCCCACACATCAGCGACGAACAATTTGATAAAGCCAATATGCTGGTTTCAACGATTAGAGAACAGATAAATCAAGTACTCGTCGGCCAAGCTGGCATTATTGATCAAGTTCTTGTTGCGTTGTTCGCATCCGGGCACGTATTAATTGAGGGCGTACCTGGATTAGGCAAAACGCTGCTTGTTAAAGCACTTGCTAAATGTTTTTCTGGTGAGTTTTCTCGCATCCAATTCACACCCGATTTAATGCCTAGCGATGTTACTGGGCATGCAATGTATGACATGAAAACCGAACAATTTAAAATCCGCAAAGGCCCTGCGTTCACCAATTTACTGCTTGCCGATGAGATCAACCGTGCCCCCGCTAAAACACAAGCCGCTTTACTGGAAGTAATGCAAGAAAAACAAATCACTATCGAAGGAAAAGCTTTTATCGCTCACGCACCGTTCATGGTATTGGCCACACAAAACCCAATTGAGCAGGAAGGTACCTACCCTCTCCCAGAAGCCGAGCTTGATCGTTTTATGCTTAAGGTACTAATTGACTACCCACAAGCGGATGAAGAGATTTTATTGGTCAAACAAGTTACCACAGGGCAGGTACAAGATAACTTAAACGTTGAAGCAATAGACCCTGTCATAAAAGCTCACCAAGTCGTGGAATTACAAGCGCTAACAGCAGCTCTAGATGTAGATGACAGTGTTTTTGAATACGCCGTTAATATCGCGAGAGCAACGCGAGAATGGCGAACATTTTCGTTTGGTGCAGGGCCACGTGCCAGCATCGCATTAATACGAGCAGCCCGAGCACACGCTCTACTAAAAGGTAACCACTTTGTAACACCGGATGATGTTAAAAGTATGGCAATTCCCGTTCTACGTCATCGAGTATCGTTAACAGCAGAAATGGAAATTGAAGGCATGCAGATTGACCAAGCGTTATTACAATTGCTTGACGAAGTTGAAGCGCCAAGGCTTTAAGCAACAGCTTAAAACTGGCGACGTTAACCATCTATCCCGACATTAAAAGAATAACAGCTATGACTGCGTACCAATGAAACCATCCAATAGACTACTACTATGCACTCTACTCTGGAGCGTTACAGGGCTGTGTTCAGCGTTGAATTACTGGCTACCGAATGCCATTACCAACCCAGATTTAGCGCCAACGCTAACAACAATATGGCAAGTCAGTGGCGTTGTCTTGTTATTAACTGCATTGCTTGATGGGTTTAGCCAACTAAAAACAAGCCCTCTAACTATTGAAAGAAAATTAGGTGACACTATCGCTCTTGGCGTATGGACACCCGTTACCATCACAATTCAACATGGTTTTCATCAACCAACAAAAATAACCCTATTTGACCATCACCCTTCTGAGGTAGAAGTAGATTTCCCACAACAAACAGTGGTACTAGTGCCAAAGCAAACCTTAATTGTAACGTATCGCATAAGACCAAAAAAACGCGGTGATCTTCAATTTGGCAACATAGAAGTATTATCCCCCTCCACACTCAGCCTATGGCAGCTTCATCATTGGCAACAATGCTCATCGATCATCAAAGTATTCCCTAATTTTGCGGCAGTATCACAATTTGCCATGCTTGCGATGGAACAGCAAACTTCACAAATGGGTGTTCGATTACAGCAGCGACGAGGGGAAGGTATGGAGTTTCATCAATTACGCGATTTTCGCCAAGGCGACAGCCTACGACAAATTGATTGGAACGCCAGCGCAAGAAAACGTAAAGTCATTTCCAAAGAGTATCAAGAAGAAAAAGATCAACAGATTATTTTCCTTTTGGATTGTGGTCGTAAAATGCGAAACAAAGATGGTGACTTGAGCCATTTTGATCACGCTCTCAACGCGATTTTGTTAATGTCTTATGTTGCCCTAAAACAAGGGGACTCTGTCGGGTTAATGAGTTTTGCTGGCCGATCACGTTGGTTAAAACCCCTCAAGGGTGTTGCCAACATGCCCAAATTACTTAATCATGTCTATGACTTGCATGCGACACCTTCTGCTAGCGACTACTCATCCGTTGCGAAAGCCTTGTTAACGCGACACAACAAACGCTCACTGATCATTTTTGTTTCAAACATTCGCGACGAAAACACCGATGATTTAGAGCCCGCTATTCGTATTCTGCAAAAGAAACACCTTGTGATGGTTGCCAATTTAGAGGAGCCCGTGCTACACGGCATTACCCATCAGCCAGTGGACACCTTCAAACAAGCATTAACCTATGCAGGAACAATTGACTACCTTGACCAACGAAAAGTCATCGAACGCTCGCTCAATCAACAAGGGGTGATTACAGTAAACAGTTTACCAAACATGTTACCTGTCGCATTAGTAAACCGGTATATGGAGATTAAGCGCGAGGGTCGTTTATAAACCCATCCATCACTGCCATTTCTGAACCCATACAAGATCACATCTATAACCCCTGTGCGAGCTTAAATATACGTATCGAAATAGCAGTGGTGGTGTCTGAGATGCGTTATCATTATGAGCTTTAGCTACATAGAAATATTATCAGATTGTACCTAATCACTCCTCCATTAACTGCTGCTCACCCTCTGCCAATATCATTGGTAATTTATTCACTTCAACCCATTCATCGATATAACTCGCAACTGTCTCCCAATCTTCTTGCAAAAGCGTCCAGTGATTTCTTTCTGGAAATTGCCTGTAATCTGTCACAGACTGACTATTTCTATATTTTAGGAAATTCGAATAACTTAAACTCGCCGGAATGGTATGATCACCCCCGCCGGATACCAACAACAACGGAGGCCTAACAACCGCCGCCTCCACCTTAGCTGCTGAGGTTAATGTCGCCCGTCCGACACGTCGAGACTCAGGGACAGCGTAGCTGGCATAAGCCCTCCGTTGATCTTCCAGCAACATGTTGTTCACAAAACCAAATTGGAATTGCTCGAAGGTTAATTGAGTTGGTTTTGACACCGATAGAAAGGGATCTATATGTGGCTGATTGGCCCTTAAAAAGTCTGGGTCAACCGAAATGACGCCTTGAGGCGGCGCAGAGTTTATCGCTACCCCCCCTGCGACAATACCTTCCGATAATAATATCTGTGCAATCAGCCCACCCATAGAGTGCCCAATAAGAATAGGCTTTTCATCCAATGCAGCAATAAAATCACGATAGTATTGCAATATTTCAGAGAGCGTAAGTTCTGCCAGCTCACTATTAGGGTGTTTGTTATTCTGCTCGGCGACGGATGCGTCATGCAAAGGCCAAGCGGGGCTGAAAGTTGTGTACCCTAATAACTGATAATGTGCTTCCCACTCACTCCACGTTAATGGGGTTAGATACATACCATGAATGAATACGATAGTATTGGTAGAGGGTATTGACTGGTAGTGGGTATCTCTCGGACCAATTTCTTCAAGTACACTCGCGTTACAACCCCATAGAAATGTGACAAGCATCACGGTAATTATTGTTTTTATAATTTGCACAGTAAAAGCACCTCATTTAATTAATAACTCTTGATCGCGTCAAAATATTTCACGCTATTAGTGTTCTCTGATAAGAGGCATAAAAAAGCAAAAAGGATTCGACGGGAAGAAAATATAATTTCATATTCTTCTGTTTGTTGTAAATATCGTGATTACCTAGCAGGGTTTTACTTGATATGAGAACATACCCAGTCGAAGTGATACTGCAGGGAAAAACAGAATGTCTTTAAAAAATTTGGATGTAACAATAATTGAAGCTGCTCGTAAAGGAGATCGTGATGCGATGGAACGCTTGCTTGCAGTGAGTCAGCCAGATGTAAGACGTTATGCCATGCTGCACTGTAAAATAAGCGATATCGATGACGCAGTACAAGAAGTATTGCTGGCGATTGCTCGCCGTTTAGAGACATTAAATATACTAGCCGCGTTCTCTAGCTGGATTTTTAAAACCGTACAGCGTGAATGTCGACGCTTAGGTCGGGTGACACTACGCTATGATCCATTTGATGAAGCAACACTAGAGGAATGGATCCAAGACAAACCTGAAGGTGAACTTTTAAATGAATTGTTAAATGCCATTGATAAGCTGCCCAAAGATTATAGAGAAGTCATTTTAATGAAAGACTTTTACCAGTTAACTAACAAGGAAATTTCCAGTGAACTCAGTATGAGCCTGGTTGCGGTAAAAAGCCGATTACACCGCGCAAGACTTGCTGCCCGTGCTCTGTTAATTAATTGAAGTAAATGCAGGCCCACTGCCACTTATTAAAGGCTCCAATCGGTTCAATTAAACACACATCCACTTATTAACAGCGTCCAGAATAATCGCTTTTTTCACCGGTTTTGAAACGAAGTCATTCATTCCAACGTCCCAACATTTAATGCGAGCCTGATAATCGGAATTGGCAGTAACTGCAATAATGGGGCAACGATTGCCATTTTTTCTAATTCTCACCGTGGCAGCAAACCCATCCATCACTGGCATTTGTAAATCCATAAAAATAACATCATACGCCTTATCCTTCACTGCCTGTACAGCAACCTCACCATTTTCAGCCAAATCAGATGATAACCCAATGCGTTTAACCAATGCAGTCAATACCTTTGCATTCACTTGATTATCCTCAACAATCAACGCATGACCTGTAACCCCTTTACCTTTATCGGCAACAACAACGATACTGGATGCATCCATTGGGACTCTAACCGTAAAACACGAACCTCCATTTACTGGACTCGTAATCTCGATATCCCCACCTAACAGATGCACCAACCGCTGACTGATAGACAACCCCAACCCTAAACCTTCATGGGTACGCTGATAACCCTGACTCGCCTGAACGAAACTATCAAAAATGGTCTGCCTAATGTCCTCACTTACTCCTGGCCCAGTGTCGCTAATAACAAATTTAACCCCGTCATCATAAGGCCCAACTTCAACAAGAACCTTGCCTTCCTCTGTATATTTACAAGCATTATCTACAACGGGTGCCAATACACGATGAACCAAATGTTCATCACACATATAGTAGTCGTTTAAACCATCGGCAAACCGCACTTCAAAAACAACTGGCTTTTGATACAAATAACTCGCGCTTTCTTCTTGTAACTGACTCACCATAGTTTTTATGCGAACATCGCTTTTATGAGGTTCAACTTCGTAATGGTCCGTCTCTGCCATTGTTACAATATTTTCGACCTGAGTAGATAATCGATCAGACCCAAACTGAATGTATTGTCGAAGTTCAGCTAACAACTTTGGGTCTTCTGTATATTTCATTTGCTCTAACGAACCACTAATAACATTTAAAGGCGTTCTTAACTCATGGCTTACTGCCATAATAAATTCATCTTTACGTTCTTGATTTTTCTCGGATTGCTGCAACGACGTTAATAACGTTTCGTTTGCTTGAGTAAGAATTGTATTTGCATATTGCTCACTATCATGGGCTGTTTTTAATGCTAATTGCTTCTCTTCTTTTAACAAATTAATTCGATTGGCCAACGCCCAAGCAAGAAAAATAACATCTAATGTTTGCGCCACAAGCGCCCACAAAAACTCATTATAAATAAGCCTCGGAAAACCAAAATATGGAAATATCACCAGACCGCCACTAATCAGCACAACAGAAAAACCTAACACAAAAAAACGTGAGGGTTTATAACCTTCTCGCCAACGAACAATCCCCGCAACAAAACCCACACTTAGCCACAAGGTATTAATAATCACCACAAACAAATAGCTCACCCAATAGGGGACAAAGAAAAACGACACTACCATTAACAATGCCAAAACTGCTATACCATAACCTACATTTGATAGTGTTCTATTATGTTCAGATAAATCCAGAAACTTTTGATAGAAAAACGTATTCGCGATGACATTGACATAAAACGGAAGCATGATCCAAAGCACATCAAAATTATCAAATAACCGAGCATACACTGCAAATACAGCGGCCCAACCGGTAAACGTAGATACTAGATAAATTGCGTAGTACAAATATTCCTTCGACCTAACCCAAAGAAACAGCATAAAGTTATAGGTTGCCAATACAATAATTGCCCCCAGGCAACCAATCACCAACAAATCATCTTTAAAGGCTTTCTGAGCAAATTCTGATTTGGATTTTATTTCAATGCGGGGTGCCCCAGAAAAATAACGACTATCGATATTCACCCACAAAACATAACCTAAACGCTCTTCCACTGAAAACGTCATGCCGTAATGTAAAGGGTGTTCGCCAGATTCCTGATGACCACTTCGATGGGTTTGAAAAGGTACAGATTTCGTTGGGTCTTGTGTTAACAAATAAGCCTGAATATTTTCAATATAAGAACCATATACATAAACGACCCACTCACTATCACCAAGGTCACTTCTCAAAGGTACTTTTAACCAATAAGACCCACCGGTAAGTGATATTTTATCTATTGGTGTTAGTGCACTTTCTAACGCCTCTAAAGAGGCGCGATTCGTTACACCTCCATCAAGTCTTGAACTCGAAAATCCTTGATATAACTGCCCTGATTCTATCGCGTTAGGCTCTATTAAGCCCCCTATAAGCGCCTGAGCAGGAGACACCAACAACAAACCCAATAAACATATTAACCGCATAACAGTCAAATGCCTGGCAACACACTCCGAAGCGGTATTAATATCGCTTTCCTGTCGGATATTTAACTGTACTTTTTGGCCCAGGTAATTTGCTCCTGGATAGTTCCTTTCCAGCATTCGTTCAAACCTGTCTAACTGTATTCAAAATCATAAAACATACAAAGTCATGCCGAGCTAAAGTTATAAGAAACCAACATTCCATAACTTTAGTGTCCATTACTTCAAAAATCCGCCCCACTTTTAATACTAGATCAGGAAATTATCTTTGGTATTAATTAAACCCTAACATTACTAGTTTTCTAAAATTTCCATCTATAGTTAATTTTTACAACTTACAATTTCAAAACAGGATGTTAACCAATGGCAATAAACAACCGCCCTCCTTTTATATACCGCGGTGGTGGCATGATGATGCACCCTCCTTTTCAGCAACAAGATTCGATGATGTATGGTTTTTTCGTAAAAGGGGATATCGATAAATTACAAGCGATGTGTGATCAACAACTAAATGCTGTGGCACAAGGAAAATACCGTTTCAAACCCCTAACAAACTATGTCATGGTGACCTTTACCCATATAGGTAAAGACTATTCCACTGCGCCAGAAGATATCGAAAAAGGGTGGGGCTCTGAGATTGATACATCTATCTGGGTGCCCGTAGGGCAATACATCGAAAAAAATGGCGAAGAAGTCCTTGATCGTATTCATTGGATCACACCTTACATCTGGGTAGATCAACCAATGACTGTATTAAACGGTCGAGAAATCTTTGGTTACCCGAAATATATGGCTGATTTCAAGATGCCCAAAAGTCCTAAAGAAGCGGACTTTTTCTCAATTGATGTCAATGCCTTTCAAACCTACTCAGAAGACGAAGAAGCAGCGCTACACCGTCTATTTGATATCAAACGCGAACCTCCTGCAGAAAATCTTTTAGAAGAACTGGAAGACGATTTTGGAGATTTCATTGATTTCGCGAAAGGTATTTTTAAAGGAGTTCGAGAATTAGACGATGTTATTCACCCTGACTCCAACCTTATTGAACAAATATTGGGAGGGCTAATCTCCCCTCGCCTACCGCAACTATTCCTCAAGCAATTTCCTGATGGTGAAGGCAAAGATGCTGTTTATCAAGCATTAACGACCTCGCCCGCCATCATCAACGGCTTTCATGGAGCAGGGATATTACCCGGCGATTATGAATTGACCCTGCAAGAATATGCCAGTGAACCTATTGCCGAAGACTTAGGACTGGAAATCGGCACACAATCTGCTCCGCTTGCATTTTGGATCAATTTTGATTTTTCCATCGAGCCACCTGAAGAACTCGTTAATAATTCCGTCGCGAAAAAAGAGAAAATTGCAGTGCTAGGCGGTGGTGTAAGTGCAATGACAGCGGCCTTTGCTATCACTTCACAACCGGATTGGCAAAGCCGTTATGAACTTACCGTTTATCAAATGGGTTGGCGTCTAGGGGGAAAAGGCGCCAGCGGAAGGAATGCCAAAGATCATGAACGAATTGAAGAACATGGACTTCACATTTGGTTTGGTTTTTACGAGAATGCCTTTAAAGTCATGCGGGATGCCTATGGCGAACTGGATCGCCCCAAAGACGCACCTCTTGCCACCTGGTTAGACGCGTTCAAACCTCACAGTTTTGTGGTTGTTGAAGAGCACATTAAAAACGAATGGAAAACCTGGCCCATAGAATTCCCAATGAAAGCAGGCTTGCCGGGTGATGGCCGAGAAATGCTAAGCATTGGGCAAATAGCACAAACACTGTATGCGTGGCTTAAACAAGCAGTAGAAGATTTTATTGAGAAAATCACCGGCCTTGACATCAATAACGATCCAAAACCTCGCCGCCATGGTTTCGGGGTAATCTTACAAAAAGTGCTGGATAAGTTTGACAACCCACTAGAAAACTTAATGAACGACGGTTTAAAACTCGTTCATGCCTTGGTTAGCTGGGTAGACATTCCTGGTCGCTTATTTGATAGCGCCGATCATGGAATGGTTTTAGAATCTTTGGCCCACATTAAGGACTGGATTGATGACCTTATCGAAGACATTCTTGGGGACGTACTCGATAACAATGATGAAATTCGCCGGCTCTACATCCTTATCGATCTAGCACTTACCTCACTTAAGGGTATGTACGAAGACGATATTTTCGAACATGGATTTAATTCAATCAATCATTTGGATTTCCGAGACTGGTTACGCAAACACGGTGCAAACGAAGAATTCACTGTTCAATCAGCCCCCGTTCGTGCCGTCTACGATCTTGTTTTTGCCTACGTCGATGGTGATATAAACAATGCCAGCTTCGAAGCCGGAACATGCTTACGCGGAGCCTTGCGCATGGTCTTCTGCTATGAGGGCGGCATTATGTGGAAAATGCAGGCTGGTATGGGGGATGTCGTTTTCACTCCAATTTATCAGGTTCTAAAAGAACGTGGAGTCACGTTTAAATACTTTAATAAAGTAGAAGAGCTCATTCCTGACCCCACAGATCCTACGCGAATAAGTGAAATAAAAATCACCGAACAAGTGCAACTTAACAGCGGCCCCAATCACTATCACCCGTTAGTGAACGTCAAAGGTTTAGCTTGCTGGCCCAGCGAACCGTTGTACGACCAAATTATAGAAAAACAAGCTGACCTACTTCAAGCAAATAACGTTAACCTAGAGTCCAGCTGGAGCAACTGGCCTGAGATCTATGAAAATGCTTATGGAAAGTCGTTACCACAACACACGCTAAAAGTTGGCGTCGATTTTGATAAGATTATTTTCGGCTTATCTTTAGGTTCTGTTCCCGTTGTGTGTCCAAAATTATTACCGCTCAGTCCAAAACTTCAAGACTGCGTTGATAATGTTAAAATTGTCGCAACACAAGCATTCCAAATTTGGCAAAAACCTTCCTTAGAAGAAATGGGCTGGACGCCAATCCCCGAATCTGGAGAAGAACCCGTCCTCACCTCCTTTACCGAACCTTTGGACACCTGGGCATCAATGGATCAATTATTGTGTCGTGAAGTTTGGCCTGACACCGAAGTTCAACCGAAAAATGCCAGCTACTTTTGTGGAGCACAGCCGATTACTGAATTTCCACCCTTTAGCGATCACTCCTTCCCGGCTAAATGTAAAAGCGTCGTTAAAGAAAATGCTATCAACTTGTTAGATAATCATATCCGTTCACTTTGGCCGAACAGTGAAAGCGATAGCAACGGATTTAAATGGGAATGGCTTATTGCACCAAATAATGAACAAGGTGTTGCACGCTTTGACGCACAGTATTGGCGTTCTAACATTGACCCATCAGAGCGTTATGTTCAAAGTGTGGTTAACAGCAGTAAATACCGGCTTAAAACGGATGAAACGGGCTTTAACAACCTATATATAACAGGAGACTGGATCACCAATGGAATGAACGCTGGCTGTGTTGAAGGCGCTGTGCAAGCAGGTTTAACGACATCCCGCGCCATCTGTGGTCATCCAAAGATCATTAAAGGAGAAAATGAATTTATGGATGATAACGAGTAGAGGTTACCACTGGTAGTATGACGAGAAACAACATCTGCGGCATGGAAGCCGCAGAACTATCTGCAAAAACCCTCGTAGAACTATCCGCATTACGTATATTGTTTACACTCTCCATACCCATTCTTAAGTACTTGACTGGCAGATATACGATCATCACTATTGTAGCCAAAAGCAATATCATCATACTGATTTAGCTCTTATTGAAAAGCCCTAGTGCCTGACGAATTGACATACCAAATAGACTTCGAAAGGATCGACTCAGATGAGCACTATCTGAAAAACCTGCTAAATGGGCAGCATCTGTCGCAGGTGCCCCTGATATCAAGGCATTTACAGCACACATCATCCTTCGCCATAGTAAATACGGCCTCCATGGGATAAGCATCTCTTGTCGAAACAGGTGTAAAAAGCGCCCCTCAGAGAGGGATAGCTGCTTTGCCACATCCACCGCGGACCAGCTAGACTGTAGATCACCCCCCGCCTGAAAACACTCATCTAACATACTCAACAATTGTTGAATTCGTATATCAAGGGATCCACTCCCCCAATGCTGTTGCATTAAGCCGCCCCCTTGATTTTCTGTAGCTTCGCATCGCGCCACTTATTAACTGGGGCCTTGGAAACTCTGGGCTGGGACAACC
>MAAL01000079.1 GCA_002163245.1 Gammaproteobacteria bacterium 42_54_T18 | reverse complement strand
ACACAATTTTGGTATAAAGTACTATGATATAATTTAAAACTATAAAACACTTCTTGCAAATAACAAGGATATATAGATGTCTAATACTAAGATTAAAAGTGATAAATATTTTGTTAATATTTGTTTGTTAACAGTGCTTATTTTCTTTTTTAATTCAAGTGTTCTTTTTGCAAATGAACATAAATCTCCAAATGTTATTCCAATTTCAACAGCATCATTCCCTCCTTTTAAATTTAGAGATCAAGACACAGGAAAGATTATAGGTTTTGATACTGAAATCATCACTGAAGTTTTTAAAAGTATGAATATTACACCTAAAATAACTATGTTGCCTTTTATTCGGGCAGATAGAAAAACTAGAGCAGGAGAATATGCAGCTTATTATACTTTTACTAAAAATGTAGATCGTGAAAAACATTACCATTTCTCAGATCCAATTAGCTCTGTTCAAGATCTGTTATTCTTTAAAAAATCCACAAATATTTCGTGGAGTAGGTATTCTGATCTTAGTCAATATAAACTTGGATATTCTGAAAAGTATAACTATGATAAAAAATTTTTAGATGCAATTAAAAATAAATTTCCAGTTTTACGTGAAAATAATGAAAAACATTTGTTAAACCTTCTTGTAAATAATAGAGTTGATATGATTATTTGTGAGGCTTCTGTTTGTTCTTATCTTATTAAAAAAAATCCAATAAAATTTAAGAATGTGGTCTCTTTTAAAAAACCCATAGGTGTACCAGAACCCAGAGCTTTTTATATAGGTTTTTCCAAAAAATGGCCAGAATCAAAAAAACTTCGAGATGACTTTAATATAGCATTGAAAAATTATGTTTCAAAATCTAGTAAGCCAAGAAAGAGTATTTTTGAAAAATATGGTGCTCCTTGTCCACGTGTTTTATTCTCAGAGTGTATGTAGCTACATTTCAATAAACTATCAAGTAATGTAATAAAAATGTCACGATATTTACTTTATTTTGCTATGCTTAATAAAATAGTTTATTTAAAAACTTGGAGAAAAAATGTATCATTATTATAAATTAAGGCAGATGCACCTAATTAATCTTGTTTACGGATATTTACTGGTCTTGTTACTTATATTTCCTTCCAATTTATCCTCTCATATGAAACCCCTTTTAATGACTATTGCATACTCTGAAGTTGACTCCTTCCCATTTCAAGTTGGAAAAGGCACTAAAATTGGAACACCACCTGGTATAACTATTGAAATAATAAAACAAGCGGCAAAAGATATA
>MAAL01000067.1 GCA_002163245.1 Gammaproteobacteria bacterium 42_54_T18 | reverse complement strand
AATTGAACCTCGGTTGTCCCAGCCCAGAGTTTCCAAGGCCCCAGTTAATAAGTGGCGCGATGCGAAGCTACAGAAAATCAAGGGGGCGGCTTAATGCAACAGCATTGCCCCCCCCCCTCCAGGCCACCTTCATAGATAGGTTTCATCACAACAGTGTAAGTACCGGGCCTTGCTCGATCTTGTAGATCAAGCAAGGTTTCATTCGGTCTTATTTGCCCTGAGGCGATAACATTTTGTACACGTACAACCTTCATCGGAATGATAGTGAAAGGCTGGGATAGACAAGTAATTTCTGCAAATGTGCCTACCTTTATAACGCCTGCTGTTAACTGACTAAAACCAGCTTGCACGCCCTCTTTACCCGAAGCATCGCCGCTGCTTGGCACTAAAATACCCGAAGGTCGAAGAATAGGGTTTACATAGTCTCCCGGCTGCAGGATGAACTGCTTTAACTACCCATCAACATGGGCATAAACGGTACGTTTGCCCTTTTCAACCTTGGCTGACTTTAACACTTCAACCGCGGAGGCTTTTTTGGCCGGCAATATTTTCTCGATTTGAGCAAATGCCGAAGCTTCATCTGCCTTGGCAGCAGATAGACCAGCCTGATTAATAGCAACCGTATCGGCTAGTTTCTGTACTTCACTTTCACTGATTAACTGCCCGTCTTGTAATTTTTTCTTCCGGTCATATTCATTTTTTGAACGCATATAGGTGCTTCTAGCTCTTTCAACACCGCTTTTTGCAGCCTCTAACCGCGCTCCTTCTGTGGCAAACTCGGCTTCCACTTCTTTAACTTTCACTTCAGCACTATCAATAACAGCTGCCTGTGATTCATCATACATGCTGAATAACGCTGTGCCGGCTTTAAACCTCTTGGTTGTTTTCAACATAGACATTCTAAACTCTGCCACCTTGCTCCGGTAAAATTGTCATCGTGCGAAACATGGGTGTAGCATTGTTTGTTGTCGGGTGGTAGAAAAAATTAGTGTTACCAAAGAGATCGTTAATATCGCACAGGCCGAAATACCCCAACGAAGCTCGTACCACATGGTAAAAAAGGTAATTTCTTTACCCCATCGCATACCCTGCCGATATCTACGAAATAAGTAATCAGGAAGAATAGTAACTAATGAACATAATATCACTTCAAACATATTAGATACTCCCCTCATTGTCAGGGCTATCGGTATTTACAGCTTGAGCTTCTTTACTTTTTTCCGAGCTAGTCTCTCTACACCTCACCTTTTGCTATGGTTTCTAAAGAGCGGGCAATCGACTTTAATGGCGATATGAAGTCAGGAACTTCAACCACAGCCAATACTAATGCCGCCACCCAAAACATATTATTATGAGTAAACAAAGCCAGCATCGTTAATATTGCAATCAGTTGCATTTGAGTATGGTTTTTACCGTGCGCAATATGCTCTGGCACGGCATGTAACTTAAAATACAAAACCCCGGCTATCAGTACAGCAACCATAAAAATAACAGCCATAACGATCATTAATGGGTCGCCGTCAGGCCCCGCCAAGTAACCCGGCATATGTTCTACTTGCATGATATCCTCCTCCATATTCAAAATCACAGACAAAAAGGTCTATTGTATTGTAGTACTAGCAGCACATATGCTGATAATTAGCATATGTGAAAATATCAAGCCTGGAAGTTGCGTTCAATCGCCTCTTTCTTCGGCGAATAAACCCTAGTTGATCATTGAAGTATGGCTATAATGTTGGTGGGTGCCTTCATTTCACATACTCTGACAGGATTCATTAATGACATTACTGAAAAAAATATCGATAACCATATTCTGTTTTATTCTTGCTTCTTGTACTGGGTCAAGGGTCACCGAAGTTCTCCAGTCGTCCCATAACATTCCTGATCAAAAGAATATTCTGGTTGTCGGTAGCTTTAGGAAGGATACAAATAGAAGCATCTTTGAAGATTCGATTGTTGAACAGTTAAAAGCGGGGAATATTCAAGCAACTCAGAGCTACAAAAGCGGTGCGGAACTATCGAAGGAATCTATCTTAAAGTCCGTCAAAGAAAATGGCTACACCATGGTTATTGTTACCACACTTCGCGCCATTCAGCGCCGTGATGTCTATTTACCCTCAGACTTAGCAACCGTCGACGAATACTACGGCAATATGCTTAGTTACTTCGATTACACGCATTCAGAAGTATCAAAGCCATTACCAGGGCAATTGTCAACCGTGACGTTAGAAACGTCAGTCTACAATGCAGAAAACCGTGAAATACTACTTTCAGTATCAACGGAAACTGACGACCCAAGAGATGTTGCCTCTAAAGCTAAAGGGTTAGCCAAAGAATTA
Source organism: Gammaproteobacteria bacterium 42_54_T18 (assembly GCA_002163245.1). Lineage (GTDB taxonomy): Bacteria > Pseudomonadota > Gammaproteobacteria > Pseudomonadales > Ketobacteraceae > 42-54-T18. The sequence goes on along the minus strand of MAAL01000067.1, from coordinate 20,988 downwards.
ATACGTACATTTAAAAAACATAACATTCTCTAAAGTACTTAATTAAAACAGGTTTTGGATCCGCTGATCGATATAGACGAGGGATGGCACAAATGAGGAAGATCATTTTTTTTATTGGACTGATGTCAACATCAGTATATGGCACAACAGATTATGAAAACTGTGTTCTTGACGCGGTAAGCGTCGATTCATCTCAAGACACTGCTACTCAAATAAATCAACGCTGTACTTCTCTCAAAAACGAAAAAAAACAAACCCTGGGAGCAATATCAAAAAGAGTTAAAGCAGAACGAGAATTTCAGTGGAACCGGTTTGTAATCACCCCTCATCGCCGGAACTATATTTTGCCCTACACCCATACAAGCAAATTAAATCGCGAAGCGTATGAATTCGCTGGAGACTGGGCAGATGAAGCCAAGCAGTACGAAGCTAAATTGCAACTCAGCATTAAAGTTCCCATAAACCATCAGGATATTTTCCGAAAAAACGATGCTCTCTATCTCGGCTTTACCCTGCAGTCCTGGTGGCAAGTATATGCCAGTGAGATATCAGCACCCTTTCGAGAAACGAATTATCAACCCGAACTTTTTTATCTCACAGGGCTCGATTGGCACCCAATGGGTGGCAATACTGGCTTGATTTTAGGCATCGAACACCAGTCTAATGGCAGAACACAACTACTATCTCGTAGCTGGAATAGAGTATATTCATCATTTTTGTACGAAAAAGGCGACTTCGCGCTTTCTTTTCGCCCTTGGTACCGCCTAAAAGAGGATAAAAAGAAAGAGCCGCTCGATTCTGAAGGTGATGATAACCCAGATATCGAAGCATATATGGGTCACTTCGAAGTAAGAACTATTTATCGCTCAAAGGAACACGAATACGGGGTAATGTGGCGTAACAACCTAAGATCCGATAATAAGGGAGCGATCGAACTAGACTGGAGTTTCCCTTTATATGGGCATTTAAAGGGATTCGTGCAGTATTTTAATGGTTATGGCGAAAGCTTGGTTGACTACAATATATCGCAACAAAGAATAGGCATCGGTATATTGCTGACCGACATACTGTAGCGTGTAAATAATTGCACAGTATTATAATCCAGCCCTTAGCAAGAAGAGCTGGAAAGGCAGCGCTATCCAACAGCCACTATTAGACGTGGTAATTGCTATGATCAACTAACAATCGAATTCTGTGCACTTATTAGGAATCTTTCTGTGTCTAGCTTTACCACAATATATTTAAAAGAAGTCGCTAAACCTACATGGCGTTTTTTTGGCTCTGTCTGCCTTTTGATAATCCAATGCCTGATTACTGGATGCAGTACTTTCCCAAAAGTACTGAATGTCATTCTATCTCAAGCCGACAAAGTAAATGCCTATAGCATTAAAAATCACTCCTCTAAACGCCCCATAGGTGACCACCTATTTCTACTCTCGTTTTCTGGCGGCGGGACACGTGCTTCAGCTCTCTCCTATGGCGTGATGAAAGAACTAAGAAACACGATTTACTTCGATACAGATAACAATAAAAAGAATCTTCTGGGGGATGTTGATTTTATCTCTGCTGCTTCAGGCGGAAGTTTTACTGCTGCATATTATGCGGCTTTTGGTGATGATATGTTTCCCGGGTTTGAAAATAATTTTCTTCACCTGAGTGTAGAAGAAGCGCTGTTTTCCAAGACATTCAGTCCTAGCCACTTATTTCGTTCGCTAACAACAGGGTTTGATCGCACCGAGTCAGCTATTGAGTATTACGATCGGACTATTTTTAAGGGAAAAAACTTTGGGGATATTCCACAGGGCGAACGCCCCTTTATACTCATTAACGCATCCGATCTATCAGGCGGCGCGCGTTTTGGTTTTACACAGGATAACTTCGATCTCATCTGCTCAGATCTAACAACATTTTCGTTGGCCAGGGCCGTTACGGCTTCTTCTGCTGTTCCTGTTGCGTTTCCATCGGTAGTGATACGAAATTTTTCCGACCAGTGTCAGCATGACCGGTCTGACACCCTTAAACAAATTTCGGCGCTGCGCACGGACACAGTAAAACGAGGAGCAATAAAAGAAACCATACAAAGTTATTTGAATAGCGAAAAGCGACCCTATATACATCTTGTTGATGGCGGTATCACCGACAATTTAGGGTTAAGGGCGATCTCTGATCGCATTCATGTGTTAGGTGTTGATCACTCAAGACTTCCCATCAAGGACTTAAAAAGAGTCACTCTTATCTTGGTCAATTCGGAAGTGACGCCAGACAAACCAATGGATTTGAAACCAAGAAGCCCTTCAATAACAGAGACTATAGGAGCGGTAACAGACACGATGATGGCAAGGCTCAATATAGAAACTCGATCCACCATATTTAGTAAGGGCAATGCAATAGAACAAGCTATTAAGGAAGCTGGTGGTGATGCAAAGGTAAGACTAATAGAAGTTAGCTTTGCATCTATCCACAAAAAATCAATAAAACGTTTTTTCAATAGTTTGCCCACCAGTCTAGAACTTGGCAAAGACGAGGTTAATGCCTTGGTGGCTGCAGGTGGCCTTTTATTAAGGAAAAATATAGATTATCAGTCTTTAGTCATGGAGCTAAATGCAAAAATGCCTCCGATTGATGAGACTAAGAATAAATCTATATTGGAGAAGTTACATTCTGATGGATCATAACCGGAAGAAGAAATCATAGGGTTCTGCCATACCCAACGAAGCCTTCTCACTCAAGGCTTAATGCAACTTGCTATCGGATCAAATCAAGAAAATCATCAGGTGCCGGTGCCTCAAAAGTGAGGCGTTTGCCCGCTTTTGGTCTCCTTATACTTAAGCGTAATGCATGCAGTCCCATTCGAGGGCCATCAGTACCATAGCGAGGGTCACCAATCACCGGGTGTCCTAACCAGGCCAGGTGGGCACGAATTTGATGTTGTCGCCCAGTCTCTAGCCGGACTTCAAGCAACGCCCGATCATTTACCGTACGCTGAGTACAGAAATGTGTGATAGCATTTTTGGCTTCAGGATGTGAACCCACATGCATGTGATACTTCTCAGCATCCATTCTCAGGGGCTGATCAATAGTACCCTGCTCTGGGCTCGGACAACCATCAACCACCGCAAGATAGGTTTTCTCGGCCCTTGACCACCCAGCATTAACGTCTTCACGCATCTCACGTGAAGTGGCAAATAACAGTACACCCGAGGTATCGCGATCAAGCCGGTGTACTGGCCATAAACTCACCTTACGTTTGGAACGTGAAAGCTGACTGCGAAGAATGGCAAGCGCATGGCGTTTGTTTTCATCAGCTGATGCCACAGACAATAATCCGGCAGGTTTGTTGATAGCAATAAGGTCATTGTCCGAATACAGGATCTCTAGCTGTATATTTCCACTTTGCATATTCTTAGCGGCCGCCCGAACCTCCACCTCATCTCCGGCTTTTAACAGGTAATCATGTTGCTTAACAAGCTTACCGTTAACCAACACGCATCCTGTTTTCAATCGCTGCTTTATTTTATTGCGAGCCCAACCTTTGAGCTTCGTGTTGAGAAAAGTCAGTAGACCTGTCTCCTTGCTCACCTGTAATTTCTCAGACATGACCGGTTATTCTCCTGTGACTTTCAAATTTCATTTCGACGCTCCATCACAGGTGATGCTCGACACCTATCCAACGAACAACAAATATAAAAACGGCCTCACAAGGAAGCCGTTTTTATAACACCAATACCGCTTACTTTTCTAACAATGAAACATCCCTAACAGCACCGCGATCAGCACTGGTTACCATTGCCGCATAAGCTTTCAACGCTGCGCTCACTTTACGAGGGCGATCTTCAACATGTTTCCACCCATCAGGTCCTTTTGCATCCATTGCAGCTCTGCGGTTTGCTAACTCGTCATCGGAGATATCTAGATTAAGTGTACGATTTGGAATGTCGATATTGATAATATCCCCTTCTTCTATCAATGCTATCGCTCCACCCGCTGCCGCTTCAGGTGACACGTGCCCAATAGACAACCCAGAGGTTCCGCCAGAAAAACGCCCATCCGTTAACAGCGCACAAACCTTTCCAAGACCTTTTGATTTCAAGTAACTGGTTGGGTACAGCATTTCCTGCATGCCAGGGCCACCTTTTGGCCCTTCGTAACGAATAACAAGCACGTCACCTGCAACCACTTCATCAGACAAGATACCTTTTACTGCACTATCTTGGCTTTCATAAATACGGGCCCTGCCTTTAAAAACAAGAATGCTTTCATCAACGCCTGCCGTTTTAATAACACAACCATCTTCTGCAATATTACCTTTTAATACTGCAAGACCGCCTTCTAGAGAATAGGCATGTTCTATAGAACGAATACAACCATTTTCTCTATCCGCATCGATGGTATCCCAACGACAATCCTGACTAAATGCGGTTTGCGTCGGAATGCCCGCAGGACCTGCGCGGAAAAATTCATGTAACGCTGGATCATCATTACATTTAACGTCCCATCGCTCTATTGCTTCTCTCAACGTGGCACTGTGAATGGTAGGAGAATCACTATTAAGGAGGCCAGCTCGATCAAGTTCCCCTAATATCGCCATAATACCGCCGGCTCGATGTACATCTTCAACATGATACTCTGGGGTGTTCGGTGCAACCTTACATAACTGAGGCACCTTACGAGACATACGATCAATATCATCCATCGTAAAATCAATTTCAGCTTCTTCGGCTGCTGCCATCAGATGAAGAATCGTGTTGGTTGAACCACCCATAGCAATATCTAACGTGATCGCATTTTCAAACGCTGCAAAGTTTGCAACACTTCTTGGTAGAACCGAGTCATCGTCTTGCTCGTAATACTGCTTAGTAATATCAACTATCATTTTACCAGCATTTTCAAACAGACGACGACGGTCAGCGTGAGTTGCCAACATGGTGCCGTTACCTGGCAACGATAAACCTAACGCTTCCGTTAAGCAGTTCATTGAGTTCGCCGTAAACATTCCTGAACAAGAACCACAGGTAGGACAAGCACTACGCTCGTACTCTTCTGCTTGTTCATCAGATACATTCGGATCAACCGCAGCAACCATTGCATCAACCAAATCCAACTTAATCAATTTGTTTGAAAGTTTTGTTTTGCCCGCTTCCATTGGACCACCCGACACAAAGATCGCTGGAATGTTAAGACGTAAGGCCGCCATTAACATCCCGGGGGTGATTTTATCGCAATTAGAAATACACACTAATGCATCAGCACAATGGGCATTGGCCATGTACTCTACGGAATCCGCTATGAGATCTCGAGACGGTAAGCTATACAACATACCGTCATGACCCATAGCAATACCATCATCAATAGCGATGGTATTAAACTCTTTTGCCACACCGCCCGCCTTTTCAATCTCGCGAGCAACCAGTTGACCCATATCTTTTAAATGTACATGACCAGGGACAAATTGAGTAAAGGAATTAACCACAGCAATAATAGGTTTTTTAAAGTCGCCATCTTTCATGCCTGTTGCACGCCACAAGGCGCGAGCCCCAGCCATATTACGGCCATGGGTGGAAGTTTTAGAACGATAAACAGGCATGGATTTCCCCTTGATTACGCTGTTGTAATAAATAAGTGATAAACGAGTCAGTAAGACCGTTAGATATCAATTTGAAACGGACAGAATAACAGGAAATCGGGGGCTATTACAGTCTAGACTCCAGCCCGGCACCAAACCAGCCCATCACTCAGATTGCAAGACCTACGTTATCCCGTCAACCAGCCAGGCAGCTCCATACACTCCAGCCGAATCGCCCAATAACGCAGGTAATATTGGCGTATCAAATTCATCCGTAAAAACATGGGGCTTCATCAAAGGCACTATATCTCGGTATATTTCAGGGACCGCCGACAAACCTCCCCCCAAAACAATAAGTGACGGGTCAAGTATATTTACAACCTGCGCTAACGCTGCTGCAAGTTGTTGCATGTACTCCCCCCAGATAAGCTCGGCGCTTTCCTGTCGCTCACTTTCGATATTACGCATATGCCCGATAATTTCTTCAGGTATCAGCTTTTCACCGAAGCACTGCTGATAACTCAACGCTAACCCAGGGCCAGATAAAAATGTTTCAACACAGTTTATACGGCCACAATAACACTGCCGCTCCTCTTCCTTTTCGCCTGCCATCGCCCTGGCTTGTAACGGCATCAAGTTATGCCCCCACTCGCCAGTTATCGCATTAGGGCCATTCAATAGTTTACCGTCAACCACTACCCCTCCTCCGACACCCGTACCAAGAATGACGCCAAACACAACATTAAGCACGTCACCAACGGGGCGCTCATTAGAATGGCAAGACAATGATTTTTTTCCCTGTCCGCCAAGCGTTTCAGCTAAAGCAAAACAGTTTGCGTCATTTGCAATACTGATAGAGCACTTCAACAATGATGAAAGGTCTGTCCGTAAATACCGTCCATTTAACGCGGTTGAATTGCAATTTTTCATTCTTCCTTGTTTATCTTCTGCTCCAGGGGTTCCTATTCCAATCGTTGTAGAAGCGCAAATACCAGCAAAATACTTACCCTCTTCTACCAACTGAGCTATTGCCTTTAGTGTAGCGTTGTAATCTCGCTGAGGTGTAGGTACCCGCTGACGCCAAAGCACATCACCGCCCTCATCCAAAATCACTGCCTCAATTTTAGTACCGCCAAGATCGACACCAAGTCTCATATACCCTCCATTCAAAGACAACTTAACATTGCGTCACTCCGCATCAATCTCGATACGATTTCATTTACCTTTAACCAAGAAACAACAGGCCTAAAAACCAAATAATAGATTAAGCTCAGCTTTTTTCATTTTTTCCGTTGGCTGCGATAGAACATCAATCTTTTGCTGAATAGTTCCTCGCTCCCCGATACGGATAGGCAACATCGCAGCATTCACAAGAAACCCAGGATCTGCAATCAACATACCCAACTTTGCCATTTCATAATCCTTATCCCTAATTTCATATTCCTGATCAGCAACATCCAGCGGTGCCAGTACCTTTGCCAACGCCCACGCTTGATCCCGCGCCTTGCTCATACTGAAATTCACCAACACATCATCTGCCTTACTCAGCGTCAACAATTTCAATGGAGGCCAAATCTTGGACAACTCATCAATAACGGAATCTACCAGTGATGCTAAAACATCATTGATTTTATTAAAGTCATTCTTGAGTGCAGGTAGAGCATCTCCAGGAGAAGTTCTTGCTGCAGCAATACCCAAGTCCAAATTGATATGAGCATTCATTCCGAGAAATAATTGCTGAACAACAAGTGGTCGCCACTCATCCACAGCATGAAAGGTAGTTTGCCAAACCATCGACGGGTTCTTTCCGTCTCGCCACTGCGAAAATGCCTTTAAATAGCGGTTTGCAAAAATAACATCGAATGTTTCCATTCGAGAATTATCATCAAATCCTCCTACCTCAATCTCCTGCTTTATTTTTATGGTAACTTTACGGTACAACGCAGCAAAATATCCTACGCGGCTATTGTGTGTTTTCGACCACGCAACAATATCATCCATGTACGAAATAACTTCATCAATTGTGTTGGCTTTCAATTTTATACTCCTTGTTCACATGCGTAATGGTGAGAGACTGACTGAACTACACACCACAGAAATGAAAAGGTAGTTTAATAAAAAAGTGACCCAAAAGTCACGACCATGCCAATGCTTTATGTATTAAAGGGATATTTTATTTATCATAAGGCATCGCTAACGTATATTTTTTATACATTATTCATGGATAGCACTTCAAAAGTATGTACTGTAGTTAAAACTTGTTGATTAAACCTGTAAATAAACTAGTCCAACGCGCTGTGTAAAAAAACGTTAGCCATTTCTTTTGCTCGACCAGCAGCGTCACTATCTGCTCCAACATAAGTACAAACAATAGCTCCCTCTATTAACAAATTAAGTTGCTTTGATAAATTATCAGGGTCTTTCGCACCTGCCTGCTCTGCCAAGCCTCGAATATAATCACACACTAAACGTTTATGCTCTGCACTCACAATACGACACGGATCTTGTGTATCTGAGAATTCAGCAGCCGCATTAATAAACATGCAGCCAGAGAAACCCTTCTCCTGAAACCATGCCGCAATCACATCAAAAACCGCCAACAATTGCTCTCTAGGTGTTGATGCTAAACGCTCTGTTTCTCTCATTAGATTATTTCTAAAGAGCTCATCCCGTTTGCGTAGAGTAGCTAATACCAACTCATCCTTAGATCGAAAGTGATTGTATAAGGTTTTTTTAGAAACACCCGCCTCAGTAATGATTCTATCAATCCCTGTTGCGTTAAAACCATTTTGGTAAAAAAGCCGCAATGCTTCAGTAATAATTTGCTCTCTTTTTGATATTGCAGGCATAGCCCCTCCTAATAACGACCTAAGGTAAACCGATAGGTCTACAACAGGCCTACTTTTTAACACATTTCGGAAAAATTTGCTACAAGATGCAAATATAGGCCCTGTAGACACAGCCTAACGAAATCGACATGTCCCCTTCAACTGAACAAACAAAGATCAAAAGCAAGAAATATCATTGACAAAAGAAACCGATCGGTTTACCTTTAATGCAAGGTAGACAGAACGGTTTCCTTTGATCCAATTTACCAACCCAAAAATCAGGAGTATTGATATGAACACACCAATAACCCCTCCCTTCACTCTCGAATCCGCCAAAGAAAAGGTACAGATAGCTGAAGACCTATGGAACGGTAGGGACCCAGCACAAATAGCACTCGCCTATACAGAACAGTCTCAGTGGCGCAATCGAAACGAGTTTGTGCAGGGTCGAGACGCTATTTCTGATCTTTTACACCGAAAATGGAATCGCGAGCTGAATTACACACTCAAAAAGGAGCTATTCAGCTTTTCAGGGAGTCGCATCGCCGTGCATTTTGAGTACGAATATCACGATGATAGCGGCCAATGGTATCGCGCTTATGGTAACGAACATTGGGATTTCGATGAAAACGGCCTCATGCATACGAGGGATGCAAGCATCAATGAATTAGCGATAGATGCTGCCGATCGAAATTTCCTCTAATTTTTCAACTCACATTTTGCTATTCCCCTAAAAGCTAGGACACACACCATGACATACGCCACATCAACATTCAGCTTTACGTCTTCCGTTAAGACATTCATCAGCGCTGCAGCAATATCCTTCGCAATTGCAACGCCAGCAATCGCCGCTCCGCAAACCTTACATAAAACCATCAAAGTCGATAACCTCGATATCTTCTACCGTGAAGCAGGCCCCGTGAACGCTCCCACTATTGTGCTACTACACGGCTTCCCGACCTCATCTCATATGTATCGAGACTTGATTCCAAAATTGGCAGAGGACTATCACGTTATTGCCCCTGACTATCCGGGATTCGGTAATAGTTCAATGCCAAGCGTTGATAGTTTTGATTATAGTTTTGATACTCTCGCTAAGGTTACCGACAAATTTTTAGAAAAAGTCGGAGCTGAAAAATACAGCTTATATCTAATGGATTATGGTGCACCAGTAGGATTTCGTATCGCAACAAAACACCCGGAACGCGTAGAAGGTTTAATCATTCAAAATGGTAACGCTTACGACGAAGGTCTACGTGATTTTTGGAAACCTATTAAAGCGTACTGGAAGGACAAAAACGCAGCTAATGCAAAGGTACTCAGTGATTCACTACTCACCATTGGTGCAACAAAATGGCAGTACACCAACGGCACACGTAATGCTGAAGTGATCAGCCCAGACAACTGGATTGTTGACCAAGCACAGCTTGATCGTCCAGGGAATAAAGCCATTCAATTAGAACTATTTTATTCCTACGGAACCAACCCTGCGCTTTACCCAGAATGGCAAAAATACTTCAGAACACATCAGCCACCTACATTATTGGTATGGGGAAAAGGCGATTATATATTCCCTGAAGAAGGCGCTCACCCTTACAAACGAGATTTGAAGAATATTGACTTTCATATTCTCGACACAGGACATTTCGCCCTAGAAGAGGATGGTGATGTGATTGTTACTCACATAGAAAGTTTCATGAAAAGAAACCATCCTTAATCTTTGAACATCAACACCCATGTTCATATAACACAGTACAAGTAATGCTATCTCCACCATATTAGATAGCATTACTTGTACTGTGTTATATGCGATAATTCCGGATCAACTGTAACAGGTACTTGCCATGACCACACCTAAAACACCTACCCTAGACACCCCCTCGCCGTTTCACCGAGGGGAGCAAGCTGCACAAACTCGATTAGGTGTGAGAGATAAAATGGAACGGTTTGGCAGTCGTGTTATTCGCGACCATATGCCAGAACAACACAGAGATTTCTATCAACAACTTCCGTTTATATTTATTGGGCACAGTGACAAAACTGGATGGCCATGGGCATCTTTTCTATTTAATAATCCAGGGTTCATTACTTCAAGCAACAACAAAACATTGAATATAAATGCATCTCCAATCAAAGGAGACCCATTAAATAATGCGTTAGAAGAAAAAGCACGATTAGGTTTATTGGGTATCGAACTAACCAGCCGTCGCCGAAATCGAATGGCGGCACATATTACAGAGACATCAAACAACCAAATCACCCTCTGTGTTGACCAAGCCTTTGGTAACTGCCCCCAATATATTCAAGACCGCGAACTGATCAAGCTTGCTCCTTCTTCCATACCACAACCAGAAGTCACTAAATTAACAACTTTTGATCAACAAGCCCAAGAGCTTATTAAAAAAAGCGACACTTTTTTTGTCGCCAGCTACGCCAACAGTGGAGAGAACGTGGCGAGTGATGGCGCCGATGTGTCTCACCGAGGAGGAAGGCCTGGGTTCATCCGAGTTGATAACGAAAACACCTTAACAACCCCTGATTATTTGGGAAACTTTCATTTCAACACCTTCGGAAACTTTGTCGAAAACCCAAAAGCTGGACTACTATTTATCGATTTTGAAACCGGTAACGTATTCACTGTCACCGGAACCGTTGAGATCATATGGGACGATATCAAATCAGACAGTCCCGACGCCACATTTTTTGAAGGTGCAGAGCGATTATGGAAATTCCATATTGATCATGGATATTGGATAAAAAGTGGATTACCCCTACGATGGAAACTGAATGACTTCTCCCCCAACAGTTTATTAACCGGCACATGGGATGAAGCTGAAAAATTACGGCAAGCTGAAACTCAAAAAAATCAGTGGTTGCCTTATACTGTGTCAGATGTCATCAGTGAAAGTAGCGTTATTAAATCATTTCATTTACTCCCCCAAGGGCACCAGAAACCAACATTTATACCCGGTCAATTCCTAACGGTTAAATCTGACATTAATGGCCACGAGCAGATTCGAACCTACACAATATCCAGCGCCCCAGCTGATAATAGGTTACGAATTAGCATTAAACGCGAAACAAGCCCCAATCAAGGCACACCAACAGAAGTACTGCCTAATGGAATTTTCTCTAACTTCGCGCACGATAATATAAAACCAGGAGATACGATTCTGGCGAAAGCCCCTAGCGGAGCTTTTACCTTTGATGCGTCCGTCCAGCGCCCCGCGGTATTATTGGCCGCCGGCATAGGCATTACACCAATGATATCTATGGCTCGTCACACACTAGTCGAAGCCCTTCGCACCCGCTATATTCGCCCTCTCACCCTCATAACTTCCGCTCGTGACAAATACCAACGGGCATTTTTCGATGAACTAAATGAGATCGCTGATAAATCCGGCGAGCAAATAAGGAATTTCTGGGCATTAAGCCAAACCGATAAAACGGACATCGCTGGTAAAGACGTCCATCAACAAGGACGAATTTCCGCCGAGTTACTACAGGCGGTTTTACCACTAGATGATTACGACTTTTTCCTATGTGGGCCAAGCGGATTCATGCAATCAATGTATGACATGATACGAGGGTTAGGAGTAAGTGATGCAAGAATAGCTGCAGAGGAGTTTGGCCCAGCATCACTAACTCGAGACCACGATGAAGCAACAGTAACATTTACCCCACGCCCCGCTGCAAAAGAGGCGATTATTGAATTCACCGATTCAAACGTCGAGCAAGCATGGTCAGAAGGCGACGGGTCATTACTTGAATTCGCCGAAGCTCATGGCTTCACTCCGGAGTTTGGATGCCGAAGTGGTCAATGTGGAGCTTGTAAAACCCAACTTATTTCTGGAGAGGTGTCTTATCAGACAGAACATTCTTCGGCTGTGAATGATGATGAGGTATTGCTTTGTTGTGCAATTCCGGCAGAAATAAAAGGTGAAGATATTGCACGACTTGTTATTAAACTATAACAAACCTTCTTTTCACTTTATCCAAAAAATCATATAGCCAATTTTCTTTCAAAAAAGTCACACATATTTGTGATAGCTAACCTAGCGTCCTTTAACAACGGATACATATAATGCCAAACGTGCTGCATATCATCCCAAACTTCTAATTCAGCTACCCCGCCCTCAGCGCGAATTTTCTCTACCGTACGAACAGAATCTTGCAATAAAATCTCGCTACCTCCGACCTGGAAAAGTGTTGGAGGTAAACCTCGAAGATCACCAAACAATGGTGATATTTTTGGATTATCTCTTGCTAGATCAGCGCAATAACTATCGGCAAAAAGATTTAGTTTTCCTCTCGATAAAATCCGTTCATTCGCCTCATTCGACTCCATGGAGGTACCACTAAGCGTTTTATCCACCCAAGGAGATATACAACATGCAGCAGCTGGTTGGGGTAATCCTAAATCCCGATTTCTTTTTAGCAATGATAATGTCATTCCACCACCAGCAGAATCACCTGCAAAAACAACCTCATTGGGGTTGTAACCTTGTTGCAAGACCCATTGGTATACCTCCAGTGCGTCGTTTATCGCTGCTGGAAAAGGGTGCGCAGGTGCTTTACGATAACTAAACACAATAGCTTGGCGATTTAATTTTTTTGCCAAATACGCCACCAATGATCGATGACTGTCAACTGAACCTACGCAATAACCGCCACCGTGAATATAAAACAAAAGTCCGTCTTTAGGTTTACGGGGAGTGAGCAATTCACATTCAATATGGTTTATAAAAAAAGATTTTTTCTTTACCCCCACTGACAAAGGGGCCATACGCCCAAGCCTATCGAAGTTTTTACCCTCTTCCAATAACTGTTGTGGGGTACTAACACGGTCAAGACTTAGCATTAACGGAAGTAGTTTATTGAGTGCAGTTTTAACTATTGGGTTCGACTGAGACGGTATTCGTTGCATTGTATGTGCCCTATGTTATTGCTGCATGGATACAGATGACAAAATGAACACAATATTGCCTGCTGAATATGTGAAAATCAAGCAGGCTCACCTCCTTAGTCCGCTCTACCACTTAACGTGCCATACCCATCGCAAGGCAACCAGCAAACCTTCTTACTGCTCTTACGTAAACCTACCATTAGATCTGAGACTTCAACTCAACCGTATTCCCCTCCGGGTCTTTAATATATAACGATGGGCCAAAGCCTTGAGCACCATAACGTTTCGAGAAATCATCAACTGAAATGCCATGGGACAACAAATGCTGCTTTATCCCAGACTCAGAAATTGGTTTTAACTGTAAGCAGAAATGATCAAGATTATTTTCCGTTAACGTAGGCGCACCACCACCAAGCGCTCCTAACTGACTATCAACTACGACCAAATCAATTAGGGAATTCCCAACACGAAGTTGGGTCAACCCTATATCTTCAGTGGTTTTTCTCTCAACAGAACAACCAAGAATATCGCAATAAAAGCTCATCATTGCTGATAACTTTGTTGTTCTTAAAACAATATGATCAATTCCAGCTATTTCAAACATGAAATAAGTTCTCAAAAAAACCAATGAATAGAAAGTTTTTGCATGCTGGACTTCATCAAAAAGCCAGCAGCAACATATTAAGCCTTCTATTCAATGTTACATCATAATCACAAAAACCTCACGCTGGGGCCAGCAAGGTAAAAAACTCATCTAAACTCGCAGGGTCATCAATAGTAGAGGGTACATCAAACTCTTCACCATGGGCTATTTGCCGAATGACCTTACGTAGTACTTTTCCTGATCGTGTTTTTGGTAAACGGGAAACCACATGCACCTGGTGGAAACATGCAATTGCGCCAATATCTCCACGCACTAACGCGACAACTTCTTCACGTAATTGCTCTTCCAATATATCAACACCGTCTTTTAAAATAACAAACCCAACGGGTAACTGCCCTTTTAAATCGTCATTAATTCCAACCACAGCACACTCAGCCACCACAGAATGTGCTGCAACCACCTCTTCCATTCGTCCAGTGGATAAACGATGCCCCGCGATATTAATGACATCATCGATTCGCCCCATGATGAATAAATATCCATCTTCATCAAAATACCCACCGTCACCAGAAAGGTAATAACCGGGAATCGGGTCTAAGTAGACTTTTTGGAATCGAGAGAAATCTTGCCAAATACCTGGTAAACATGAAGGCGGCATAGGTAATTTAATGGCGATATTACCCTGTTCCCCAACCGGCAATACATTCCCATCGTCGTCTATAATTTCGATATTAAAGCCCGGCGTAGGTACACAAGATGACCCCGGCTTAGTAGGTAACCGTTCAATTCCCACCATATTTGCAGCAATCGCCCAACCCGTTTCTGTCTGCCACCAATGATCAATTATAGGCCGTTGAAAAGTTTCATTTAACCAATGATACGTTGGCGGATCCAAGCGCTCCCCTGCAATAAAAATGGTTTGTAAAGAATCAAGATTATATTCTTTCGCCAATTTCGCCTCTGAATCTTGCTTTTTGATAGCACGAAATGCCGTTGGGGCAGCAAACAATGCTTTGACGTTATATTCCGAAACTACTCGCCAAAATGCGCCCGCACCTGGCGTACCAATAGGTTTACCTTCATACAAAACCGTGGTGCATCCATGAATTAGGGGGGCATAAACAATATAGGAATGGCCAACGACCCACCCCACATCCGAAGCAGCCCAAAAGACATCTCCTTGCTTCATATCATAAATAGCTTCCATGCTATATTTCATCGCAACCGCATGGCCACCATTATCTCGAAGAA
Organism: Gammaproteobacteria bacterium 42_54_T18; assembly: GCA_002163245.1. GTDB lineage: Bacteria > Pseudomonadota > Gammaproteobacteria > Pseudomonadales > Ketobacteraceae > 42-54-T18. The sequence goes on along the minus strand of MAAL01000067.1, from coordinate 5,836 downwards.
TACCTTTGGGTGTTCCGGTAGTACCAGAAGTATAAAGTATATACAGTGGATCCGTTGCTTTCACAGGTACACAATCCACACAGGTTGCCTTAGACACCTGTACAGTCCAATCCAAATCATAAGGTTGATCAAGCTTTGCTGTAGATTCTGGCCGTTGAAATATCATGCAATGTTGAGGTTTATGTTTTGCCGTATTAATTGCGTCATCCAGCAATGGCTTATAGTGAATAATTCGTTTCGGCTCTACCCCACATGATGCAGCCAACACCACTTTGGGTTTTGCATCATCGATCCGTACCGCCAACTCATTAGCGGCAAAACCACCAAAAACCACCGAGTGAACGGCCCCTAATCGCGCGCAAGCCAACATTGCAAATACCGCTTCTGGAATCATTGGCATATAAATAATAACGGTATCGCCCTTTTTTACGCCAAGATTCTTTAACGCACCGGCGACTAACGAAACTTCATTCAAAAGTGCTTTATAGGTAAATTGTGTTTTATTCCCCGTAACAGGTGAGTCATAAATTAACGCACACTGATCTGCTCGACCATTCTGTACGTGATAATCTAACGCCAAATAACACGTATTTAGTTCTCCATCAACAAACCAGCGCTGCACACCATTGTCATCACTACCTAAAATCGTAGAGGGTGGTGTAAACCAATCCAAATTCTCCGCCTTTTCTTTCCAGAAACCTTCTGCATCAGCAACGGAACGTTGGTATTCAGATTGATACGTAGTCATAAATTTTCCTTGTTGTGAATCACTAAATTACCTTACCACTATTGATAAAATACGGTGCAAGACTGATAGATTACAAAAACATTCTTTTTTCATCAACAAACTCTACAGGCAGAGAAGAGGAATGTGTATCAATCTATTTCAGTATAGAATCGTCATTAAAAATCAGAACACGTTATCAATTGCTTGTCCGATTTTATCAATGCCTCCATCCATTTTTGACACATCCGTATTTGCAAAACCTAACACCAAACCTTGATATTTTGGAGTATTTACATAATAAGAGGACAACGCACTGCCATATATCTGCAGTTTATTCATAGCATGAACAACATCTTTATCATTAACACCCTTTAATACGGCTGATTTAAACGTTAAAACAATATGCATGCCTGCCCCTGAGTAAATTGGGATTGCAACATTAGACAAGTGCTTGTTACAAGCCTCCAAAATCGCCTGTAGCTTTTTTTCATATAATAGCCGCATGCGATGCAAGTGGCGAAGGAATAAACCGGACTGAATAAACTCAGCCGTTGTTGCTTGATCTATAATGGGAGACTGCCCTGACATATAGGTTTTTGCCGCTACACAAGCCTTCACTAATCGTTTGGGCACAACCATATAACCTAATCGCAATGCTGGAAACAACACTTTACTAAAGGAGCCAATATAGATAACTTGCTCCTTTAACCCCAGCCCCTGCATTGCTGCTATTGGTTTATGATCGTAGTGATATTCACTGTCATAATCATCTTCAACAACCCAAATGCCATGCGTCGCCGCCCACTGTAAAATACGTAATCGATTACCAAGCGGTACAATACCCCCCATAGGATATTGATGTGTAGGTGTAAGGCAAATGAGCTTGCCAGTGGGGTTTGAAGGTAACTGCGTTATATCTATCCCTTCTTCACCAACGTCTATCCCCTGAACATTCGCCCCCCGAGCGGCGATCGCTTTTCGCATCCCTATATAACCTGGGTTTTCCACATAGGCGGTATCCCCCTCATTAAGCAATACGTGCAGTGCAATGCTACTTGCCTGCTGCGCCCCGACAGTAATAATGACCTGATCCAAGGAGCACTCTAAACCTCTGGATGAGCGTAAATAATCAGCCAGTACCCGACGTAACGGCTCATAACCTTGAGGGGAATCGTAACCCATTAACGCTATTCGCAAATTATCACTCGTAATTTGCCCCCATTTTTTAATTGGAAATGCTTTTAAATCAGGCACTCCCGCTTCAAAGCTAGTGTTTTTTACCTCAGACCTCTCAACCCTCTCAACCCCAATAGGAAGGTCATTGCTCACCTCATCAGATACCAGCTCCCCTAAGACAGTACATCCAAAGCCTGAAACACCAAGCCCCTTAGCATTCACCGTTTTTGAGAGTAGGCTAACATCAGGTTTTTTATGTACCAATAAGAAGCTCTCCGGCAACTCATCAGAAACATAGTGCCCCGCCCCCTGCTTAGTTTTGATATAACCTTCTGCTTTGAGCTGTTCTAACGCCCCATTTACAGTATTTCGACTAACGGATAAAGACGATGCAAACTGGCGACTCGACGGTATACGCGTCGAGGCGGTCAATCTCCCCGTTAATATGCGTGACTTCAAGGCTTGATATAGCTGCACTTGCAACGTAACACTTGAATCAGTCTCGAACTCAAAATCTCTCAAAACATCCACTACAATCATAATACTGGACCCATCAAAACCAAAAAACTGGAACTTACCTAGGAACCAATAATAGCCAATACTTGCGTCAGATCCAATCATTGAAACATCAAAGAAGTAAGGAGCTGTACGGTGTTAGCCAAAACAAAGCAATCTGAAGTAAAAAGAGCATCAACAAGAGCAAGTTATAAGAAGGATGAATTATTCCCAATTATTGACGACCTAATGATGGCGCATATCTGTTTTATCCAAGATGAGTCCCCTATATCAATTCCCATGCTCTGCTGGCGTGTCGACAACCTTATATTTGTTCATGGAAGTAGAGGCAGCCGTTTGATAAAGCAGCTCACAAACGGTAATAACACATGTGTTTCTTTTGCCGAATTAAATGGCTGGGTGATGGCGAAGTCAGCCTTTCATCATAGCGCTAACTATCGTTCAGCGGTGTTGTTTGGGAAGTTTTCTATAGTGAACGACGAGGCAACACAGCTACAGTATTATCAGTCATTTGTTGAACAGCTCGAAACGGGGCGCTGGCAACATATTCGATCACCCAATGCAAAAGAGCTTGCCGCTACAACGTTGCTTTGTATGGAAATTGACGAGGGTGCTGTAAAAATCAGAACCGGAGGGCCTATTGATGATCCAGAAGATATGGCTCTACCCGTATGGGTAGGAGAAATACCGCTTTTAAGGCAATGGGGGGAACCCAAAATAAGTAATTAATGTAAATGTAATACTACCTACTGACGGCTTTATCGTTAGATTATTCAGTAGGTAGTTCTTTTTCCCCTACCACACGATTTCGGCCTTGCTCTTTTGCAGCATACAATCCCCGATCTGCACGCTCAACAATGCTGGAGGCATCGTCTGCTGATGATATTAATGCAACTCCAACAGATACTGTTACGTTGCCCAAAGATTTTTTCTCTTTCTCGTTCATCGTTAACTTTGTTTGCGCTACTTTATCCACTAACAGCTGGGCAACTACCTTAGCCCCGTCATAGTCAGTATCAGGAAGTAAAACCACAAATTCTTCCCCCCCATAACGGGCTACAGAATCCGTACCTTTAACACCTTTTTTAAGCATTTTTGCAACAAACGTCAGCACCATGTCTCCAACCGTGTGCCCATGAGTATCATTAAATTGTTTGAAATGATCAATATCGATAATAAGCAGTGAAAACAACTGACTGCTGTTTTTATAGCTTTTCAACAATCGTTCAATTTCTTCATTAAAAGCCCGACGGTTAGATATACCTGTTAACTGATCAGTAAGCGCAGCAACATTTAGCGCTTCCATATCACTTTTTAGAACATCCACCTCTTCCTTCATGGTGATTAGTTTTTGTTCCATGGCCGCATTGGTTTTTTTTACTTTGTCTGTTTCTTCAATAAGGTTTCCAACCAGCCGACTAACGGATGATATATCGGGGTTTGCCATTAACTCTTCTTGACTACTCTTTAACGCACTAGAGAAACTTTGTGTGCCGTCATACATCCCTTTTATTTCAGTCAATAAATTACGAACAATTAGCTCTGTTTCTCCCTGCACCCCAACCAGCTTCCCACTAGGCAAACTGGTAATATACGTATCATACAATTCACGGTTAAGCTCCGAGGTAAACTCCATTCCTGAATTTAATAAATCATCGACTGCTTTGTTTAACTCTAGGTTCGCACCGCTGGTATATTCATACCACACCGTGTAATTCTCTGGTGTAATAGGAATTTCTAAATTACTCATGCGGGGAATAGTTAACCGAAGGTATTTTACTGCTTGGACCAATTCTCGTTGTTTATTTTCATCCGACATAAATTTGAATTACTCATTGAAACTAAGGCTTACAGACAAGGCGGATTACCCAAAGAGTCGGGCAACATCCTTATAAGAGTAAACCATCCCCTACAATCAGCAACAAAACAGGATTAGGCGAAAATGCTTACAACTTCACCTAACTAATCCGTCGTAACAGATCTATCGAAGCATCCACTTCAACTTTTCGAATGGCGACACTTTCAATATTGCAACCGACAGGAATACCCTTCTCATCGGCAAATTGCTTTAATTCGCGCCAACTTTGTTCACAGAAATCCACCGATTTTTGAAGAATATCTTTAGAATGAACGAGGTCATTTTCCAGCCACTTAGGCACACTAATGCCTAACCACTTCATAAATTGCAGCGTTTTCAGGGAACCACAGGGTGTTAACGTAAATAAGATAGGTACCAACGGGATGTTATGCTCTAATCCGTAATAATAATATTCCGATAAAAAGTCTTTGGAGGCGTTAACATCATAAACGCCCTGTGAAACAAAAAAACTACAACCCTGAGCAATTTTGTTAAACACCCGTATATGCTCATCACCCTTACTCTGATGACGCTCAGAAATCGTAACCCCACCGAGTAAGATGTTGCTATTTGCATCTTTTCTGAGCTGATAAGCCTCATTCATCGTCAAGGTGACACCTTGATTTTTGGAAGGCGACCCCACAAACACGGTTAACACCTCTTCAGGTGACGCACTTGTCATAAATTCACGAAGCTCTGATTCGCTATATTTACCTACCGAACGGTAAATCACCTTTGGTATAGCGAGAGAGCTTAAATGCTTTTCACTATAAGAATAAGCGTCCAGTGTTTCCATATACGGGAATGGGCGTTCCTCTGAGGTTCGAGACTTTTCATCTTGAATATCGTAAAGAATCAAACCGTCAACATTAAGGCCTTGTAAACGCTGAATCTGTCTTGCTGATATGTCTTCAATTTTTTCTGAGCTCGTGCCTTTTTTAGGAGGTGTTATCCCATAAAGCACAATCCCGCTTTCTCTATTTTTGATTTTTTCAATCAACATTACATGTCTCAACTATTTAGAATTCGTACGTTAAAGCTTGTACGTTAAAATTCGTATCGTCCGCCCAGCGTATAACTTTCGCTCGTTCGGTCGTCTTCTCCAAGTAAAGTATCATACCTAAAGAAAGCTGATTTACCTCCCGAGAACATTGCCGAAACAGAAAATGCCGCATTCAAGTAATCTCTATCTGACTTTTGCGTTTCAATAGAAAATGAGCCTGATGAAGGAGATTGAGCAAAAGTCGCCTCAATGGTTCTGGCATCTTCATTATATTGATGTACCCACTCCACTTCCAACGATGGTATATAAACGGCTTTTTTGGTATTCAATACGTACGCTGATTTAACACCAAAAGCCGTTGCCAATGACTCTTCTCTTTGTTCTGACAAAGATAAAGCATAAAAACTTCCCGTTTCATCATAACTATCAATAATAGTATTAATATCACTGCTGTCCCACAGTTTGACATAAAAAAGGCCTAATTCTCGATAAGTGTTACAATGCAAGTGCGAACAAACAACGTAATACAAAAGGAAAATTAGGCCTTGGCACATAA
>MAAL01000127.1 GCA_002163245.1 Gammaproteobacteria bacterium 42_54_T18 | reverse complement strand
GAATTCGATGTGAGTGAGCCTAATAAAGCGTGGTGTGGTGATGTGACCTATATTTGGGTGGGAACACGCTGGGCATATTTGGCGGTGGTACTCGATCTATTTTCAAGAAAACCAATTGGCTGGGCAATGTCTTTATCTCCCGATAGCGAGCTAACCAGCAAAGCACTAACAATGGCATTTGAATCAAGAGGAAAGCCTAAGGGTGTCATGTTTCATTCAGATCAAGGTAGCCACTATACAAGCAGAAAGTTCCGGCAGCGATTGTGGCGTTATCAGATAACTCAAAGCATGAGCCGTCGAGGAAATTGTTGGGACAATGCCCCTATGGAACGTTTCTTTAGAAGCTTAAAAACAGAATGGATGCCGCAGTATGGCTATGAAAGTTTTGCTGAGGCTAAACATTCTATTACTGATTATATCATAGGGTATTACAGTCAAACTCGGCCCCACAAGCACAATAATGGTAAGAGCCCAAATACAGCAGAAGAATCTTATTGGATGAACTACTAAACCGTGGCCAGTTTTACTTGACCACTACATACCAATGAGTACTACGCGACGTTACAAGCACAGGCACAAGAGTTGCGCCAAGCTGAGCTGTTTAAGCTTCAAGAGTTAGATCGAGCTGAGAAGCTAAGGAAGAAAGCTATCAAGCAACTACAGGGGGCGATTCAAGCATCTAAGCCAATCCCTCGTAAGTCAACTTCAAGTACTGCGAGTCCAGTGTAATGAATGCGAAAGCTATGGTGAGAGCACGAAAAGAGGCATCTAGGCAAAGATTGCTTGCTGATCTATTAGGTCAAACTGACCTGGAAAGGGCTATAGAGCGCAACTATATGATCGTCAGCAGGGTGCATCAACAGCAAGTAAAGATTGAATACGACAAGATCCAAGAGCAGAACAAAGGGCAGGGCCGTTGATTAGTCGGCAGCAGCGGCTGAAGAGTATTAGGTATGCTGTAGAACGGCTCGCAAGGAAGAAAGAGGTTGAGGCAGAATACCACGATCAACTCAACACAGCCGATGAAGATCTTGCTATATCAGTATCAGAAACTGAAGAGATACTGGAATCGATTACTAAATAGTTTCCCGTGTCGGTTGGAGTGCCGACTGAGATAACCTCCGTTCTTTAACAAGTTCGGGGTATTCTTATGTCCGGGTTTTGTGCGGTTCATTTTGAGTATACCAGCGTGAACCAGTAAAACCGCCTTTGTAGGGTGCATTATTAGGCTTGGTTTCTGATGACCTGTTGCACTTTGTCGTGGACTACCTATAATGAACCGATAATGATCAGACAGGAGTTACCAATGACTTTAGTTAGGACATACCTTCGAGCTTCAACAGTAGAGCAGGATGCAACTCGTTCTAAGCAAGAGTTAATAGCGTTTGCTAAGGAGTACAACTTACCCATTGCCTGTCACTATGTTGAAAATGTTTCTGGACGCTCCCTGAATCGACCTGAATTGGATAGGTTGTTAAATGATAGTAATGAAGGTGAAATCCTCCTTGTAGAGTCATTGGATAGATTGACACGATTAAAGAAAGACGATTGGGGTATTCTCAAGGCTCGTATTCTCGCCAAAAATCTTGCCGTCGTATCGATTGACATACCTACTTCACATCAAGCGTTAAAGCCTTTGGAGGGTGACTCTATGCAAGCTGGTATCCTAGACGCTATCAATAATATGATGCTTGATATAGCGGCAGTGATGTCAGCAAATGACTACGAGAAACGCAGGAAACGGCAGGCTGAAGGTATTGCTAATAAGAAGGGTAAGTTTACGGGTAAGAAAGATAACTTTGAGCTGCAAGGTGAGATAGCAGGTCTATTAAAGGCTGGTAACTCATATAGTGAAATACAGAACCTTACCAGGGCAAGCAGAACTACTATTGCGAAGGTGTCGAAGAGGTTAAAGGCGTAGTGGCAGATATTTTGGAGAAGCTAGAGTTGATTTCTATCCAGTTAAGTACGAGTTAAACGCCAACAAACCCGTGTCAGTGATTTACCAACCGTGACCAATCCAAGCGCCCCTTCCAGCAGATACTTCAGCCCAAGCTCTATATATAGAAGGTTTTCTAGGCCACTCCCCATTTTAGAAAAATAGAAATCCTGGGAATGTACGGAGGAATTCAGATGCAAAGGGAGTATCTAACCCAGAGTTTTCGATAGCCTGTTATCAAACTTGGTAATCGTAATCCCACATTCTACCAAGATTGCTTTGACTTCAAAGTAATCTAGTTTCCGTTCGCCTGACTCGTATTTTGATACGAAGCTTTGTTTTTTTCCAAGTAGATTTGCCAGTTCTGTTTGCGTTAGTCCCGACTCACCCCTTATTTGTTTTAATGTTGTTTGTAATGCAACTTGTTCCGAATTCCACGTTTTGTTGGTCATAGGGTATGCTCTGAATGGCGATATCCTATTCTGGGATATATGTGCTAATATCCCATTTTGGGATAATTAATCACTTAACAATAAATGGAGAAGACCAATGAAAACCCTAGCAATAAAGACCCTATTAGCCATTGTGGCGACTTTGCTGATTGCTTTAACTTCCTATGTGGTTATTGCTGATGATGAAGGTAAGAAGTTGCAACAGGCTGAGACAAGGATTCTTCCATATCCACCAACGAGGCTAGCACCTTGGCAACTTAAGGCTCTCGATGTGAAAGATGGTGACGTTATAGAAATGACTGAGTCTGAGATAGTTGAACGTAAAGACTATGAGTCGCATATGTTAATAAAGGGGATGATCGATTGGGATAAGGTTGTGACGAATTACACGACTACTTTAGATGGTGTACGATTTGATTGGGTAGTCTGGAATGTGCTAGAGCGCCTTTCAAAGCAGGATCATATCTACCGTCTTACTAAGGGCAATCACAATAAATACAACTACGAGATGACTCAGCCTGTTGATGGAGGTTATGTGTTTCAGGATACTTTCGGGGACGGCCCAACGGTTAAGTTAGTCACTAACAGAACCATGTTCGAAGGTGAGCCAATAACTAAGGTCTCTAAGTTGATACGATTTGATGAAGTTTCTAAGTATACGACTGTTACAGGAGCTAGTAAGCAAATGTTGGTGTTTGAGGATGTATGGAATAGCAAATCAACTTCGGACGTGACTAGAGAACTTCGAAAACACTACGCATTTCTAATCGAACATAACAAGTCAGTGAGCAACTGAGGCTCTGCTTAGAATGCCGTTTCGAGACCTCTGATAAAATCAGTATCTTGTATTGATACCTGGTTCTGTGAGAGTTGCTGAGAGGTTACAAAACAGGTTACAATCGTTACCATATTATTGAAACTCTATATTTCTAAGTGGTTGATTATAAATGATTTTATATTTCTGTGTGAATAGTTCGACTCCTTCCTGGCGCACCATATAGAATACTCTTTTGTTTACTTTAGCGTGTAGTAAGCCCAGCGACGCTCCCCTTGTTTGAATATCCTCCCCTCAGATAATAATTTTTTTAGAAGATAAGATGCTCGTGCATGTTCGACATTCAGTAGTGTCTGTGCCACTGAGTTATCAATGCGATCATTCTTTTGTATGTATGTAATGATGGTATCTTCATCGTGGTTGGTAGAGGTGGCTTGATTTTGAGGTTTTGTGTTTTTGCTGCAGGTGTTTGGAAGGCAATCTGTGGTGTCCGGGATGTCAATGTCGTGAATGAAGTGTAGGTGTTCGGGTTGTATTACTCCTTTTCGGCAGCTGATAAGTGCATGTTCCATAATATTCCTTAGCTCCCTTACATTCCCGGGGAAGTCATATCGTTGAAGTGTGGATATCGCTACATCGGAGATGCTTGAGGTATCCTTGCCCATCTCGCTTGAGAGTATTTGTAAAAAGTGTGTTGCGAGTGGGGGGATGTCTTCAACTCGCTTTCTAAGTGGTGGGAGGGTGATTGCGTAGCCTGCTAGTCGAAAATACAAATCCTGTCGAAAAAGGTTGGTTTTGATTTTTTCACGAAGATCCATATTGGTTGCTGAAACAATACGTACATTCACCTTGCTGGCTGTGTTACCGCCAACAGGGGTAACTTGTCCATCTTCCAATACTCGCAGTAGTTTTGCTTGTAACGCCAACGGCATGTCACCAATCTCATCTAGAAAAAGGGTACCGCCATTGGCATCTATAAAGTGCCCTGTACGCGACCTAGACGCTCCGGTAAAGGCCCCCTTGATATGGCCGAAGAACTCAGAGTCAGCGAGGTCTGTGGGTATGGCTGAGCAATTGACCGCTATAAAGGGGTTGTTCTTTCTATTGCTTCCGAAATGGATGGCTCGAGATATTAGCTCTTTGCCTGTGCCGCTCTCACCTAGCACTAATACATTCGTTTTATCAACGTGCTGTAGGCTCCGTACCTCTTGTAAGACGGAGGTGATCATTGGGCTATGCCCAATAAATGCATCAATACCCCATTGCAATGCCTCCTGCTGTGTTAGTGCAGATAGCCGGTGGTCGATAATGTTGAGTTGTTTCTCTATGGCCGTAGTTTTGTCTATTTGATGTTGGAGTTGCTGGTTAAGTTGTTGGAGGTTGTTGTTTTGGTTTTGCAAGAGAAGGTGTTGGCGTTGAATGGTTAGGTGTGTATTGATTCGAGAGAGGACTTCCTCTCGTTGGAATGGCTTAGTTACGAAATCTACCCCGCCGACTGCAAACCCTCGTACCTTGCTTTCGGTGTCTGTTAGGGCGCTCATGAAAATAATGGGTACATCTTTTGTTTGTGTTTTCTTTTTGAGAGCTAGGCAGGTCTGGAAGCCGTCTATCCCCGGCATCATGACATCAAGTAATACTAAGCTGGGTACTTGATTCTCTACGATGTTGAGGGCGTCCTCGCCTGAGAGGGCTACTGCTAAGTCATAGCCAGCCCCCTCAAGGTGAGAGACTAAAATATCCAGGTTTCCCGGGGTGTCATCAACGAGCAGTAGCAAAGATGATTGAGTCATTTGTGAGAGAGGCTCCTTATTTGTTGATTAACTATAAGCGAAAGTATGGGTTTCTATAGGTATTTGTGGCCCTATAAGAGAATAAATGTAAGGAAAAAAAGGAGTGGATTATTCTACCCAGGGGCCAACTGTTTGATAATGTTGGTTTTTGTTGGTTTGGTAGGCAAATTGCAGATGGTAAGAGAGTGGAATATCTAATTATCAATAGAAGGAAAGGGTATGGCGTTGGCGTATGTAGGGAGTTCAATCCCAAGTATTCTTGTTGTTGATGATGTGCCTGCAAATGTCGATATTCTTGTTGAGCATTTGCAGTATGAAAATGTGCATTTAATAGTTGCACTAAATGGTGAGGATGCGATTGATCTGGCTTGTGATCGACTCCCAGATTTAATCTTGCTAGATATCATGATGCCGGGTTTGAATGGGTATGAGGTTTGCAGCCATTTAAAGTCAAAGCCAGAAACTATGAATATCCCTGTGATATTTGTGACTGCTCGGGGGGAGGATTATGATCAGGAGAAAGGCTTGGCGTTGGGGGCGATAGACTACATAGCTAAGCCCTACAATGCGTCAATACTGAAGGCTCGTGTTCGCAATCATTTAGCGATGAAGAAGAAAACGGATTTATTAAATCATCTCGCCTCGATTGACGGGTTAACTAATGCGCCCAATAGACGCTATTTTGATGAATTGCTGGAGCACGAGTGGTGTCGTTGCCAGCGTGCAGCTAGGCCGTTGTCGGTGATAATGATCGATGTAGATAATTTTAAGTCCTACAACGACTTTTATGGCCATGGCAAAGGTGATGATTGTTTGAGGCAGATTGTGTCAGCTATGCAGGCGGCGCTAATGCGTCCAAGTGACGTGTTGGCGCGTTATGGTGGGGAAGAGTTTGTAGTGATGCTGCCTGAGTCTACGGCTTCTCAAGCGATGGTTGTGGCTGAAAAGTTACGACGTCAGGTATGTTCCTTGGCAATTCCTCATTTGGTGTCGGGTATATCGGGTAATGTCTCAATTAGTTTGGGGGTTGAGTCCTGTGTGCCGGATAGGTGTGCCAGTAGCTTGGGCCTTGTGGAAAGAGCGGATAAAGGGTTGTACAGGGCGAAGGCTTTGGGTAGAAACCAATGTTGTTTGAATGCAAGTAATGCTTCGTAAATCTTGTGTAATACTAATATGACTAAGAACCATTGTTTTAGGGTCGGTATGTCATGAAAATGTTAAGTGTTTGTCAATTTACTCTGTTAATGCAAGTGCTTTTTGCCTTGTCTGGTCAAGCTTGGGCTGATGATGCGGAATTAGAAAAACTAATGGCACTGCTTGATCAGGAAACTGACCTTGCTACAAAAACAAAGATGAATGCAGATTATGTTCCAGGATCGGTCACTGTGATGCATGGGGATAAGCTCAAGAGCATGGGGGTACAAACGACGGGAGAAGCGCTGCAAACAGTGCCTGGTATATACATCACTGCAGGAAATACAGGACAAGTGGTTTCTACCGTTAGAGGGGTGGGTTCTTCGTTGAGTTCGAGCAATTTGAAAATCATGTTGAATGGTGTGCCGGTCAATAGTGCTGTCACGGGAGCGGCTGATTCTATTTTGCGCTTACCTATTTTTCAGGTTGATCGAATTGAGGTTATTAGAGGGCCGGGATCTTCTGTTTATGGGGAGTTCGCATTTTCTGGCGTCGTAAATATCATTACCCGCGAGAATAACCAAGCACTACATGTGAAAGGGGGAGGAGACGGGTATGGGCAGGTTGATGTGGCTTTCTCGGGGGAGGCTGAAGAGGTTACTTGGGTGGGGGATTTTTCTTATTGGAGTTTTGATGGTTCCGCTCGCGAATCGGGTGTAGATAACTTTTCCTTCCATGGTGCTGGTTACGCTCCAGGTGATATTTTTGATCAAGAGGAGGGGGTGCTGCTGGGTTTTAAAGCGTCTTACAGTAGTTATGAACTGAAGGGGCATTACATCGGGGTGGAACGGGGGAGTTATTTCGGTCGAGTGGCTAAAAGCGAAGTTAAATATTCACCACGTAAAGAGGAGTTATTTAATTTACGTTTGGCTAAGGAGTGGCAGCTGAGTGATTCATTGAGCTCAATGCTTACGTTGACGTATCAATATATTGATACGGATGAGGCAGAGCAGTTGGTGTTACCTGCAGGAGTGCCTCTTCCGGGGGCTGGGCCTCCTATCATAAATACAGAGGACAGCATTGAAGAAAGGGGGCAGGAGGAGTCGTACAAAAAAGTAAGCACATTGTTCAACTGGAGGTCTAGTGCTACTAATCAGTTAATTTTGGTTTTGGAAGCGGCTACCTTTGATGTTTCTGATGCATATAAAACCCTTACGGGGGGGGATTCTGGCACGTTGATTGAAGATCAAAAGCCGGAAGCGGTAATTAATTCAGGCCGAAGATATAACAGTGTTGTACTCCAGGACCAATGGAAGGTAGTCGATAATCTAGAGCTTACTTTTGGCGCGCGATACGATGATTATAGTGATATAGGAAGTCGGGTTTCCCCTCGAGTTGCTGGGGTATGGCGTTATGCTGAGAGTCATATTGTTAAGTTGCAATATGCTGAGGCATTTCGGCCGCCTACACTAGAGCAGAGCTACTTTGGTAATAATTTTAACTCCGTGCAGGAGGTAAAAGGCTTGAGCCCAGAGGAATTAGCGGCCACTGAGCTTAGTTATATCTATCGGCAGGGGAGTCGAAAGATAACAGCCACCTTATTTAAATCAAAATACACGGATCTTATTGAATTGCTATTGGTGCCGGGTGAAGTGCCTATATTTCACAACGTGGGTGAGGTTAGTGCAGTAGGGGGCGAGTGGGAGTGGGTTGAACATATAAATGATAGTTGGCAGGTTCTTTCAAATGTTTCTTATGTGAAAACGGAAGATGCGTTAGATATAGATGAGGAATTTACCGGGGCAGTAAACTGGCTTGCTAATTTGGGGGTGTTTTGGACGATGACTCCTCACATAAGTCATTCGTTATTCTTTAGATACGTTGGGGAGCAAGAAGGGGCGGAGTTGCCTAATTTGGCATTGCCGCATGTGGAAACGTTTGATGCCTATACCACGGTGGATTATGCGTTAACGTATAGAGCTCCTATGGGTGGAAAAGGGTTGTTGATACAGCTAACGATTAAGAACTTGGGTGATGAAACATGGGAGACGCAGTCATACCCTACTCAGTGGCCAGAGGGGCTTACACAAGGAGGGGTAAGTGCATATCTTGGGGTTGAATATGAATTTTAGCGCGCCTTAATTTGATTAAATATAGTGAGAACTTACCTCCATGCGGCGGCTAGCTATTCAGATAGTTATCATGCTTTGGCTGGTGACGACAACGAGTGCATCGACTGTCGCTGATTCTTTTACCGATAGAAGGGTTTCTGTGGGGCAAAAGCTTTTTCGTACAATGTTAGTTGCTGACACAAGCTATAAAGATAATATATTGCCTGATGGCAATATATATGTGGACATTATTTATCGGTTCGATAAGACGTTGGCATTGCAGCATGCGGATATCTTAGAGCAAGATCTTCCGGCTTTGCATGATGTTCCTGTGGTTGTTCGTATTGTTTCATTAAAGCAATATCTAGCAAAGAGCAACAAGCCTTCAGTTGGTGTGTTTATTATCGAAAAAATGCCGTTGGATCTGCTTAATCTCATTGTTTCACGAAGCATTTTAAATCAACATATTTTATTTTCTCCTTTTGAGGGGGATGTTGAAAAAGGGGTTATGGCGGGGTTGTCGGTTGAGTCACGAGTTCGACCTTTTGTTAATATGCGTTCGTTAGAGCTGAGTAAAGTGAAAGTGAAACCATTTTTTATTAAGGTGTCAAAACGTTATGCGCCTTAACTTAAACTTGCCGGCTCATATAATTCATAATGTCGTTATCAGTATCATTTTTTTGTTTCTGATAAGCTTTTTCTTGGGCGGGCTTTATCAGTATTGGTATAAAGTGCTTGATCCAAGGCTTCACCTTGCGGCAAAAACTCAAGCAGAGATTCTTTCTCAATCACAAGCAGGGGCATTGTTAAAAGCGCTAGAGATACAAGATGAAATGCAGCGTGAGAAAGCGGTTCATCTTGTGCTTGAGGAAGTGCTGCTTATTACTGATCCATCAATTGATGAGCCTTTTATAAAGGGTGTTGCGCTGGAAGTTGATTATGATGTTGTAGGGTCTGAGAAGGGTAGTCTTGATTTAAGAAAGGGAGTCGTTAATTGCCAAGGTTGTATTGAAACAGAGATTGGGGTGGTTGATGACGAGCTTAATATGTTGGCAGTTGCACACTTTCAAGGCACTGGTGCTTATTATCGTTGGTTAGGGGCAGATCTCAGGTCGGAGATGATTACCCAGGCGTTGATTATTTCTGTGCTGTTTATTGCAGTGTGGCTGATAATACTTGTGTTGGTGTACCGCTTGAACAAAGTAAATAAGAATATCGAAATTGCAGACAGGGCAAAAACGCGATTTATGGCGAATGTAAGTCATGAGCTTAGAACACCCTTGAACGCTATTCTAGGCTATACGCAGCTGTTTAAAAAAGACGTCAAGATAATGGAGGTTCAGGGGCGTGGTGTCGATACAATTCATCGCAGCGCAGCGCATCTGTTGACCTTGATTAACGATATTCTTGATTTTTCGAAAGTAGATTCAGATGCGATTAAGCTAACCCCTGCAGATGTACCTTTGTTGGAATTCCTTAATGCACTTGTCGAGATGACTGCGGTGCGTGCAGAGATGAAAGATATTAAACTCATTTATGATTTTTCCGATGAGTTGCCTGCCGTTGTATTTGTCGATGAGAAGCGGTTGCGGCAAGTGTTGCTTAATTTACTTAATAATGCGGTTAAATTCACAGAGGGCGGCGCGGTTACCTTCTCGATTGACGTCGTCAGTATGAAAGATCAAGGTGGCGGCACACTTTGTGAGTTGCATTTCTCCATCAGTGATACAGGAATAGGTATTCCTAAAAGTATGCTGGAGGATGTCTTTGTACCTTATCAGCAGGTTGGGAATTCTATGACCAGTGCAGAGGGGTCTGGTTTGGGTTTGACTATTAGTAAAAACCTTGTCGAGTTAATGGGAGCAAATTTGACTGTTAAAAGCCAGTTGGGAGAGGGTAGTGAATTTTCGTTTGATCTTAAATTACAGGTTACAGATGAAAAAATGTATCCAATGGAGCCAGCTAACTTGAATGTGATTGGTTATAAGGGGGGCAGGAAGAATATATTGATTGTGGACGATATTGATTTTAATCGTGATGTGTTAAGCCTGATGTTGCAGCGACTTGGTTTTGTTGTTAATGAATTGAGTAGTGGTGAAGGGCTGTTACAAAAAGTGAAAGAACAGAAAGTGGATTTGATTTTTTTGGATATTTATATGCCAGGAAAGGATGGGTTTGCGGTACTGGATGAACTGCGTAATGCGGGTTATGAAAAACTGCCAGTTGTTGCGCTAACTGCTGTAGCAAAGACTGATGTGAGGGAGAGGGTAGGGCAGGCTGGTTTTCAGGGTGTGCTGGAAAAGCCGGTGGAAGAAGGTGTGATGATGGGGTTGCTGGCAGAGTATTTGTGTTTGAATTGGATTGTTGCTCCGGCGGGTCGGGCCAATGTCGATTCCGATAAGCCAATGGTAATGCCCAATAATGCGGCCCTTTCTGAACTAAAGGATCTTGCTGCAAAGCATAATGTTTTAGCTATTCGTCGGTTAGTTGCGGGGTTTAGTGAGGTGGATGAATATAAATCGTTTGTTAATCGGATTGAACCGCTGGCTAAAAACTATCAATTTCTCAAAATCATTCAATTTGTTGAGGGTGTTGAGAATGCTGAGTAACTGTTTTTAGATGTACGGTCGGAATTCGGTGCTTTTATATTGTTTTTCTATAAGCGAAAGCGATGTTTTATTGTAAGATTTTTAGCTTCTATTTTATGGGTGGGAATGATGACGCACTTAATTTATTGAAATATAACTAGAAGTATAGAGTGGCACGCCGACTGCTTACGTATTAACAATATGTAATGTATGAGGGGGTTTGCCGTGACTGAGCCATATCTATATCAAGAGAAAAACCAGGGATTAAGCGATTATGAAAAACAATTAATGGAAAGGTTAATGAGGAAAAGGTTTCCGAACGCTGAGAAGGCGTATATTGAACAAAGGATTGCATCGTATAGCGATGATGACCATATTTTTATAGCCACTCTTCCGGAAAAGTAAATAAGCCAAAGGTGGAGTGGTGGGTTGGTCCCTTATTTTTTAAAAAAATGATGTCTTTTGTGTTTATCACGTTTGAGAACCTAATAAATTAGAGGTTAGTGACTTTATCTGTCCAAGATAATTAATTCTATAAGAAGCTTCTAGGCACTATAAGCGATAGATCGTGTTGTATGAGTGATATGTGTTTTTTTTGTTGCTTATAGTATCGAAATAGAGCGTAAGGCACTGAAGTTAATAGGGTGAATCAAATTGGCATGCTGCCTGCTTTGTAAAAGTTGCACCACTACTCTCTGAGTGTCTTAGGTGAACTTGATATTTAAACGTTATTAAGGCCTGTAATACGAGATGCTTTTCATTTAGTTTAGGAGTTAGTACCTATGAATAATCGTTACCATTTGTTTGCTACGATATGCATGTCATTTTACTTATCTGCCTGTGGCGGCGGGGGCGGGAGTAGTAGTGGTAATGTGAGTGATTCGACGGGGTCGACAGGGGTTGTTTTTGATTCTCTTATTGAAAATATTAATTACAACTCAGGTACTTACCAGGGGGTTACTAATGCCAATGGTGAATACCGTTATGAAGATGGTGAGAGTGTTGTCTTTAGTTTTGGTGGTTATGAGTTTGCTGGTACACCAGGGAAGTCAGTGGTGAGTATTATCGATTTGCTCGGTGATGTGGAGATTAATGCGGATACAATTAATCTGGCTCGATTCTTACAGACTATAGATACAGATGAAGGCGGCGCAACTATCCAATTGCCTGATTTATCCGACCTTGACCTGTCTGGTTTGAACTTCGGTTTATCTGAGAGTGATTTTGAAGCAAGCCCTGAGGTACAGGAGGCGCTAGCAGAAAAAACCAGCAAGACAGAATTGGTCCCTGCTTCCGAAGCGCTTTACCATTTAGTTAGTAATATTGAGACGTATGTAGAAAACGGAGATATAGATGAGCCAGCATTGAGTGATCTATTGGATGTGGATGGCGATGGTACCGCCGATATTATTGAGGATGCTGATGGTGACGGTGCATTTGATGATGATGATGAATTCCCTGATGACGCGACAGAGTCTGAAGATGCTGATGAGGACGGTGTTGGTGATAATGCTGATACTGATGATGACAACGATGGTGTAGAAGATTCATCTGATGCATTTCCATTAGATTCAACTGAGACGGTTGATAGTGATGGTGATGGTGTTGGTGATAATAGTGATGCATTCCCAAGTGATGAGAGTGAGGCATCGGACAGTGATGGAGATGGTGTCGGTGATAATAGTGATGCATTCCCTGATAATGAAAGTGAAACGACAGATACAGATGGAGATGGTACAGGCAATAATGCGGACATTGATGATGACAATGATGACAATGATGGTGTTGGTGATGAATTAGATGCTTTTTCCTTAGATGCGACTGAATCTGTTGATACTGATGGAGACGGTACGGGTAATAATGCAGATACAGATGATGATAATGATGGTGTTGATGATGAATTGGATGTGTTCTCCTTAGATGAGTCTGAGTCTGTCGATACTGACGGTGACGGCACAGGTAACAATGCGGATACAGATGATGATAATGACGGGGTTGATGATGCTGATGATGCGTTCTCATTAGATGAGTCTGAGTCTGTTGATACAGATGGCGATGGCGTTGGTAACAATGCGGATACAGATGATGATAATGATGGGGTTGATGACGTTGATGATGCGTTCCCATTAGATGATACACAGACAACGGATTGTACTGACCCCACGCCAACGTATACTTACACCATCGTTGATACAAATCAGACTCTTTGCTATAGCGAAACTACGGGCGCATCAGAGGCTTGCGTGGCTGAAGGGCAAGATGGGGATTATGTGGGTAACCAGCCAAGTTATAGTACGTGTAATGATGGTGGGATTGTTATTGATAATCACACTGGACTAATGTGGCAAGCATCAAGTGATACAGATGGTGTTGACGGGTTGAATCGTGACGATCAACTTAGCCAAGCTGATGCAGGCTCTTATTGTAGTGCGTTAGAATACGGAAATCATACAGACTGGCGGCTCCCCTCAACCAAAGAATTGGTTTCTATCTATTTGATGAGTGGTGAAGACTTAAGTGCAAAAACGGGTGCTACTAGCAATGGTACAACTGTCGATACTACTGGGATTGAACCCTTCATTGATACAACCTATTTTGATGTCGGATACGGTGATCCTGATGCTGGAGAAAGAATGATTGATGGCCAATATGCGACATCAACGTTAAATGTGACCCAGGTCTTTTCAGGCATAACCTATACCTTAGTTGACGCTTTCTTTGGGGTTAACTTTGTGGACGGGCATATCAAAGGCTATGAAACGGATCCGCAGTATGGGAATTTCTATACTCGCTGTGTGAGAGGGAATACCAGTTACGGGGTTAATGATTTTACGGATAACGGGAATGGAACGGTAAGTGATTCGGCAACTCACTTGATGTGGGAACAAGATGATTCAAGTACACCTCCGAGCAATTTTTCTACTGCATTAGCAATGTGTGAAGCGGCTGATACTGGTGGCTGGTCGGACTGGCGTTTGCCTAATATGAAAGAACTTCATAGTCTTGTTGATTATTCGAAGTCTCCAGAAAGCACAAGCTCTCCGGCAGTGAATTCGACCTACTTTAATTCAACACAGGTTACTAATGAGGCGGGGCAGTCTGATTGGGGGGCGTATTGGACAAGTACAGCGTTGCTTAATTATTTAGGTAGTGGGAATAAGGGAGTGTATATTACATTTGGCCGAGGGCTTGGTTATTTCTCTAATTATGGCGTCGTTGATGTTCATGGTGCAGGAGCTCAGCGTAGCGATGGCAAAACAGATGCAGTCTTAGGAACTGCAAGTTCGTTTACACCCGATGCTGCGAGTTCCTTTGGAAGTACAGGTTATTCTTCTGGCCCTCAAGGAGATGTGTTAAGGCCAGAATATAACTATGTGAGGTGTGTTAGAGATAACTTTCTTCCTTAAATGGAATAAATAGATAATGGCTCAGCATGGTGCTGGGCCATTTTTTTATACTTATGGAGTGAGCCGCTAAGTTAGGAGTTGACGAAGATTTCTAACCTTCTATAAATTTGTGATTAAGCCTGTCTGGATATTAGGGCTGTGCCTACACTTCCTCTATGGAGAATCAGCATAAGGACGTGGCTATGAAGCGACTATTTAATGCTGCTTCCAGGTTGATCTGTTTGGGTGAAAGTGTTGATCCTTGCCTTCTCATTCATGGTAAAAATGTTTGCTATAGATAAGGGTTATGGTTTATGTGTGTGTTTTTCTTATTTTTTCGATAATGCTCCTAAGTGTTGATTTTTTTGTTGGTTCGCATAAAATAGAATATTTGTCGTTGGTATTTTGGCAGTTCTTTGCAAATACTCCATTTGAACGTGGCCAGACTCCCTATGATGGTGCGGCAATTGGTCGAGAAGCACCATTCGTGCGCCATCATGGTGTTGCCTCTGAGTATCATACAAGGTAAATTTGCCGTTCTTCATTGCTTATCTTGACGATGAAGGCGGGGTTGTTTCGAATATCGAGACAAACAAAACCATTGAATAAATATTACGTATATAAGGTGTAATCCATGAATCCTCTTATGTTGGAAGGCATAAACCTCATGGTGATAGGCATGGGAGCAGTGTTTACATTTCTAACACTACTGGTGTTTACCACTACCCTAATGTCAAAGCTGGTTAACAAATTTGCACCACCTGCACCAGCGCCTGCTGCAAAGCCAGTTATTACGGCATCACCCAACCAACCTAACCAGGTATCCGATGGCCAGTTGCTTGCTGTTATCTCAGCTGCAATTCATCGGCATCGTTCGCGCCACAAGTAGCGAACTTTATTAACGTTAAGCAAAACTAAACACTAAAAAGGCCATGTACATGAGTGAGGCAAAAAAGCCGTTAGGCATCACTGACGTCGTTCTTAGGGACGCGCATCAGTCATTATTCGCTACTCGATTGCGAGTTGAGGATATGTTACCCATTGCTGAAAAGCTGGATAAAGTTGGATATTGGTCTTTAGAGACCTGGGGCGGGGCTACCTTTGACTCTTGTATCCGTTATCTTGGCGAAGATCCATGGGAGCGTATTCGGTTATTGAAGAAAGCGATGCCTAACACCCCTCAGTCCATGTTGTTTCGAGGCCAGAATATTTTGGGTTACCGTCATTATGCTGATGACGTGGTTAACAAATTTGTTGAGCGTGCAGCGGTTAATGGTGTTGATGTTTTTCGTGTTTTTGATGCGATGAATGATGTGCGCAATCTGGATACGGCAATAAAAGCGGTTATCAAACAAGATAAACATGCGCAAGGTACTATCTCCTATACGGTGAGTCCTGTTCACAATGATGACATGTGGATTGAGATGGCGAAGCGCATACAAGATATGGGTGCTAACTCTGTATGTATTAAAGACATGGCTGGTTTGTTAAAACCTTATGTCGCGTTTGACTTGGTAAGCAAGTTGAAGGGAGAGCTGGAAATTCCTGTACACATGCATTGTCATGCAACAACTGGCTTGTCCACAGCGACAATTCTTAAGGCGGTAGAGGCGGGTATTGATAATGTGGATACCTCTATCTCCTCTATGAGTATGACCTACGGGCACTCTGCGACTGAGTCGGTAGTGGCAATATTAGAGGGTACTGGTCGTGATACAGGTTTAGATATCACGTTGTTGGAGGAGATTTCGGGTTACTTCAGAGAAGTACGTAAGAAATACGCAAAATTTGAAGGTGCTTTGCGCGGTGTTGATTCACGTATCCTTGTGGCACAGGTACCTGGTGGCATGCTTACTAATATGGAAAGCCAGCTCAGAGAGCAAGGTGCAGGCGATAAGCTTGATGACGTGCTGGAAGAGATACCACGAGTACGTAAAGACCTTGGTTATATTCCTTTAGTAACGCCTACATCACAAATTGTAGGTACTCAAGCTGTGTTGAATGTACTTACAGGCGAGCGTTACAAAACGATCACAAAAGAAACTGCCGGTGTTTTAAAGGGCGAATATGGCAGTGCTCCTGCTGAATTTAATAAAGAGCTACAGGAAAAAGTGTTGGATGGTGCAGAAGCCATAACATGTCGTCCTGCAGATAACATTGATGATGAAATGGATAAGCTGACTGAAGAGCTGAAAGGTTTAGCAGCAGAAAAAGGCATCAAGCTAGCGGAGAATGTGATTGACGATGTGCTTATCTATGCTTTGTTTCCGCAAGTAGGGCTTAAATTTTTAGAAAATCGTGGAAACCCTGATGCATTTGAGCCCGCACCGACATTAGAAGATGCAGTGGCTGCAACTTCAAGCCCAAAAGCAAATGCAACCGCAAGTGCCGGTGATGATTCCGGCGTTTATACTGTGACCGTTAATGGGCAGCAGTATGTTGTTCAAGTGGCAGAAGGTGGCGATGTGACTTCGGCTGTGCCAACAGGCGCCCCTATGGCCGCGGCACCGCAAGCACAGGTTCCTGTTGCAGGTGAGCCCGTTGCTGCACCGTTGGCGGGTAACATTTTTAAAGTGTTAGTTGCAGCAGGTCAGCAAGTTCAAGAAGGTGATGTTGTGGTCATAATGGAAGCGATGAAGATGGAGACTGAAATTCGCGCAGCAAAATCGGGCACGGTTGTTTCTGTCAGTATTAAAGAAGGTGACGCGGTTTCCGTTGGCGACACCATGTTGACGTTAGGTTAAGAGGTCTGTTCGATGGATAAACTAATTAACCTATGGCAAAGCACTGGCTTTTATCACATAGAAGCCGGTCAGTTGGTCATGATTGTAGTGGGTTTGGTACTTCTTTGGTTGGCGATTAAGAAAGGTTTTGAACCTCTTCTTCTGGTGCCGATTGGTGTTGGCGGCATTTTGTCGAATATCCCTGCGGCAGGGCTGGCTGAATCAGCTATCTCTCATGCGTTACACTTTGGCGATGTGGCATTGCAGGCCAAAATGCATGCATTGTTAGAAGTAACAGCAGATACGCCGTATGATGACATTAAGGCGGCTGTTTATGGAGCACCGCCAGCTATTCATGACCAAGTTGATTTCTTAGCGAAGCAAGCGGGTCATGGCGACGGGTTGTTGTATATGATCTATACCGTTGGATTAACAACTGGCTTGTTCCCGTTATTGATATTTATGGGAGTTGGGGCGATGACGGACTTTGGTCCGTTACTGGCGAACCCTAAAACGTTGTTGTTAGGAGCGGCGGCCCAGTTTGGTATTTTTGCGGCTTTGTTGGGAGCTCTCGGGCTTTCAGTACTGGGTATTGTTGACTTCTCGTTAGCGGATGCGGCATCCATTGGTATTATTGGTGGTGCGGATGGTCCTACGGCGATATTTGTTGCTAGCAAATTGTCTCCGGATTTATTAGGGGCGATTGCTGTTGCAGCCTATTCTTATATGGCATTGGTTCCCATGATTCAGCCTCCTATTATGCGAGCGCTTACAACGGAGGACGAGCGCAAGGTAGTGATGCATCAGTTACGGCCCGTGTCTCAGACAGAAAAGATTATATTCCCGTTGTTAGTGCTTGTGATGGTGGCGATGTTATTACCGGATGCTGCTCCGTTGCTGGGTATGTTTTGTTTTGGTAATTTGATGCGTGAATGCGGTGTGGTAGAACGCTTAAGCGATACAGCTCAGAACACCTTGATCAATATCGTTACAATAGGGTTGGGATTGGCTGTTGGTTCTAAACTAAGTGCTTCTTCTTTCTTGGTTGTAGAGACTTTGGGTATTCTTTCTTTGGGATTGGTGGCTTTCTGTATTGGTACTGCATTTGGGGTAATGATGGGTAAGTTGCTTGCTAAGTTATCAAAAGAGCCGATCAACCCTTTGATAGGTGCTGCGGGAGTTTCAGCGGTGCCTATGGCTGCTCGGGTGGCTAATAAGGTTGGGTTGGAGTCTAATCCTCAGAATTTCTTGTTAATGCATGCCATGGGGCCTAACGTTGCAGGTGTTATCGGGTCTGCTGTTGCAGCAGGTATTTTGCTTAACTATGTTAATTAACTAGATACAATTAACCTAGATTAAGCAGCAAGAACGGCAGACATAAAAAAACCGCAGATTATCTGCGGTTTTTTTATGTCTGCCGTTCTTGCTAGGATATTATGCAGGTACTAGCCTAAATCGTTGTGGGTTGTTACGTAGCTCAGACGCACGTTTTGTTCTCACTTCGTCCAGCACTTTACGTAGTGATTCTGCTACAAAACGAATGTCTTCACCGAGACCTTCGCTGATAAACTCTGGTGTATGGCCGATCATATATAGGCATTCGATAAACTTGATTTTAATGTCGTCAGCGACCATGCCGAAGTTAAAACATGCAATTTTGCGCCGGCACTGCTCAGGAGGCCGGCCATTGGCAGGTTCTTGTTTTAGTGAATATAGGTGGGCAGGCATTTCGTAGAAATCCAACAAATCCGCAACTTGCTTTCCGCGAGCAAGGTTAAGGAATTTTTGTTGTTGAATATCTTCCAATTCAATTAATAAATCCGTTAATTCGTAATCAATCAATGTTTGACTCCCTCACGAGGTCCATGCAAGTGTATATGCAATGTATACTTCTGTATTGTTTTTGTAAGTATGTGCGCTGTTACACAAGGTACCATACTTTTTGGTCACAATAGAAATAATGTCTGGCTAGTCAGTGTACAAAACCTAGTCGATTGAGGTTGTGGACTGATGATGACGAAGGGGAGGTTAAAAAACACCCTCGTCATCATCAGTCGCCTGATCTTTGAATACACGGGTTTTTTTCCAACTATCGCTGTTTGCATTTTTCGGCGGGGTTTTTAAGATCGGCACGGGAGTTGTTTGCTGTATTTTGACGGCATCATTTATGGGTTGTTTTACTGGCATTGGTGTGGTCTGAATGACAGGCGTGGCTTCCGTAGCGGGTTCGGGTATGTATTGGGATATGCGGTCGACTACTTGTTCGATTAGCCTAGGGATGTGAGTTTCCACAAGTTCGGGCAGATAAGGGACTTTTTTCCAAGTTTCAGGCGGAAGACCTTTTTCTCCAAACATCCAGGTATATAGCGCTATGTTGATAGTTACTAATAGTATGGCGATAAGTATTATTAGGGATCGAGGTTTTTTTACGGGAGCTGGTTTGGCTTTGGGTTGTAAGCGTTTTGGGGCTTGTGTTGGTTTTGGTGGGGCTGGAATGTGCTCCAGCTCCTGTTTAACGTCATCAAACGTCTGAACTCGGTGTTCAGGAACACGCTCAAGCATATTCTTGATGAGCTTTTGAAGGTGTTTGGGCATTTCATGCCAATAGTCATGAATGACAAGAATGTTTTTGTCCCATTCGGGAAGGCTGCCTGTTAATAGTTGGTAAAAAATAACCCCAGCAGAAAATACATCGGAGGCTTTAGATGGAGGCTCGCCTTCTGCTTGATACCAGCTTTTGTCTTCTGATAGACCGTAATGTAGGGCAAAGCCAAAATCCATTACTTTGACCTGATTGTTCTCATCAAACAAAATGTTCTGTGGGCGCAAGTTGCCGTGATAAATACGGTTGTTATGCGCAAAACACATGGCATTACATATCTGTTTAGCAATGTGAGTGAAGTTGTCGGGTGTTAGCGGTTTTGCCATACGCCCTTGTAAACTTCCACCCGATAGATACTCCATAACGATAATAAAAATTCTGTCGTTGCGGGTAACTCCTCGGATATTGATGATGTTGGTGTGTTTTAAACGAGAGAGTAGCTCTGATTCACTATACCCAGAGAAGTCATTAATACGTTTTTTGAGTACCATCAAGGAGTTGTCTTCTCTGTTCTCATAAAGGGATACAGTGCTGTAATCTGTTTCTTTTATGATGTCGAGAAGGCGAAACTTATCTTTTGGGTCTTGGAATGCTGCTTTGGCATCTTGCTTCTGTTCTTGTTTTAAATGAGCCCCTTTGACAGACTTTAGCAACAAAGAAATAAGCGCTTCTGCTGTGGGTCTATCGGTACGCTCATCTGCAAGGCACTGCATGGTTATTCTATCGATGGCGGTGGGCAAGTTTTTATTAAAATGAGACGGTGGTGGATACCCTGGTTTAAACATCTTTTGGGTGAACATTAAATACATAATGACCCCAAGAGAATATATATCGCTAGCTTCTGATGCGTGGACTGCTCCAAGGTGTTGCTCTGGGGCCATGTACGATAGGGTGCCAATGGTGAGGCCTTCTTCAGAGGCTTGGCTTAATTCCGTGTCTTCTGAAAAAATTCGGGCAATACCAAAGTCCACGACGCGAGCATTGTTTTCACCATCTATCAGGATATTGCCAGGCTTGATATCTCTGTGAATAACGCCATTCTTATGAGCATAGGACAGAGCCTTGGCTATCTGGATAATGATGCGAAGTTTACGGCGGCTATTTAATACACCACCTTTTAACGCCTCTTTAAGGGTGTCACCTTCGACAAAATCCATGGCGAAATAGGGCATATCTTCATCAGTTAGCCCTTTGTCGATAACACGAATAATGTGGGGGTGGTCAAGGCGTGCAACTATCTGTGACTCTGCCTCAAACATTTGGCGCGCTTCAGGCGTCTCAGAAACGGCGGCTTTGAGTACCTTTATTGCTACTAGGCGGTTCAGGGATGTTTGAATCCCTCGGTAGAGGACTGCCATTCCGCCTTCGGCAAATTTCTCTAATTGTGAATATCCCTGAAGTTCCATGAGCGCCTAAAACGTTGCCTTTGGTTAGCTTTATACATTTTAAGCGTAGATGGTATTCGTATAACTGCGATTTTTTTTAGGCTTTGGTTGTAAGTTAAGGAACGTTAGTGATCAGGGTGTTATGGATTATCTATCAATCGTTTACGGATGATTTCTGCAAATGCATTTATATGCTCAGTGGAGGCATTTAAACATGGGATGTAGTGGTATTCTTTGCCTCCAGCATTTATGTAAGTGTGGCGATTTTCTTGATCAATTTCTTCAAGGGTTTCAAGGCAATCGACCGAAAATGCTGGGCAGACCACATCAATACGGTTGTGTTCTTGTTGGCCTAGTTCTGCGAGCGTTAGGTCGGTGTAGGGTTTTACCCATTCTTCACGCCCGACACGAGATTGAAACGACAGCATCCATTGATCATCTTGTAATCCCAGTGCAGCAGCTGTTAGCTGCGCTGTTTCTTTACATTGCTCTGGGTAAGGGTCCCCTTCACGCTGGTAACGCTCGGGAATCCCGTGAAATGAGAAGAGTAATGTTTCTGGTGTGCCGTGCTGTTGCCAATACTGTTTGATGCTATTAGCAAGGGCCTGAATATAGGTTTTTTCTTGGTAATAGTGACGAACAAAGCTGATTTCGGGGATATTGGATTCATTTTTTAGGGCTGAGGCGATAGCATCAAAGGCAGCCCCCGTCGTAGTGGCAGAATATTGAGGGTATAGCGGCAGCACAATAATGTGTTCTATCCCTTTGTCTTTGAGCTGTTCTATCGCATGTTGAATGGATGGATTGCCATAAGTCATCCCTAGCGCTACGGGGATATCTTTCTGATATTGCTCTTTTAATTGTAAGGCCAGTGCAGACGTTTGGTTTTCACTGTGGGTTCGCAGAGGGGAGCCCTGTTCGGTCCAGATGCTTTGATAGTTTTTTGCGATTACTTTGGGTCGAATAGGTAAAATAATGAGATGTAATATAAGCCACCATAGGGGGCGAGCCGTATCTACAACTCGAATATCCCACAAAAATTGCTTTAGATATTTACGTATTGCAGAGGGAGTGGGTGCGTCAGGAGTTCCAAGGTTTATCAGCAGTACGCCAAACGGTAATTTGTCTTTGGCCAAAGGTGGGAGCCTTTTATGATATTAATGAATAGTGGGGCTATTGTAATGAAACTCTCGTGAAGAAACTATTATAAAGAGGGGGGTAACCCTGTGAAATTGATCTAGATTACTCCATAATCCTTGAAAATTGAGACAACGTTGGGCTTCGCAGGTCATGCTGCTTATTGGTTTTACTGACGTGTCGTGATTACAGTCTTCTTTCAAACGCGAGAATAACATCATGGAATTTCCTAAAATAGGTAATATGGCTCCAGCATTTAGCCTGCAAAACCAAAATGGCGATAAAGTTACCCTAAAAGATTATCGAGACAAAAAAAATGTGGTGGTGTATTTCTACCCTAAGGCGTCGACACCGGGCTGCACAGTCCAAGCTTGTGGTATTCGAGATACAAAAAAGGTGTTTGCCAAATTGGATACTGTGGTATTAGCGGTCAGTCCTGATCCTGTTGCACGAATATTGAAGTTTGTGGATAAACAAGAATTAAATTTTGATTTATTGTCTGATGAAGGCCATGCCATTGCCGATAAATACGGCGTTTGGGGTTTGAAGAAGTTCATGGGCCGCGAATATGATGGTATTCATCGCATTACATTTATTGTGGGAAAAGATGGCCGTTTAAAGCATGTGATGGAAAAAGTGAAAACCAAAAGCCACCACGATGATGTTATCAGCTGGATAGAAGAGAACATATGATACTACTTAGTTGAGCGATGCAACATTAACGTTTCCACAGACGTTGGTGGTTCGCTATATAAGCCCTTCTAAATACTCTGAGTTGTGGGGTAAACGTAAATAAAAGTCAGTGCCCTTACTAGATCTATTTTTATAAGGGCAATGAACTACACTTAATGACATAGATAGATGAATGGTCTTTATGATAAATAAAGGTTAATAAAATCAATGTATTAAATGGTGTTGGTGTTGCTTCAATATATTCATTGTTTGAGTGTTAGGTTGTTACTGCTGATAATGCCGCTATTTTGGTGTTTCAGCGGAACAGTAGCAGCCGAATCATTGTTATTGGATGGCACTCAGGAACGGTACGAGCTTGGTTATTACCTGGATACGCTGGAAGATCAACAAGGGCAGTGGTCCCTTGATGATGTAACGTCTTCGTTGGTTGCTCAAGAATTTGTTCGCAGTGACTCTATGGCGCCAAGTTTTGGCTTTACTTCGTCTGTTATTTGGGTTCGTTTTGAACTAAAAAATAACCTGCCTGTTTCTCAATCGTTATTGTTACAAATTGATTTTCCTTTATTGGAGAGGATTCAGTTATTCAAACCGAATTCAGATGGCTTTTCTGTTATTAGTCGAGGAACTGCATATCCGTTCGGTTACAGAAATAATAATCATCGTACTCATGTATTTGAAATAAATGTTGCGCCGAATTCAACGAAAACGTATTACATGAAGGTTGATGGCGATGAAACGATTCAGTTACCCGTTGTTTTGTGGAAGCCTGAGGCGTTTGTGCAGCATGAGGCTTATGAGCAATATGGGCTTGGTGTGTACTTTGGCATTATCATAGTGATGTGCTTGTACAACTTCTTTTTGTTTCTCTTTGTTCGTGATATTAGCTATTTGTATTATGTTAGCTACATTACCTTTTTTGGTTTTTTTAACCTTTCTCAAAATGGCTTAGCATTTCAATTTTTATGGCCAGACAGTGTGTATCTTGCTAAGTGGTTTAATCCTATCGGTTGTGGTGTTGTGTTGGTTTCGGTCGTTTTTTTTACACGTAATTTTCTACAGACAGCGTTATATTCTCCTGTTGTAGATAGGTTGTTGGTGCTTGAGGCGATGTTGGTGGGGGTTATTTATGGCGGTGTGGCTTTTGGAAGTTATCAATTTAGTGCATCGGTAGCTGGGGGGTTGTCGATGTTGGTGGTCGTTACTGTTGTTGCTGCATCCGTTCATTGTTTGCGCCAAGGATATTTACCGGCCCGGTATTTCTTGATTGCATTTTCATCGGTTATTGTGGGGGTTATTTTATTTGCCCTTAAAAGTTTTGGATTGGCACCAGCGAATTTTGTCACAACTTATAGCATTCAAATAGGCTCTAGTTTAGAAATTATTCTCCTCTCATTAGGACTGGCATCCCGTATTAATACCCTTAAAAAAGAGAAACAGCATGCCGAACAAAGTGCATTGGAAGCAGCTCTCAGTGCTAATCGGTTAAAAGATAGTTTTATGTCGACAATAACTCATGAACTATTGACACCCATTAACGGTATTCAACTTAGTTTGTCGCTGTTAGAAGGTGGGGTGCGTGAAGATGAGAGAAAGGAGTACCTTGAAACAGCAAATGATTCTACACGGCACTTATTGGGGTTGGTTGAATCCATGTTTGCATTTTCAGAGGCGAGGCGAGGCGCCATGAAGCTGGAGCATAATAAACTTGATTTTCATGCTCTTCTGCTTGGCATTGTTGAACAGTTTGAGAGTGTGGTTGATAAGGAAAAAGTGAGTGTTGTACTGGATTGGGAGAAGACCGCGCCTCATTGGATATGGGGCGATAGAAGCAAATTGACGATGATTGTTTCTCAGCTAATGAAAAATGCCTGCATTTATACGAATGAGGGCGAAATTATACTGCGCTGTACTATTTCCAATAACCCCCAATCTGATAAAAGCGGAGATATATTGACGCTTTCAATTACAGATACAGGCATCGGGATTAGCCAAGACATACAGAGTAAAATTTTTGAAGAGTTTACCCAAGCCGATAATTCTATTCAGCGAAAATATGGAGGTATGGGGATTGGGTTAAGTATCATTAAAGATATTCTTAGCCTTATGAATGGCACGTTGGCGTTAGAATCTGAACCCCATAAAGGCGCTGTATTCACATTAGAAATACCCATAGAGGTGCTTAATGGGTGTGATATTGTACCTCTCGATATTACCAAAGTGTACGCCATCAGAGGTCGACATTCTAAGCAAGAAAAAATATTGGTAGTTGAAGATAACCCTGTAAATATGAAGTTGCTGTGTAAAGTGTTGGAGAAATCGAACTATTTGCCATTAAAGGCCATTCATGGTGAAGAGGCTTTGTTGTTACTTCAAGAAAACACAGATGTTGTAGCGGTATTAATGGACTGTCAGATGCCGATTATGGATGGATTTGAGGCAACCAAACGGATTCGTCAGTTGGATCAATTTAGAGCGTTGCCCATTATTGCGGTGACTGCCAATATCTCTGAGTCTGACCAACAACGGTGTCGAGATGTGGGTATGAATGATTATTTAGCTAAACCTGTGAAAGGCCCAATAATTTTAGAAGTGCTCACAAAGTGGACGGGTACTTAAAGGCGCTACTTAAATGCAATGCCTAAATGGATATGGTGTTGCTATCATCCAAAAAAAAGGAGCGAACTGTAGTTACAGTCGCTCCAATTACGTATCAGTCGGCACACAGAATATTGTGTTAGTCACTTCCCCCCAGGGAATGATATGTTACGTTGAAAAGAAGTATACGTAGTATTTCCTGTTGCTTCATCTGCTTTGATGTAGCGTATTGTTACGGTATGTTGATGGTATGTTGATGGTATGTTGATAAAGAGGGTGTATTCACTTCGAAACCCATTGTTGGCCTTTGTTGCCACTGTATCGATAGAGTTTGGCTTGCCTACCTTTACCCCAAAAGGCCCCAGAAATTCCGAGAGCTAGCGATGGAT
The DNA here is from genome assembly GCA_002163245.1 of Gammaproteobacteria bacterium 42_54_T18. Lineage (GTDB taxonomy): Bacteria > Pseudomonadota > Gammaproteobacteria > Pseudomonadales > Ketobacteraceae > 42-54-T18. The sequence goes on along the minus strand of MAAL01000127.1, from coordinate 235,156 downwards.
CTTGTGATACGCGGTAAGAGTTATTATTACCTCTAATCCATGTGATGGCTTGGTCACTATTACACGTTACTAATACCATATTTCGATAGGGCCTAAGAGATCGAGTAGCTCCAATACAAAGCGTATTTTGTGCTGCTAATTGTAGCTTGCCAACGCTATCTTGCTGCCATTGTTGGCTATCGTTACTTTGACAGCTATTTTGCTCAATAATGGCTCCTTCTGATAAATCGTCGTTTTTAACACTTAAACAGAAATAATGCCCATTCATTAGCTGCTCGCTAGATGTGCTAATGACCGCGGAGTAAGTTGGCATTGGTGTGTTGTTTGATACCCATTGGTTGTGAACTGATTCAAAAGTGTAGTTAACCCAGGGTGTGGATGCATAACCGTTGTCGATTCGGGCTTGGGTGAGTTGTGTTTGCTGGTAGCCATTTTGTGGTGTGGTAAAGGTAAAAAACTCACCAAATTCGCTCTCACAAGCTTGCTGTCCTTCGCTGAAAGGGCCTATGTTGCTGGTTATTTTCCACTCGCCACTGTCACTGTCGCTACAAGTGTATGGTTGGTAGTTGTCACATTGTACTGATGTAAAACGGTTGTTTTCGTTTAGTAATGCGCACTGATTAATATAGGCTGATGGCTGGTTGTTATCCCAACTCCAAATGGCTGCTGTTAAGCGTTCGTCAGAAGGTGTTAATTTATCTAAGCCTATGGTACTTAGACCGCAGGCAGTGGCTTGCTCCATTAATTCAGGAGTAATAGCCTGTGGAGGTGTACTGAATAGGCGGGAGAGGTTTGTTTTATCTTCGTATATGCGGGTGAAGTTATTCTGAATGAAGTCTGTGCTGTAGTTCGCTGTTTTACAGGCAGGGTAGGGTAAAAAATTATCATTGTCGGTTGGGTATCCATAGTTAAAAGCGGTTTGACTCCATCCCGTATTACCACAGTTACCACCAATAATAATCACTTGTTTGCCTAATGCGAGAATATCGTTTTTGCTGATATCCATCGGTAGAGACTGGCAACCTTCTGGGCGATAGATACGGTCACCGATAGTATTATCCAATAACGAAACCATTAGATTATATTGATCATCCATATGGTCTTCGATATATAAAATGACCACTTCTTGTTGGTTTTGAGGTTGTCTGAGCCATGTTTCTAGCTCTAATAAACCGTTATGTGCGGTAAGATCAAATGGGCTGCAACCAACATGTTTGAGGCTATCGAAGTTGAAACCATGGCATAACAATAGATCTTGAATGCCAAAGCGGTTCCAGAAGTAATGGATGTCATATTCTAGAGCACGAATCCCCATGTCTAGCTGCTCAGCAACACTTAGGTATTGGTTCGGATCCCAGTAGCGCATGAAACTCATGTAGTGCTGAGTGTTAAAGGAGTTGTGAGTGGTAAGGAAGTTTGTTTTCCCTAGGGGCAACGCGTGACCCATTTGTCGTTGTAGGGTTAGAGCCTGATGTTGCCAAGATTGTGTGAAATCATCAATTTGGCTGGTGGCGAAGGTTGAAATAGGGCAAATTAGAGCCAAAATCAATAAGATACGACGAGATAGAGTACGGAAACGCATTCACAGCCTCATTATTGTTATTATCGTGCTGATAGCTTGATTAAATAGTGATCGTTTTTGATGTTATTGAGATTACCGTTTTTACCGTATGGGTGTAAAGTTACTTTCACACAAAGCTAACAAAGTGTAACAAGCTTGGAACAAAGTAGGCCGAACATGGACAAAGCAGGTTGAACATGAACAAAGCAGGCTGAATCTAGACAAAACTGAAGATAAATAAAATGACGGAATAACACTGGTCTATAAACGTTGCTATGTAAGCATCGCCACATAAACAATACGAAGTACCCTATGACACCATTAGTAGAAATAGACAATTTACGTGCAGCGTTAGCTTTGGCTGATTTTTTAAATGCTCAAGACATTCATTGTGTGATCGAAAAAGACGGAACCAAGGCAAAAATCTTATTACGTGATGTTGAATCATTGGCTGCCGCTCAGCAGGAATTGTCACGTTTTTTAGAAGAGCCAACGAATGAACGTTATCAAGCCGCTTCATGGGGCACAGAACATTCCACGGAAGTGCGCAATGTGAGCGGGGATAATCAGACAACCCAAGAGAATATCGACGGATTTTACCAGCAGGCTAAAATGCCCGGGGGGATTTGGGCCAAAGCGGGCTGGGTAACACGAATTGTTGCTCTAATCTCTGTGGTCGTTTTTGTGTTGACAGGGTTTGGTACCAACATGTCTGTATTACAGAGTTTGTTTTTCTTCGCGTCTACTGACGCGATGTTTGGTATAGAGCAATGGCGCTGGGTCAGTCCGGTGTTTGTGCATTTCCTGATTGGTGGTTTGCCGTTACATATAGTGTTTAATGTGATGTGGTGGTGGGAGCTGGGAGGGTTAGTTGAACGCTTCCAATCACCACAACGGCTTTGGTTCATATTTTTAATTGTTTCTATTGGTAGTAACACATCGCAGTTTTTTGCAGAGGGAAATAATTTCGGTGGTTTATCGGGAGTTGTTTACGGTTTGTTAGGGTATTTGTGGTTTTATGGGCGCATGCGACCTGATTACCCTGTGCAGCTAAATCCATCATTAATTGGCATGATGGTGCTTTGGTTGGTGTTATGTTTTACCGGAGCTTTGGGGCCGGTAGCAAATGCTGCTCATCTGAGTGGGCTATTAATGGGTAGTTTCTTGGCGATCGTTTTTGCTCAAAAAGATAAACAAGACGGTCGTTAGCCGTTATTAAATATGAGGATGATTAAATGGAAAGCATAATATGGGATAGAGCGAAGCCGTGCATTCTTTCACTAGAGGTGACGGCGAAGCACACGGATCGTTTAGGGCACACTAATAACGTGACATACTTACATTGGATGGAGGCCATTAGCTGGCAGCATGTGGAATCCATTGGTATGGGTTGGGATATGCAAGAACAAGAGAACAAAGCCATGGCGATTATGCGCACAGAAGTTGATTATTTGTCGGCAAGTCATGAAGGAGAAAAGTTAATATTGGGAACGTGGATTACTGAAAGTGATAGGCGACTGTATTCAGCGAGGGCATTTCAGTTGGTTAGGGAAAGTGATGGAAAAACCGTTATGCGAGCGTTGTCTCGATATGCATGCATGCATTCATTTAACAACGGGAAAACCGGGAAGAATGCCAAAGAGCTTTATCAATGCTCATGATAAGGCTATTGCGAGTTATCAATGATTCTGGGTTTATCTTGCGTGTATTTAGGATGAAACGTAGTGTTACTCAGTAAAATAACAGGATACACTCTCGGTTTTCTTCTTATACCTTGAGGTTTGTCGTGGCGTTAAAACCAACCATTTTTAAATGTAATATATCTCTTTCAGATTTAAACAGGGATTATTACGATACCCTGCAGCTTACGGTCGCGCAGCACCCATCGGAAACCCTTGAGCGTATGATGGCGAGGGTATTAGCCTACAGTATTAATGCCGATGAACACCTAACTTTTACCAAAGGGCTTTCTTCTGTAGATGAACCTGATATTTGGTTGAAGTCATTGGATGGTCAAGTTTCGTTATGGGTGGATATGGGAGAGCCCGATGCGGAAAGAATCAAAAAAGCAACACGGCTAGCTCGTGAGGTTAAGGTCTATAGTTTTAACTCTAAATCAGATGTGTGGTGGTCTCAGGGTAAAGATAAATTTGCGGCGTTAGATGCTTCTCTTTTCCAGTTTCCGTGGGAAGAGATTCAGGAGTTGGCGGCATTGGTAACACGTACCATGGATATGTCTGTAACTATTACCGGGGATTCTGCGTATTTTGCGATGGAATCTGGCGAATGTGAAGTTTCCTGGGTGCAGCTTCAGAAGGACTAGGTAGGTAAGGCTGGTTGGATAAGTTAGTTTGGTTTGGTTAGTGTCGTTACGTTAATAAACCGAGCCTTGTTTTTAATATTTACAAGGCTGGTTTATTGTTAGGTTATTCAGAAACCCTATCGTTATTATAACTCTGTCGTTGGCCCAAAAGTTTCGTAGTGAATGTTCTCATCACTAAACCCCAGACTTTGAGCGTGCTTGTTCAGCGCAGACATAAATGGAGTGGGGCCACAAAAGTACACATCCGTTGATCCATCGGCAGAGAAATTCGAGTCTGTTAACCATTGTTGTAGAATATCTGCATTTAAGTAGCCCTGGTGGTCTCCTTCGGTACCTTCATCAAAACAGGTCTTAAAGTGAAAGGCCGATTTTTTGTTAAGAGCGGTCAATTCTTTCTTCAATACCTGATGTTCCATATTGCGTGAACATTGAATAAATAAAATATCGTTAGGATTGATACCTTGCTGAAGTTGTTGGTACATCATGCCAATGATTGGTGTAATACCTACACCACCTGCAATAAACACATGTTTCTTGGCATTTGAATTGGCAGTAAATACTCCTGTTGGAGCCTGCAGAAATATTGTTGTTCCTTCAGTACTTTGATGTAAGTGGTTGGATACAAGGCCTTCAATTTCTTCTTTTGTAGTAATGCGTAAGTGTTCTTTACCTGAATCGCCTGAAAGGGAATATTGACGGATTTCATCAAACTCTGAAGCCGTAGGGTTTGCTTTCAAACCGACAAACTGCCCACCTTTAAATGTAGGGATAGCTCCGCCATCTGTGGGTTTTAGATAGAATGATTTAACGTCTGGAGTTTCGGTAACGATTTTATCAATCGTGAATTCGCGAAATCCCCTCCAGCCGCCTTTGGCTTGTTCATTCACCACGTATATCGTTTCTTCTGCATCAATAAAAATATTTGCAAGGATATTATAAGCTTCACTCCAGGCGGTTAGGGCAGGGTGATCGCTCGGCAAACCCAAAACGGTCTGAATAGCGGCGAGCAAGTTTTTCCCAACAATGGGGTATTGGTTTGCTTGTATACCTAAGCTAGCGTGTTTATGGGCAATTCTTTCGACCGCGGGTAACAGTACCTCGAGGTTATCTATGTTTTGAGCGTAGGCCAGGACGGCATCAGCCAGTGCTCTGGGTTGTTCGCCTCGTGTTTGGTTAACCTGATTAAATATATTTTTTAAATCAGGATTTTCTGCGAATAGATTCTCATAAAAGCAGGAGGTAATTGCTTGGCCGTGTTCTTCTAATAACGGTACAGTAGATTTAACAATTGCAATGGTTTCAGTACTTAACACATTAGACTCCAGGTTTTATGTTGCGTTCTTTTAAATACACTTATAAAGATACATGTTAGATGAATGTTTATAAGGTTCATCTTACATGTATCTTTAGGTTGTGCAAGTGCTTATACTGTAAATAAATGTAAGAACTCGGCGTTGTCTTTATTACGGCAGTTCAGGTTACTACTAGAATTATTAAACGAGCTATTGCTATGCAACTAACAAAGCACACAGATTTTGCGTTTCGAATATTGATTTATTTGGCTTCTACGGATGAAAAATTAACAAGGATCCAACAACTAGCCGATGGTTTTGATATTTCCAAGAGCCATGTGATGAAAATAGTGAACAAGTTGGTTCATCACGGGTGGGTTGCATCTGTTAGAGGAAAAAATGGTGGTATTTGTTTAGGAAGTGCTCCGCAAGATGTACGGCTTAATGAGGTGGTTGAGTTGATGGAGCAGACGTTAGAGCCGATAAATTGTGAAGAGCCGATGTGTGTATTAACCAGTGCGTGTAAACTAAAAGGTGTGTTGTTAAAAGCGCAGGACGAGTATTTGGCTCATCTTGCTCAATTTACCTTGGCAGACCTTGTGGATAGAAAAATGATAGGTGTGGTTCGGTTGATTGGATAAATTGGGGTTTGACGTTTGTAATAGGAAGGGACGTGGCCAGTCCTTTGGCCAGATGATAGCTGTTCGGAGTATTGTTGCTCAAGGTATTGTTATAGTGGTGCTGTAACGCTCATATCGGGTAGTCTACGCAACTTGCCTGTAAATAAATCAGGGTTACCTTCGTAGCGGTTACTCATATGAATATTTACGGCAAAACCGAAGTAGCCGCTTTCTGGAAGTGAGTGGATTTTGTACCCTACATTCGGAAGTTGGCCAGGGAAGCGTTCGGGAGGGTCAACGAGATCTTTATCGTCATTGTAGTGTAATGATAGCTCCTCGGTTTGTTCTCCTGTGTAATCAAAAAACGCAACAAAGTCTAAGTTTCGTTTGGTCGATGCCCAGATCCAATTTTCAGTTTTGGATACCCCAGAGGTAATGAAAATTCGCTCGTTTGCATCTAATTTTCCATCAGTAATACCAGGTGTCTTAGGGCCGAGTGCCGTTCGCAGTTCGGTTCCATATAGCGAATGGCCTTCTAATGAAATAAAAATATTAGGGTCCGCTAACATGCTTCGGTGTGTTTTTGGCAATACTGACCGTACGTCGTATATTAAAGAATTGGGGGAATGGTGCAGTTGTAGACTGATGCGTAACAGTGGAAGCTTTAAAAACCACATGGTTAGTTCCATTTGTGTCGTGGTTCGGATGGGGCCGGAGCGTACTCCTTTGGGGATCGCAACTAAGCCTTTATTGTTGAGTTCGGTTTTTGCAAAAGTGCTGATAATCCCAGTTTCTATTCGTATCTTTAATGCATCAAAAGGGTTGGCATCACCATCATAATTTACTATGGAAAAATCATCCCAGTTAATATGATTTTCTTTGTTGTAAGCAATGGAATAAAAATCTGTTTCCACTAAGGCTTCTTCTGCACTGTAACGTACGTATTGCTCATCAGATCGCAAACGTGATTTTCTTACTAAGTAAGCATATCGAGTGTGGCCTAAAGAATTAGTTAGAGCAATTTCGTGAATGATGTCGCCATCGTATCGGTGGTCATCTTGTCGGCGGGGCCCCGCATCTTTATAGGTGAAAAGCAATTTGTCTTCTCGGTCAACAACGTCTTTAGATCCTGCAATAGGAACATCCCAGCCTTCAAAGTAGATTGCGCCCCCTTCATTATATTCATCAATCTGGAAAGGGATAGGTTCCATTTCACCGTCAATGATTGCAGCAAGTGAAAACTCCTTGATTGGATAGCCCAATGCGTTGGGCAGCTCGAATCCATCGACCATAATGGTTTTGAATGCATCGATATCACTTAGAGGCTGAATTGAAAATGCATGTTGGCTATAGGAGCTAGAAAGGATCAATAAGCCAAAAACGAAATGTTTGATGGCGCGGGTAAACGGGGTGCTCATGATTGGGCCTGTTTATTATTACAATGGCCCAATGGTAGCATTATGTTGTTAAGGATGGGAACTACTTGTATATATCGTTAGTTGCTCTAACTGGCGTTACTATTGTGCCGGGCTGGCAACGTTAATATCTGGCAGTCGACGTATCTGCTCAGAAAATATTTCAGGCTTACCTTTAAATTCATTGCTGAGATGTATACCAACAGCAAATCCAAAAAAGCCACTATCGGGTAATGTATGTATTTTGTAACCCACGTTGGGGAGCTGACCTACAAAACGTTCCGGTAAGTCTACTACGGTAAGCTCATCGTTATAGTGAAGTGATATCTCTTGTGTTCTTTCACTATTAAAATCAAAAAAAGCGAGGAAATCTAGGTTACGTAATGTAGTTGCCCAAATCCAATTATCCTCAATTGAAATGCCCTCAGCGATATGTTGTTGTTCTATGGTGTCTATGCTGCCATTGGTGATGGCTGGGGTTGTTGGTCCTGCAGCGGTTCGTGTTTCTGTGCCATAAAGTTTATTTCCTTCTAGGGACAAATACACTTTCGGGTCCACTAACATCTTTCTTCGGGCGGCTGGTAGTATTGCTCGAACGTCATAAAGTAATGAATTTGGGAAGTGGTGAAGTTGTAAGCTGACCCGCAAAATAGGCAATTTGAGTAACCAGAAAGTAAGTTCCATTTGTGTCGTCGTTCTAATGGGACCGATGCGCTCTCCTTTGGGGATGGCTATTAGGCTTTCATTGTTGATTTCAGTTTTGATTAGACTGCTTATTATTCCTGTTTCTAGTCGGATTTTTAGGGAGTCAAATGGATTTTCTTCGCCATCATAATTCACAATAGAAAAGTCAATCCAGTTCAATTGGTTTTCTTTATCATAGGTTATTGAGTAAAAATCGGTTTCTACAATAGCTTCGTCGGAGCTGTATCGTACATATTGCTCATCAGAAATGAGACGAGAGTTCTGCATTAAGTACACATAGCGAAGTTGTCCGCTGCTGCTGGAAAGAGTGATTTCTTGAACGATATCCCCATCATATCGGTGATGTGCTTGCAGCCTAGGACCGGCATCTTTGTAGATAAAAAGAAGCTTGTCTTCATTATCTAGAATGTCTTTAGATCCAACGATGGGTACTCCCCAGTCTTCGAAGTACACCGCACCACCTTCATTGTACTCATCAATTTGAAAAGGGATAGGTTCCATCTCATCATCAATAACCGCTGCAAGTGAGAACTCTTTAATGGGCTTGCCAACGGCATTTGGTAATTCCATCCCGTCTATCATAATGGCTTTGAATGCATCGATTGGTGGCAGTGGCTGTAAGGCAAACGCCCATTGACCGAATAACCCAGAGAGCAAAAATAAAGCAATGGTGATGTATTTAGTCTGCGAGGATGGTTGATTGTATTTAGAGGTGAAGGTAGGCATGAAGGATGCTCTATCGGTCGTGATTAAAGGGATCGTTTACTTGATATTAGCTCATGCTTTATAAATTGCTAAATAGAGTGTGGTTTCAGTATGTTAAAGGGGTTAGTGCGCTAATTCTTGCTGGCCTTCAATAAGCAAGGTTCCCACGTATAATCCTGCAAACATTTGGCTGTAGGGGATACGCTTGATGGCATTGAGAATGTAATCTGCATCGTCGTTGATGTTATGAGCTAAAGCCATTGTCACAAGGGTGCTTTTTTCGTCAGAAGCGTTGTTTGGGTACCAGTTTATTCTCCCAATCAGCGGGTTGAAGTCACCTCGAGTGCTAGCAAAAGTGAATTGTGTTTGATCTTTGCTCCATAGACCTTCAATGCCAAAATCAATATCGAAAGTAAACACGGCGAAATTAAAGCCGAGAGACCACTGGCTTTGATGACGATGTGCGTCATCGATAACATCTTCAATGTGACTGATAGTGCGCATGTATTTTGGGTATTTAGCGATGTTTGTTGCCCGTTGCTTGAGTTCTTCATACGGTTGAGGAACCGAAACAGCGCTTAGAATAGGTTGTAATGTAAAGGAGTTCCGTTGATGGGCAAATTGGATGGCAGAAGAAATCATGTTTACTGAGCCAAGCTTTGTTAGCTCAATTAAGGCATTCTTTTGCGGAATACTTAGAGTTGTTAGATAGCGGGTGTTATCGGGAAACAGGAGTGTTGCTGCGTAAAGTCGCTGGTTTCTAGAAAAGAGCTTTTTCTCAATACGTTCTTTTAAGGACTGTAATGTTAATGCAGCGGCAGTGAGCGGCGATAAACGGTTCATATCCGGTTGCGCTGCAAATACTAGCCGCATCAACCAACTGACTGAACCGATGTCTGCCCAGGATGTTTGTACTAGTAGCGTTCGTTGTTTGTCGAGTGCGATGATTTGCCAGCGGGCAACCGAATAGTCAATATCTCCAGCAATACGCCGTTCAATTAAGTCACCATTCTTTAGCAACGAGTGTTGTATTTGCACTTGCGGTTCGAACGACAGCAAGGGCATTTGAAAGGTTAATCGATATTGCCCGAGCCAGTGGTTATCTTTTTGTTGTAATAGTTCACTTTCAATTATGTGGGGCATGGTTCGCCGGTAGTTTGCAAAGTCCATTAAGGTATCTTTCACCTTGTTGGCCGGGGCCCTGATAACCGTAAATGCATAAGTGAGTTGTATGTCTTCATCGGGAAGGGGGAATAACTTTGGCGTGCCTAGGGGGTGGTTTGCTGAATGGTTGACGGAATGTTCGTTAACATAATTTTTTTCTGCGCCATGGACAACAACGATGTGGTGTTTTCCTAGAACTTCGAGGTGTTGCGTGTTTTGGATGAAGTTTTGAATTCGGGGGAGGGGTGTTTGCCAAGAAAGTAGTGCTTTTTCCTTGTTAGTTGAAGAAGCTGCAGTACAAAAGCTAACAAGTAATATCAGTACTGTAGCGGTGAATTGACTCTGTGTTTTATGTTGTTTGTTTAACAAGAAGTTACCTTAACTCTAGTTTCTATCTGAAGATAATAATCCAAAGTACTGGGTGATGGCCACCTGGCTTAGGCCATTGGCCAAACAAAGTTCACAAAACCGGTTTAACTGGCCCACCTGGCCGATGTTATCGAGCATTACAGACCCGTAGCATAGTCGAGTGATTAACAAATAAACATTTTGACCTGCTAGGAGTCTACTGTGAAAAAACAATCTCTTGCGATAACTTTATCCGTTCTTGGGGGCGGACTTTTCTCTGGAGGGGCATGGGCACACGGCACCATGGAAAACCCCGTTAGTCGAGACTACCAATGTTTTTTGGAAGGTCCTGAAAACCCTCAATCTGAAGCCTGTAAAGAAGCAGTACGTATTGGTGGCAAGCAACCTTTATATGATTGGAATGCGATTAGTCAAAATGCGGCTGGAGCTGATAAAGCATTTGTTCCTGATGGTATGTTATGTAGTGGTGGTAACGTTAAGTACCGTGGACTTGATTTAGCGAGAACGGATTGGAAGAAAACACCTATTCAAGCCGATGCTGACGGAAATTTCGAATTTGTTTTCCGGGGCACTGCTCCCCACGCGACCAAACGCTGGGATTTTTATATCACAAAAGATGACTATGATGCGACTAAGGCGTTGACATGGGCTGACCTTGAACCAGCGCCATTTTGTGAGTACGGCAACGTTGCATTGCAAGATGGCCGTTACAGTATGAGCTGTCAGTTACCAGAAGGTAAGGATGGTGACCAGGTTATTTACAACATTTGGGAGCGCTCCGATAGCGCAGAAACCTTTTATACCTGTATGGATGTCACGGTGATGGGTACCGGCGCGGGTAATGGTAACAGTGGTGGCCAAGGTGGTGGAACGGATACAGGGAATGATGACTCCAGCGGCAGTGATGATAGTGATAACACGGGGGGCAACGACGACGATAGCAATAATGGTGAAGGCAACGGTTCATCTCAGTGTGCGGCAAACGCCTTTGTATCGGGCCTGAATTATAACGCGGGAGATATTGTTAATAACGCTGGTGGTATTTATGAATGTGTCATAGGAGGCTGGTGTACTAGCGAAGCCGATTGGGCTTATGAGCCTGGCGAAGGCATGTTTTGGACACAAGCGTGGAAAACAGCTGAAACCTGTGATGATGTTGAAACGGGTGATACTGATGGCCCTGGGGGCAACGAGGGTGACAGCGGTGATGGTAGTGATAATGCTGGAAACGCTGGTAATGAGGATCCGGGTGATTCTACGGCTGGCTCTGGTTCTGACGATGAAGTCGATTGTGATGCACCCACTTTTGTTTCTGGCTCTCAATACCGCAGTGGTGATGTTGTCGCCAATGCTGGAAATAGCTATGAGTGTGTTATCGGTGGTTGGTGTTCAAGTGCGGCTGATTGGGCATATGCACCAGGCGTCGGGTTGTATTGGACACAAGCTTGGGCATTAGCAAATAGCTGTGGTGAGTCGGCAGACGAAGGTTCCTATAACGGTGGTTCTACAGGTGGTTCCAATGATGATGCGGACTCTGGAGGCGATCAATCGGATAATGAACAGGATAATGGGTCTGACGATGATACAGGTGACTCGGGTGCAGATAACTCGGACAACTCAGATACTGACACAGGAGATAATGGTAGCGATAACAATACCGACAATGGTGATGCGCAACGGGATCATGTTGTCGCGAGTTATTTCGTTGAATGGGGTGTTTATGGTCGTAATTACCATGTGGTGGACATGCCTGCGAATAAGCTAACGCATATCTTGTACGGTTTTATTCCGGTATGTGGGCCAAATCAGTCATTACAACAAGCGAATGCTTCGGGTTACTCAGTATTGGTTCAGCAGTGTGCGGGTAAGCAGGATTATGAGGTGGTTGTTCATGATAAGTATGCGGCATTAGAGAAGAGTTACCCGGGCGATAAGTGGGATGACCCTATTCGCGGCAACTTTGGCCAGCTGATTAAACTGAAAAAAGCGAATCCTCATCTTAAAGTGATTCCTTCGATTGGTGGTTGGACATTGTCAGATCCTTTCTACTCAATGGCGAACAGTGCGGCTAATCGCGCGGTGTTTGTAAACTCAGTTGTTAACTTTTTGAGAACCTATGATTTCTTTGATGGAGCTGATATTGATTGGGAATTCCCTGGTGGTGGCGGTGCTAATAGTGCGTTAGGGAGCACTTCTGATCGTCAAGCTTATGTTTATTTGATGCGAGATTTACGACAGGGCTTGGATACGCTGGAGGCTGAGACAGGTCGTGAGTATGAGCTAACCTCTGCGGTAGGTGCTGGGCCGAGCAAGATTGATGCGGTGAACTATGCGGGTGCTGAGGGTTATATGGATTACATCTTTGCAATGACGTATGACTTCTATGGTGCTTGGAGTGGTGAGTTGGGTCATCATGCGGGGTTGTTTGATTATGCGGCAAACGTGCATGAGGGTTTTGATGGGGCGAGTGCGATTAATAATCTGATTGCTGCAGGTGTTCCGGCTCGTAAGTTGGTGCTTGGTGCTGCGATGTATGGTCGTGGTTGGAAAGGTGTTACTGGGGCGCAGTTGGACAATCCGTTTAGCGGCCAGGGTAATGGGCCTGCTAAGGGTACTTGGGAAAACGGTGTGTTGGATTATAAGGATATTGTGAGTAATTATTTGGGAGGTAAGAACGGTTCGGGTGTGAATGGTTTTACTTACTATTATGATGATGTTGCTGAGGCGCCTTACCTTTGGAATGCGGCGACAGGTACGTTGATTAGTTATGATAACCCTCGGTCGGTGACGGCGAAGGGGAGTTATGTGAAACAGCATGAGTTGGGAGGGTTGTTCTCTTGGGAGATTGATGCGGATAATGGTGAGATTATTGATGCGATGGTTGATTCGATGAAGTAATTGTTAGTTAGTGGTGAATGGCCTGCAGGGGAAGCCCTGTGGGCCATTTGTCGGTTATGGATTGGTGGGATTGTTTGGTTGTGGAGAGACTATACTTGTTGAAAAGCTTAAAGGGATGTTATCTAGCGGATTTCAGAGAACGTGACGTATTCGTAATACCCGTTCAGAAATCGCAAAAGATCGCATCCATGCGTGCTCGACTGCGGCGTCCCTGCCGCAGTCGTTTCTGAACGGGTATTACGAATACGTCACTCATTGCGGGGTTTGAGTTCACTTGAATAGTTGGGTTTCGGGTTCTTTCAAAAATGACTGGATTCTTATTCTTTTGTTAGGGTGTGAGTTTTTGAAAGGTGGATTGTTGAAATTAATACAGTGTAGTTTGTTGGTTGGTTGTGCCTTATGCATTTTTTCGAGTGCATTGTTTGCACAGACAGCAGATACAACGCCAATACCAAGTTCCTTGGATATAGCGCCTTTGGTGCATCATAGCAATAGGAGTCAATCTGCAAAACGTTTGCGAGTGAACCGTTTTATAATTGATGGTTTAGTCGAGCGTGAGCGTTATGGAATTACCTTAGGGCGATTACAGGCGTTAATTAAGTCCAAACAGTCGGTTTTGGGTTATCCGTTAACGGTGTCCGAAATTCATCATATTGCGGATCATTTAACGCGTTTTTATCATGCTGTGGGTTTTCCATTTAGTCGTGTGATTGTGCCGGAGCAGGAGGTGGTGGATAACACTATTCGATTGCAGGTGATTGAGGCGGTGATTGCGAGTGTGGATATTCGGGGTGAGTCGTTGTATGGGAGGGGACAGTTACAGTCGCCGTTTTCGTCGATTATTGGAAAGGTGACGAATAGTTTCAACATTGAATCTTTGTTACGTCATGTGAATAGTTTTCCGGGGTTACAAACGTTTGGCTATTTTTCAAAAGGTGCAAAGCCTGGCGAAACACGTATTAATCTTAAAGTTCAGCAGGAAGAGTCCTGGCAACTGTTAACTAAGGTTGATAACTACGGCACTGATACGACGGGGGAGAACCGGGGTTTGGTGTCCTTAACGTTGAATAATCCGTTGGGTTTTGCCGATCAGTTGTCGGTGGGGGTGTTGCAGTCTTTTGATAGTAAAGAGGGGGATCAGAATACGACATATGGATCGTTATCGTATCGAACGCCTTTATTTCATAGTGCGTTGTCGCTGGGATTGTTAGCGAGTAATAATCAGTTTGATATTGGTCGTGATTTTTCAGATTTGGGGTTAGAGGGTGAGGCGAGTATTGCCCGTGTGGATATGCGTTATCAGTGGGCGAAGTCACGTACCTTAAATAGTACGTTAGCGGTTTATGGTGATAGTAAAACCTCTGATGTGAAGAGTGGTTTGACCACGGATATTTTGGATAAAGATGAAACGTCTGATGGTGTGGGTTTGTTATTGACACTTAACTATCGCGGTACGGGAAGTTCAATTCAACAACAGTTTCTTATCGATGTGTATGCAGGACATTACGAAAAAGAATTTGGAGAAGATGCGTTTATAAATGGGGAGGGTGGCTCTAACCTTCTAGACGATACCTTTACCAAGGCACAGTTACGGTATCGATTTCAATGGGATTGGCTGTGGTTGTCGAGCCAGTTGGAGTGGAGTGTTCGAGGCCAGTATTCGGATGTGGCGTTGCCGTCGATGGAGCAGATCAGTGTTAGCGGGCCTTTTGCGGTTCGGGCGTTAGAGACGGGGTTTTATTCTGCCGATAATGGTGTGTTGTCGTCATTTCAGTGGCGACTGATGAACCCTGGATGGTTGGGGGATAACGTGGTTTCTCGGGCGATTTCGAAGGCAATTGTTCCTTTTGTTTTTTATGATGTGGCTCTTTTTCAGCGTAATGAATTAACAAGGGATGAGTCTCAAATTAATGGCTCCCAAGCTGGCGAGGCTGGAAGTGTTTTAGTGATGGATGAAGAATTGACAGCCAGTGGGTTTGGTTTTGGTTTTGATTTTAATGTGAAATTGTCGTCGACTTTATCCGTGTTTGGTCGAGTGACAGTAGCGAGAACTAATAAAGTTGAACAGCGTATTACAGAAACCAATGCTGTTAATACAACAATTGATCCGGCACAACAACGCTCGGTTTATGGTGAATTTAATGTACGATTCTAATAACCAACAAATATTTCCTACTATTCATACTGGTGTAGGAGTGGTGTTGCTCAGTGTTGTTGTATTTTTGTTATGCTTGCCAAAATCACTGTATGCATTACCTGAAGGGGCGCAGGTTGTTGGTGGTGACGCTTCTGTATCTCAACTGGGGGATGTACTGACGATTCAGCAAAATAGTCAGCAGACGAGTATTAACTTTGAAGGTTTTTCTATTGCTCAGCATGAAACTGTGAATATATTTCAGCCGAACAGTGATGCTATTGCTTTGGGGCGTGTGTTAGGAGGTAATCCTTCAGAAATCTTCGGAAATCTAAATGCCAATGGCCAGTTTTTTTTGATTAACCCCTCAGGAATTTTGTTTGGTGAGAATGCTTCGGTGAATGTTGGAGGCCTGGTGGCAACAACACTTTCTTTATCGGATGATGACTTCTTCGCAGGGTTGTATCAGTTTCAGTCGATGGACGGTGTTGGTGGTGGTGTTGTTAATAACGGTTCGATTCATGTCGAGCCTGGAGGTTACCTCGCATTAATATCAAACACCGTGACGAGTAATGGGGAGCTAGCTTCTGACAATGGGTTGGTTCAACTTACTTCAGCGGATCAAGTCACCATTGTTTTTTCCGAATCGTTACCTGCCTTGGCCGTGGATAAAGCAACTTATCAAGGTTTGGTTTCCAATAATGGGAAAATTCAGGTTGGTGAAGGAATGGTGGTGATGAGTGCCGCTGTAACCGATGCACTGATGCAGACGGTAGTAAACAACGAGGGTGTTATTGAGGCACAAGGGGTGATACATCAAGGCGGGCGAGTATTTTTAACGTCCAGTCATTCGGGGGATGTGATTAATGCGGGTGATATAGATGTATCGTCATCTTTGGATGGTGGCGAGGTGTCGCTAATAGGTGACAGGGTAGCTCAGTTAGGTAACGTTAACGCCAATGGGGGGACTCGCGGTGGTTCTGTTAAATTATTCGGGCAATCGGCGGTTGCGTTGGGTGATGGTAGCCTTACCATGGCTAATGGCGGTGAGTCAGTAACATCCCGTGGGGGCGAGGTTATTGCTATTGCCAATGGCCAGGCTATTTTTCGAGATGGTGCGGTGATTGAGGCTACCGGTTCTGAACGCGGAGGGTTTGTTGAGGTTTCAGGTTATGAGTCTGTGGATATTTTTGGTCATGTGAGCACATCAGCGACCAATGCACCGGACGGCAATTTACTCAGTGAGAATGGAACATTCTTAATAGACCCTTTTGATGTCACTATTACTGGCGCGACGAATAATAACGGACCTGCTGCAGGAGTATTCACACCGACAGGAACAGCGTCAACGATTGATGTTGCTACCTTAGAAGCTAATTTGGCGCTAGGGAATGTAGTGGTGGAAACTACTAATGCTGGAGGTGCTGAGCCCGGTGATCTAATTGTTGCAACATCGATTAATTTAGATGGAAGTAATGGAAATACATTAACGTTGCAAGCAGATGGTAGTTTGTTTGTTAACAACAGCATTAGCGATCAAAACACAGTAACCGTTGATGATACAAATATTAGCTTAGTAGCGGGCGGTAATTTACAAATAGCAGATGGTGTTATAGTAAATTCCGGCGGAGGAACAATACAGCTTACGGTGGGAGGTAATGCGACGGTAACGGGGCTAGTGACATCTAATAATACAGCCTCAGCGGTACTTGTTAATGCGGCGTCAATTAATGATGCGGGGGATAGTAATCTCGATATTGATGCGAATAACGGTGGCGTAAGTCTAAATTCAGGGTTTGGTAATGTGGCAAATATGGAAGTTGCTGTTGATACGTTGTCGATGACCATTTCTGGTGGTGGGGCTGTAAATATTACTGAGCAGGATGATATAACACTGCAAACGTTTAATGGTGTGAGTGATTTATCGGTGACGGCTGCTGGTACGGTAACATTACCTGATGCGGGATTAGTGATTGCAAATAGCATTAATATCCAAGCGGCGGATATACAAGATAGTGATAGCTCAGTGGTGTTAACGACCCAGGATGCAACCGTCCAGCTAACGGCAGCGGTAAATGATGTTACGTTGCTAACAAGTGTCGACAGGTTAGATGTCAGTATTACCGGGCAAGGGGGTAATGTTGCAAGCTTGACCGTCGTGGAGTCCAACGGTTTACAGGTAGAAGACCTTTCTGGTGATGGTAATGCATTAGTTGCCAGTTATGGCAATGTTGTGTTGCAAGTACAGCAAGGAGATTTAAGCGTTAACAATACGGTATCCGCCACTGATACATTGGCGGATGGGGTGAGAGCGGGGTTGATTGATATACAAATTGAACAAGGGAACCTATTGATTGGTGATCAAACAGCAACCGTTATACAGTCTATCAATACCGTGGATGATGGTGTTGATGGAGGCTTGGGTAATCTGCCCACTAATCAGGTCGCTATTCGCATACGTCATAGTGATACTGGCGATCAAAGCCATGCATTTACACTGGGCGACGGAGTAGGTGCGAGTGGTGATGTGACTATCTCGGCACAAGGTGGCGATGTGCTGATTGATAGTTACAACGATGCAAGTCTCACATTAGGTAATACCCGAACGATTACTATTAATAACGATGTACAAATTAATGCGTTTGATCTTGCTACCGATGCTACCGATGGTGCCGTAGTGACAGGTAGCGTTAGTAATGTGGGAAGTGTCATTGCACGAACCGGTCGGGCTATTACTCTTCGTGAAAATGAAACGTTAAGTGTTACTACTCCTGATATTGTGGTGGATGTCAGCAATGACATTTCAGAAACGATTAAAGAGGAGAGTGACTTGTCTCCTGGGTCAAATGCAGAACCTGTGGGTAAGGTTAGTGATGCCAGTCGATTGTTTGCGTCGGTGTTTAATGCCTGTGATAAAACACAGAGCAAACATGTGGATAAAGAACGGTGTCAATTAGAAAATTCAATGCAGCAGTTTTTGGGGACGTTGCTTATTGGTGGTGATCTTCCTGGCTTGTCGAATATTTCAGAGATACAGAAGGGGAGGAAATAATGTTTTTCTCTCAATGGGGTGCCCTTTTTAGAGCTAGATGTGTACGAATCATACTCCTCGTTCTTTTGATTAGCATCTGCCTTATTTCTACCTTGAATGCCTCTACAGAGGATGAACGATTAAAGGCGCTATTTCTTTACAATTTCGCCAACTTTGTTGATTGGCCAGAGTCAGCTTTTCAGGCAAACGATAGCGATTTACGGTTGTGCTTGTTTGGTGATATTGCGTTTGGTTCGATGCTGGATGCGGTTGACGGCACACTCATTGGGAGTCACCGACTGGTGTTGAGGCGCACCAAGAAATTAAAAGACATTGAAACCGGCTGCCATATGTTATTTGTCTCTCATGAGCAACGTATTCGCTTACCTCACTTTTTTACCCAAATCCAATATATGTATGTATTAAGTGTGGGAGATCGTAAGGGATTTGCAGAGAAAGGGGGGGTTATAAATATTGTCAGAACAGAAGATCAGATGCAGTTTGATATTAACCTTAGTACGGCAATGGCAAATGGTTTGTCCGTGAGTTCTGATTTATTAAGCCTTGCTCGTGAGGTGAAACGGTTGACACCTCAGCATTCGAATTCGTCCTCTCAGGGATTACGTTAACGATGGCTTTATTTTCGTCCTATTTCGCAGATTTACCGATACGTCGAAAATTGATGGTGATTATCAGTGTCGCATTATGGGTGTCGATGCTGGTGGCATCTATTGCGTTTATTGCGTATGACCAACAAACAGCGAGGCAACGTTTGATTGGTGAGATGCAAGTGCTGGCGAAGGTGATCGCTGCGCGCAGCGGTGCAGCGGTAGCGTTTGGTGATAAAAAGGCGGCGAGTACCAATGTTGCAGCATTTGAATTTCATTCTTCTGTGATCATTGCTTGTCTAGTGTCGTCAACGTCAAAAACCTCAATCGTTTTGGCTCAGTATCGCCGAGAGTCGATAGGCAGTGCAGCAGGGAGGTTGGGTTTTTGCGAAAATTCAGATTCTATTCAGGCCAATGCACAGTATAAGAATTACTACTTTGATGATGCTCACCTTGTCGTCGAAGAACCGGTATTGCTAAAGGGAAAGGAGATTGGTCAGTTAGTAATGAAGGTGAGTTTACAACAAATACAACAGCGGCTTTGGCAGTTCGCGTTAGTAGCGTTGATGATTCAGTTTGCAGCAGGTTTGTTAGCCTATTTATTAACGACCCGGTTACAGAAGATGATTACCGATCCTCTGCAGCAACTTAGTACCGTTGCCGATCATATTACGGGTAGTCATGATTATTCTCTAAGAGCCGAGCGAAATGGTAGTGATGAGGTTGGTGTGGTGGTAATCGCATTTAATGACATGCTGCACACGATTCAAGAAACACACCATCAACTAAAAGAGGCAATGTTTGAATTAGAGGATAAACGAGAGCAAAGCGATGCATTGGCTCGTTCCGCGAACGAACGCCGTGAAGAAATTAGTGAGTATTTTTCTGGTGCAAGTCATGACCTTCGACAACCGCTCCATGCTATGGGATTGTTTGTAGAAACATTACAACAAGAGCAAGGCGGATCTACCAGTCATTTGTTAACTCGCCTAGATCAATCTATAGAACATCTGGAGTTGCTGTTAACGGATTTGTTAGATGTTTCAAAGTTGGATGCGGGGGTGAAAAAAGCGAAGAAATCTCCAGTGGATATTCGATCCTTATTTCAACGAATAGTGAACGATTTTTCGGTGTTGGCGGAAGATAAGCAACTTCGGTTGTCATTGTTTATTGCAGATAAAGAGTATGCGGATATTGAGCCGCTTACGATACACACTGACCCGATGATGTTGGAACGTGTTATTCGGAATTTGCTTAGTAATGCGGTTCGTTACACCGAAAGAGGGGGTATCTTGGTTGCTTGTCGGTTGGTTGGAGGATCTAAGATAAGTATAGAAGTTTGGGATACCGGGCGGGGTATTCCAGAAAAACAACAAACCCGTATTTTTGAATCACATCATCAGCTGGATAACGAGAATCAAGAGGCTGAAAAAGGGTTTGGGTTAGGGCTATCTGTTGTTAAACGTTTAACGGATAGTTTGTCTCATCCATTATCTCTTCAATCGATAGAAGGTCGGGGCACGGTATTTAAGTTACAGGTACCCTTGGTGATGAATGATGATAAAACACATGAATTGACGGAAGAAGGTATGAGCGTTTCATCAGGGCCAACCTTAATTGCAAACAGCCTGCCGAATGACATTGCGGGGAAAAAACTATTGCTTCTTGATGATGATTTACTTGTAATGGAATCACTTGAAACGGTACTTGTGGCATGGGGTGCCGAGGTGAAAAAAGTAGGCTCTTTTGACGAACTCAAAAGATTACTCGTAAAGGGGTATCAGCCAGATGTTATTCTTTCTGATTATAATTTGGAGGATGAAGTGAATGGCGTTGAGGCGATCGAATACCTCCGTACTCAGGTTGGCCAGCTAGTCCCTGCGTTGGTTTTGACAGGGGAAACCAATAGCGATGTATTTAAAATAATTGAAGGGAATGGGCTTAAAATGCTGAAAAAACCAGTGAAACCCGCAAAACTAAGGGCCATGTTGGGGTATTTACTGACATCGTGACTGTTATAAAAATAATTGACTTTCAAATGAATTGTCGTTTAGCTGCTATTATGTTGATCATTCATAATGAACATTAATAATTGTATGTTCTAAGCTGTTACGTGATCTTTCGGCTAAGAGGTCGTTTTATGGAAAGTGTTAGGGAAGGTGAAGTCGCTAGCTTGCTTCAAAAAATCGGATGCAAGATGAAGAAGCCCGCATTTGGAGCTGGTTGGGTCATTATTGAACCTCTTGGTGGTCGAGTTTCGGTTGGCTGTCTTAGAGAAGCTGAGGATTATTACTGGTTACATCAACAATCATCGTCGACTAGTGCAGACTAGTACAGGTTAGCTGGCTTTAGCTTTGGTATTTACTGTATTGCTAACATAGCTGAGTACAAACTCTCTAAAGAGAAGCATTTTTTTGGGTTGATATCGTGTTTTGTTAAACAATAATTGTACCTTTTGCGTTGGAAACGAAAACTCTGTAAATAACGGTTCTAACTTCCCGCTTTTAATGTCGTCGTTGATCATCATATCTAGCATCATAGATATCCCACCCCCTTGTTTAACCCACTGATATAGAGCGTATACATCATCAGTCGTATCCAATAATTCCAAATCTAGCGAACCTCCTTGGTTAGGGAAAAGTTGGCGTATGCGATCAGACAAATTTAGGTATGTTGGAATAATGACGCTGTGGTTTTTTAGATCGAGTAAGTTCTCCGGTTTTCTGTGTTTTTTTATGTATTCTGGAGAAGCACAAAATATTGGGCGGGTTTCCGAAAAAGGTATTGCAGTTAGTCGAGAATCTTTTAAAGGGGCAATGCGAAAAGCAAAATCTATCTGCCCATCAACTAAGTCTTCAATTTCATTAGATACGGAAACATTGAATTTGATGTCAGGGTGTTGTTGTTTAAATTCATTTAGCATACGGAAAAATTGAGGCTGTAATAATACTCGAGGGCAAGATAGGGTGAGTTTTCCTATGACGTATTTTTTATGATCATTAAGCCTCTCTTCAGCTTCTGTTACCGAGGCGAGGATAGATTTACAGTCTCGGTAAAAGGATTGTCCAATATCGGTTACTGCCAATGAGCGAGTTGAGCGTTCTAATAGTGTCACGCTGAGAGAGTCTTCTAATTGCGTTAATTTTTTACTGGTGGCAGAAGGGGATAAATGAAGTGCTTTTGCTGCTTTGGACAAGCTATTTAGTTCGACAATAGTAACGAATGCTTGGTATTCATCAAGTTTACCCATGTTCAACTTCTCTATGAAAACATTGTTGATAAAAATTCACTAATGTTTTCATATTGTTTCACTTATATTCATCAAATGAAGGCTTCAATATATATTGAGACATCCGTTGGGAAAGCTCAATTCATACGTAATCGAGAGGTTTTTAATGAAAAAGTCAGTCATTTTTGTGTTTGTGGCAGTGCTAGGGCTTGCTATCACTTTGCTTGTGAGTGTTCCTGCTCCAAAAAGGCAGGCATATGTAGTACCTGAAACTAGCGAGGAGGCTGATTGGGAGCAGATACGACATGGATCTAGTAAGGTTACCTTTAAAACCTTGCTGACCGGTGTGGTAAAAGTTCCAGTTTCAGGAATGTTAAACCTTGATAACCCTAAAACGTTATCTTATCTTCAGGAAAAAGCGGCATCGGAGGGTGATCTTGCAGGAAGTGTTGATGTTGAAGTATATGCGCATTGGATACGCCACCCTGAAAAGGGCGATATTTTTATTGATTCAGGGCTTGATGCACGGTTTCGGAATACAGCAAGAGGAAGCCTAAAAGGGCTTATTTCTCAGTGGATTGTTGAAGATAGTGTTCAGCTTGCTGGTCAGGATATTTTAAGTCAGGTTGAAGAGAGTAATATTAATGTAAAAATGGTGTTTTTGACCCATGTGCATGGAGATCATTCATCTGGGTTACCTGTCTTGCCTCTAGGTATTCCCGTTGTACTTGGAAAAAACGAATCGTTACATCAATATCCATTGATTATGTATAACGACCACTTTGACAATGTGTCCGAATTACAGACGTTGGATTTTGACGGGCCTGGTGTGTTGAATGTTGTGCCATTGGGTAAAATGATTGATCTTTTGGGAGACGGTTCTTTGTGGGCAATATCCACATCTGGGCATACGGCCGGGCATGTTTCTTATTTGGTGAATGCAACAGATGGATGGGTGTTGCTAACAGGGGATGCGAGTCATACTCGCTGGGGCTTTGAGAATAATGTGGTACCTGGTTGGTCAGAGGATGAAAGGTTGGCAAAGAAAAGCTTGGAGGCGTTGCGAACATTTAGTAGAGAAAATATGGATGTGAGGGTGGTTTTTGGGCATGAACGTTAAGGTGTAGTGCTGGCAAGCGTCTAGTCTGGTTGGAAACAAACAATTGTTAATAGTTGAGCTGCTCTAGTTGCTACTAGTTTTATGGGAATTGCTTTTTTCACCATCATTTGTTTCACTTAATATTCTTTTTATAACAGTGAAATGATATGACGGACACCATTCTCTGGGGATCTGAGTTATCTCCGTACACTCTTAAAATTCAAGCGCTTCTGGAATATGCGAAAGTTCCTTATCGGTTACTTCCTGCCAATGGAAAACGTATTGAAAACCTCCAAATACAGGCGCGGTTAGAGTTGGCGAAACATAAAGGGAATGTTTCGCGTTTTCCTGTTATGTCAGATTTGGATGAGTATCCATTGGTTCCTTATCTAACCGAGGACTGTCGACATTTTCAGTTTGATTCAACAGCGATAGCACATTGGTTGGATTCGAAAAGAGAGAGGGGTACAAGTAATAACGTAAATTCGGGCTTTTTTCCGAAACACCCCACACTACACTTTCTAGCAACATTAATTGATGATGCGATGGATGAGTTTGGCTTGTATATGGTGCACCATATGCGTTGGGTTACTTCTGCTACAACGAATAATGCAGGTGCTCGCCTGGCTAGGGAGTTTAAACATATATTGCCGACGGGGGCTCGCTGGTTAGTAGCAAAGCAGTTTTCTGAACGACAAGCTTATCGATTGCCCTATCTTTTTAGTGTCGCACCAGAAGGGTCGCGTTGGCGAGTTAAGGAAAGTTTGCAACCACCTTCGATAGATTATTGGCCGGAAACCCATAACATATTAGATAACGCCTGGGGAATGTATCTTAGCGCTATGGAAAGCTTGCTGGCGAAACAACCCTATGCAATGGGGAATCAATTTACGATTGCTGATGCCAGTATATATGGCCAATTATCAATGAATTTAAAAGATCCTAGTGCGGCAGGTCTTCTGAAAAGAACGGCACCTCTTACTTTTGATTGGCTCTGTGCAATACGTGATGGGCAGCATGTGCTGGATAATGCAGTAGGTTGTGAAACAACGATGACATCCGAGATATCTCTGTCACCTGAAACAATAGCGGCACTTAAACCGTTGCTCGATATTATCATGCAAACCTACTCATCGTTAATGGCACAGAATAGTAGTGCTTATGATTCTTATGAAAAGGGTGGGCAAACAGTGTTTAATGAAAAGGCTTTTGATCAGCGAAAAGCACTGTATGACGGTGAATTGATGGGCCATCCATTTCGTTCTGTAGTGAAAACTTTTCAGGTGCGTGTATGGCAAGATATTTGCAATACCTGGGGAGCGCTGAAGACTGAGGACCGAGATGTTCTGAAGTTATTTGTAACGGACTGGGAGCTGTTTGAACGATAGCTGCTGTCACAACCAATGTTGGTGGAATGGGTAAATACGTTATTAATAAAAATCGGGCAAGTGTTCCCATTTAAAATATTGATAATACGTATCATTTGATTAGTCGTGAATGCGATATACATCCAATTCTGATTTTGTGATTTTTCCTCCGACCACCAAAATTCGGCCCTGGTAGCGCTGTTCCCCCGTGGTAGTAAATTCAAAGGTGTAAGATCGACAAAAACAGAGATTGCCTTGCTTGCTCCGAGTTATCCATAGTTTTTGTTGTTCAACCGTTTGGTCCAAAAATTGTAGGTTATCTAAGCCGCACAGTCGTTTGGCTTCAATGATAGTCAGCTCTTTGCTTTGTGATCCGTACCACCAGAAGGCAATGATACTGATGGTGATGAGAAATAACAGGATGTCGTTCATAAACGTTGCTTTATAAAAGGTGGTGGGTTCGTGCAAAGGAAACGGCTTGGGTACGATTATTCACGTTACAGGCTCGTAATATGGCTGCTACATGAACCTTCACCGTGCTAGGGGACATATTAAGTACTTTGGCAATCTCTTTGTTGGATAGGCCATCATCCATGAGATGTAGTACTTCTTTTTGCCTTTCTGTTAGCTGAATGACGACGGTATTATCGACCGAGTTGGGTGAACGTGCGGTGTTTACATTATTCCCTTCTGGTTCACTGCTAACTTGTTCACCGCCAAGGTCAGCTTTTAGTATCGCAGGAGGGACATAGATACCTCCGGCAAGAATGAGCTGAATGGCACTGATCATCACCGATGATTTAGAACTCTTGGTAATAAAGCCGCTTGCACCTTGTTGTAATGCTTGTTGGATTTTTTGGGCATCTTCATTGGCAGATAACATCGCCACTGGGATACTTGGGTCGGAAGATTTGATTTGTTGCAATAGAGAAAAGTCTTGGTTGTCCGGTAAGTGTAAATCTAACAGGATCAAATCTAGGTCTTGGTGTTGCTGAAGGGCTTGAAGTGCCGTTTTTGCGCTATCAGCCTCCAAAATATTGACGTTGCCTTCAGAACTGTTTAACTGCTGTTTGAGCACTAGGGCTAACCCTTCTCGAAACAGGGCGTGATCGTCAACTAATAATATATCCACAGAGAGAGCGTAGCCTATTGGGTGTGTAGTTTGATTGTATTGCTAGGGGTTTGCTCGAAGTATAATGGCATTCAGTGAGATTTATAGCGATCTATTGACGAATGTTCGAAAGTTTTTACAGTCAATTGAAGCTTCTAGAGTTGTAAATAGTAGCGATGAGGGGATATCGCTACTATTTACAACAAATGGCACCTTAAAAAATATGTTATGCAGCTAGACTGGGATCATTGCGTCCCATTTTGCGATAGCTGTTAACAAAAGTGTCAATTAAGGGCTGTTTTTCATCGTTTGCGTCAGATTTTTTTACAAAATGCTCAGCCCAGCATAGTGCTAACCCTTCGACATCATCTGGGTGTGGCAATATTACGCCACCTCGTTTGTATACCATCCAGGCAATAGCGGTGGCATAGGCAAGGTTTGTTGCAAGCTCAATATGAGGGTGTTTTAAGAACTCGTGCTGAGAAGCAAGTCCGCGTACCTCACTTGCAAGGTCTGGATCAAGAGCTAGGTAGTCATCCCAGAGTCGGCAGTGGGTTTCTTTGGATATTCCGTAAACCCCTATACCTGTTGATATTTCTGATTGTAACATCAGGTTTTCTTGTGCTGCTGCAGTTCCTAAAAGCAGGTTTTCAATCGCTTTCGAGCAAATACCCATAGCTTTTAAGGTATGTTGGATTACAAACTGATTGAGACTACTACTGCTTAAACTCATTGTCTTTCCCCTTACCTAATACGACTTTTTATCGCTTCTACCGGTGCATCTATATAACTTCATTTGTTTTGACGTTATCAAAGACATATGCAAGTTGAATGCCTGGTGGATATAATTTGACGGCATGAAAGCTGTTATTTTTAATCGTTGTTTTAGCATTGTCTTATTATTTATATCGGCCCTGTACCGCAGGATTTCAAGATCAAATTGTTTGAATATTGTATGGGCTAGGAATAAAAGGGGATATAGCAACGAAGTTTGTGAAAAATGCTTCTAATACTTCCATAAGCTAAGTGATTGTATTCACATGGCTAATTACGTGTAAGCGACTAGAATTGCTTAAGGCTTAGTCGTGAATTAGAACTGAAATAACAAATAAAGCACAGAAACGAAAAGCGCAAAAATTACGAAAAAATACATTTTGGCTGTTTTGTAAGAGGGTAGATGGGTGGATATACCGCAGACCATTGGAAAATATAGGGTCATCAAATTGCTAGGCTCAGGAGGTTTTGGTGCGGTATACCTTGCGGAAGATCCAAAGCTTAGCGGTAAGGTGGCTATCAAAGTATTCTCAATATGCAATGCAGATTTCTATGATCTTTCAAAAGAGGTCCCCAGTAACTCTTCATTAAATACTGCTAGAAATAGGGGTTTAGTGTTGCGCGAGCGGTTTGTACGAGAAGCAAATTTACTACGACAGTTATCGACAAACCCTAATATTGTTAATGTTTACGATTTTGATGAAATGGCTGATGGTACTCCGTATTTTGTGATGCCTTATCTTGAGCGTTCATTGATTGATGAGATTGGTAAAGACGCGTTAACGACAGGTGCATTAAATCGTCTACCAAAGGAATTGCGGCCGCGTAAACTGCCTGTATTACGTGTGACTGAAATTTTGACAGAAATCCTCTCAGGTTTAGCAGAGGTACATAATGCGGATTTGATACATCGAGATATCAAACCGGCAAACATTTTGTTTGAAGCGAATGGCCGAGCGCAGCTGTGCGACTTTGGAGTAGCAAAAACTCCTGACTCCCAACACAGTGAAACGGGTGTAGTGATGGGGTCAAGAAACTACATGAGCCCTGAACAACGAGAAAGTGGAAGTCACGTCACTGCGGGTTCAGATGTATACAGTGTCGGAGTGTTGGCTTATCGAATGTTAACAGGGACTCTTCCAACAGGACCTTGTGATGACCCTATCGTTTACTGTCCAGATATGGGGGCATCCTTTAATACGCTGGTGTTGGCGGCATTAAACCCCAGACGTGAAAAGCGACCAGCGGATGCTAGTGAATTTTTGCGGCGTTTACAGGGCGCAATGAATGATAAAGCAGTTGGTGATGGCCCTATTGGTAGCGGCGGTGAAAATGACGATACGGTTACTGAAATAGGCCCCGCACCTAGCTCCGTTCGAGTTGAGTTAAAACAGCTTGAACAAACTATTGAAGATTTTTTGTTGGAAGATGGAGGGATTGATAAAGCACAATATAAGCAGTTACAGATGCTGGCCGAGACCGAAAATTTGAGAGATAGTACTTTAAGGCATCTGGTTTCTTGTGTAAAAAAGCGATTGGAATCTACGATAAAGCCGATGCAGGTATTTGTCGTGATGGTAGATGATGCTTTGGTACAGGCTCGTGGCACTATTCTTGAGGAGAGCTTGGCCGCATTAAGAAAGGCCGGAGAACAAGTGGGGTTAGATGCTGAGAGTATTAAACGCATTCTTCATAAACGACAAGCATTGTACCGTACAAAAGGCGACGATAAGCGATCTGCAAGTGCATTTTTAGCGATTTTTTTTCTTATTCTAATGGCTTGTATTTGTGCCGGGTCGTTGTGGTGGTTAATTGGGGGGCGGCAGCAGTCTCAGGATAAGACCTTATCGCAAACCCCGAGGGGCTCGATACAGAAACTTGAGAAAGAAATCGAAAAGCAAATAACTCTGCCTCAATCAGGGTTAGCGTCGTTACAACAGGAAGAAGACGATACCTCTTTTGATTCTACGTCAAGAAAACCTGAATCAACGGTAAGTGTTACCACGATGCTAAGTATTCCGGGGGGGCAGTTTGTTATGGGCTCCACGGGTTATTCTAACGTGGAGCGTCCCCCGCACACAGTGACGATTCAGCCTTTTCAGCTGGGGGAAACGGAGGTGACATGGGCTCAATACCAAGGTTGTATTGATTCTGGAGTCTGTTCAAACAATGCTTCTGATCAAGGCTGGGGCAAAGCTAATCGACCTATAATAAATGTGAGTTGGAATGATGTGCAGCGCTATATTCAATGGCTTAATCAGAAAACTGGTCAACGTTTCAGGTTGCCCAGTGAGGCCGAATGGGAGTACGCAGCAAGAGCAGTCGTGGGCGAGAGAGGTAGTGAGAGTCGCAAGAATAGTGATTATTCCTGGGGCGATAATATAGGTGAAAATCAAGCCAATTGCGACGGTTGTGGTAGCCAGTGGGATGATCGACAAACGGCTCCTGTAGCGAGCTTTTCTGCCAACGTCTTTGGTTTGTATGATATGCACGGAAATGTTTGGGAATGGGTGCAGGATTGTTGGCATGATAACTATAAAGGAGCCCCGAGCAATGGTGATGCCTGGGAAACCGCTTCGCAGGTAGAGTCACAATCTGAGCAATGCCGTCGTCGAGTATTGAGGGGAGGCTCTTGGCATAATGTAAGGGGGTATTTACGTTCGGCCTATCGAAGTGCGGATATTGTTGAGAGTACCTATTTTAATTTTGGCTTTAGGCTCGCACATGATTAATAAAATGCGTAGTACAGTCGGTTATTTGGCGGGCATTATTTGTGTTCTAATGTGGAGCCTGAGTGGTATTGTGGGTGCTGAAACTCAGCCGCCCCCTCAAGGTAAGTGGCGCATCTTAATTGTCGCGGAGTCAGGTGATTTAGGGTTGCGTGCTGGACACCCTGCTTATAAGCGGGCCAATAATGCCATTTTTACCCAGTTGCAACGAGCAGGTTTTGATGTGCTGAGTTTGGCTGCTGACAAAACCTTACCTCTGTGTTTAATGGATGTGTGTAAGCAACAGACAGCGCAAGATATTATCGCTTTGGCAAATACAAGTGCATCGGATATCGATTTGGTGATCTTATTTAATGTGCGATATGTTGAGCGTGTGGGGGCAGGGATGATTCATCGAGAAATTAGTGTTCCGAGTCGCATGATTGATGTGAAAACAGGGCGTAGGGTAGGGCTCTGGGATGATGACGGTGTGCTGACAGAACCTATTCCTGTAGATTGTGTTGGCCGTTGTCTTCAGTCTGCGTTATCTGACTATGCTCGCCAAATCGGGCGTGATAGTGGGTTAGTGATTGCGATTAAACTGCAAGAGTATCAACGTTGGTATGATTATCATCTAACATTTTTGCAGTTTGCGCATGGAGAACTGCTTTCGTTTGAACAATATTTTCAGAATAGTTTTAAAAGCAATCTTATTAGAGAGACCGATAATACGGCAAATAAAGTGAGTCCAAGTCAGGTGTTATTGCACTCTGTTGAGAATAGAGAAATTGTTATTGAATCGCAATTATCTCCTCTGTATTTTCGTCAAAGTTTGGAACAAGTATTGGATGATGAAGGTCTGCGAGCCAATATCCAAAAAAATGGTTATGAATTTATACTACATCGTGAAGGTCTGCCGTATTTATGGAGATACATCTTTACCACTGTTCTATTAATTATTTTTTTGATTGCATCTTATTTTAGGTATGTGCGTTATCAACACAATAAAGTGTTAGCTCAGTTGCTATCTATGAAGAAAATACTAGTTGAGCAGTCGTTAGTGAAAGCGACCGATGGAAATCCTTATTCTTTGTTGATGAAAGTAGATAAGCTGTTGAACCGTGTGAATGTGGCAAAAGGAATACAGCAAGAAAAAAGTGATGTAGAAGCCGCACGAATGGCTTTTATTCGGACGTTGTCCGTGATGATTGGGCGAAGTATTATAAAATCAAAAAGCCTAGCTGCTAGCGTTAACGTTATAGTTGGTGATAGGGTGCGGATTAGCCGGTATGGCGCGGATAATAGACCAGATGTTAAACGTAGTGACACCGAGAACAATAGTGACAATGTTGCTATCGGATTTACACGTTTATCTCAATTAGGAAAACAAAACAAGTTTGAGCGCCATCATGATGGTTTTACATTGGTCGATGAAGGAAGCTCCAACGGTAGTTTTTTAGATGATGTCTTAACGGTTGTGGATCAGCCCGTATCATTGACACTTTCAGAGCACGTATTGTGCTTAGGCGGCAGTCGAGAGCCCTTGGAGCCAGGGGTGTGTCAGCTGCGATTATATGCAAAAAATGTGAAGGCCAGCTCACTTATCATTGAGATTGATAAAGAGGCTGTTGCATTGGCTGAACCATCTATGCTGAATGAAAACTGGCCAAACCTCGCATATGATCAAACCCAGCAATGGTTGCTGCTGGGCGTTGCGCTAGAAATAGGTATTGATTCAGGAGGGGATTTAGATATTGGGTGCTTGCGGGGTACTCAGGTTTTAGTGACCCTTTCCTATTTCAATCAAACCACCGCCCCTGAGGATCGTTGTCCAGGCTATTGGCTTGAGCCGATTGTGGGGGCGGTGGGTAAGTCCATTGATATATCCGTTAATCAAACCCCCGTGTTTACTGCTGTCCCTTTAGTTCGAGGGGCAACTGTGTCTATCGCTGGAACTGTATTTTCATTTATATCGGTATCCCCCAAAAAAGTTCTCTAACCTTTTCATAGTCATGGTCAGACACCCTAAATCTGGAGTTGACCATGAGTTTTTACAAAGTCTGCGGTTTAATGATCCCTTTACTGTTAGCCGCTTGCGCAACTGCACCACTAGCCCCTGACACTACTAATCAATTGAGTGATAGGCAAAAAATTGAACAAGAGCAGGTGGTTGCTGCAACGAGAGCAATGGAGGATTTTTTACGTTGTAAGCAGGATGGGCTGTTGTTAGGTCAAAGCGCACGCGAGAAAAAATTATCTGCGCAATATGCGGCATCTGCAAAAACGCTTGATCAATGCCTTACTGCTATTGATGAATATCGAGATATTGAACCCGTAGCATCCACAAAATCGGTTGAGCAGAGAATGCAAGTACATGCCTTAATCGTGTTGAATTACGTTAAGGCGGGGGATATTAAAAATGCGAAGTTACAACTGCGCACGTTTGAATTGTCATATCCTGGCCGAGATCTTTACTTTTCAGATTACACGTCATTTGTTGATAGTTTAACCCTGGTTTTGGGCATAGATACCTTCGAAGGGAGACGAAAAGTATTCAATGTAAACCCGATACTTGCGTCAGAAATATCTCGTTATCGTTATTGGCAGCGTCATTAGTACTGTAAGGAAAATGAGAAGAAAACCTAATAATCATATAAGCCCATTTAAGAAAGGAAGTTGATATGTATAAGCAACCAGTATCGATATTGATCCTACTATTGCCATTGTGCTTCGCACCTGGTTTTGTGAGTGCGGGTAATGGTGGTATGGACTGGCAGCCAGCGGCTAGCGAGACACTTATTCGTATGCCCGCGAAATATATAGATGCATCCATTGAAGATAATTTTCAAAAATCGTCATTGGCGAGCGGAATTCATGCATTAGATGCACAAATTCAGCTCGAAGTGGAGCGCATGCATGAATCTTATAAGATCGTTTCTGAGATGGAAAATGAACAACCCGTGAACCAACAGGCTATAGAAAGTCGCCATCAATTTCTAACGGCGAAATCCAACTACTTAGGCTTACTGCATGAAAAGCAGCAGTTATCTGAACGGGTGCTACATAAAAAAGCGACATTGTATCAACGGGTGTTAAAAAAATTAAAAAAGAACAAGGCTGATGCGAATGACCCCGTCAGCATGGCATTGATAGAAAAACAAAAATCTGCACGAGCTCGACTTCAGGGGGCTGTGGAGCGGGTGGATAACTTATTATCCCAACCGCTAACCAATATGGGGGGTGCTCTCTCATCAAGTGGAGAAACACCCCGTAGCACAACCCCGAATGTTTATAAACCCAGTAAGTATCAGCGTGAATACGGCGAAAATTTAGCGAAAGTACAGCAATTAAAACACGCTATTCAGCAACACAGTGCGAATGAAAATCCAGTGTTAGATGGACAATCATTAAACCGAGAGCAATATATTCGCTATTTGTTGAGCCATGTAGATAGTGAATTAGCGTTGTTGGATCAAGAACGCTTGATGCTGGGTTATATGGCGAAGCTTGTGGCCTTAGACGCTCAAGCTTTAGAGCATGAAATAGCTTACGTAGAGCCAGATGGTGAAGCGATGGCGATAAAGGCGCAGATGCGTATAGCGAATACTACCGATATGTTTATAGGCAATTAACACTGTCATAAAAAGAGGGCGATATTATGTTAGACATGAAAAAAATGAGCACTCAACATGCACAAAAAAACAAATCGATATTTAGAGATGTAATGCGAGGCGTGTTTTTTGGTATGACGTTATTTGTTAGCTCCATCACGTTGCTTCATGCAGAAAGTAGAACGTTATCAAATTTGGAGCGAGAGCGTTCATCCCTAATGGAAATTGTTGTGCAAGAGGAGTTTTCTCCTATTGAACGTAAGCGGAAGATCGCTTTGAGTCAGCGCCGATTGATGGATATGGAGCGAATGGTGATTCGTGATGACCGTTTGCTAGGGGCTAATGATCCAATGGTAAAAAAAGCATTTGATCATTATGAGACAACATTTTTGGTACATGCCAGTGTTGAAGCAAACCAACATATTGTTGATTTTTGGTTGCAGCAACTGAATCTTGATAGTCAGTCGATTTTAGAAAGTAAAAGAGGGCGACGATAATGACGGCGTCATTGTCAGCAGCAGCTACCGCTGAAAATCCATCCCGAACCATAACGGAGCGAGGGTGGTTTAGGTTACCGGAAAAGTCTTGGATGTTTTTGTCTGTGATGGGCGTTGGGGTTATTTTGTTAGCACTAGCAAGTTATATCACTGATCAGCGATTAAATGTGTTATTCGAATGGATGCAACAGGTTTTTGGATGGGGTTATGCGCTGATGTATTGTGTATTACTTGCAGTGGCATTGTTTTCGTTTCATCGTTTGAGTTCTAATAAGGAATCAGCGTTTTGGTTAGAACTTGGGCAGCAAACCGCTGGAGGTATTGCAACTTTATCCTTAACGTTTACGTTGTTAGGTATTAGCTTGGGTATTGGGGCGTTATCAGATAAAACCATTGATCCAACAACCATACAGAGCATTATTCAGGAGCTAACTAGGCATTTTTCTACTGCATTTATGACAACAGTGGTGGGTTTGCCAACGGCCAATTGTTTACGAGCCTTAATTTCGTTGAAGTATGTGCGCTTAACACTTGATGCATGTGATGCAGGAGTTAAGTTTAAAAATGGCCTTGAAACAGGAGAAAAACCATGAAAACTCTATTTTTAATCGCGGTTGTTAGTTCCATCGGTTACTTGGCTTATCAAGAATCCCCCCGTATTGAACAGATCTTTGCGACATCGTGGTTCTCACCGGATAACGCAAAAATAACGATGGAATCAGTAAAACACGAATTACAAAAAAAACTTGATGATGTCACCTCGGAACGAGAGGCGTTATATGAGTTACTTGCTGAAAAAGAAGCGTTATTGATGGCAAGAAAGAAACAAGATATAGGAAATAAAAGTACAGAAAACAAAGACCCTATGCCGTTACCGTATGGTGAGGAGCGGGAACAAACTGTTCAAGAGGCAGTTCATGGCACCATTCAAAACAGTATCCAAGAAAATAGGCAACATAGTATGCAATACGGGGCAGCGTCTAAGCGAAGAGGTGCATTACGAGAGTTAGCTCAGCGGATGGAACTGCAAGCGTTAGGACTCGGTGTTAATGAATAAATGGCAACAACACCGATGGTATATCGCGTGGGCAATCTGGTTGGTGTTGATTGTTAATTATTTAGATTACAGTGTTGACCGTGCGGAAAATACGTCCGATATCACCAATATTAAACGTGTTGAGGTTATTGCTAACATGAAAGTGGTGTCGCTACCGGAACCGCCTCCAACGCCTGTATCGCAGACTCTTACACAAAAGAAGGGTATAGAAAAGGCGTTTACAGAGAATAAACAAAGCCGTTTATGGTTATCGAAACTGGAGGCAGGCGAAGGCCCAGATATTGTTTTTACATGGCCTACCGATGTTAATGAGCGGGCGTGGATTCAGCAGAGGTTATATAATTGTGGTGTACGCCTAGGGAAGTGGAGCGGTGGGCGTTTACGAGCTATTGAAGTTGGCGTTGGAACCGTGAGTGGTTTTATTCGGGTGATTAGTGGTGAAGTTTCAGTTGAAGAGACATCCCGGTTACAGACGCTTGTAGGGGAAGGACAACCCGTTCGGTTATTTCCGCGAAGTTTGGATATTCATTTGTTAACGCAGTTGTCAAATACCACATCCGGAAAATTTATGGCAGCTAAGCATGTAAGTGCTGAGTATAAGAGACACATGGAAGGAGTGAATATTCGTAATATACAGGTGGATGGTCAAGCCTTTGAACAGGGTGTTGGTTTTTTACCTGAAAGCGGTCAATGTAGCTAAGTCATCAAACCAGCCTTCCAAGCTAGAACCTCCAAAATAAAAATAACCCTCTAAAATCAAACAAATAGACTAAAATTATTGAATAGAGCGATGAGATAGAACGGTTAGATCGGCATTGTTGTATCAGCTGTATCATAAAAAGGCTCTGAGTTATCCATAACCAGAGTTAAGAACGTTTTGTGTATCAGGAGAGCGCTAATGCAGAGATTGATAAAGGGTAAGATTTGGCCGGTATGGTTTTATACGGGCCTGTGCCTTGTATTAATTGCCGTGATAACGCCAGCACAAGCGGCCGATCGGCCGAATATTTTGATTATGGGCGAAGATGTCGACGGCGATACCGTTGCGCGCAATAGCCAAGTTTTTCACCGTGTGTTAAATGCGCTTTCGAATCAATTACATGACGTAGGTTTTGATGTTTTTGATGAAACTGCTGTAACGCTGGAGAACTTTGTACAGGGAAGAGTGCGTAGAACCGACGCAGAATTAATTGATATTGCAAAATCCATTCGTCGTCCTCCCATTGATGTTGTTGTACTGTTTAGTATTTATTCCACCGCATATCAGCATAGCTATACAACAAAGGTGAAAGTGCGAATAGAGGGACGTTTATTAAATGTGCAAACGGGTCAGCGACTGGGGAATGTAGAATTGGATTACCCTGAAGGTTGGAATGCCCCACAGCAATGCAATCGTGATTGTTTGCTTCGATCAATTGGGGATCACTCAAAAATCATTGCGAATGATGTTGGAAGTGTATTGGCTGAAAAATTGTCTTGGATGGTTAACCGGAGTGACCCCCCGGAGAATGAAGGTAATCTCGCGTCTCAAGGAGTAGGGGCATACCAACTTATTTTTGATGACTTTACACAAGCAGAAGTGATGGAGTTTGAAGAGTATCTGGTGATATTTTCCGGTTATGAATCTCACCGTATTACTTATGGTGGGGCAACACGAACAGAATATTGGTACAAATCAAATATCAGTAATGCCAAACTGAGTAGGAATTTGAATAAGTTATTGGAAACGCTAAATGTCAGTGGCCTGGTACAGATTTCAGGGAATACGTATACCGTGAAAAAGATCAGTTTACGATATAGCAAACCCGCTCGAAACCCAAGGGATTGGTAGTATGAATGTTGAAACCGATAGTCAGGCGATGACTGAGGTAGCCCTGGGATTAGCGATGGCCTTTTTTGCAATGATGATTTTGGCGATGATGTCGATGAGTATGCCTAGCGACGACGTTGTTAGTCTGGCAATATCTAAGGTGGGTAATTCTAATATTACCTTTAAGGAAGGCGTTAAGATTGTTGCCAATAACAAGGGAGCAACAGCCGGAGAGGGTGCATCGCGAGAATCACAAAAAAACATGACTTATGAGAAAGCTAGTGACGAGAACATCATTATATTCTACCAAGATCGGTACTTCGATATTTCGTTACAACCGTTAAATGTAGCAACTTTGGGTGCAAATTCGAGTACAAACTTTAGTACAACAAAGCGTTATATATTGGCATTACCACCTGATTTATCATTAAGTGATGCATTGATCGCTCGTGAAAAAATTTCTTCCCCTAACCTTACCATAACCCAATTAGATGAAGCATGGTTGAAACGTCTTGCTTTGTAAGTTTATCTGATCGGAGAGTGTTTATGAGTACGAACATAAAAAATAAGCAGGTAAGAAAGGGTCAGCTAATGCAGTGGGTGGTGATTATTTCCTTTATTGTATTGACGGCGCTGAGCAGCCACAGTTTTGCTCGTTTCAGCTTAGATCGAGATGCAGTAAAAGAGATTGTGGTAGAGGAAGCAAAACTACAAGGTGTTGACCCCGCATTAGTATTAGCGGTCGCGCAAGTAGAGTCTGACTTTGACCCCAATGTCGTGAGTCATAAAGGGGCGCGTGGGGTCATGCAAATTATGCCAAAAACGGCTCGTGACGAGTTTGGTATTAACCCCGCGTTATTATTTGATGCTCGAACCAACATACGAACAGGCGTTACTTTTTTAAAGCAGTTACAGAACCGTTATGGCAAGGTGGAATTTGCGTTATCTCATTATAATGGCGGATCTCGGGTAACAAAGCCTGATGGTAGTTATCAAGTTATTCCTGTGACTAGAGGATACGTGGATAAGGTATTATCGAAAATGAAAACCTTTCAACAGTACGAGACCCCCTCTTGGCTCGCCTATACTCCTAGTTATCGTGATATGAAAGAAAAGGCGAAAGATAACCTTGGTATACAATCTAAGCTTTACCGATTAAGACAAAAAAATATGCATTTAGCAAAAGTCGTCAACACACGTGTTGACTCTTATTTAGATGGCTATCGATCAGGCTCTACCAAGGGTAGAGGGTACACTTCAGATCAACGTGAGAGGCGACAACAAGTGTTGCAGTGGGAAAGCATCTATGAACGTTAGGTTATGATGGTATGTCGTTAGCCCTGTATGGTGTTAGTGCTGAGCTTATTGATGCAATTGACGGGTTGAGAGAGGCCCCTGGGATCAGTGGGCCTAAATATAGACAAAATGATATCGACAACCTTTCTCAAATGATTTTATGCCGGAATTATGGGAAGGCTACCTTAGAATTAAGTTACTTGCTACTGGCAACCTTAATGGGAAAATCGTCTGAAAAGGGTATTGCGCAGGGTTCATTCCAGAGTGCATTCCAAGATACTACGCAAAAAGTATGGCTGAATTTTTTTTGGTTAGAGGAATCGATAACCCCCAAGCGTTTTAGGGCTGCATTTACTGACATTCCCGAACCAGTAGCGCCCTATTTACAGCTTAATGAGCAGGGTTTAACGATACGTTTGTCCAATAGCGATTTCACTCTTTCGCCAACGCGAATTGCTACGCTAGCCAGTTTGTTAGAATTTTTGGTTTATGTTGACCCCGCCGTATTACAACAGGATGGTCTGTTTGAGCAAGGTGAAGGGCTCTTTCCGTCAAAGTGCGAATCTACGGTGAAAACGTTAGCGTCAAATTTACAGCAGAAACTTTATCAGTATTTAGCGGATCATTTACAGCCCGCTCAGCAACAGCGACGGTTTCGACATCTGTGGACCTGGTTGGGTGAGTACCATAAAGGAGAGGGGAAGGAAGATCGTCTAGCAATTAATGATGACGTTATTATAAGGTTTTGGAAACAAGCAACGGAAGGGGATGAGGATTCGTTAGGGTTTCGTCGATACCGTACCGTTGCAGAGAATTTTTTTGACTTACGGGTTGCGATTCAGTGTGTTGACGCTCGAAAAAATGTGACTCACAGTATGGATATTGAGTTGCCACCGGAAGTATTACAACAAGTGCTGACAACGTCGGATGTTGATGGTATCGATGTTAACGCATTAACGAGAATGCCAAAGTTTTTAACAAAACAGCAAGCAGAAACCTACCAACCTATAGTTGAAGTCGGCGATACCGCATCGGTAATGGCATTAACCATCATGAGAATGCGATGTTTTGGTGATTGGCAAGCAAGCCTTGTGCAAGCACTACGAAGCAAAAGTAATGATCATCTCAAAGAGTTGCTGTCGGAAGAAAAACAAGTGCTAACGTATTCTGCTTACCATGAAGAAATAACGCAGTTACAGATGTTGAGTGAACACGCCAGCGATAGTGGGTTTCATGTTTTATTGCACTGCCAGATGTCTGAAGCCTTTGGGTTGGTGTTGCAGCGTTTGTCTGATGTAGACTTGAATAACGTTCGTGGCGTATTGTCGATAAGCGCTGATGGAGAGCCTTCCGCTCTATTTACTGAAACGGTGATATTAGCGCAGTGGCCTGACCTATTACTGCGAGTTCCAGTACTAAACCAACTTGTTCAACAGTTTCAAAAGGCCTTTAAAGCAAATAACCGACAAGGTTTTAAAGTGTTAACGGATAATATGGATTGCGATGCTTATATGGAGGGAGTGCAGTTGTTAGATCGTGTTCTTCAGCGTTGTGATAAGCATTTACAAGGGTTAAATGAGAGCTGTGAAGTGGAATTCTGCTCTGATCTTTCCATATTCAAAAGTGGGTTTATTGCATTGTATGGAGATCGTTTATGAACGGCATCGCTGAAGGCACAGTTGAAACCGTATTTGTTGCATTACAGGCTGCCAGAGGTGTAAAAGCTACAAAAGCAGGATATGGCACGAAATCAGCAGTTAAATCAATCACACCTGTTCTGTTTGGAGAGCTTGTGCACTATGTACATGGTACAGCATCCGTTGATGAGTCTAAGGTGAGGGCAGCGATTAGCCGTGACTTAGTCTTGCGTCGTCAATTTTATAGCTTACTAGAAAGCTCCCGGGTCGCTACTGCACCAAGCCAGGCACAGGCGGCAAGTGGTGAGCCTTTGGTACAACGTAAAACACGCGCTTTCACATTAGTCTTTAAACCCTCGCGAGCCAATGCAGATCAGATCTATGTATTGCTTACTGTTCATGCAGAATCAGGCATGGCTGATGGACACCGCCCCGTGATTATCGCAAGCCTGTCGTCAGAAGTCGGGCGATTACAGTTTCCTCCATTA
Source organism: Gammaproteobacteria bacterium 42_54_T18 (assembly GCA_002163245.1). Lineage (GTDB taxonomy): Bacteria > Pseudomonadota > Gammaproteobacteria > Pseudomonadales > Ketobacteraceae > 42-54-T18. The sequence goes on along the minus strand of MAAL01000127.1, from coordinate 195,647 downwards.
AAGGATCAAAGTGCTCAGCTATTGTTGGAAGTTGAAGATAAGCGGTTGGTAATTGTCCAAAATGCAGATGCGGAATTGAGTTTGATTTAATACAGCTATACTGGATGGTATGCAGACCTTTATTTATATCGCAACAACACAAGGCCCGGTTCGAGTTCAGGCCATTACGGAAGAAGATCCAGATATTAAGTCGGTGGTATGTCTTGATGGTATGGCGGAGCCTTTAGCCATCAGTGACCGGTATCATGATTTTGTTAAAAAAGGCACAGGGCTGATTCACCGAGAATTTGGTCATGGCAGTTATAGGGTGGATGTTGATAAACCCATTGATCAAGGGGATAGTTGGCAATTGGGGCTGTATTGTGCCCATGTTTTACATCAGAAAAAACAATTGTGTAATGTTCTCCCGCAAGAAGGGGATTGCATATTTTTTGTTACGGGTGCAGTGAAGAGTAACGGCGAAATAGCATTTGTCGATAGAATAAAAGATAAGTTTCAAGTGGCATCCTCTCAATTGCAGCAATGGGTAGACCAAGATTGTGATGTAATTTATCTGCTAGCCGCTAACCAAATGGATGTGCCAAATGTTGATGAGCTATTGGCGGATGGAATAGATACTGAAAAAGTTAATGTTCGATTGGTACAGAATATTAGCGATGTAAGGCAGTGCTTATCGAAGGGCCAGGGGACAGTAGAAGGTAGGCATCGCGTAACCGCTGCAAAGCGATCGCTAATGTTTACAAGTATTGTGTTGTTATTGTTTCTCGTCGTTGCTGTCGTTGGGTGGAAAAAAAATGAGAACGTACTGAACAAAAATGACGTAGATGAGTTGGTTGATTTAGGGAATCGCATTTTTGACCAAAGTGTGTCCACTGAATACACGTTGAAGACACAAGCATTGAGTCAGAGAGGAGATGTTTCAGAAGAACAACGGTTCGCATCGCAGAGATTATTAATATTAAGTAGTAGAGTTTCCGGTCATCCAGGGAAGTGTGAGGATGTACCTGAACAACGGCTTGAACTGGTTGATGATCGTTGGTTTCAATCGGTGTCTTTGAAGAATTTGTGTGCGCTACATTGGCGATCTGATTCGGCAAAAACATTGTTAGCTTTATCGCTTGATCGCCTCGGAATGATTCAGATCATCAAAACTGGTTCAGGTTGGAAGATTCCTTTGCCATTAGAACAGGGCAATGATCGGGTTTATGCAGTTATTGCCGTTTATGATAGTAGTGGCTGGAAACTAGCCAACAAATTAGATCGACAGTTGTTACGTTGGGAGTTTGAGGAGGTCGCTGTTAGCCTGGATGATGTTACTTTGTGGTTAGAAAATCAACCCTTCGATACATCAATTTATGGCCATGTGCTTCGTCGTTAGAACTGTTAATAGACTTAAGCTCTGCTCTCAAAATTATCAGTGTAGTCTATAGTTAACTGGCGACTTTTTCGATGATTCATATACTTGTAAATTTATAAGAAGGACGTTGGTAATGGATGAAACTTTGCTTCTTCCTGAAGTCAAACAGCATTATGAGGCGTTGCCGTACCCGCCAAGAAATCCCAATGATGAAAAAAACAGGCTTGTTAAGACAACGGGAGATAACCTTGATAAGCTAAATCACTATTGTTTTAATGGTAAAAGAGACTTCTCGTCAGGTTTTCGCTGTTTAGTTGCGGGGGGAGGTACTGGGGATGCCGTAATCTATTTGGCTGAACAGCTGCGGTATTGTAATGGAGAAGTAGTTTATCTGGATATGTCTGAAGCATCCCGTGCTGTTGCTGAAAAAAGAGCAGCCATTAGAGGGCTCACTAATATTACCTGGGTAACCGCGTCGTTGCTGGAGTTACCTTCTCTGGGGCTAGGAAAATTTGATTATATTAATTGTTCAGGTGTGTTACATCACCTTGAATCAACGGAGCAAGGGTTACAAGCGCTAGTCGATGTTTTGCAAGATGATGGTGCCATCTTCTTGATGCTTTACGGTCGGTACGGTAGAACTACCGTCTATGAAATGCAGGCCTTGCTTCGAGAATATTTGCCGGCTTCCGCGGATATACCTGAAAAGATTGAAATGGCGAGGAAGCTACTCGATCACCTACCAAAATTCAATAATTTCAAACGTGATTTGGATGCAGGATTGTGGGGGCATGAAATGTCTGACGATGGATATGGCGATGAGGGTCTCTATGATTTGTTGTTGCATAGCAGGGATCGTTGCTTTGATGTTCAGGAATTGTATCAATTGATAGAACCAACAGGAATGTTTTTAGCTGATTTTGTCGGCCGAGATAGGCGATTTTACGATCCTTGTAATCTCGTTTCTGACGTACAAGTACAGCGTCGTTTTAAACAAATGAAAAAAAGGCAGCAGCAGTCGGTCGCAGAAAAATTATGCGGGCAGTTCAAAAAACATGAATTCTATTTGACACGTAAAAAAAACTCTCGATCAACATTAAATGATATGGATAATGTAATGTTGCTTGTTGATGAGATGGAAGGTCAACACAAAATCCTGTCTGAATCTATGATGCCCCCTAAACCTATTACTGTTACGTATAAAGTAAAAAGGTATGAAGAGAAAATTAACATTAAGGGTACCGCGATAACGAAACAATTATTTTTCTATATGGATGGTAAAACACCCTTGAATCGTATTTTTAAACGAATAAAGAAATTGATTCCTGGTACAAAAACGTCAGAAATAAAACAAGAATTATCAGATGTTTTTGAGGTTTTTAGTTCGAGAGGGTGGCTTTATTTGCGCCATAGTGGTGTTAAAAAACGAGAGTAGGGTAATCGTTTCTTGTTGGTACGGCATTGGCAGCGGATATTTTCTAATTGGTGTGTTCACCTAATTCATATTGTAAAGACACTTGGACGCAAGCAGGCGCTTTCTAGAAATACTCGAGGCATCTGATTCTCCTGAGGAATATCCATAGCAGTTGTTAATAGGGTGTTGTGATAATTGTGGAGGTTTTCGCTTTGGTTTGCCGGTATTAACTTTGATAGTTATCGGAGATGATGAAAGTGCAAGGAACTCAAATAAATTGACCTCAGAGTATGCAGCAAGGCGGATTTCTTCTGCAGTCAATTCATAGTCTTCGGATGCCAATATGGCTTTTTCCATTTTATGAAGTTTTGCTTGAGCTTCTTCGTAGCGCATTGATTTTCCTTGTAAAATTCCTGCAACCCCCCCTAATAGAAGTCCTGCTGGTTGGGCTGTTGCTACAGCGCCAATGACACCTCCAAGGACGCTGTTTGAGGTTGAATTTTTTAGTACCATTTTTTTAATGCTATTTCTTACGATTTCAAGGCGAATTTCTTTGGGAGTCATTTTTATTTTTTTTGGGGTGTCATCGTCGTTTTTTTTACGATTATTTTCCTTTGATTTGTTTTTGATATCATAGATGAGTGAAATGTCAGTTTTTTGGAAATTTGACGGGTTTTTTATATTATTGTCACTATCCAGCGATTGTGCATATAGGGCTGTGGGGTTTGCGATTGTTAATGTACTTAGGCTAAATAGAATAAATAAGCCGATTGATTTTTTCATGGGTTTTCCATTTTTAGGAAGTAGGTTAGACGTCAACGTCGTGGGATCAATTCTCGTTCTTAAAAGCTACAACAAAAGCATTTCCGTTGTAGCGCCTGTTAACGTCGTTTTTTACATTTTCTGCTTCACGCTTGTTAGAGAAAGGGCCTGCGTACACACGGGTAAAGATGCCTTTTGATGTGTTAAATGTTTTTGTGTAGTTCTTGTGATTAAGTTTATTTAACCTCCTAATGGTGGCGTCTGCATAATTCTTGTTGGAATAACTGCCAACTTTAATTGCGTATTGAAAAAGATTTTTTACATTCATTGTCGGTGTCGGTATTGGTGGGTTTTGTACAGATTTTGTTTTTTCTATGGTAGGTGGAGGCGTTGGGGTAGGGCTGGTTTTTACAGTAACGGAGGATGGCTTTGGGATAGCGAATGATTCCGTTTCGATAAGAGAATGCTGTGATAGTGGATCAGCAATTGGTTTGCTCAATGGTGTCGGTTCTATTGTTTTTTCAAATTCTTTGTTATGAACGGGGTCGCTAATTTTTTCTGGACCAATGACTAAATTATAATTATCAAAATATTCGCCGGAATTAGTAATGATGACATTTTCTCTAGATGAGCTAATAATAACTTCATTTTTTACTTTAAGAGTGTAAGTACTAGGCATTAACCCTTCAAAACTAAAAAAGCCATCATAATCGGTACGGTTTTTTGCTGCGGGTTCACCCGCAGTGTTATATGCAACGACGATGACGCCTCGCTCAGGCTTTTTAGTGCCATTGCTGAATTGTCGATACACGTTGCCATCTATATCACCTGTACGTGAAAATGGTATGTCCACTTCGGTAACTTTTCCAGGTCTTATTGCCACAGAAAAGGGTTTCCCTGTGTATCGCATGGAACCTGCCTCTAGGCTATGGTTTTCGTAAGCGATATCGGATGGGATCCAGGGGGCTACATTGTCAATCCATGCAATGCCAGCCTTGTTGGAAATACCTTTGCTTCGCAATTGCTCTGATTTTATTATTCCACCGCTTAATAGGTCTTCACCATCATCGTAAATTCCGTTCGTATTTGTGTCATCAAACAGGCGTGCCCTAAGGGCTCCGCGGGTTGACCTTTTTTTGCTGTCAAGATTATAGTAATTACCAAATCGTCCGTTGCGTTTTCCAATAGATGTGGAAAACTCAAGAATGGCCAATGAGTTATTATCGTCGTCAAGTCGGAGTCTAGGAGTCATTTGTAAGTATTGAAATTTCCAGCTACCCGATAGTTCGTATTCCGTAGAATGATCTACTGCGTTATGGAGGAGGCTGAAATTTAGAGTGCTTTTTGATGAGGGCTTGTATGAAAAAGAGAATCCCGCTGACGTTAAGAGAGACTCAGGGATAATTTCGTAATTTAAGCGTAAGCGTACCGATAACGGTGAAATAGCACGGCTAAAAAAAAGTCCACCTTCCAGCTTTTCATTGGTTTCATCTTCGCCATCATCACTGAGGTTGTATTCATTTGTGTTGCCCCAATTTGTACCCCACAGGCTTCCCGAAAGGCCAAGCCTGTAATGTTCGCTAAAACCGACAAGGCGCTCATTTCTTTGTGCACGCAAAGTAAATGAACCAAGGTCTCGTCGGGTAGCTAATGATAAATGGTAGCTTCGTTTCTGTACATCTACGGGGTCGTCGGTGGTAGCAGTAATGTCGTCATTGATAAGAGTGATATCTTCAAAATTCTCATTGTGTTCAGTTACTCCAATACTATAGCTGGTGCCAAAGGCACTTCCGTTAAGGTTGTAAACGACACCAATGAGTTGGTCATTCTGGCGGGTGGCGTTAGCCGTTAACGTAGTGCCTAAAAGATTGGACTGTAAACCTAGATGGGAATAGGTAACCCGTTTTCCATTGAATTCATTACTTAATAATCCAAATTGTGCACTTATTTTTTGATGGAATGCATATCGTGTGTTTAATACGGCTTGGGTCGTTGTTTCAATTTCTTGATTATTCAGAGTGCTGTCAATCTTTATAACACTTTTGTTCGGTTGAGAAACCGATGCAGTATATTTTAATTTACCGATATCTTCTGGGTTTGAACCTACTAGAATGTTTCTGTTTTTGGTTTCAATGGTCCCATTTGAGTCATAAAATTTTAATACAAAAGCATTGTCACCTAGAAAGAGGATAACATCTTCAAATTTGTAGTGCCCATCGTCTGGGACAATCTGATAACCAATGAGAGCATCGTTAAAATAGAGTTCAACTTCTTGCCCCGGATAATAGTCCCCTTCGATCGTGGTAATGTTTCGTGATGCCTGACGTGTTGCGATATCATTTCCAACAATCACACCTCTCCCGAAGCTACTGGGTGCCAAGGGTAGGCCGGGGTGCGATAGGTCGCCAATACTAACTTGAGAGAGATTGAGAGGGGCCAATATCTCTGCGGTGTGATCGAATCTATCCATTCGAACAGACACGTTTCTAAGGCCGTCTTCCTGACTGCCGCTTGCAAATAGGGCTGTGTTCATATATCCCATATCGCCATGAGTACTTAGTGTGTAGAAGGTATTGCTTGTTGTTCCATTAGTGTCATTGTTGCGTATGAAATTCGAAATGCGAAGGTCTGCCGAAGGCAATTCGATTAATTCATAAGGATCCCTTAATAGTGGATTTTGCGCTGTTTTTGAAAACTCCTGAGATCCAATTTTTCTATTAAGTCGTTTTATTCTTTCTAGGGCGGGTAATTTTTGTTTTGCGGTTAATTGTAATATTAATTCTGAGTACGCCAGTTTGAACTGTATACCAAACCAATCTTCTAGTGAATCGCTTTTTATGTATAAAAAGCTATCATGAATAACGATGTTGTCTTCGTCAACTTTCACTTTTCGCTCACGGATAGTGATAAACCATTCTTCCAGAATATGCTCTAGCGTGAATCCGGCATCTTCAGTCATAATGTAGCCTTTCGCTTCATTTGTGCTGACTTTTATGTTCAGTTCAAGCGCAGAAACGAGATCTTCTAGCAGAATGTAGACTGAATCATCATGGAGGTAAGATTCAAGGCCACTCGCTAAACTGTAGCGTTGATACTGGAGATCCAAAAGAGTGTATTCATCCTCATCAAAGGTAACTGCTATAGCAGGAAGGCTAAGCAGTAAGAAAAATACCGAAAGAATGTTGATGAAGGCATGATTTTTCACTTTATTCCTCAAAGGTGCTAAATGTTGTCAAAATAAATGGATCGAATGTTGGCGGTTGTCGTTGAAATAATGAAGTCTGCAAAACTAATGCCACCGTAGAGAGGTTTTTTCTACGGTATTGTTTTATCGTTTTGGCCCACTTTTTGCTTTTAATCATGTTGACGCTAACGAACTGTCAATAATGTCGATAGATAAATGTGCGATGTATAGACAGTTGTGGAATTTTGTATATATAGGTTAAGAGAGGAGTGGCTGTGAATTATCTATCTGCATTAACAAGCAGCATTCTATTTTTAGCAATTTCAGGTTGCAGTACAATTCGATCATTTGAGCTACCTTCATTTGAGTTACCTTCATTTGAACTACCAAAGTCAGACCTAAATGCATTCTTGGATGGGGATCTGCCGGGAGAGGTTGAAGCAGTAGATGATGTCGTTGACCAGGAGGGAGATAATGCCGCGAAACGACGAGTTATTAAGCAGCAGTGCCCACCGGAAGCAGACCCTAAGTACTCCTATCGCCGGGGCATTGCATTATTGGCTTTTGATATTCGTAATCGGAGAGATTCGGTTGATTTTTCGGATATAGAGCGACAATACCCGGAAATTTTGGGGGGCTTCATTGATCAAGAGCGGTTTATTGTTAAACCAGCAACGCATCTGCGTTTGTTAAACGAAATTGATAGACGCAGTGGGGCATGGGTAGAGCCAAAAAGTCAGCAAATAAAGCAGTTAGCAGATGAACTTGGCGTACAGTTTATTGTTACGGGAATGATAGAAGATATGTCCATTGAAGATCCAAGTATCGGCGTTATGCGTTTAGTCATGGATTCTGCCGCACGGAAAAAAATCATGGGAAAAGTCATTCGCCACCTTGCAGTATCAATGAATGTCTATGATGGGGGGACAGGTGTTGTAATAAAGCGGCAAACCTTTGCCGATAAAGCCTACGTAAATGTTGATGCGCTAAAGCAACGTAAATCATTGAGTCAGGAATATTTCCGTAGCCATTATGGAACATTGATGACAGAGATACTGAAGCAGCAAAGTGATTTTATAATACCCGCGTTAGATTGTATTCCCATGCAGGCGAAAATTGTGGCAGTTGATGATATGGGCGTAACAGTAGATGTGGGTACAGAGAGTTTGGTTGTACCTGGAGATAAACTGCAGTTATTTCGTCGGGTTGCTATTGATTGGCGGGATAGCCCGGAGAAACGTTATCGGCTTGAACGTTATGGAGTGATAACGGTTTCGCGATCCAGTCTGTTAACCGCTCATGGATACTTTGATTTTGAGGATATGGCGAGTGGAGTTAACCCTGGTGATATTGTGCAAGCGTGGTGAGAATAAGATGAAAAAGGTAGATGTTAATGTTGATCGTTAAACAGGTTTTATATTGTATTTGTATAAGCATCAAATTTTTATGCATTTGCATCTGGAATCAAAATACTACTGATACTAATGGTCAGTTTGAAAGTAGGACAAGAATTATGAAGTGTTTTTTGTCTAATAATCACCTTCAATCAGTTATTGCATTGAGAATAAACCGTTCGGTTATGGCAATTGTTTGTAGTGTGGTGTTGTTTAGTAGTAACGCAAATGCAGCAATGGATGAAGAGCAATCGTTGCACTTTGGCACCTTTGCACTGGTTAACAACACTACGGTATCCACATTAAAGATATTCCATACTGGTGCCACTCCGGATGCCAGCAGTAAATTGTATCCCCTAAGCTTTGGTCAAGCCGGTCATTACAGATTAACGGCTTATCCTGTTTTTACTCCGCTTACCATCACCATCGCAGATTTTACGCTCAACGTAGGGATGGCTGAGCCATTTACCATTAGCGCTTTTACCCATGACGCGATCATTACAGACGGTGCCGGGGAGGCGTTGTTGAAGCTTGGGGCGACGTTGAGTACATCTGGTACAGGCACAAATTATGGGGATGCAGTCTATACGGGCATCATCGATATTCAGGTTTCTTTTTGAATGTTATAGCGATAAATGTACGGTGGAATTAAAGATGTTGAAAGTATCAATACCTTGGAGAACAACGATGACTAATAGACGGATGTTTAAGCAAATGAAGTTGAAATCGATAATATTGAAATCAGTCTTGCTGTGGGTGATCGCTGGCGTTTATTTATTCGCCAGCCAGGTGCAGGCGAGTTTAATGATAACTCCCACTCGTGTTGTATTGGATGAGCGTAACCGTACGGCTGACGTAACTTTATTGAATACCACCACTACCACCAATGTATATCGTATTCAGTGGCAGCAAAAAGCGCAAACAGCGCAGGGTGGGTATATCGATCTTGAGACTCATACCGATGCGGATCATATTGCCAGTGATATGTTGCGCCATAGCCCGCGTAAAGTAACGATTGGGCCGGGTAAATATCAACGGATAAAGCTGCGCCTCCGCTTGCCTGCGGATTTGCCTGATGGTGAGTACCGCTCGCATTTATTGATGAAGGTGGTGGATACAGGGGTAACGACAGATGGCGTTGTGTCTGAGGGTAAAGGAGCGAAACTTATGTTGATCCCTCGGTTATCGTTTTCTATACCTATTATGGTACGTAAAGGGCAGAACAATTCGACGACGGGTATTGCTTCGTTAGAGTTAAACACTCAAGAAGATAAACCTAAATTGATGGTAGATGTGACTCATCAAGGTGATTTCAGTAGTTACGGCATTTTAACGGTGTATATGAAAGCAAATGATAGCAGTCCAGTGGAAAAAATTGGGGAGGCTCATAATATCGCGTTATTCCGTGAAACTGCGTTACGTAAAGCGAGTATTCCGTTGCAGATAGATCAAGTACCCGCCGGCGCAGTGGTTCAAGTGGTGTATGACGGCGACGATGAATATGAAGGACAGCAACTGGGCACAGCGGCTTTCACCTATGAACCTTAAGGTAGGGGCGTCATTTTGGTTATATACCTATGCTGTTTGTGCATTATTCATAGTTGTGTTTCTTATAAGCATATATATACTTTTGTGGAGGTGATCAAAATATGACCAAATATTTTTTTAATTAAAAGACTAAAGGTATTCAATTGTGCGTCGATAAAGTTAGTGTTAGGCACTTTTGGCACATTAAATACTTAGTTGAGTGCGTTAACTAAAAGTGGGCTGATATCTCATCATTAGATGGAAATTGGTCTTTATAGAGTTTTTGGAGGCTATTCCTGTGAAAAATGTAACTAAAAAATTAAGTAGTGTTGTAGTAGGTCTGATGGTAGTAGGTGGGGTTCAAGCGGATACGTTTAACGCTACAGCCACGGTGCAAAGTACAATAACGTTAGTTGAAACAACACCCTTTGATATGGGTACTATCTTCGTAACAGCATCAGATACGACGAATGATACGAATGGAACGGCAGCAACACTTACCATCACTACCGCTGGCGTGTTTACTCCAGTTGATGGTGTAACAGCAACGGGCGAGGGCGTTAACGCAGCGGGTTACGTTTCCAAGTTCGTGTCGTTAGCACCAGCAACACCGGGTGTGATCAGTGTAGCGGGTGCCGCAGCGTTTGGTACGGTGACGGTGACATCTGGTACACCTACAGCTCTGACTCATTCCAGTGGAAGCCCATCAATCCCTGATATCGTCTTCTCTACGGTAGTAACGTTACCTGTTACTACCGGTACGTTAACATTGGATGGTGCAGGTGCTGGCGATATTTTGGTAGGTGGTACTTTTGCGGCAGCTGACTCTGTTAATCAGTATACAGATGGTGTTTATACTGGAACTTATGATATTAGCGTAGCGTATTAATCGCCTAGATATTGCTGCATAACTGCTTCACTATATAGGCAAGGTCCTCCCTCATCCTCCCTTGCCGATTTAGTAGAAAATTGTTATATAGGAAGAAGTAGAAGATAGGGGTAGTGTAGATGCGAACTCGCTGAACCATTGTGCCCCCTGAAGATTACCAATCGAACCGTGCGGGTTCGTCTTTTGACTGTAAGCCCGCTTTCGATGTTACCCTCTACGTTATTATATTCTTCTCAACAAAACTCCCGACTCCACATGATGGGTATACGGAAATTGATCAAACACCGCATACCGCTCAATACTGTGCGTATCACTTAACATATCAACGTTCTGTTTCAACGTCTCAGGGTTACAAGAGATATAAATTATATTGTCATAAGCTTGAATCATTTTCATAGACTCTTCATCTAACCCTGCTCGTGGCGGATCGACCAACACGGTCTGAAAGTCATAGCTATCCAAATCAATCTCTTTTAACCGACGAAACTCACGTTCCTTATTCATTGCCTGGGTAAACTCTTCTGCAGACATACGGACAAATTCAAGGTTCTGTATACCATTGACTTCTTTATTGTACTGCGCCGCTTTAACAGAGGTTTTCGATATTTCGGTCGCAAGTACTTGGTTAAACTCACTGGCGAGAGCGATAGAAAAGTTACCGTTGCCACAATAAAGCTCTAATAAATCACCGTTTAGCTCTTTAGATACTTCTGTAGCCCACGTCAGCATCTTCTCATTCATTTTGGCATTAGGCTGAGTAAATCCGCCTTCAATTTGCTGGTATTTGAGTTTCTTGCTCGCAACGGAGAGCTCTTCTAGTACCCAATCCCGTTCTAATACCACCTTTTGTTTTCTGGAGCGTCCAATAATAAATATATCTAGCTGTTGCTGTAGATCTCGCGCCGCTGTTTCCCAGTTGTCATTCACTGGTTTATGGTAGATCAGCGTAACTAACGCTTCACCGGAAAGGGTGGTGAGAAACTCAATTTGAAACAGCTTTTTACTGAGGACGACATCACGGTTAATCGCTTCCATTAAACGCGGCATGAGATCGTTAATACGTTTTGAGGCGATAGGGAACTCAGTGACTTCATGGGGGTCTTTGCTTTTACCCCGTTCAAACATGGCGTAAAAACAGCCTCGTTGGGTCTGCCAGATGCGAAATTCAGTACGGTAACGAAAATGTAACGGTTCACTGGTGAAAACTTCCAACTCCGGAATTCTGGTGCCTGTGAATAAGTTCTTTATTTCAGAGATTTTGGCTTCAAGCTGTGCATCGTACGTACTGGGATCTGGGCTGAACATGGAGTTTCCGGTGTGCTGTTTGAAAGGTCGATAGGAGCATCTATAGTAAGTGCGCGCATTATAAGGGAAATTACCGGCCTTTGGGGAGGCGGGGATAAGTGAAAAGGGTTTTTATGATGATATTGTCAAATGACTGAAGGGTGTTGATTCGAATTTTTCAGTCACTTCAATGGGTTATTTTGGTTAGGTTAAAAAACGCACAGTTCGCTGCAGCCCATACCCCTTATGGCTAAATGACACTTCTACATCAGAACTCACAGAGTTATCCACAGAAAATGTGGTTAACTCTGGTTGTGAGTAAGTTGAAGTGTGAATAACTTTCTACATTGTTGAATGTTGCTCCCTTGGGCATTAATCCGTTAGTGTACTTGTCCATTGTTGGCGGGAATTATTTCTAGGTCGAAATAAACGCAATTCAATCCCTGCCCAGGCATTGAGAAAGGTGCCCATTGCGTAGCTATCGTTAAGCAATGAAAGCCTGTTAAGGTCACTGTCATACTGCCATTGTTGTAGTGATTTATCGTTGCAAGTATTGGCTTTGATACGCCTCCAGGAACGAGCTCGATCACCATCAACGTCTAAACAAAGGTCTGGGCGTGAACGGTTGTGCCATTGATTATTGGTGTCTTGATACCAGTGTTGATGTCGTGTTTCTGTGCAGGTTTGAAGTTCTACATCAATGGAGGTACTGCTTGGTTCGTATTTAGGTAACCCCAAGCAGAAACCTTGTGAATTAAGTTGTTGGTATTGCTCTGATTTTTCTGTTGTAAATTGCCACTGATATCCATTATTACCAAAAATACTCGCCCCATCTTCATCCAATATGCTGGCGTTCATGGACACGGTATAAATAGTGTTAAATTCCAATGAGCCATAAGGTTTGAACTGGATCATATTCGCTTCTGCGTGAGTTTGACCGCTGTAAGCGAACAAACCTATTGATCCGAAAATCTGATTTCCTTGAGCGTCGGTTACCTGAAAACTGGTGTTATTAACGGATGATGGAATAATGTAGCGATCGAAGGTAACACTGATTTTATTGTCGGTGTCACGTTTGTTGATGGATACATGCTGCTCTCCAGAAGCAGGAATAGTGGTAATGTTCGGTGCACCAGTATCGTTAACCCCGTTGAGTTTTTTCCACAGGTGTTTCCAAAAGTTCGCTGTAATACGCCCGCCATACTCAACGCCACCTGGATAGGTCATATAGTTTCGGCTACCCCAAGGCATGAGTTTTTTATAATGCCAATAGAGGAAAGGGGCGATTAGCGACTCTCCGTAACGACCGGTTTCAGAAACCTTAGTAGCGGTTAGGATTTGTGATCGGTTGGCTTCGGATTCGGAAAAATTCATTTGTCGATATACGTCAACCAATACGTCTGCGGGGGTGTACCAGGGTTTTGGTATTGTGTGGTCACGGCTGTGTTCTCTCAATACCACCATGTCGATACCAATATCGGTAGTATCTTGCCCTTTATGATCAACCTCCGTCACTTTGGGAATAAACAAACCGTCAAATACTTGGTCTTGGATGCCGTGAGCCGCAGCGCCCAGGAAGTGGGAGGCTAGCTTTCCGCATTCACTATCAGATAAATAACGCCCTTGGCACTTCTCTATGACTACTCCTAAGTATGTCTCTATAAAAGGCGCCCAATGGCTAGCTTCTCCCCAGATGTGTTTTTCTTGCCCCAAAAAACTTGGAGAATACCCTGCATCAGGATATTGAGTACCGCTGTATAAAGCGTTGGTATTTTGGCTAATTAATTGTTTTAAATCAGAATCATCAAGTTGTGCTATTGCCTTCTCGCTTTGGAACATATGGATAACCATACCTCCGGCGTAAAGATTGGAAGAGAGAATACACAGAATGAGGGAGAACAAACGAACATGCTTAGGGTATGTAAATGTCATGGAGCGCTCTATATTTTTGTTGTTTTTGTAAAGTGCAGCGACTAATTTAGCACTATCGTAACAAAAATACAGAGCTTCTGGATAAAATACACACAGTCTTGATGGCTGTTTAGCGTACTTCTAAGACTTATAGCTCAAGCTGTTGTTGGATTAGAAACGCCAGTTGCTCTGAACCATCGGGCGTTGGATGGTAGTTATCTTTTCCTAAAGGGCTGGTTTTTTGAATAATGGGAAACCCTGCGCCATAGGTTTCAATAATTTCTACCCTAGAATCCAGGTTTGCCAGTTGTCGATAGCGCTCATTGAGTTGATCTATATAAGGGAAGCATGCACCAACAAATGATTGGTCGTCTTCCGGGGGGTAGTAGGCGATCAAGGCAACCGTTGCAGAAGAAGTTGCCTGTACTTCATCGATTATATTCCCCATTTGTTGGGTGATATCGTCAACCTCTTGCAAGCAAGCATCGTGATTCAAAGTGCCATTGCAGTTACAAGCAATGTCTTCAGGTGTTCCGGGGTTCTCATCAGCAATTAGGTCATTGACTCCACCATCAATAATAATGAGTTCATAATCAGTATTGGGTTTTGGTGGTACGTATTGTTCGTTTATCTCACGCAACCTGGCGCCAGTAATGGGTTTTATTAATACTTGTTCATTAATATTTAAACCGAGGTGGTGGCCGACACTTTTACATGTGATCTCGTGGTAGGCGAGAATTGAATCACCGATGACTTGAATATTGTAATCTATCGCTTCATCATTATTTTGGTCGTAAGTTGGTAGGGCGTTGTATTCGATACATAGACTTTCACCAAAACAACCTGAAAGACAGGTCAATAGGATTGAAGCTACGATTAATTGAAGCGTGATCTTGGGAGTGTGTGGTATAGCGGGCATATCAATTCCATTGACGTTATGAATATAGCTTTCCTGCTTTCACATTAAGAGAGTAATGGTGATGCTAAGAAAAATGCGGCGTCATCATACGTCAACGGATTAGAATAAAAATACTAAAATACGATTTTAAAGAAAGACTTGTGTTAACTTTTGTAAGAAATATGGAATAGGCAGGGTAGATGGGTGTAGGAGTGAAAGGGCGTATATAAATTAACAATGTCTGTCTATGGGGGCTGGTAAAAAGCTATACGTTTTTATCTACACATGTATAGATGAAAACGCATAGCTTTTGGTATGCCAGAATTTATGCAATCGCTTCAAACTGAATGTTGGTTAAATTTTCTGACAGTTGCCAAAGCTGCTCTGCAACATCTTTACGTTTTGAGTACCGAGATGAGCTGACTTTTTTCGGTGCACCGATGACTTCAAATAGTTTTGATGGCCCGATGTAATCACCGCCGTTGGCATCCGCTGCTGTTGCACCGTAAAGCGTGGGTAAAGCGCCGCTCTGTGCGTTTTGAGTAACATATGGGAAAAATACTTTGGCCATGCCCGTGAATAAGCTAGCGCCTTTTTCAAAGCCTGGGGTAGCAAGGTTAGTTGAGGATCCTCCAGGGTGAACCGCAATAGAGCGTGTGGTTTTTTCTGCCGCTTTTAATTTTCGATCTAACTCATAAGCAAACATCAGGTTTGCCAGCTTTGCTTGGGCATAAGACTTATGTTTGCCGTAACGCTTATCAAGTTTGATGTCGCCAAAATGAATCTTGCCCGTGTAATGCCCAAGACTACTGACGGTAACAATACGTGAATCTGGGGTATTGACTAGTGTCTCTAGCAATAAACCAGTTAATGTAAAGTGCCCTAAATGGTTAGTGCCAAATTGCATTTCATAACCATCTTCAGTGTCAGATTTTGGCAACCACATAACACCGGCATTGTTAATTAAAAGATCCAGCTGTGTATGACCTTTTTTAAATGTTTCAATGGCAGTCTTAATAGACGTTTGGCTGGCAAGATCCATTTGCAGGAATGTTATATCAGCGTTGGGTACATCCTGGCGAATCGTGTTCATTGCTTCATTGGCTTTTTGTGGGTTACGACACGCCATAATAACGTGAGCACCTTTTTCAGCTAATGCTTTTGCGGCTTCAAATCCGATGCCGCTGTTGGCACCGGTAATCAAAGCAATTTTACCTTGTTGTGAAGGCATGTCGTCCGTAGACCAACCTGAATTCATAATGGTTTCCTTATCCTGCAAGTGATTCTTGGTAATTTACACCGGTGAGTTCTTCTGAAAGGTGCCATAGTTTGGCTGCATCGACTGTATTTTTAGCATGTTTTGCGATGCGGGCTTTTTTGGGTGTGCCAAATACTTCAAACGCATACTTAGGGCCAAAATATTCCCCACCTTGAACATCTGGGGCGGTAGCGGCTTGTAACGTGGGTAAGCAGCCTAAAGCAGGGGACTGTGATAGAAAGGGTGCCATCGCATTGGAAATTTTTGCGAGCTGTTTAAAATTACCTGCTTCTAATGCTGCGTTAGTAATATTAGTACCCGACATGCCAGGGTGGACAATCAAAGACTTGATGTTTACGTTATTTTGATCAAATTGACGTTGCAGCTCTAAACCAAACATTAAATTGGCTAGCTTGCTTTGGCCATAACCACGAGCGCGTCCGTATTTTTGGTTAAGCTGTATATCGTTAAAGTGAATACGGCCCCAATAATGTGCAAGGCTAGCAATAGAAACAACACGTGCATTTGGTGCTTTTTTTAATAAGCCAATTAATTGAGAGGTTAACGCAAAGTGGCCAAAGTGGTTGGTGCCAATGTGCATTTCAAAACCGTCAGTGGTTTCTTCTCGATCTATCCAGCCTAAACCTGCGTTATTGATTAAACAGTCGATTTGATCGTAATTGGCATTGATTGTTTCAGCACATTGGTTAACTGACTTAAGGTCTGAGAGGTTGAGTTCAACAATATCCACGGACGCATTGGGAGCAGTTTGTAGGATTTCCTGCTTAGCTGTTTCTGCTTTTTGTAGATTTCGACAAGCCATAACGAGCTTTGCGTTTTTACTGGCTAACGCAATAGCTGCAGTCAGACCAATGCCACTATTAGCGCCGGTTATCACGAAGGTTTTCCCGGTTTGATCGGGTACATTTTTCAGTGCCCACGGGTGTACAGTGTTCTTAGCCATTGTGAAATTCCTCATAAAAGTGTCGACTTGGTCGGTTATTGATCTGCTTATGTGGGTACGATACTTCGATAGTTATCACATTGTCAAATGAAATAGTCGAGTGATTTGGTCTTGTGAGGCGTTAATACGTATTGTATTCATGGTATCAACGTGTCAATCACCTTGAGTTTGTTTTGATGTGAACTATATTGAACATACAAAACAAGGGGATAGGAATAACATGAGTTATTTTGTTGGGGTTAGGAGTGTTAGTCAGTTAAAAATAGAATATCGGCGATTAGCGGCTAAATACCACCCAGATCGAGGGGGTGATTCTCGTCAGATGCAGGAAATTAATGCATATTACGACCATGTCCGGACAAAACTTAAGATAAAAGAGCGGGCTGAGAAGGCTAAAGGAAAGGTACAGGAAACAGCAAAATGTACCGAAACATCAGACCAAGAAAAACAGCCCTCTGATCAAAATACTGCCTCAGACGCTCTAGACTTTCAGGATGTTAGTGTAGGTGATACCGTTTTTGTGAATGGAACCGAAGGTGAGGTGACCGAGGTGGGTGATCTCAGTTTCCGTGTTGTTGCGAAAGGACGCGCTCGCCAAGCGATTTTTAACAAGCTCGGAGGAAAGGGGAAATACAATAAACGACTCCACGCTTCCTACGATAATCGCCATAAGAAGCGTGGATTTAGCGCTGTTGTATAGTGTTGTTGTGTAGAGCGGTTAAATAACTTTTTTTAAAGTCGTTATTTAACCGATGACTTTTTATAAGGTGCATTAGTCGATAAAAGTTACTGCTTCTGATAATTCAGCACGATCAGTTTTGGCATTGTTAACGTCGGCGGTTTCGTCGGCAGAGCCAAACGACATACCAAATAAAATACCGCTGTCTTCTGGCAAGTCAAACAGCGCTTTTGCCGGTTCTGGAAATTGCCCCAAAGACCCTTGGAAACAACTGGCATAACCTTTGTCGGTTAATAACAATGCGAGTGTTTGCGCGTAAATTCCCAGATCAACGGCCCCCATAATACTGAGTGATTTACTCATCGTGAAAAAAGCGACATGAGGTGCATCGAAAAAAGCCCAGTTTTTTAACATGGCCATTTGACGGGCTGGTTTATTGTCTCGCTCGATACCCAGTGCCGAATACAGCGCGTTAGCGGAGCCATATTGACGATCTTTATGGATGCCTTCATAACGTACCACCCAGTCAAAGTCAGGCTTTGGTGGTTGACCTTTCATGACTTCTTGGATGAGAGCATTTTTTAGCGCATCCTTTTTTTCGCCGGATACTATAAACACTTGCCAGGGCTGAACATTGCAGTTTGATGGTGCTAATTGGGCGCTATTAAAAATAGCGTGAAGCTCTACTTCAGGAATCGGTGTGTTTTTAAACGCGCGGACGGATACTCGTTTTGAAACGGCTTCAGAAACAGACATCGTTAGCTCCAGGGTTGTCTAATTATTGGTTGTCATGGGTAAACCGTTGTATAGGAAGGCGTGGTTAAATGCAAATGTCACTTAGGTGATCTTATATTGTTGAGGCTTTATTTGTAGGGCAGTGTATATAGATTGTGCTTAGAAGCTGTTTTTTCAGTGAAAGATTAAGACTAAGCAGAGAGCAGGTGTTTTCTGGGAATGCGAACAAAGCCGTCGTTAGTGGCAATAACAAGCGCTATATTATCAGCAGAAAGAATAGTTCCGGGCAGGAGACTGTGTGAATGTAGCTCCCATTGCGCAGCGGTAATCAAGCAGGCTTGGTTATCAATTTCAGAAAATACCCCTAAGCTACCAAACGCCCTGAGCTTCTTGGATATCGTTTCGGTTGTGGTGTTCCAGTATATCGTTTGATCTTCTCGTGAGAGCTTTGGCCAGTATGATCCTCCGCATTGAGGTGTTGAACTCTGGTCATAATCCTGAAGATTGGATAACAGTTTGTTTAGTAATACTGGTGTTTTAATAGCAAGTTTTAACGATAAACTATCAAATGATTCATTGGTATCCAGAGAAACAGCTTCTTGTAGCAAGATGTCTCCGTCATCAAATTTTGATGTCATTTTGTGAAGCGTAATACCAGAATATTGGCTGTCCTTTAAAATCAAAGAGGGTAGCGGTGTTGGACCTTTGCCGTCGGGAAGCATGGTTGGATGTACGTTAATCGCAAAGGGCAAAGATGCTGGAATGGGAATTCGCCAGGGATATTCTGCAGCAAAAAAACATTCTACGCCGTCGTGAACCAGGGCTTCCATGTGTACTTGGTTTGGTTTTTCAAAGGATATTTGACATGATGTTCGTTCAGCAAAGGCAATGATCTGATCCGTATGAGGGCTGCTTTCACCAGTAAAAATAAAGACAATCTCGTGATTATGACGCTCAAAAACATCAAGGCATGAAGAAAATGCGTTGTAACCAAAATACGCTACTTTCATTGCGGCATATTTTCCTGTGATGGTTTAACTGCAACAAGCGACCAAAACGCGTTAACCAATGGGTTTTTTAAATTCTTTTTTAATGTGAAAAGCCCAACATCATAAGGTTCTAACGCAGGTTGAACATCCCATGTTTGAATTCGATCGGCCAGGGGGCTGTGATCGAGAACAATTTTTGGTACTACACCCACACCGAGGCCTAAACTAACCATGCTTACAATTGCCTCGTTTCCTGTGACTTGAGCATAAACGCGAGGGGTAACCCCCATTTCCCGAAACCAAGAGTCAGTACGCTGGCGAGCTATACCCCCTTCAGAAAGTATCATTGGAACGTTAGCCCATTGAGAGGGTGAGGTAGGTAGCATCATGGGTACATCAGGGTCACTTTGCACCGACGGAGCGATAAAAAGCAGCGGTGAAACGGTAATGGGTTTAAAAACCAAACCTCTCGGTAGGGTTCGCGGGTGGGCCGCAATGGTAATGTCCTCTTCACTTGCAAGAATTCGGGCGATAGCGTGTTCAGGGTCGCCCGTGTGCAGTTTGATCTCTATGCCAGGGTAGTCTTGGCGAAATCGATTGAGCAAGTCGAACAAAATGCTGTAACTGGCCGTTACTGAGCAGTACATGCTGACTTTACCACGCAGCTGGCCAGCGTTATTTGTTAGCTCATTACAGACGAGCTCCCATTGTGCGGTTGCTTCTTTTGCGTATCGTTGAAATGTTTGTCCTTCAGTTGTCAGGGTGACAGACCGGTTGTCTCGATTAAACAACAACACGCCTAACTCTTCCTCAAGCTGCCTAATGTTGCGCGATAGTGCGGAAATGCTGATGTTGCAGGCATCACTCGCCCGGCCAAAGTGTAGGCTATCTGCTAGTGCGAGAAAGTGTTTAAGGGCGCGTGTATTCATGATGCTAAGCATAGCGTAATCTGTGTTGTGTTGCAGTATTTGATACGTTGCGTTGCATTTATATCAATTTACGAAAGGCAGGGTTTACTATAAAGTAGCGCGACTAAATCTAGAATCGCCTAGATGCACCCAAACACGCACAAATGCGCAGTACGAGAGTATCTCGACTACACTCGATAGCACTGTAAATAGCGTTATAAAAATACAGCCAATAACGTCAACCAATGGAAACTTCATCATGCCAAACAACTACTTTAATACATTGCCTCTACGTGAGCAGCTTGAGCAACTAGCCAAGTGCCGATTCATGGATATCTCTGAGTTTCCTGAAGGTGTTGAAGCCCTTAAAGGCAAAAAAATGGTAGTTATCGGTTGTGGTGCACAAGGTCTAGCACAGGGTATGAACTTGCGTGATAGCGGTTGTGATGTTTCTTACACATTGCGTCAAGCGGCCATCGACGAGAAGCGTCAATCTTGGAAAAATGCTACCGAAAACGGTTTTACCGTTGGTACTTATGAAGAGCTTATCCCTACTGCAGATGTAGTATTAAACCTTACTCCAGATAAGCAACATACAGCGGTTGTTAAGGCTATCATGCCGTTAATGAAGCAAGATGCATGTTTGTCATACTCTCACGGTTTTAACATCGTAGAAGAAGGCATGAAAATCCGTGAAGATTTGACGGTAATTATGGTTGCTCCTAAGTGCCCTGGTTCAGAAGTACGTAACGAATATGTTCGAGGTTTTGGTGTACCAACATTGATTGCTGTACATGAAGATAACGATCCTAAAGGTGAAGGCCTTGCACTAGCGAAAGCTTATGCTGTAGGTACTGGTGGTCATAAAGCTGGTGTATTGATGTCATCTTTTATCGCAGAAGTGAAATCTGATTTGATGGGCGAGCAAACAATCCTATGCGGTATGTTGCAAACCGGTTCTTTGTTGTGTTTTGACAAGATGGTTGAAGAAGGTGTTGACGCCGGTTATGCGTCTAAGTTGGTTCAGTTCGGTTGGGAAACTGTTACTGAAGCATTAAAGTACGGTGGTGTGACTAACATGTTGGATCGTTTGTCTAACCCAGCGAAGATCAAGTGTTTTGACCTTTCTGAAGAGTTAAAGCAGATTATGCGCCCTCTATACAATAAGCATCAAGATGACATCATTAACGGTACATTCTCTCGTACTATGATGGAAGATTGGGCGAATGATGACGTTAACCTACTAGGCTGGCGTGCAGAGACTGCTGAAACAGCATTCGAGAAAACACCTGCTGGAGACGTTGAAATCTCTGAGCAAGAATTCTTTGATAACGGCATCTTAATGGTTGCGATGGTTAAAGCGGGTGTTGAGCTTGCATTCGAAACCATGACCGCTGCAGGTATTATTGCAGACTCTGCATACTACGAGTCTCTTCATGAAACGCCTCTAATCGCTAACACGATTGCTCGTAAAAAGTTATATGAGATGAACGCAACTATCTCTGATACTGCTGAATACGGTTGTTACCTGTATAACCATGCTTGTTTGCCTTTATTGGCTGACTTTATGAAAGACATCAAAACAGACGTAATTGGTCGTGGTTTGAATGTTGAAGATAACGGTGTTGATAACGGCCGTTTGATTGAAGTTAACGAAGCACTTCGTAGCCACCCTGTTGAAGCGATTGGTTCTGTTCTTCGTGGCCACATGGCTGATATGAAGAAAATCGTATAGTGTAAGTTTGGTGAAAAGCAGTGTGCGGCTAGCTGCTTTTGACTATTCAATTCGCTATTAAAAAAGGCTGAGGTTACGATCTCAGCCTTTTTTCGTTTCTCTGATAAAAAATCTTTCAAATACCCTGTAATTTTACAGTGGATTACAATAATCCTTACTTAAAAGCGGATTCTTATGACGCATTGTTCAACCATTCGCCTGGATAACCTCGCCGTAAATTTTGATGATCGTTTTCAATTAACGGATATCAACTGGCAAATTGAACCTCAGCAACATTGGGTTATTACAGGAACCAATGGTGCAGGTAAATCTGCATTAGCAGCAATTCTAGCGGGTGTTATAAACAACGGTGCTGAATGCCTATCGGGAACAGTCGAAGGTTTGCCTGCAAGGGTAGGGCTTGTATCATTTGAAGCTCAGGCTGCGCTGATTGACGCTGAGTTAAAAAAAGACGACGCCGATATTATGGATGTTATTTCCGAAGGTACACCGGTACGGGAAATCCTGTATGAAGATTGTCAGGATACTGAGCTAGCTGAGCAGTTAATCGAAAAGTTTGGTCTTGAATTGCTGCTTGATCGCTCTTTTAGAAAACTCTCCACGGGGGAGTCGCGTAAGGTAATGCTGATTCGAGCACTAGCAAGCAAACCGGATTTATTGGTGCTGGATGAGCCTTTTGACGGATTAGATACAAAGACATTGGGAATGTTGCAGCAGCATCTAGCAACGCTTATTGATACCGTGCCGATGGTGATGGTGCTGAATCGTTTTGATGAGTTTCCTGATTTTATTACGGATATTGCTTATGTTGAAAAAGGTACGTTACAACATCAGGTTCGCCGTGATGATGCCAGGGCTTATGCCGAACTCTATCAATTGCTGCACTTGAAAACAACCGACCTTACTATTCCAACTGCAGATTCGGAAAACGCCATTCCGAGTTTAGATCCAGAGCAGCCGTTAGTTCGCCTCAACAATATCACGATTAAATATGATGAAAAGAAAGTGATCAGTGATTTGAATTGGACTATCAATCCCAATCAACACTGGCAGCTCAGTGGTCCTAATGGCAGTGGAAAAACAGGGCTATTGTCTTTGATTACTGGCGATCACCCGCAATGTTACGTGAACGATATATTTGTTTTTGGCTTTAAGCGGGGTAGTGGTGAGAGTATTTGGCAGATCAAGCAATTTATCGGTTACGTATCTACTGCATTGCAGTGGGAATACCGGGTTGGTACGAGCATTCGGAATGTAATCATTTCTGGCTTTTACGACAGCATCGGTCTGTACAGTAAGTCTACCGACGCTCAGAAGGGTATTGCCGATCAGTGGTTGGCTTTACTGGGTATGGCTAATCGAGCGGATCAGCCTTTTAACAAGCTATCTTATGGCGACCAACGTTTATTATTAATAGCACGAGCCATGGTGAAACATCCACCGTTACTAATACTGGATGAGCCTTGCCTTGGTTTGGATGGTATGAATCGACAGTTAGTGTTAGCGTTGATTGAAAAGATCTGTGCTGGTAGTGAAACGTCGGTGATTTACGTGAATCATCACCCAGAAGATCAAATTAAAGGTATCGATAACTATCTGGCGTTATAGTTAATATGTAATGCCCCCGAGACTATATAAACGTCCAGTCACCTCCTTAAATAAGGGGGGGCAATATTAAGAAAAGATCAATGTATTGCAACAGTCCTTAGGATTATGGCGGCACTTTCTTTTGCTTGTTCTAGCATAACGAGATGGCCGCCATTTAACACGGCGTGCCCCGTCGGGCCAAAATCATTTACAAAACTTTTGCCTTTTTTCCAAGGTAAGACCCTATTTTTATCACCCCAAACAACCATTGTTTTTGGAAAGTAGTTGGGCATTTTTATACTATTTAAATGGTTTGATTTATGTAACGATTCAACCAGTAGCCCTAGGTTCTGTATGTTTTCGGGGTCATTATTAAGCTCTTTTAGATGATTTATAGCTTCATTGGGTACAAGGTTAGGTTTTTTCATTTGGTATTTGACTGCAACGCTCGCCAAAGGTTTAGGCGTAGATAGGGTTTTCCTTACGCCATTGTAAAGCATGTTCAATGGTGAGTTAGCCCAATGATAGAAAAAACGCCCCATTAATCCTAATGTACGGGGCAGCAGAACATTAAAGAGAATCATTGAATGAATGCCTTCACCTTTTACGCGGGTACAGTATTCCAAAGCAGCACTACTTCCCAGGCAATTACCTACCAGGACAACTGATGTGAGTTTATTTTTCTTGATAAAGATTGATAAGATATCGGCATAATCAGCAAGACCGTGCTGCTGAAGTTCGGTTCGATGCTTACCATAACCAGGCCAGTCCACTTGGATTACAGGGTGTTTTTCGGACAATATTTCGGTAACAGCCGACCATATAGTATGGTCAGTTCCCGCGTTATGTAATAGAACAATCGTAAAAGGGCTTGGCGACGCACTTCTTGCTGGTACTGTCTTGTAATAAACAGGGATCCCATTACAAATAGTAGATTCCATCAATATCTCCATTGCTAATTATATGATTACTTGCAATCTGAAGCAGGACTTCGTTGAACTGTTGCTGTAGATCTTAATAGGAAGTGAGGGCAGGCGCTTGTATGGATCGCTTGTATAATGTCGATTGAATTTATTTCACTAGAAAAAAATGTCTAATTGCTTACGGATATTGCTTGGAGGTACTCCCATTACTTCTGAAACAGTTCGGCTATAATGGGCCAAGTCGTGAAAACCTGACTCATGAGCAACTTCGGTGAAATTCATTCCCTGAGCTAGTAAAGGAATGCTTTTCCAAAATGATACACTTCGTATGTACTGCGACAAAGTGCAATGCATATCTCTTTTAAAGAGGGATCGTAGCCGTGACTCAGATAAAGTTACTTTTTCGGCCAGGGAACTTATCGAGAGTTCATCCGCTCTAGACTGCTCTACAATATCAATAATATTTCTGATTCTAGAGTCTAGAGCTGGTGTTGATATATCCTGATCGCAAAGTGAATAAATAACAGCGTTAAATAGCGTGAAAGCATCATCAATGGATAGTTCTTTAAAAAAACTCTGTCGACATAATTCTTGGGTTTTTGCCAGTTCATCGCATTTTAGCGCCCTGGTATCATTAGGTCCGATGCATTGCATTAAGTCTCTATACGTTGTGGTCGTGATAAAGGCGTCAATGATAGTGAGATCGGAGTCTTCTGCGTAAATGTTGGTCCGTTCTACATTGGGACCTAGAATGGCACCCTGCAATGTTAAGATCTCATTATTCTCGCGCTTAACAACGAATGGCTTTCCAGTGGAAATTATTATAGTTATCGATAGCCGGCGATATGGAGATTCGTTACGTTCCAGTACGAGTGACAAGTCTTGCTTTAAGAAGCAACGATCCCAAATATAAATACGAGGACGTGTTATTTTGTTGACCAAATCCCAAACCCTATATGTATATTACGTCGTGTATTTTGTAAGTATATATTGTTTTGAAAGTCAGATCTAAGAGGGGCTTGATAAGGTATTGACTTGGGGGAGCATGCAGAGTCAGGCTACTTGATGGGTTGTCTAACTGTCTGATTTGTATGGAAAATGGTGCCCCCGAGACGATTCGAACGTCCGACCTGCCCCTTAGGAGGGGGCCGCTCTATCCAGCTGAGCTACAGGGGCTTTTTTAAGAGCTGACGATTCTAGCCTGTCGCTTTGTCATATTCCACTCTTTAATGCGCTAATGGCCTGAATTATAAATATAGGCTACTGTTGTCGGTGTTATCGACTTCCCCTATTGGTCATAAAAGAGGCTCTCAATGGATATACAATTTACACCGGAAGATATTGCTTTTCAAAAAGAGGTACGGGCATTTCTTTCTGAAAATGTTACGGATGAGATTCGCCGTGGTTATACCGGGGGAGAGGTAGATCCTGACATTATGGTGAAATGGCAAAAAATCCTGCATAAGAAGGGCTGGGTGGCTCCGAATTGGCCTGCAGAGATAGGTGGCACTGGTTGGACAATTACACAAAAGTATATATTTGAAAATGAATGTGCTGATTCTGGTGCTCCTTCAGTGATCCCATTTGGTTTGAAAATGGTCGCACCGGTTATTTATACCTTTGGTAGTGATGAGCAGAAGAAGCGCTTTTTACCAGATATCTTGGAAAGTAATGTATGGTGGTGTCAGGGGTATTCCGAGCCTGGTGCGGGTTCCGATTTGGCAGCGTTACAAACCAAAGCAGAGTTAGACGGTGATCATTACGTGGTAAATGGCCAAAAGATTTGGACCACGTATGCTCAGGATGCCGACTGGATTTTTTGTTTAGTAAGAACCAGCTCAGAAGGTAAGCGCCAAGCAGGTATTTCATTTTTATTAATTGATATGAAAACACCGGGCGTAGAAGTACGAAAGATCGACACCATTGATAATCAACACACCTTAAACGAAGTGTTCTTTGATAATGTGCGAGTTCCAGTAGAAAATCGAATTGGTGAAGAAAACAAAGGTTGGACGTACGCGAAAGTATTGTTAACCCATGAACGTACTGCAATTGCCGGTGTTGCCCAATCGAAAAAAGGGCTGCAGAAGCTAAAAGAATTTACCGCACAAGAAAAAGTCGGTGCCGGTGTATTGGCCGATGATCCATTGTTGGCCGCTAAGATAGCAAAAGTTGAAATCGACTTAATGGCCTTAGAATATACAGAGTTACGAGCTATTGCATCGGTATCAGCGGGCGGAGCACCAGGCCCAGAGTCTTCTATTTTAAAAATTCGTGGTACCGAAATACAACAAGCCGTATCAGAGTTAACCATTGAAGCTTGTGGGCATTATGCTCACATTCTTAATGATGGCGAAGCGATTGGTAACGATATGAGTTGGGTTGCATCGGCCAAATATTTATACGGTCGAGCCAGTACGATTTACGGTGGTTCAAATGAAGTTCAGAAAAATATTATCGCCAAGATGGTTTTAGGGTTGTAGAGAGAGTTGTTCATTGCGGATCGTTGAAAGCGTCTCGTATTAGCCATCCCCTTTCAGAAATCGCAAAAGATCGCATCCATGCGTGCTCGACTGCGGCGTCCGTGCCGCAGACGTTTCTGAAAGGGGATGGCTAATACGAGACTTATCGCTAGGTTCTGGGTTCGCAGTTCTTTCTAATAAATATTGAATAGCTACTCATTAAACGAAATTAGAACAAGAGACATATTATGAATTTTGATTTTTCTGAAGAACAAACGCTACTAAAAGACAGTGTTGCCAAGTTCATCCAAAACGAATATAGCTACGAAGCACGCCAAAAGAATAGCCAATCAGATGCTGGCTATAGTGAAAAAAACTGGTCAACCTTTGCTGAATTGGGGTGGTTGTGTGTGCCTTTTACCGAAGAGCAGGGTGGTATTGGTGGTGGCCCTGTAGAAATGATGATTATGATGGAGGAGTTTGGAAAGGGTCTTGTGGTTGAACCTTACTTTTCATCGGTTGTTTTGTCAGGCGGGTTACTGGCAAAAGTTGGCAATGAAAACCAACAAGCTGAATTGATAACCGGCATTATCGACGGTTCGAAAAAAATTGCCTTCGCATACAATGAATCACAGGCTCGATTTGATTTACATAACGTTGCCACTCAGGCAGAGAAGAATGATCAAGGTTATGTGATCAATGGAAATAAGAGTTTAGTGTTGCACGGAGCGTCTGCTGACCTGTTGATCGTGTCCGTGAGAACGTCTGGCGAGTCTTTAGACCGTGACGGCATTACTTTGTTGGTAGTTCCGGCAAATGCAGAAGGTGTAACGGTTAAAGCAACAAGAACGCTAGACGGCCAGCGGGCAGCAGAAGTTCAATTTGCCAATGTAGCAGTAGGTAGTGATGCACTGTTGGGAGAAGAGGGTAAAGCGGCATCAGTCATTGACCAAGTCGCGGATGAAGCAATACTGGCTTTGTGTGCTGAGGCGGTTGGTTCTATGGAAAAGTTGTATAAAGATACTGTCGCTTATACTAAAGAGCGTAAGCAGTTTGGTGTGGCTATTAGTGGCTTCCAAGCGTTGCAGCATCGCATGGTAGATATGTTCACCGCACACGAGCAGTGTAAATCATTATTGTTGCGCGCGGTGCTATCTTATGCTGCTGGTGACTCTGATGTGGCAAAAAATATTGCAGCGCTTAAATATCAAGTGGGAGTATCAGGCCAGGCAGTTGCTCATGAAGCGGTTCAAATCCATGGGGGGATGGGCATGACCGACGAGATGAGTGTTGGTATGTACCTCAAGCGTATTAATATGATTAATACGCTGTTTGGGAATGCAGATTATCATTTGCAGCGTTTCGCTGAACTGTCGGCAGCATGATTTGTTAAAGTAGAGCCCGTGTGGAGTATGGAGGGCCTAGTGTTGGTCGTATGAAACTCCTTATTCTTACAGTTGCTCATCGAAAAAAGAGCCCTTTAGTGAAAATTAAGGGCTCTTTTCATTTTCCCCTCGGTATTCATAGAAAACGCTTGAACTGGTACGGCAATTTATGGTCATATTCGGCTTAACCTGATCGACTTTACGATCTAGAAAGCGATCTAGAAAGTCATATCGACCGACGACCAAAACAGACCATACCCTATGTTAGATACTAAACCATTATTGTTTAAAAGCTCCACGGACTTTCCCTCTATTAAACGGGCACAGTTGGAGATACTGCAAGTTAACCTAGGTTACTTATGTAATCTCAGTTGCACGCATTGTCATGTTAATGCGGGGCCAAAACGTACCGAGCTCATGAGTGTGTCAATGGTGGATACAGTGATTGACGTATTACGAGAACTGAAGGTTAAGGTTTTGGACCTAACGGGTGGGGCTCCTGAGATGAACCCAGAGTTTCGACGTTTAGTTATAGCGGCACGAGCATTAGATGTGACGGTGATTGATCGTTGTAATCTTACTATTTTGAATGAACCTGGGTATGAGGATCTTACCGTGTTTTTGGCGGAGCAAAAGGTCAATGTTGTTGCCTCTCTACCTTGTTATACCGAGGACAATGTAGATAGTCAGAGGGGTAAGGGTGTTTTTGAATCGTCTATTGAAGGGTTACAGAAACTCAATGCTCTGGGGTATGGTAAGGGTGATGCTTCGTTAGTGTTAGATTTGGTATACAACCCTGGTGGTCCTTTTTTGCCACCGCCACAAGCAGCATTAACGCAAGATTATAAAAGGGAATTGGGTGATAACTATGACATTGAATTTGATGGCTTGTTAACGATTACCAATATGCCCATTAGTCGATTCGGTAGTATGTTGATATCCAAAGGTAAGTTCGAAGAATATATGACGTTACTCCGTGATAACTATTCATCGGCTAATCTAGCAAATATTATGTGTCGTAATACCCTCAGTGTGGACTGGGAAGGCAATGTGTTTGATTGTGATTTTAATCAAATGTTGTTATTACCCATAGAAAAAGACAATCAGCCACTTACTCTTACTCAAGTGTTGGAAAAAAACCTAGAAGGGCATCCTGTTGTTGTTGCTGATCATTGTTTTGGCTGTACCGCCGGGCAGGGTAGTAGTTGCGGTGGTGCGTTGGCCGAATAATGACGAGTATTGGAAGCCTCATTATTCCTGTGTTAAATGAGGGCGGCAATTTAGAAAATATTTTGCGTCCATTGCAACCGTTACGTCAGCGTGGTTGGAGTATTGTTGTCGTGGATGGTGGTAGCGTTGATGATACGTTTCACAAAGCCAAACCGTTTGCGAGTAAAGTTATCACATCGCCACCTGGGCGCGCTAAGCAGATGAATGCGGGTGCGGCTGAAGCATCGGGAGAGGTATTGCTCTTTTTGCATGCTGATACATTATTGCCGATTGATTTTGAGTCTGAAATACAAAAATTCATAGAGAGCGATCTTCAATGGGGTCGTTTTGACGTTATTCTGTCAGGCAATCAGTTAATGTTTAATGTTATCGCATGGTTTATTAATACTCGATCTCGGCTGACTCAGGTGTCTACCGGTGACCAAGCATTATTTTTTAAACGTCAATTTTTTGAAGAGTTAAAGGGCTATGCAGACGTCCCTCTTATGGAAGATGTGGATATATGTAAGCGCAGTCGGATAACATCCCCTCCGTTTTTTAGTCATTACAAAGTGATCACTTCTAGTCGCCGATGGGAAAAAAATGGAACCTGGAAGACTATCTGGCTTATGTGGTGTCTTCGATATGCGTATTACAAAGGGGTAGATCCAAAAGAGTTACATAGGAAATATTATTCGTGACAAAACGGCTCATACAAGTTTTTTTTAAAGCACCCGTTGAAGGTCAAGTGAAAACACGGCTAATACCCAAGGTCGGTCTATCAAATAGTGTGATCATTCACATGCGTTTGTGTGAACAGGTAATTCAGTGTGTTGCAGGATACGCAGAAAAAAACGAAGACATTGCGGTTCAATTCTGGGTAGATCTCGATGTTGAACATGTATTTGTTCAAGACCATGCGGCACGTTATGGAATTGATGTTTTTCAACAGAAAGGTAGCGATCTTGGTGAAAGGATGCAATCTGCTATGACAAGTGGATTGATGCTGGCAGATCAGGTTGTTATTGTTGGAGGGGACTGTTTTTCTTTGTGTGACCGGTATTTGGCGCAAGCATTTGAGATGTTAGGAAGTAAGGATGTGGTTTTTGGCCCGGCAGATGATGGTGGTTATATTCTTATTGGTTCTCACGGTCTGGAGAAAGGTTTCTTTAAGGACGTTCAATGGGGCGAAAGCACTGTGCTTGCATCGTCAATTGGCTGTGCACATCAATCGGGTAAAAGTTATGGCTTATTAGAGGAGCGTTGGGATATTGATACCTGGGAAGATATTAAGCGGAATGCGCCGCAGTTGCTCGATGGGTTACACAGTGAATGGTGACAAGGTACGATCGTGAGAGATTTTATATTTTAACACCGTGCTTTTCTTTACGTTGAAGTTGTGTGATATAACGATTTAGTACTCGTTCATTTGCACCGTCCATATCCGTAAATTTTATACCAAGATAGGTGCATTTATCTTTAGCATCGTAAATCCAGTGCATTAGCCTTGCGCCACTATGCATGGAATAACCATCCGTTAGTACCAATTGACATGAAATATAGTCTTCGCCCCGCCTAGGCCTTGGCTCAATAAGCCCCGCCAATTTCATTCGTACCCCTTTGGCTGATAAGTCCACCACTGTTCCCGCGATCACAGGGTTTATGGTATGTAATAAGCTTATTTTTATGGGGGTGGCATTGCTGATGCGAACACGGAATGCATCACGTAATTGAGTGTTCTCTACACCTGAAGGAAACTTAACAATATGCGCATAGCCTGACTTTGTATTTACGGTCTTTTTGTATTCGCAGGTAAATTGACAGTAGGTGCCTTCATGGGTGAGTGAAAAGTGAAGTAAGTCTCCCAGTTTTAAATTCTCCTCATGCATATTGGGAGAAAATTGGTCGAATGCAATGGTTCTCTTTTTCTCATCAAGAGTGATAATGCCGGAATGTGCAACCCCTGCTTTTTTGTTAACAGAACCGTCAGGGTTACAAATCTGTACTGTGATCAGGTGGTTTTCGTGTGCCAAGCCACCTAAGTGCCGAACAATGGCCTTTGTGTTGTGATTGATGTTCTTTTGAGAGCCCAGTTTGGGATTATCATCATCGTTCTTTGATAAAAAGCGCCCAATGAAAGGTATTTGCATATAAGGTTTATCTTGGTTCGAGAGTGAAGTTTGTCAGTTGGAACTAATTGCTACGCTAATAGTGTAGCAAAGTTACGGCAGAAGGTTGCCGGGCGGCAACCTACGCCATCGCTAGGCAGCGATTGGATTCAAGTGAACCAGCACGACCACTTTTGGTGTAGATGCTTTGCTGAGGCGATTGACCCTTCATCAGGCCCATTAAACGGTCAATGGCTATTTGTGAGTGTAGGAGTATCTTCCCATTAATCTTATTTAAACTGTCACATTGCTGCAGGCTGTCTGTAAGTTGGTCCCAGAGCAGCGTAAATTTCTTTTGCCATTGGTATGGGATAAGCTTTAAAAACGCTAGAAACCCCTCGCTGTCCCCCGTAAATCCCATGCCTTGCATCAGTGTGCGTCGTTGCACGTCTGTTGATTCAAGGTCGACTAGTGTGCGTTGCTTGCGGGCTAATATATCGCTATAGGTTTTAAATTGGCGTAACTCTAGGGATTCACGCTCCTCTTTTAGTAGTGATACTAAGTGGGTGCTGAGGTTACGGTCTCGCTCTAAAATCTTTAATAGCGATTGTGCTTTAGACGGGTCTACTTTTGTCGCCATGGTGCTCTCCAAGTACATAATAGAAAAACTATTACATTAGAAAGCAAAGAATGTGCCGATTATCTGGCTCGCAAAGGCTGAAGGGGTAGAGAGAAGAGAGCTAAAAGGAAAAGTGGAGGGCCGCTATAAGTAAATTGAGCATCGGAGGCATCCGATATTGCGGCCCTTCATCTGTTGTGGCATTCGTATTTTAAGCGTCGTATTTAGAAAAGGTCATCCGTGCCGATAAGTTTACTGGCGATGCTTTCTGCGTTGGGCTTAAAGGACCCATCGTCTATAGCTGCTTTAATTGCATCAACTTTAGATTGATTAACAGGGGCTTCTGTATTCACTTCGGCTGATAGCTTGCTAAGTGACTTTGCCTCTGCGCTAATGACTACCGTTTCCTTACTCGGGGCAGAGGGGCCTGATGGCTGATCAGGTTTGCTGCCGCCTTCTGTTTTATTAGTCTGCCCAGCTGATTTGGCTTTGCTGTTACCGGCGGGACCGGTATTTAAACCGTTGATTTCCATGCTCATTTTCGAATGCCTCAAAAAATACTGTTTTAACTCATAAATTGTATCGGCGCCTAGAGTCAAAGCTTTAGCATAAAGTGTAATATTTTCATGAAAAATAACAAATTTTTAGCACTTCTTGCTTATTCTTTTTTGCCGAATATGTCGTTGTAAACGTTATAGATTCATACTGTTAGTCTTTATTGTCGTTATAAGTCATTGTTATAGTAGAACATCTATAGGGTAATAACTTGTTATAAGTTGATGACTATTTGCCCGGGAGCCGATATTCGCCCCTCTACTATCCGCTGTGTTTTGCTGTTTTTTACTTGAATCAGGTCACCTAAGCTGCCATCAACTAAGGCAATTCCCATTGCTTTTATCGATAGGCCAGAGCTTATTGCTTGAATAGAAATACTTTCCCCCTTATTTACTAATTTGGGTGTACTAAGGGAGCGAGGTAGGATAACTCGGTGGGTGGCGATGCTACGTTTTGCAATGGAGCCTACAACAAGTTTGGGCTGCGCAAAGTACCCTTGGTTTAATCGAGTAACTTCTCGCTCATCCTTTGTAAGGTTGCCGGCGGTGATAATTTGCCCCCTCAAAATTGGCTGTGCCGCGACGACGACATTTTCATAAGCTTTTAACTCCAAAGGAACATGAAGTGACCAGCTTTTTTTATCAAAGCAGGATATTTTTAAAGTGAGTCTTCCCAATTTTCTTCGTGTAGACGTTGGTTTTACGTTAAGGGGTGTGTTGCAGATAGCGAGCCTAAGTCGTGGATCTAAGTGTGGCAGTGTAGTGTCTATACGGCTATATCTTTGATTTTCAATAAGTTTTTTTGAAAAAGAAGTGACGGCAGAAAGGATTTGTGTTTTTGCAGTAGCATTTTCTTCTGAGTTGGCGCTTGGAGGCATGATAAGTATGCCGCAGATTATTGGGATATAAGAGACCATAAAATGTAATGTTTTACGTCGTATTAAATTCACGCAGAATCTGTTCATTTAACTGTTTTCGCCTATGCTCAAAAGTATGTGACGGTTTTCTGGGTGAGTGTTGTCAAAAAGCCTCAATATAGTCAATTTGATGACGTATTTGATGGCGTAACCCCATTTATTCCGAAGATAACAAAAGCTTAAGCAAAGCTTGTGCCGATTTACAGGCTGATGGAGT
The DNA here is from genome assembly GCA_002163245.1 of Gammaproteobacteria bacterium 42_54_T18. Lineage (GTDB taxonomy): Bacteria > Pseudomonadota > Gammaproteobacteria > Pseudomonadales > Ketobacteraceae > 42-54-T18. The sequence goes on along the minus strand of MAAL01000127.1, from coordinate 161,778 downwards.
CAAATTATGGCTGGTGTTTTAGACGCGGTCGATCAACGTACCCAATTGGTGGGGCAGAATCGACTGGAGTTATTGTTGTTCAGGCTTGGCGGAACCCAGATGTACGGAATTAACGTATTTAAGGTTCGCGAAGTGCTGCAGTGTCCCAAACTTACGGAGCTACCTAAGCGTAACCCTGTCGTGAGAGGTATTGCGCATATTCGTGGCGGGACGATATCTGTAATGGATATGGCTCTGGCGATGGGAAGCGCACCGTTAGAAAATATGGATGACTGCTTTATTATTATTTCTGAATACAATATGGCGGTACAAGGTTTTCTTGTAAAAGGCGTAGAGCGCATTGTTAACCTTAATTGGAAGGATGTACATCCACCACCACGAGGTACGGGTAAGAATAATTATCTGACGGCTGTAACAGAAGTCGATAATAAAATTGTTGAAATTATTGATGTGGAAAAAATCCTTGCTGAAGTATCACCAATGAATGAAATTATTGGCGAAGGGATTATTCAAGAGGATAAAGTTGCTACAACTGTAGAGAAAAAATTGTCTGTACTTATTGCTGATGATTCCAGTGTTGCACGAAAGCAGATAAAACGTTGTGTGGAAAAACTAGGGATTAACACCCATGTTGTGAATGATGGTAAGCAAGCGCTTGATCATTTAAGAGCTTTGGTAGAGGAGGGTGTGGATCCGAAAGACCGATATGTGCTATTGATTTCTGATATAGAAATGCCGGAGATGGACGGTTATACCTTAACCGCATCAATTCGTGATGATCCTCGGTTAGCGAATTTATATGTCGTCTTACATACATCACTCAGTGGTATCTTTAACCAGGCAATGGTTGAAAAAGTAGGGGCAAATGACTTTCTTGCGAAGTTTAAACCAGATGAACTCGCGACACTTGTGCAAAACCGAATTGATGCAGTGTTGGGTGTGGATGCATAACAATGGTATTTAAAACAGGGCCAGCTTCAGCGTATAGCGATAGTGAATACCGTAGCTTTAGAGGTTTCCTAGAAAAGAGTTGCGGTATTGTATTGGGTGAAAATAAAAATTACCTAATAGATAGTCGATTGAGGCGGATTATACGAGATAACGGCATTACGTCCTTGTCTGACCTTGTGCGTAAGGTGGACCGTGCAGGGAAAGACCCGTTAAAACAAAAAGTTATTGATGCGATGACGACAAATGAAACTTTGTGGTTTCGTGATCGTCATCCGTTTGAGTTTTTCGGGAATACTCTGCTACCCGAATTGGCAAATGCAGGACAACCGGTTAACATTTGGTGTGCGGCAAGCTCCTCTGGGCAGGAACCTTATACCATTTCAATTTGTGCAGAAGAATTTAAAAAGAGAACGGCGACAAAGCCCACTAAAGATGTGTCTGTTGTTGCCACTGATATCTGCATGGAGATTTTAGAGCAAGCAAAATCAGGCGTGTATGAAATGTTAGCGCTTAACCGAGGGATGTCAAACGATCGTCTAAATCGATATTTTTTGGAGAATCACCAGGGACAGTGGAAGATTAAGCCGGAAATACAGCGTCGTGTTGAATTTAAGCAATTGAATTTAAAGGAAAGTTTTTCTGGGTTAGGGCGTTTTGATGTGGTGTTTTGCAGGAATGTGCTTATTTATTTTTCATCGGAACTGCAAAACCAAATTCTAAGGAACATTCATGGAGTGTTAAAACCAGGAGGTTATTTGTTTCTCGGTGGGTCAGAGACACCGCGGGGCCTGAACGACTATTTTGAAGTTCGTTATTATACGCCAGGTGTTGTATACAAGAAGAAATAAAGTCCGCCTTAAATTCGTTTTCACTTTTTGTTACCCCGGAAATTTTTTGCCTCCTTTGTTGCCATAACGTTGCCTATTTACCTGCCGCTTTCACCGCTTTTCTCTCGTCATCCTTTAAAATATATTTAAATCGCTGATATTTTGATAAAAAATCAGTGTTTATAGAAAACAAACAGTTATTTTTTTGGTTGGCACACCGGTTGCATCATTAATTGTGAGGATGAGGAAAAGGACAATTCTCCACGGATGGAGCCTCACTAATTTAATAAAGCTTGGTTAAAGAGAAAGAGGGTACGTTATGGCAATCAGTTTCGATAAAGTATTTGGAGTGCATGATGATGCCCTTACTCTCAGGTCCGAGCGGGCTAAAGTGCTAGCAAATAATATTGCCAATGCAGACACCCCAGGCTACAAAGCAAGAGATATTGATTTTCAGCAAGTATTAAAATCTATGGAAGGAAAGCCGGGCGGGAGTTTACAGATGCGCTCCTCAAGCAGTAGTCATGCTAATGGTTTGTTAAGTGCAGACTCTATTAATGGGTTGCAATATCGCTCAGAGGTTCAGCCTTCTATTGATGGCAACACGGTAGACCTACAAAAAGAAAGAACAGAGTTTACCCGTAATACGATGGAATTTAATACATCCTTTACCTTCGTCAATGGCCGTATTCGTGGTTTGATGAATGCGATTCGAGGAGAATAATAATGTCATTGATGGATGTATTTGATATTGCCGGTAGTGGCATGAGCGCACAAACGGTTCGCTTAAATACTACGAGTTCTAATATTGCCAACGCTGAAAGTGTTAGCAGTAATATGGGGGACACTTACCGAGCTCGGCAGCCTGTATTTGCCACTCAGTTTCAAAATGAATTAGAGAAAGACCCTTATGCATTTAATAATGGTTTAGATGCAGGAGGTGGCGTTAGAGTTGCAGGGATAGTCGAAAGTGATGCCCCTTATCAGTTGCGATATGAGCCTCACCACCCAATGTCAAATGATGATGGGTACGTTGCGTATCCCAATGTCAATGTAGTGGAGGAGATGACCAATATGATCAGTGCCTCTCGTTCATTCCAAACCAACGCCGACATGATGAAGTCTGCCAAAGATATGATGCAGCGAGTACTGCAGCTAGGCCAATAGTTGGGCCAACAGTTGGGCCAATAGCGAGTTACTAAAAACATTTAACTACCTAATGCTCTTATAGCGAGAGTACAGGGGAGAAAAGCAATGAGTATCAGCGGAGTAGACAGTCAGAATTCAGCACTTTCGGGTCTGTCCATTGATAATGTGCAGGTTGAAAAAGAAGAAACAGATCAGGATATGTTTCTGAAATTAATGCTGGCGCAATTGGAAAATCAGGATCCATTAAAACCACAAGATGGAACGGAATTTTTGTCACAGATGGCACAGTTCAGCACAGTAGAAGGCATAGGTAATCTTAATAAAGGTATCGATGAGCTGAACGGATTATACCGTTCGAATCAAGCACTTCAGGCTACCGCATTAGTGGGAAGAGATGTGCTAGTAAGCGGTAATGTTGGTTATTTGGATGCGGCGAATACTCTTAGCGGCGTAGTTCATCCTGATGGTGTTGCTGCAACCGATGTTCTTGTCACCATAAAAGATGCTAGTGGCCAAATTGTTAGGCAAGTAAATATAGGTTCTGTCTCTTCTGATGACGAACCCTTTGAGTGGGACGGTACCGATCAGAACGGCCAACGATTGCCGGTTGGTGCTTATACCATGGACATAACTGGCCGTGTTGCGGGTGAAGTAGAAGCAATGCGAACCAGTATGTACGCAAATGTAAACAGTGTCAGTATCGTGAATAACAATGGTGACATGTTATTAAATCTTAATGGCCTTGGCCAAATAAGCTCAAACAGTATTCAACAGGTACGGTAATTTATGGCGCTATTGATGATGCAATCTATGTTTCAACTGCAATGTAAAACCATTTATCTGTTATTGGAGGGAGTAGAACATGTCATTTAATACCGCGCTGAGTGGGCTTAATGCCGCTCAATCTGAACTTGAAGTTCTCAGTAACAATATCGCTAACGTTTCTACGGCCGGCTTTAAAGGGTCGAGAGCTGAATTTGGGGATATATTTGCCTCGTCCGCATTCGGAGGGGGCAGTACAGCGATTGGTAATGGTACGTTGTTGCAGTCCGTGAGCCAGCAATTTACACAAGGAAATATGAATTTCACGTCAAATACTTTGGATATTGCCATCAGTGGTGAGGGCTTTTTTGTAATGGCTCCTAATCAAGGCAGTTCTGAAAGAGTGTTTACCCGCGCAGGAGCGTTTGGGGTAGATGCAAACGGTAATGTGGTGAATACATCGGGTCAGTTATTGCAAGTATTTCCCGTTAATGAAAATGACGGCACTGTGCAGTCGACGTCATTAAGTAGCACGGAAAATTTACGATTGCCAGAGTCGGCGGGTGTGCCGCAGCAAACTGCTGCAGTCACGTTAGGTGTAAACTTGCCATCAGATACGGCTGGCTTGAATATTACTGACTTTAGACCAAATGATAACACTACCTATAGTTCCTCGACATCAGTGAATGTGTTTGATTCTCAAGGTGAAAGTCATGTGGCAACGGTATATTACGTTAAGGATGTGGCGTCAGCGACTGGGAATCAGTGGCACATGTTTCATTATATTGATAATGAACCGGTAGATATTGTTGGGGGTGATACAACAGCACAGAATGTACCATTGGGCATTCCCAGTTCTGCCGTTATAGAATTTGAATCCAATGGCTTGTTTAATCCTACAACGGGCGGGGCAGTGGTAAATCCGGTTGTACCCACAACAGGGATTACCACCGTTGCTCTTGGTCCGACTGGGGCGAATTTAACAGAATGGCAAGCGGGTGTTGATGGGGATCAGCAAATTACCTTTAATTATGATCGCGCCAGTACCACGCAGTTTGCCTCTGCGTTTACCGTTAACGCTTTATCTCAGGATGGTTTTGCAATAGGGCGATTAACAGGGTTAGATGTCAGTGACACTGGGGTGATCCGTGCAACGTATACGAATGGACAGTCCACAGCCGTCGGAAAAATAGCTTTAGCTCGGTTTCCAAACAGCCAAGGGTTATCACAAGTCGGTAATACGTCTTGGTCACAAACAACCAATTCCGGTGAAGCATTGCCGGGTGAGTCTGGAACCGGCACATTTGGGTTGATTCGATCTGGCGCGCTGGAGCAATCCAACGTGGATCTTACCGCTGAGCTGGTAGGATTGATAACGGCACAACGAAATTTTCAGGCTAATGCAAAATCCATTGAAACAGCTAATGCGATAACACAAACGATCCTTCAGATTAGGTAACGTTATTATTTCCTCATAAGCCGGAGTACCGCTCCGGTTTATTATTTTTTGTGTATTGCATATATCATGCGAACCTTGTATTTCAATCCCTTCTTATTTTTTATTCTCTTAAGCGCTAACCTTTCGATGAACTAACTTGTAATTCATTGAAAGTTGGCAAAGTCCTTGCAGATTACTCTCTATTAATAACATTAAGTCAGGATTATGGCGTGAAGCTTATTGATTGCGACCAATAATTCAGAATGTAGCAGGGGGAGTGATGGATAAATTTCTGTATATATCGATGACCGGTGCAAAAGAAGCGATGACGTCGATGACGGTGCGCGCGAACAACTTAGCCAATTCATCAACGACGGGGTTTAAATCAGATTATAACCAGTACCGCACGATGGCTGTATTTGGTGGTGAACTGCCAAGTAGGGCTTATGCAATGTCTGAGCGACCAGGTACTGATACTACAGAAGGTTCTTATATCACGACAGGTCGAGACTTAGATGTAGCAATAAATGGTAAAGGCTGGTTTGCCGTGCAAACGCCCGAAGGAAAGGAGGCTTATACAAGAGCGGGTGACCTTAAGCGTTCAAACGACGGTATTGTTACTACGAGCTCTGGATTACCTGTGATGGGTAATAGCGGTCCAATTTTTTTACCTGAATATGAAAAATTGGTCATTGGTACCGATGGTACTATTTCTATTCGTGGATTGGGTGAAGATCCGTTGGCGCTAACGCAGGTTGACCGATTAAAACTAGTGAATGGTAGTGATGGGTTGCTAGATAAAGGGCTAGATGGATTATTCCATTTAAAAGACAAAAATGCCGGTGAGTTGGATGCTGATATTGATGTCACTATGGTTAGTGGCGTTCTGGAAGGGTCCAACGTGAATTCAGTTGGTGAATTAACAGAAATGATTTCTGCATCCCGTATGTTTGAGATGAACATTAAGATGATGGAAAACGCAAAAAGTAATGATGAGGCTGCGGCACGGATCATGCAGGGTTAATCAGTAATGAATAAAAGCGCCAAAAAAGTACTGAAGAGTATTGATAGGAGAATGTTATGAATAGTGCATTATGGGTGAGTAAATCAGGGCTGAGTGCTCAGAATACTCGTCTAACTACGATATCCAATAACTTGGCAAACGTATCAACGAACGGCTTTAAACGTGACCGAGCTGCTTTCCAAGATCTGCTGTATCAAATAGATCGTCAACCTGGAGGGCAGTCTTCGCAAAATACGGAATTGCCATCGGGTTTGCAGTTAGGAACAGGTGTGCGTGTGGTGGCCACACAAAAACAATTTACCGAAGGCAATATTGAAATTACGGAGCAGGCTTTGGATGTGGCAGTTAATGGCCGCGGTTTTTTTCAGGTGCTTAATCCGGATGGGTCAATTTCTTATACTCGTGACGGGCAGTTTCAGCTTAATAATGCTGGACAGTTAGTGAACGCGCAGGGGTTAACCATCGAACCTGCTATCACGATTCCTGATGGAACCCAAACAATCACTATTGGAATGGATGGTATTGTTGGTGTTGTCGATGCAGCAACGGGAACAACAACTCAGGTTGGAAATCTAACGCTGGCGGACTTTTCTAATCCTGCGGGATTAGAAGCGCAAGGTGGAAATCTCTTTCGTGAAACGGCAGCGAGTGGAGCACCGGTTCAGGGTGAAGCTGGTCAAGGGGGATTTGGAACATTAATACAAGGAGCTATTGAAGGATCCAATGTTAACGTTGTGGAAGAGATGGTCAATATGATTGAAACACAGCGAGCCTATGAAATGAATTCAAAAGTTATCTCTACGGTTGACCAAATGCTTCAATATGCGAGTCAAAATTTGTAGAAGAGGGCGGAAAGATGATAGTCAAAAAGGTGATGAACGAAAAGGTAACGTTTTTTGTGAAATTAAAACAGATAAACAATGGTGTGTTTTTGTCTGTTCGGTTATACATTGCTTCAATGTTATGCCTGTTTATCGTGGGTTGTTCCGTTCAGTCACCTGCCCCAAATGATCCGCGTTATGCCCCTGTTGCTCCAATTATTCCTAGTCCTAGTATGCACTCTGTGGGTTCCATTTATGCCAGTGGGTCGGGGGTCGCGTTATGGGAAGATAAGCGAGCAAGACGGATTGGGGATATTGTTACTATTCTATTGGAAGAAAAAACCTCTACCAAAAAATCGACAAAAACAGGGATTACTAAAGATGACACCAATGATATGTCGGTGACGTCTTTGTTAGGTTCAGTGCCAAAATTCACCTTGCCAGGATTTATTAATAACAATGTTTCATTAACACCGACAACAACAACGTCGAATAAACGGGAATTTGAAGGTGATGCGAGCGCAGATCAGAGCAATCAACTAAGCGGTAGCATCACGGTGACAGTGATTGATGTGTTAAGTAATAGCAATTTGGTGGTTAGGGGTGAAAAATGGATGACATTTTCTGAAGGGGATGAGTTTATTCGAATAGAAGGGATTATCAGGGCATCAGATGTAAATCCAGACAATACCGTATTATCTACTCGATTAGCTGATGCAAGAATTACTTACAGTGGACAGGGCCAGTTAGCGAATGCACAGCGTCAAGGTTGGCTGTCTGAGTTCTTTACCGGAAAGTACTGGCCATTTTAATGAAAGGTAACAGCATGAACGTATTCAAAAAAGAATTATTACGTCGACTATTGTTTGTTGTCTGCTGCGTTTCGTTATGTGGGGTAGTCATTCAACCGGCATTGGCCGATCGATTAAAAGATATAACACAGGTGCAGGGTGTACGTTCCAATCCATTAATTGGTTATGGTTTAGTTGTCGGGTTAAATGGGACAGGTGATAAAACCAGTGGCACGCCTTTTACGACGCAAACCTTTAAAAATATGATGTCTCAATTTGGTATTTCTGTGCCGGACAGCCTTAATCCAAAATTGGAAAATGTTGCTGCGGTAGCTATTCATGCAAAGCTTCCAGCATTTGCAAAACCTGGGCAGCTTATTGATATCACCGTATCTTCTATTGGTAATTCCAAAAGCTTACGAGGCGGATCGTTGTTAATGACACCATTAAAAGGAGCCGATGGAAAGGTCTATGCATTAGCTCAAGGTGATTTGGTCGTAGGTGGATTTGGTGCAGAAGGAAGCGATGGCTCGAAAATAACCGTTAACGTTCCCAGTGTAGGCCGAATCCCTAATGGTGCCAGCGTTGAACGGGCAGGGCCAAACCCTTTTGTTAATGCCAGCACCCTAACGTTTAATTTACACCAGCCTGATTTTACTACGTCAAAACGTGTTACTGAGCAAATTAACCGATTGTTAGGGCCTGGTGTTGCAAAATCACTGGATGCAACATCCATAGTGGTCTCTTCTCCTAGGGATCCTTCCCAGCGCGTTACTTTTTTGTCGGTTCTTGAAAACCTGCAAATAAAGCCAGCAGAACCTACCGCTAAAATTATTATTAATTCTAGAACAGGTACTATCGTAATTGGAAAAAATGTTCAAGTTTCACCGGCTGCGGTCAGTCATGGTAGTTTGATTGTGACAATCGCTGAGAAAAAGAATGTGACGCAACCTGATGCTTTTGGTGGTGGTGATACAGCCATTACTGATGAATCTGAAGTAGGTATTACCCAGGGTGATAACCGTATGTTTTTGTTTGAACCTGGTATATCGCTGGCAGAAATTGTGAGGGCGGTAAATCGAGTTGGTGCTGCACCAGGGGATTTGATGGCTATTTTAGAAGCTCTGAAACAAGCCGGTGCGTTGCGTGCTGAAATTGTTGTGATTTAGTTTATTTATCATGGATAATAAATACCTTAGCAGTACTCATGGTTATAACGATGTTTCTGGGCTTCAGAAACTGCGTACTGGTGCAAAGAATAATGATGATCAAGCGCTAGAGGCTGTTGCCAAACAACTGGAAGGTGTTTTTCTCAATATGATGCTGAAAAGCATGAGAGAAGCTAACAGCATGTTTGGTGAGGATAATCCGCTCAATAGTAAAGAAACGGAATTCTATCAAGGGATGTATGATCAGCAGATCAGTTTAACCATGGCTGAAGGGAAAGGTATTGGTTTGGCGGATGTTATTATCCGACAAATGCGTGGGGTTGGTGGTGATCAGCAGAAAATTGAAGAACTGTTGGCGAAGAATGAAACGAAATCTGACGCAGAAGGGGTAGGGTTTCCGTTAAATCGCGAAATTAAAAATCAAGGGTTACCTCTTGATATGCAGAAAAGTGGGTATGATTTACCCGAAAAGAAAACAGAATATGTGTTGCCATTAGAACGAGCGCGCTCTGTTTCTTGGGGGGTTAACTCTGATAAAGTTAATGCTCCGGGAATAGAAAGCACCTCCATCTCATCCTCAAATACAGATGGCTTAAGTGCTAAACCCATTGCAGCGTCAATTGGTATTCCTGTCTCGTCGAGAGTATCCATTACTGAACAGGCAGACCGGATAGACGTTACTCCCCCAGAATCCAGTTCATTAGAATCTACATCTCTAACATCAATGTTGCAGTATGCTTTTCCAACTGCTGCAGCATTTGTTGAAGTGATTACCCCTTATGCTAAAGCCGCGGCGAATGAATTAGGTATTGATGTAAATGCAATCGTCGCACAAGCAGCCTTGGAAACTGGCTGGGGAAATCATATTGTTAGAGGCAATGATGGAAAGTCGTCGTTGAATTTATTTGGCATTAAATCTAACTCTCATTGGGCTGGTGATCGAGCAACTGTTAAAACACTAGAATACAAAGATGGAATCGCCGCCAAAGAAACGGCGGATTTTCGTTCCTACAAAAGCATGGATGAAGCGTTTCAAGATTATATTTCCTTCCTTAAAGACAATCCTCGTTATAAGCATGCGTTAGAAAACACTAACACAGCAAAAGACTGGGGGTTTCAGCTACAACAAGCCGGTTATGCAACTGATCCTAATTATGGCAAGAAGATTGCAGGTATCGTATCAAGGCTTAGTAGTAGCGACAAAAATTAGTCAAAGCGGCAATTATTTATACCAATAATTGCCGCCTAAACAAAAAACTGCCGCTCTACCAAATTCGCTAAATATTTCATCCTGATATTACCGAGACGATTGGTTATGGCAGATTTAATGAACATTGCAGTATCTTCACTGGTGTCGCAGAAAACTGCGCTTGGCACCGTGGGGCATAATATTGCCAATGTGAATACTGCTGGTTATAGTCGCCAAGATGTTCAGTTCGGAACTAATCAGGCGGATATGTTTGGTGGGCAGTTTTTTGGCACCGGCATGAGTGTCAGTGGTATTCGACGGATTTCCAACGAATTTATTACAGAACAAACTCGACGTGATACACAAAATAATTCTTCCTTCAGTGCCTATTATGAATATGCAGTACGTGTAGATACGTTGCTGGGTGATGATGCAACGGCTATTACACCTACACTATTGAACTTCTTTGATGCAGTGAGCGATGTTTCGAACGATCCTGCATCAGTACCAGCCCGTCAAGTTCTGATCAGTGAAGGTGAGGCGTTAGCCAACCGATTTAATTCTGTGTATTCCCAAGTTGCCTTACAGAACGATACGTTAAATGCTGACTTGGAAAGTACTACCGCTCAAATTACGGCAATAGCATCCCAAATAGGAGGTTTAAATAACTCAATACAAACATCTGGTTCCCTTGGTGGTGTTGGTGGCAGCCCCAATGATTTGTTGGATGCACGAGATGAAAAATTAAGAGAGTTATCTGAGCTTGTGGGTATTAGCGTTATCAATAATACGGATGGCACGGTAAACGTAACGCTAGGAACAGGGCAGGCGCTGGTTGTTGGTGTTCAGTCATTTACGTTAAGTGCAAATAGCACGATGTCTGGAGTGACCCGACATGAAATTTCGTTAACTTCTGGCAGTAATACCGTGCTTATAGGGCAAGGGTTAGGCGGCGGACGTCTAGGTGGATTACTTGAAGTTAGGGAGCAGTTAATTGACCCCGTATTTAATGAAGTTGGCCGCATGGGGCTTGCCATATCTGATGCGTTTAATAGTCAGCATCAGTTAGGAGTTGATCTAAATGGGAACTTAGGTCGTGAATTTTTTAGTGATATCAATGCTAACACTTCTGAACTGTCACGAGTGTCGGTAAGTTCAAACAATATTGGCACTACGTCGTTTTCAGTATCTATTGATGATACCAATGCGCTTAGTGTGAATAATTATGAGTTGCGATACAGCGCAACAACGGGAAATTATACCTTACGTGAAACCACCAATAACACGGTAGTTTCTACTATTGCTGCACCAGCGGTGATTCCTGCAACGGTGGCATTAGCGGGAGAAGGGTTTTCAATAAATTTCTTAAACGGTGCTCCTGCAGACGGTGATTTATATTTAATCACCCCAACGCGTTTTGGTGCTGCAACCATTGATGCGGAAGTATCGAGTACCAGTGAAGTTGCTGCGGGGTTACCCATTAAGGCCTCTGCACCTTTTTCCAACACAGGAACAACTAAAGTTGATGCTGTTCAAGTGACGGATGTTAGCACGGCAGACTTTACTACGGCGCCATTGCAGCTAAGTCCACCTTATGAAATTCGATTTGTAACAGCAACAACGTACGACGTGTATGACGTATCAAACCCTGCAGCCCCTGCTTTGGTTACCGGTGCACCTGTTGCTTTTAATCCAGATGAACCTAATAACATCATAGCGAATGCAGGTTTAACTCCCGGGTATGAAGTGGTTGTGAATGGAGCACCTGCGGCAAGGGATATCGTAACAATTGCATACAACGCATTGGGTCTTGGGGACAATCGAAATGCATTATTGCTTGCTGATTTACAGGCAGCAAAAAACATGGGCAATGGAACTACTAGTTTTCAAGGGGCTTATGCTCAGACCGTTGGCGGGGTAGGGACACGAACACGAGATTCATTGATAGGACAAGAGGCATCAGAAAGTGTTCTGCGGCAAACCATTGCCCAGCGAGAAGCGGTTTCAGGTGTGAATTTGGATGAAGAAGCGGCTGATCTGATGAAGTTTCAGCAAGCTTATGAAGCCTCCGCACGTATTATCCAGGTATCAACAGAGCTGTTTGATACGTTACTTAATTCGGTGCAATAAGATGATGAGCGGAGGTGAAATAGTATGAGAATATCCACATCACAAATCTATAGCACCGGCTTGAATTCTATGCTGGATCAGCAGACGAGGCTTAATATTACTCAGCTTCAGTTGGCTGAAGGTAAGCGGATTATTAAGCCCTCCGATGATCCCATTGGAGCAGGTATTGCGCTTGGTATTAAGCAACTAATTCAAACGTCTGAACAATATATCAGTAATGGCGAAACAGCCCAGACAAAGTTGGAGGTTGTGGAAAGCTCATTGACCAGTGTGACAGATATTTTAAACCGAACACGGGATCTTTTGTTGCAAGGCTCCAACGGGTCGTTGAATTCACAAGATAGAAACTCATTGGCGTTGGAAATCGAGGCGCGGTTAGAAGAAATGTTGAGTCTTGCGAATACACAAACCTCAACAGGTGAATACATATTCTCTGGTTATGCGACTAACACAGTGCCGTACACCAAAGATATTGCTGGGAATTATATTTATAACGGTGATCAAGGGAAGCAGTTTGTTGATGTGAATTCCAGTTTGGAAATTCAATCGAATTTTTCGGGATCTGAAATATTTTCAGAGATACCGACAGGTAATGGTACCTTTCAAACGTTAGGTAGCAGCGGAAATACGGGGCTTGGTGTGATTAGTAGCGGCAGTGTGATTGATAATTCTGCTTATATAACTGATACCTACACGGTTACTGTTTTTAGTACTCCCGGAGGAGTGCAATCTTACCGAGTTGACGGTGCCAATACCGGGCAGGTGATACCAGCGCCACCAGCTGTGCCTGCGACAGACTCTCCACGTTATGTGGATGGGGCAAACATTGAATTTAATGGTGTGCAGATACATATAGATGGCCGGGTTGAAGCGGGTGATACCTTTACCGTTGAGCCAAGTAGTAGTCAGGATATATTTACCACATTACAAAATTCCGTTGACGCATTGCGAGCTTCAGATCAATCGTCCACATTGCAGGCGCAAATGACTGACAGATTAAATAACGGTTTGATTAATTTGGATCAAGCCTTGTCTCACTTGAACGAAGGGCGATCCTCTGTCGGTACACGACTTAACGTTATCGAAAGTGAGAAAACAATTAACCAAAATATTGTGGTTCAGGCACAAAGTTCATTGTCTCTTGTAGAAGACTTGGATTACGCCTCAGCCATTACCGATCTAAATAAACAGTCGGTAGCACTCCAGGCGGCCCAACAAAGTTTTGTGAAAATCCAAGGGCTATCACTGTTTCAATTTATACGATGATGATAAATAAAATGACTAATTTCAAGAAAAAAAGATTGGGTAGAACAGCCAATAAATCCTTTGGCCAGTGTGTTTTCAAAAACATTGGCGCATGGCGGGGAGGTTAGTATGAGACAGATCATAAGCATTCTTATTTCATGTTAGCGCTAGATAGTCGTGAAAGTAGTAACGATATGATAGCGAATAATATTGAAAACAAGCTTTTTGAACAAATCATTTTACTTTTCCCGGATCAAACCAGGCATGTAATGTCTAGATCAAAAGGGATGGCAGTTAGGAGATAGCATCATGCCACAGATTATAAATACGAATATTTCGTCAATTAACGCACAACGAAACTTGAACAAATCGCAAGGTGCGTTACAAACATCCCTTCAACGATTGTCGTCGGGGTTACGGATAAACAGCGCTAAAGATGATGCGGCGGGTCTTGCAATATCGAATCGTTTTACCACGCAAGTGCGAGGGTTAAACGTCGCGGTGCGAAATGCTAATGATGGCATATCGTTTGCGCAAACCACGGAAAGTGCGCTGGAAGAAATTTCAACGGCATTGCAACGAATGCGTGATCTAGGTGTGCAATCAGCGAATGATACTAACAGTGCATCGGATAGGTTATCTCTACAGGCGGAAGTCTCGCAGTTAGTGGCTGAGATTGAACGTATTGCTCAAACCACGACGTTTAACAACAGGCCTGTGCTAGATGGGTCGAATGCTACATTAAGCTTCCAGATTGGCGCAAACGCAAACCAAACGGTGTCAGTGAGTGGGGTGAATGCTAAAACCAGCGCGCTGGGTTCACAACCAGGTATGGTTCAATCAACGGGTAACCGGGTAGACTTTCTTGCCGCAGGTGTTGATGTTGGTACACAGGGCGTTCAAGAGTCAGGAGCATTGGCTTTAACGGGCGACATTTCAAATTTTACTATTCAATTAGATAGCGTGAGTGCTGCAGATGCCGTTGATATTACTGATACTGTGTATGGCGGTAATATTTCGACAGTAGCTACTGCTAACTTATTAGATCGATTTGACGATAATTACGGTGGAGGCTTGGCAAAGGCGATCGCTGAGAGAGTTAACTCTGTAAGGTTGAGAGGCGAAGAGTCGTTACAGGGGGTATATGCAACAGCGGCAACAAGCTTTAGAGGTAGTGACCTGGAAACGGCAGATTATACCGGTACTGTTGATTCAGTAAATGCACCGGATACCAATGTGGGTCAAGGGGTATTGGAAAACGGGGATTTAATGATTAATGGTGTTGATATAGGCCCCGTCAACTTCCAGGAAAATGATGCATCAGGAACACTGACGACTGCGATTAATGCGAAGTCAGATATTACGGGTGTTACTGCTACTGTAGATAGAAATGGTGAGCTTGTATTAGATGCTACGGATGGTCGGGATATTATTGTGAGTACATCAAGTGCTGGTGTGACAAATGACCTGTTTGGTGGTGGAGATGAGGCAGCAATAGACCGTTTTGATGCAAACTTAGCAGACTTAAGGGTATCTGGCCGAATTACCGTTACCGGGCAAGACACTCTTAACTTTACTGGAACTAATAATGATGAGCTTGGCTTGGACACTGTAGGTCTAGCGGCAAGCGGCTCTGAAGATAATATTCAAGCTGTGGGTACTATCGCAAATGCAGATGTTACCACCAGGGAATCTGCAAATATTCTGATAGAGTCTGTGGATAGTGCATTGGATCAGATTAACGGCATTCGAGGTGAGCTTGGTGCGATACAAAACCGCTTTGAGTCGACTATTCGAAACCTCTCGAGTATATCCGAGTCGTTAGCGGCTGCGAACTCTCGGATATTGGATGCAGATTTTGCAGCAGAAACAGCAGAGCTGTCTAAAAACCAGGTATTACAGCAAGCGGGCATTTCTGTGTTAGCGCAAGCCAATGGGTTACCGCAACAGATTCTTTCTTTATTACAAGGGTAAATTTGAGAGTTATAAAAGAAGATAGAGGTAGATGGTGGTTAAGCTTTTCCTAGATGAATCAGGGGTGCGACCCTCTTCAGGTAAAACCTACGAAATTTAGGTAAAATATAATAATTTGATGGGTGTGAATAAAATGTAGATAAAACAAGGTGTTATAAAAAAGTTTTCTGTTAAAAAAACTTTCCGTAAAAAGATATGCGAAATCTCTAAAGGTTATTTTTCCTGCGCCGATAAGATTCTTGTAGGCAAATTAGTCTTTCAGGTCTCTCAGCAGGGGCCAGGAGAATCTCGTATCCTCATGGCGATTAAGCTGAGGTCGGAAAGAACATAGCAGGAGACCACCATGGCACTGTCAATAAATACAAATGTATCTTCTTTAAACGCGCAAAGAAACCTGAGTAAATCTCAGGGCGATTTGCAAACATCCTTTCAGCGCCTGTCTTCTGGCCTTCGAATTAACGGAGCAAAAGATGACGCAGCCGGCTTAGCAATATCCAATCGTTTTACCACCCAAGTTCGTGGTTTAAACGTGGCGGTACGTAACGCTAATGACGGTATATCATTCGCACAAACAACAGAAGGAGCGCTAACGGAAGTTAGTACTGCGCTTCAACGTATTCGTGACTTGGCGGTACAGTCAGCGAACGATACGAACAGTGCGTCGGATCGACAATCTCTTCAGGCGGAAGTTAGCCAGCTAGTTTCAGAAATTGATCGAATCTCTGAAACCACCAACTTTAACGGATCTAATGTACTCGATGGTAGTAAGGAAACTCTGAAATTCCATATCGGTGCTAATTCTAATCAAACAGTAAGTGTGGCGGGCGTTGATGCCAAATCATCTTCACTGGGCTCTCAGCCGGGTGTTGTGGAGACAACAGGGGGCCGAGTCGCTGTGTTGGCCACTACGACAGGTACTCAAGGCCTTTCTGATACGGCTGCTGACGCAATATCAATAACCAGCTTTACTGTTAGAACTGCCGATGTTGAAGCAGCTGATGCCGTTGATGTTACCGATGTGAAATATGGCGGTAATATTGATCTGGTCGCGACTGCTGATCTTCAGGATCGTACCAATGCCAACTATGGCTCGGGCCAAGCAAAAGCGATTGCGGAGAGGATTAACGATATTCGATCAGACGGTGATCCTAATTTACAAGGAGTCTATGCATCGGCTGTTACAACCTTCCAGGGGAGTGATCTTGTCGCGGCTGATTACGCGGGTGCTGTTGATGTGACCGAAAATTCAACATCAGTCGGAGCGGGTAAGCTTGATAATGGTGAGCTTAATATTAATGGCGTGGATATTGGCCCTGCTACTTTTCAGGCCGGTGATGCTGACGGTTCCCTAACCAACGCGATTAACGCAAAGAGTGATGTGACAGGTGTGGAGGCCTCGATTAATAAGAACGGCGAATTGATCTTAACGGCAGATGACGGTCGAGATATTGTCGTCACTGTTGATGAGGACACTGCGGCTGGTGTTGGTACCGCAGATGATGCAATACTCCTAAATGATCTGTTTGGTGGTGGTGATGAGCTGACTACCGATCGCTTTGATCAGGGTGTGACGGACCTTAGGGCGACAGGTCGTATTACTATTAGCGGTAACGATACTATTGTATTAGGTGGTAACGATACTGAATTGGGTCTAGATGCAGCAGGTTTAGCGTTAGATGGCTCTGTTGAAAATGGTCAAGCACAAGGCACGATTGCAAATGCAGATGTAACCACGGCAGCGGCTTCAAACAGTACCATCGAAGCTGTTGACAGCGCGCTTGCTCAAGTGAACTCCTTTCGGGCTGATTTGGGTGCGGTACAAAACCGCTTTGAATCAACGATTCGTAACTTATCCAGTGTATCTGAATCACTGTCTGCTGCGAACTCTCGAATCTTGGATGCGGATTTTGCGTCGGAAACTGCGGCATTGTCTAAAAACCAAGTGTTACAGCAAGCAGGTATCTCGGTTCTCGCTCAAGCGAACGCCTTACCACAACAAGCGCTATCTCTATTAGGGTAAAATCACTTTAGAATAGTCGCCTGAGATAAGGCAAGCAAGGGATAGTCGCACAGGACGTGCAACAACGTAAAAAGCGAGCCCCGAGGTTAATCCCTTGGGCGCTCGCGTTTGTATTGGAAGGGTGATGGCATGATTAATAATGACACTTCATCAATAGGACTTCGAACGGTTAGGCCTGACAAACCTATCGCCCAATCAGCAAAGCGTGAAGCTGTACCTGTGGCAAAAGCCTCGGCTAGCCAGGATATAGCGAAGCCTGAAGGTAGTGGAGGCGTTGTTAAGGCAGTGCAGGTTCTCTCCGCTTCCGACGTGAGCGCAACAGTAAAAGTCAGTGAGGTGGATTCTGTTGCTGATGGGCAAGCTGTCGTTAAGGAAGAAGCTCAGGAGCTTAATGAGGAGCAGAAAAAGGAAGTGACTGAGGCGATTTCTGAAGTTGAAGCATTTATGCAGGATAATCAGCGTACGCTTAATTTTGAAATGGCGGAAAAGGATAACCGGGTGATCATTACTGTGATTGATCAAGAGACTAAAGAGGTGATCCGACAAATACCACCGGATGATCTTGTGCGAATGTCGGACGCGATTAAAAGTGGTGATTCATTGGCAAATGGCGGTATATTAATACAATCCAAAGCGTGATTTGGTTGAAAACCTTCGCGTCAGCTTGAAACCTAATTAAGTTGGTCTAATATTTGCAAATTAATTCATTACTACTATAAAGGAGTACAGGAACCGGACGATATAGAGGTATAGCGTCCCTATTTTGAGGTATTATTATGGCGACAATTCAGGTTGGCGGATTAGGCTCAGGTATTGATGTTGATCTTTTAGTATCAACGTTAACTGCGGCTGAAGAAGCCCCCGTTAAGAATCGTTTAGACTTGAAGGAAATACAGCTTCAAGCAGATGTCTCTGCCTACACTTCATTAAAAGGTGCGTTAAGTAGCTTTCAAAGCGCTTTAAGCGGACTTACTTCTCTTAATGATTTCTCTTCTAGAACAGCAACTTCCAGTCAAGAAAGCGTCTTTACTGCTTCTGCATCTAACGCTGCTGTTCCAAGCTCTACCGATATTGAAGTACTGGCTTTGGCGAGCGCTCAAAAGATGGTCTCGGGTGATTACACAGATGCTGATACTGCGGTTGGCGCAGGTGATCTTACCATTGGTGTGGGGGCTGAATCGTTTACAGTAACGATTGCTGGCGGGCTCAATAACACATTAACGGGGATTCGCGATGCAATCAATGATGCCGCTGATAACAAAGGTGTTACAGCCAGTATCTTGACGGTAGATGATCCTTTAAATCCAGGAGAAACCGTATCAAAACTTGTCTTTACTTCCGATAAAACGGGTGAAGACAATGGTTTTACGGTAACGGTGACTGGCGATGCCGACGGGGATGATGCGGATGATGCTGGTTTATCTTCATTAATTAATGCGAACCTTAATTCCCTTGATTTGGCGGTAGATGCATCGATAAAGGTTGATGGGTTTACTGCATCGAGTGCTACTAACGTATTCATTGGCGTAATTTCCGGTGTGACGCTAACCGCTGTTTCTGCGGATCCAGGCAATACCCATGACTTAAATGTTGCATCAGATATTGCCGATGTAAAAGATAAAATTGCCAGCTTCGTTGATGCGTTTAATTCATTTAATACAACGTATGAATTTTTAACGGATGTTGATATAGAAAAACAGGAAGCAGGGTTGTTAACGGGGGATGTCACAGCACGGTCTGTTGAATCTCAAATGCGACGGGTGCTTCAGTCGGTTGTTGGCGATAATAATAATGACACTTATACAAGTTTAGCGAGAATAGGCGTTACCGTAGGAGAAGGCGGCGAGCTAAAATTGGATAGCACAGTGCTGGCCAAAGCGCTCGATGAAGAATTTGATGAAGTTGCCAACCTTATTGCTGGCGACGACGGTATTGCCAAACAAATGGATGGTGTACTGAATGAATTTTTAAAGTCTGGTGGAGTCATTCCTACGCGCGAAGCAACATTTCAGACTCAACTTGCTGATATCTCAGAGCAACGAATAGCATTGGCTGAGCGTCTGACGTCAGTAGAGGAGAGGCTTCGTCGACAATTTGCTGTTATGGATGCGATTGTGGCGCAATTTAATAGTACAGGCGATTTTATCAAACAACAGTTTGATGCGCTAAACAATTCCAAGAAGTAGTCGGAAGAATAATTGAATAAGTAGCTGAATACGTAATGTGACGATTGACTTAGGAGAAAACCATGTACACAAATAAAGCGGCGAATCAATATGCTGCTGTCAATAAGCAAACGGGAGTAGAAGGTGCAAACCCCCATCAGCTTATTCAAATGCTATATGAAGGTGCCATTGAAAATATGGCGCGGGCAAAAGGTTGCATGGAGCGGAAAGATTTTTCCGGCAAAGGAGATACCTTAGGGCGTGCAATTAACATTATTGGCGGTTTGCAAAGTTTCTTAGATAAAGAAAAAGGAGGAGAAGTCGCAGAGAACCTTGATGCATTATACGATTATATGTCTCGGCGTCTATTTGAAGCATCCAAAGACAATGATATCGCCATTATCGATGAAGTTATAGGTCTTGTCAGAGTAGTAAAAACAGGATGGGAAGGTATAAAGGACGAGGCTTCTAAGATATTTGAGACTTCGAGTTAAGGCTGTTTATAATGATCAAGAATTTAATGACATTAAGAGAACGGTTAGAAAAAACACTTAGTGAAAAGCAATACCATTTGCTGCTTGTGTTGGATCAAGAAATTAAAGACAGTGTCCAGGAATCGGTATTATTATTGCAGGAGACCTCTGGTGATACTCAAGCATTGAAAAGTGAACTAGAGAAATTAATGCTGGTTTATGGTGACGTTGTTTCTCGTTGTGAGGAACGGTCATCACAGTTAAAAGATGAATGTATTGCGTTAAAAAACACAAAGAATGGGGCCGTAAAATATCTAGATATAGCGTCTCAGATATAGGTTTTAATATAAAAAAGGGGCGTTGAATTGATTAATGCTGAGTTCAATAAAAATCATGTTCCTTTTCTTATGCCCGATATGCCTGAATATGAAAGTTTTTCTCGCCATCTTGCTGAAATAGATCATAATAAATGGTATAGCAATCAAGGTCCTCTGTTAGATCTTTTTGAAAAAGGAATAAATGATTGTGCTTTTCATCTTGATCGGTCAAATATCTCCCGAATTGTTGCGTGCAGTTCTGGAACATCTGCTTTAGAGCTGGCTCTTATTTCTTTAAATTTACCTAAAGGTAGTAAGGTGATGGTACCTTCATTTACCTTTGCTGCCACTGTTACTGCGATTATTCGATCTGGGTATGAGCCTGTTTTTGTTGATGTTGATAAACATAGTTGGATGTTGACACCAAAAATTGCTCAAGAGGCAATGTCGTACATTGATGTTGCTGCGGTGCTTCCAGTATGTACGTTGGGAATGCCGTATATTAATGGCGAATGGGATGATTTTTGTCAAGAAACAGGGCTGCATATTGTTATGGATGCAGCTGCCGCCATCAGTGATCAAAAAACATCCGCATATCATTACACCTGCTTCAGCCTTCATGCAACGAAGTTTTTTGGCGTTGGAGAAGGCGGTGTTGTTGTTTCTCCCTCTAATGGCGGGGCGAAGAATGTTCGAGCGTTGAGCAATTTTGGTTTTTCAGATGGGCTCATAACTCAAGTCGGTAGTAATTATAAGATGAGTGAATACCATGCAGCCGTCGGGCTTGCGCAACTCCCGCGTTGGACGTTATTAAAACAACGAAGAAAACAAATACAAAAGTTATATAGAAAATCGTTGTCAAAATATAGTGATATTTTTTCGATGCAAGGAGCCTCAGAGCATCTAGGCGAAGCGATTACTTTAATGCCCACGGGGTTTCAATCGGCAGCTGCACTAATAATAAACAAAGAGTTGAAAGTCAATGCGGTGGATGTGATGGAAAAGCTCCGGTTGTGTGGGATAGCGTCACGTCAATGGTACACGCCTGGGCTTCATAAGCATCCCGCGTTTGATGGGGTAATGATTTGTGGTGATAAGGGAAGCAAGCAATTAGGGGTGACGGAATCACTCAATGATGGCATGGTGGGATTGCCTTATCATAATCATTTAACTGAAAAATCAATAGATTATATAGTCAGCATATTAGTATCTGTCGTGATGGGCGAACGAATATCAAATGTGAATTTTTCTAATGTGTATTCATAAATACACATTGCGTGAAATGGAGTGTTCATGGGGATTTTGAAAGATCTAGATACATATGAGTCATTGGTTAGGCATAGAGAATTCGAATTAGCATATAAGAAGTTTCTATCAATATTGCAAGAAACGTCAGTGCATCGTAGTAAAAAAGATGAGGTTTATTCTAATCTTGATGATCAATCGCTGATGTACGTTTATTGTCGATTTGCCTCGGCAACATTTCAGTTCTTTCTAGACGATGGCTTTTTATTAACAGAAAATGGATTTCGTTCCATTTCTTATTTTGGTCGAAATTTCGCAACCATTGTTGCTATGACACCTTATAAAAATGCAGATCATGTTATTAGACACCTCATTGGCCAAAGTGAAGCGGATGTTGAACAAAAAGAGAGTGTAAATATCTATAGCTATCGAAAGATGCTGTTTTTATGGTCTATACACTCTGATGTTCAGCTTCCTTTTGCAGACTTTATGAGGGACCACCAAAGTATTGTTAAATACACATTAATTAATGCTATTACGCTAACCTGTTATGTTGATCCAGCTGTACACCAACGGCGTGAAGCGTTATTGGAAATGATGGCAGATGATGAGATAGAACTTGAACTTGATGATTATTGTCTAGCATTTGTTGGTCCTGCTTGGATGTATACAACATACGCAAGTACACCGAAAAAACATGATGCAAAAAAAGTGATCAATAAGGCGTACCGAGAGTGGATTCTTTCAAAAGGTGTGATTGAACCTGCGCTGCCCACGAAAAGAAAAATATTAGAAAAGCCGACTCTTGTTATTATGATGGAGCAAATGGACCTTAAACATGCAATGTTTCGTTGTTTTGGTGAGTCGTTTCATGCGTTAAAGAAGAAGTTTAATGTTATTGGTATGGGGGTAGAAGGGCGTATACATGAAAATGTTCATGATGCTTTTCATAAAGTTGTATGTTTTCCTGATAATGTCAGGGAAATGAAAAAATGCGTGGGAATGATCTTAAAACAGAAACCTGATATGATTTTGTATTCTAGTTTAGGTATGCAGAATGCGATAATTCCCTTGGCGACCTTACGGTTAGCACCTATTCAGATGATGGTGCTTGGGCATCCTGCGCCAAGTCGGATGCCCGAAATCGACTATGTGCTAATGGACGATGGTTTGATTAGAGACGGGACGTGTTTTACGGAAAAGATCATATGGTTAAAGTCAGGAGAATATGTGTTTAGGGACCCTGGCGATACAAAATTATTGCATGAAAATACTAAAAAAATAAGAGGGAATAATCCCAGTATTGTTAAGGTTGCGATCCCTTCATTTGCCATGAAGATTAGTGATCCATTTATAACACTGTTAGAAAAAATTCGCGATAAATGTGAGTTGGAAATAGAGTTTAATTTTTTCCCGTATTTAACAGATATGAGTTGTCGCCTGTTTGAAGAGTCTATTAAGAAACGCCTTCCTAACACGGTTATTCATCAGCCAAAAACATATCGAAATTATATGGCGACGCTAGGAGCATGCGATATTCATTTTGGACAGTTCCCTTTTAACAATGGCAATGGAAACATAGATTCTGTCAAAATGGGAATGCCGATGATTGTATTGGAGTTAGATACAACTGAAGGTGCGGTCGATGCATTGATGTTGCGATACATGGGGGCGCCAGAAGACACTATTGCAAAAGACATGGATGATTACCTAAACAAAGCAATTAAACTTATTGAGAATGTACAGTATCGGTTGGAGATACAAGTAAAAATGGAAAACCTAGATATTACGAAAACATATTTTAATACGGATAAACATATGGGTATCGTAGATGCAGTTGAAAATACTTATCTATACCACGATGATATACAAAGAAGTGATCAAAAGGTTATTAAATTTGACGAGTTTATTCCCAATTTGGCGTTGGATAAAGTTGGAAATGAGTGACATTGTTTTCCCTCCCTATCTTGGAAAAGGAACGTGAATTTATCTAAATCATGTTCCTTTTTCACACATCAGAAATATGCTTGAGCATAAGTCGGGATACTGATGCCCCAGTTGATAGCAGCCTTCAAGGTATTCTTTTGAAATGATGTCGGTTTTTAGTAGTTGATCCCATTGAAAATTTGCCAAGGCTTTAAAGAATATGCCCTCTCTTTTAATTACTTTTAACCCAGCATCTTTTACATCTCGCTCTAATGAGTCGAATGTATAGGTACATTGATGTCCATGTTCATGTTCAGCGGGTGTTACCGCCGTGTTGTGGGTTATGAGGCCCATTTTTACGGCAATTTGTCTTGATGGAGCGTTTGCATTGGGGCAAACCAGGAAGAATCGACCTGTGTCAGATAACCACTCGTTGTTCACACGCTTTAAAACCGAAACGGGATCTTCAATATGTTCCAACACATGGGTCATGATGATGTTGTCGTATCGTGAGGGGAGTGATACGTCTTCAAAGGTTGAATTAATTAAGGTTACGTTACTATTTATCTTTCCTTTGGCCTTTAAAATGGCTTCATTTGACGCTTCTACACAAGTTATGTCATCAAATAAAGGAGTGAATCTTTGAGTAAAGTCACCTTTGAAACTTCCAAGCTCTAGAAGTTTTCCTTCTTTAAAATAGGGTGAAAAGGATTTGAACATGTAGTGATGCATTATATCAAAATCAAAATTATATGCGTACTTGTGATCAGAAGTATCCTTCAATTCCACGTTATAGTTGCGCTTGTTGCCCATGAATGGATTACCCTTTTAGGTTAAGTCTCATTATGATTGAAGAGGTTTTCTGGTAATGATTTTCAAATCCAACTTTTTTATAGAGATTTATGGCTGGACTATTTCTAGTTGATACTTCTAAGGATAGGTTAAGAATACCTTTGCTTTTTGCATCATTAATACAGCGTTGCATTAATGCATTCGCAATGCCTTTTTTTAGGTGTTCATCAACGATACTGACATTTGTGATGAATCCCTGTTTTTCATTATCCAAGTATGCAGAAATTAATCCAATAAGATCGTTTTCATACCATGCTTCAAACGTTACTGATTTTTCAAAAAGTTTTTTTGCGTAATCTGCTATATTGAGTTTTTTGCTCAGCTTTGGGTTATGACTTTTATCACATGCCAACAGGTGTTTGTGAATATCTTCATAAAATGCCGAGCTTGTTTTGTAGAGGGTTGATTGATTCATCGTAGTGTTTTATTACTCAATGTTATCTCTCTAGTTCGGCGATGCCGAATCCATAGCGACCAAACTCGTTACCATTGTATAACATGTATGTTTTATCATCGCAGTCAAAAACATGGGGGTAGCACAGCATATTTGAATCCCAACCTCTATCGGAGACATCAAGGCCAACATTAGTATCATCTCGTGTCCAGTTATCCAGGTTATCTGAATAAGCATAACCAATTCGATATCCACGATGACTGGCTTTTCTAAAGTCAGAGGACTCTCTGTAGCAGAAAAACATATGGTACCGGTCTCCATCTTTAATGACGGAAGGTAAGGCCATACTTTCATTCTTGTTTAATTTGTCAGGGATTAATTGGCGACCATCTTCTTTTTTCCATTCAACACCATCGATGGATGTAGCATGGCCAATTTTGTACGTCCGATCTGGAGGTGTGTTTTCTGCATACTGTTTCCATTGGGTTCCAAACATATACCACATATGAAATACGTTATCGTAGATTTTAACAAATGCGTCTCCGACCAAAAATGGCTCGTTTAGCGAGGACGATAAAATGGGGCCTGAACCTAATTTGTTAAAGGTTAAGCCGTCATCATCACTGGTAGCAAATCCTATTGATGTGTCCACTGACACTGAAGTTCTACGGCTCCACCCACAAGTATACGCATAAATTCTATTTTTATGTCGCAATACATTAATAGGGAATATTCCGTGTTCATCAAAGCTGCCGAGTTGGCCCAGCGTTATGACTGTTTTTTTTGATACACGAATGATGTTTTTAAGATTTTTTTCGAAATCAACGAAAGCAATATGACTAAGATATTTGCCATTTTTAGGATCTTTTTCTCTTGTGGAAAAGTATATCCTCACAAAGTCACTAAATACCAAAGCCTGAGGTGACTGGGCGAATTCTCTACACTGATTTGGTAATGAGTGTTCCGTCGGGTCAAAAATCTTTCCACGTTTTTTCCATTTCATGCGTTACAGACCATTTTTCAGAGTTCTCCCGATAATTGTGCTAGGCCGAATCCAAAGCGGCCCACTTGGTTTCCTAGGTAGAACATATAAATTTCACCATCTAACTCAAACACATGAGGGTAACTGATCATTTCAGAATCCCAGCCATCAATTGATATATCTATACCGGCTTTGGTGTCATCGCGGGTCCAGTTAATAAGATCTTCTGAAAAAGCATAACCGATTCGATAACCCTTTTCTTTGCCCCTATAATTTTCGCTATAGCGATAACAAAAGAACATATGGTACCTTCCATTTGCAAAAAATACATCGGGGCTAGCTTGAGCCTCATCGACTTCGATGACACTTTCGATAAGATCTTTGTTCTGTTTTTTCCAGTTTATGCCATCTTTTGATGTTGCTAGGCGAATTTTGTAAACGGGCTCGGGTTTGCCATCAACGATAATCCATTTGTTACCAGCTATGTAAAATAAGTGCCAAATACCGTTGTATTTTCGTATTTTTGGACCACTCATTACAAAAGGTTCATTGTAGCTGTAAGAAATAATGGGGCCAGGCCCCATCTTTTTAAATGTAACCCCGTCATCATCGCTTTTGGCCATTCCTATTGCCGTGTTAAATGGAACGCTTTCGCAGCGCGTCCAGCCTGCATAATAGCCAATGATTTCATCCTTTTCTCGAATGACAGATATGGGATAGGTTCCAAACTCATCGAACTCACCGAGACTTCCAAGATCTAAAGTGGGTTTTTCAGCAATGTTTAGTATGTTAAATAAATCTTTTCTATCAAGGTCAACATAAGCGGAATAACTTGAGTATTGACCGTTTTCATCGGCGGCAGGCCTGCAAGAGAAATACACCCGAATAAAGTCATCGAATACTAATACGGAAGGCGCTTGAGCGAATTCTTTCAGCCACGGCTTGTTATTGATTTTTGTTGGATCAAATACTAATCCTTGTTTTTTCCATTCGAACATATCATGGTCCGTAATGTTATGTGTCTATTCTGACGTATTTAGACAAGCTCATATTTTTCATTGATCATGGACTTAACTCTGTCAACAGAGTTAAACATCAAAACGTCTATTATGGATAGTGATGGAATAAATATATTTTCAAATTGTTGGTACTGTATTTTTTGAGTTTTAAGAAAATGTAATTCGATATTTTGTTGGTTAAAATTATTCTTATTATAAAGGCAAGTACCTCCAATTGGATTGATATAGTTAGAGGCATTCATTTTTCTACAAATGGCGATGACTTTTTCTTGTGATTTTAATGTTTTATCGACGTTTACATCAGAGCTTATGATTATAGGGGTGTGTATATTAAGGTGACCCAATATTACTTTCAATGAATGTAGTAGGTATTCGAATAAATTCACTTTATCGAATAACAATATTCCTTCTATTGGAGGGTAAGTTTCCTCAAAATAGGGAGCCTTTTTATAATTGGCCATTAATCTGTTTAGTATTTTGTCCCTTTCTAAACCCCAAGATTCTGCTAAACATCTATCTCTGATATCGGCATAATCGGAATCCTTTTTTAGGGGCAGGGTTATGTAGGCATCTTTATGATTTACCAAGACTCTGTTTCTATTGACCCATCCCTTTTTAGTATATTGAATATCATCATAAATAATAAATTGATCAACTGCATTGATGAGCTGAAAGTAACCAATATATGGGATGAAATAGGGCTGCATTATGGCTAATTTCATTTTTTTCTAAGGAATAGAGTATCGCCTAAGCAAAAAGCGGTATCGAAATTTTTAGTAGTAAGAAGCTCATCACCAACCTGTTGTGGGCCACTTCCAAAAGACCATACATAATCATCTAACAATAACCAACCTCCTGACATAATATGAGGTTCCCAGGTTTTAATGTCTTTCCAAACTTCCTCATATTTGTGGCTTCCATCCACGTGTAATAGCGATATCTCTCCAAAAACCGTCACCTTACCGAGGTCCTCACTTTTTAAGTAACCTTCCTTTTTGGCGTTTTTATAATCTTCAATCGCATCAACTGAATATTTTCGTATGTACCCTACGTTGCTCAATAATACAGCGTTTGCGATAAATACGTTGAATACTTTTTTCGAGTCAATTTCTATTAATTTAGAGTTTAAAATAGTCGCTTTTTCACTCTGGTCTTCCATTTCTTCTAATTGCCAGGGGTCTACACAAATAACGCTTCCAATATTATATCTTTCTGCCAGCCACCCAAGCGCATTAGCTGAGCGGCCATATAATGCGCCAATTTCTACAATATCTCCTTTGGGAAGTACTTGGGCTATCGCAGTCAACGATAGGAGTTTTTCATCATCACATTGGCCAGGTGTTTTGGTAAATTGTTTATGTAACCCTGCATATTGTCCTAGCGTTAATTTTTTTCGAATAGGTTTTGTTGTTGTTATTCTCTTTGCCAACTCATCTTTTATTGTCACCGTTGCCCAATCATAACTGGCAGCATATTCTTGCCAATCTGCTTCAAATGGGGCTGGGGTACATAGGTGAAATGGCGATCTGGTTGGTTTGTCTGTTTGTAGGCTTTTTATATGAATCCATACACCACCGTGAGGGGCGTAGACATGAGTTATGTGATGTTTTTCTAATGAGGCATAAAAGATATCGTTGAAAGAAGGATCCGTGATAAAGGGGAGGTGTATAAACTCATCTGCCAATATATGCTTTGTGTTGGTGATCTCTGAACTAGCACCAATAACGTGAAGATTCATTGCTTTTGCTTTAACTGCAAAGTCTTTTGCAGTGTCTAGGTTGAACGGGAATATTAGAAGATTAAGATTAATCATTCCTAAGCCTTGGCAATGGGGAGTCTTGTTATTGTTCATTAATTTCTCACAATTAAAGCAGAAAAATACGACAAATCAATATCTTATACGTTTCGAATAATCGTATTCAATGAGAACTGCTAAAAGCCCCGCCTGCACTTTCTCTAGGCGGAGTCGTGGTGCTTCCATTGTATTGATGGTGTACTTTTGCTCGGTTTAACCATGTCGCGCAACAAACGATTAATGCAACTGAAAAATTTAATTTTTTTCACGCCATAAATTTGACCAAACAGGGGTTTCTGACCTTTAATTGATGTAAAAGCGATCAAATAACGTCACTTTGATCATTTTGCAGTCGAAATGGTCCTGGCATAATAATAATCATTCCGTGGAGCAGGCATTCCCCGTATGTGGAAAGAGATTAAAGTTCTTGTAATTGACGATGACGAAAAACGACGTCACGATCTTAAAGTGATATTAGACTTTGTGGGCGAGGTCGCTATAGGTACGACTGGTGATAACTGGAAGAAGGCGGTAGAAAGTGAGGACAAGGAAAACGTAGGTTGCCTGATCTTGGGAACAACAACTGATGTTGCGAAGGTTATTAGCGATGTATTGGAGTGGGAACCTAGTTTGCCGGTAATTTTACTCGATGATGCAACAATCGACGATGATGCAGAGGATCGTGTTAAGAAAGTTGTCATCGCTCGTATGGAAACACCGCCGAATTACACCAAACTTATGGATACCTTACACCGGGCACAGGTGTACCAGGGTCAATTTAAAGCGGATACCGCAAGAGGTCAGCGAAGAGATACTCAGCTATTCCGCAGCTTGGTAGGAACGAGTCGTTCTGTTGCTAAAGTACGAGAGTTGATGACTCAAGTGGCGGATAAAGACGTCAATGTCCTGATCACGGGTGAGTCTGGTACGGGTAAGGAGGTGGTTGCAAGAAATTTGCATTACCATTCCCATCGTCGTCATAAACCTTTTGTCCCCGTTAACTGTGGCGCAATCCCTCAAGAGTTGCTAGAGAGCGAATTATTCGGACATGAAAAAGGCGCATTTACCGGTGCAGTAACAAGTCGGCCTGGTCGCTTTGAAATGGCAGAAGGTGGTACGATCTTTTTGGATGAGATCGGTGATATGCCATTGCATATGCAAGTGAAATTATTGCGGGTGTTGCAAGAGCGAACATTTGAGCGAGTAGGGGGTAATAAAACCCTGAACGCGGATGTGCGTGTTATCGCAGCAACCCACCAGAACCTTGAAACAATGATCGAAGAGGGTAAGTTTCGAGAAGATCTTTATTATCGAATCAATGTATTTCCCCTTGAAATGCCCCCACTACGAGAGCGTACCGAAGATATACCGTTGTTACTCAATGAATTGGTTTCTCGTATTGAAAATGAAAAGCGTGGTTCTATTCGCTTTAACTCAACGGCGATTATGGCGTTATGTCGACATGACTTTCCCGGCAATGTACGGGAAATGGCTAACTTGGTAGAGCGCCTGGTTATTACGCATCCTTACGGTGTAATAGGTGTGTCTGATTTACCAAAACGTTTTCGTCATGTGGATGACTTAGATGAGAATATGGTATTACCGGATACAGGTAATGGTGAGAACGGTACTCCGGGATTTGTAAATATGGATGCCCCAGCATTATTGCCAGTCAGCGGAATTGATTTAAAAGAATATCTAAGCAACCTAGAATGCAATTTAATTCGCCAAGCGTTAGATGACTGCAATGGTGTTGTAGCACGAGCTGCAGAAAAGTTACGTATTCGTCGAACGACGCTAGTTGAAAAAATGCGTAAGTACGATTTACATCGTGTTGCGTCATAGACTCACAACATACACGCTTAAGACAGATTTAGATGTTATAGATCTATTATTACCACAAGATTTAACCTCGCGATAAGTCCATTAACCGATATCCCCAGTCAGAAACATCTGAGGCAAGGATACCGAAATCGAGCTAGCATGGATGCTGCTTTTTTGCGATTTCTGTCTCCAAAAACAACAAACCCACATCAATTCATCACCCATATTCTTAAATAGTCGCCAAATGTTTGACCACTAAATAAGTTACCCCACCTAACTCACTGAAAAAAAACATAAACCAAACCTGGCCTAGCCTTTGCAGTAAACACAATAACTGTTTTATAGGTGTCATTAAATTAACGGCTAGGGTCATGACATGGTTGCATACGCAGAAAATAAAAACGCAGGGTTTGAGTCAGATTTACACGAAACACTGGCGCTTTTTCAAAACCTTTCAGAGAAGTTAACTACCTCTTATCACGAATTGGAAGGCAAGGTAACTGAACTGCAGGGCGAACTAGAAGAAACGGATACTGCGCTTTCTCAAGAAGTCTCTGATAAAAAGAAACTAGAGACGCGAGTGGATTCGATTCTTAGTGCAATGCCGGTTGGTGTGGTGATTTTGGACGGTGCAGGTGAAGTGACTGAAGCTAACGATGCAGCACGAGATATCTTAGGAGACCCGTTAGAAGGGCAATCATGGATATCGATTATACATCGTTGCTTCTCACCTACAATGGCCGACGGTCACGAGATCTCCTTGAAAAACGGTCGTTTTGTCAGTTTGGCGACGCAATCCATAGCAAATGAGCCGGGACAGATCATTGTCATAAATGATTTGACAGAAACCCGGGCGTTGCAAAAGAAAGTAAATCATAACCTTAAATTATCTGAGATGGGAAAAATGACGGCGTCATTGGCTCATCAAATTAGAACTCCGCTATCGACAGCGTTGCTGTACGCCGATCATCTATCGGGTAAAGTTCTAGATGAAGAGCGCCAACAACGTTACGCGGGGAAACTTAAAGACCGTTTGTTGCAGCTAGAGAGCCAAGTTAATGACATGCTGATTTTTTCTAAAGGCGGCATCATTATTGAAAATAAAGTTGATGTGAATTGGTTTTTACAAGAACTTGTACGGCGCTATTCAGATTTGGCGCATCAGCAGGGCGTTGTATTGGCCGCCCAACCGTTCGCATCTTCAGTTTCGTTGAAATGTAACGTTGATTTATTAACGAGTGCGTATGGGAATCTTATTGAAAATGCTCTACACGCTTTATCGAACCAGTCTGATAATACTACTCGCGTCAAAAAAGTTTCGTTAGCGGCAAAGCTGGATCGTCATGGTCGAATCATTATTGCGGTATTGGATAACGGTGGCGGTATTGACGAAGCCATTTTAAATAATGTCTGGGAACCATTTTTCACCACAAAATCCACCGGCACCGGTTTGGGTCTGGCTGTTGTGAATTTGATTACTAAGTCTCATGGTGCAGAACACAAAATTAAAAACCGAATTGATGAGAATGGCCGGATCGTAGGGCTTTCTGTTGCAATAGCATTTCCAGTGGCTGTAGATGTTATACCTGAAAATGTACTAAATATTCATAAAAACGCCAACATGAGTGTCGGTGTGTCGGAAAAGTCCGCGCCAGCGATCGCGGTTGGATAGTATCGGTTTAGTGGTTTGTTAGGTCTATTGGTTAAAATAATTGGTTTAAACAGTCGATTTAAAAGTTTGGAGAATGAGCGATGCAAAATACACTTGTGATGGTCGTAGAAGACGACGTTAATTTGCGAGAAGCCATTGTTGATACATTAGAGATGGATGATATTTCAGTTATAGAGGCTTCAGACGGCGAAGAAGCGCTGGCGTTATTGAGACAGAATAATGTTTCTCTAGTGGTATCGGATGTCAATATGCCTCGTTTAGATGGTTATCAATTGTTGCGAAGAATGGCGACAGAGTGGCCGGAACTACCAGTGTTGATTATGACGGCTTATGGCAGCATTTCTAATGCCGTCGAAGCTATTCAGAATGGCGCTATTGATTATATGGAAAAGCCATTTTCTACCCAGACATTACTGGGTACAGTTCGACGACATTTGCCGGTAGAAAAACCTGAAAATAGTAATGACCCTGTGGCGGCAGACCCAGAAACGGTTCGTTTGTTTCAATTAGCAAAAAAGGTCGCCAGTACGGACTCCACTGTGATGATCATGGGAGAAAGTGGTACAGGCAAAGAGGTGCTAGCTCGGTTCATTCATAATAATTCAAGTCGGTCTGATAAACCGTTTATCGCTATTAATTGTGCGGCTATTCCAGAAAACATGATGGAAGCAATATTATTTGGGCATGAGAAAGGCGCCTTTACGGGAGCCCATCAAAGTCATGCAGGAAAATTTGAATTGGCGAACGGAGGTACGTTATTGTTAGATGAAATATCTGAAATGGATGTAAGCCTACAAGCGAAATTACTACGGGTATTGCAAGAGCGTGAAGTGGAGCGTATCGGTGGCAAAAAAACGATTTCATTGGACGTTAGAGTGTTAGCGACGACCAACCGAAATTTAAAAGAGTCCGTTGAAGATGGCTCGTTTCGCGAAGATTTGTTCTATCGATTAAATGTATTTCCTCTGCGTTGGAAGCCTCTGCGTGAAAGAAAGGGTGACATTGTCCCATTAGCAGAGCGTATTCTGTTGGATAAGTATTCAGTTTCTACTGCGGCGTCAAAAAATGGACATATGCCATCATCATGGCTCTTGGATGAAGCTGCTCAGAGACGACTAATTGCGCATCAATGGCCAGGTAATATTCGTGAGCTCGATAATGTTATGCAGCGAGCCATGATTTTGGCTAGTGGTGGCGTAATTACCGAGGAAGACATCTTTATTCCGGAAGATGATTTGCCATTTCAAACCGCATCTAAGGTATCTGTAGGAATGGCGGGAGCAAACGTTTCAACAATGGATGGCGCCCCATTACATGCAGTTCCTGCCGCTACTGGGTTGGGTGAGGATTTAAAACAGCGTGAATTTGAAGTGATAATAGAAACCCTAAAGGAGGAGGGGGGCAGTAAGAAAAATACGGCTAGCAAGTTGGGTATTAGCCCAAGAACGTTACGCTACAAATTGGCACGTATGAGAGAGTCTGGAATTGATTTTGAGGTAGCCTAAGGGTTGTGGCACGGATATTGAAACTATCTAGTTAAGAATCAATAAACTGTAAGTTTTTTGACACACATAACCAGAGCGGTGAATGAGATGGATGTATCCACAAAGATGAACAGCATGCTTGCCCAAATGAAAGCGATGGAGCAAGCCGCGTCTATGGATAGGACGCCAAATATTGGCGGCAACCTTAACTCAGCCTCTCCAATATCACAAAGCCCTCAGTCTGATTTTGCCAATGTATTTAAAAACGCCATTGATACGGTGAATGAAGTTCAAAAGGAGTCGGGAAAGTTAAGTGCAGGATATATTAGTGGAGACCCAAATATTGATATAACCCGTGTTATGGTTGCAAACCAAAAGGCTGGGTTAGCATTTCAATCAATGATTCAAGTTAGAAATAAATTGGTAGAGTCTTATAAAGAAGTCATGAATATGTCCATTTAGTTCGTCCCTGTTTAGTCGTTCCACTTCTCTGTATTGTTTATAACGTCTTTTTTTTCGTAGTAAAGTGAGTATTACCATGGCTGATGATTTAATCGAAGAACCCAATAAAACGCCCTCTGCATCATTTGCTGTTATGGAAGGTTTTGGTGATTTAGGTGGATTAAAGCAAGTTGGGTTAATGGTGGGGCTTGCGTTCAGTGTGGCGTTCGGCTTTTGGATCGTGTTGTGGTCCCAGGAAGCGGATTATCGTCCATTTTATACAGATATTAGCCATCTGGAAGCGGGGCAGGTTGCAGATCTTCTTCAAAAAGAAGAGATTAAATTTAAGATTGATACCAACAGCAACATGTTAATGGTTGAGGCGTCACGTATTCATGATGCTCGATTATTACTTGCTGCAGAGGGGTTTCCTTCAGGAAACACCATGGGTTATGAGTTGTTAGATAAGGAGCAGTCTTTTGGTACGAGCCAATTTATGGAAAAGGCGCGTTATTTTCGCAGTATAGAAGGAGAATTAGCTCGAACGGTTGCTAGTATGAATCGTGTGCGTGCGGCGAGGGTGCATTTAGCTATACCAAAACGATCAGTTTTTCTTGGAGATAATCGTAAACCAACGGCATCTGTTTTCTTAGAGTTATATTCCGGTCACTCACTTGAGAAAATGAATGTTGCAGCCATTGTTCACCTTGTGGCATCTAGTGTCCCTGAATTAAGAGAGACAGATGTTACTGTGGTTGATCAGCGGGGGCAGCTTTTGTCCCAAGATGATGAGAATTCCGACATCGCTTTAGCTGCTAAGAATTTTGAATATTCACGTAATGTAGAAAAGTTATATGTAGATCGTATAAACGGTATATTGGAACCCATTTTAGGTTTTGGGAATTATCGTGTACAGGTTTCTACGGAAATCGATTTTAGTGTTACGGAGCAAACGGCAGAATTATTTAACCCTGACCTACCCGCGATGCGAAGTGAGCAAACATTGAATGAGTTTTCCGGTTCCGGTGGTGCTGCTGGGATTCCAGGAGCTTTATCTAATCAACCTCCTGGCGCAGTAACTGTACCTGAACAGGCAGGTGAGGGTGGTGGTGCAGCAGACGCTGGTGATGGTAATGTTAGACGCCAGGCGACACGTAATTATGAATTGGATAGAACTATCAGTCATACCAAGAATCAAGTAGGAAAGTTAATGCGCCTCTCGGTCGCGGTTGTGGTGGATGACCGTCTGATGCCTCAAGGGCCTAACAACGACGGAAAAAATACACCTGTAAAACAGCGTTTGGCAGATTCAGAAATTGAACGTATTAATATCCTGGTCAAGGATGCAGTAGGCTATAGCGCAGTCAGGGGAGATAGTATCTCGATTGTTAACCAAGCATTTGCCCCGATTCTTGAGAGATCTCAAGCAGACATCCCTCCTGTTGAATGGTATGAGAAGGAGAGTATTAGAGAGTGGGGTAAGCTGGGTGTAGCGCTTCTTGCTGTATTTTTTATGATTTTTGCTGTACTTCGGCCTATATTTAAAGGGTTAGCGTCAACCGGGCAAAGTGATGACCTAATGGCATTAGAAGGCGGCATGGGTGGTGATTTAGGTTTGGGAGGCATGGGAGAAGACGGCGAAGGGGTTGATATAACATTAACAGGGGATTCGAACCCGCTATTGCCAGGCCCGGACACGAGCTATGAGCAACAGTTAGATGCAGTAAAATCGATAGTAGCGGAAGATCCTCGTCGGGTCGCGCAGGTAATGAGAACTTGGTTAGCTAATGAGTGATGAGCCTAATAAAGCGGTTGAAAGTGATGTTATAAAAGACATTGTTGCGGAGCAGCGCGCAGCGATTGTACTGATGTCCTTAGGAGAAGAAGCCGCAGCTGAAGTGCTAAAGCATATGGGGCCAAAAGAAGTTCAGAAAATTGGCGCGGCTATGGCTGAGCTTGAAAACATTCAAAAAGATCAAGTTGAAGCAGTGATGACCTTTTTTATGGGGGAGATCACTAATAAAACAGCCTTAGGTATGGGGGCTGATGGTTATATTCGTAATATGTTGGTGAGCGCTTTAGGAGAAGATAAGGCCGGAGGTCTTATTGATCGTATCTTAGATGGTGGAAACACTGCGGGTCTAGATACATTGCGTTGGATGGATGCTCGTAACGTTGCTGATTTAATTCGATTTGAACACCCTCAAATACAATCCATTGTTATAGCTTATCTTGATCCTGATCAGGCAGCGGAAGCATTGACCAGCTTTGATGAGCGACAGCGTTTAGATATTCTAATGCGTATAGCGTCACTCTCATCAGTTCAGCCACATGCATTACAAGAACTAAACGATATTTTAGAAAAGCAGTTTACTAACCAAACCAGTTCAGCGGCAACAGACTTGGGCGGGTCGAAGTGTGCAGCAGATATTATGAACTTTTTGGATACGGCGACTGAATCCAATTTGATGGAAAATATCAAAGAGGCCGACGAAGATTTGGCGCAAGAAATACAAGACTTAATGTTTGTGTTTGATAACTTGGGTGAGGTGGATGATCGCGGTATACAAGCATTACTACGAGAGGTTTCCTCAGAATCATTAATGTTGGCGTTGAAGGGGGCAGACGAACAAGTGAAAGAAAAGATTTTTGCAAATATGTCAAAACGAGCGGCAGAGCTGTTACGTGATGATTTGGATGCCAAGGGTCCGGTCAAAATCAGTGAAGTGGAAGGTGCTCAAAAAGAGATTCTATCTATTGCTCGTCGAATGGCTGATGCTGGAGAGATTATGTTGGGCGGGGCTGGTGGGGAAGAGATGATTTAATATGTCTGAATCGAGCGATCTGGGTAATGCGCCTGATGAAGTGAATAAAGAAGCGACTGACCTTAAAAAAAAGGGGTTAGGTGTTCCGAATGTTCTTAATGTGAAAAATGCGGGTGCGGGTGGTTTATCCGCATACGATCGTTGGGAGCTACCGGCGATGGAAGGTGACGATAATAATTCAAATAATGCTTTTCTAGCCAACCCAAGGTCTGCGGAAATTATCGTTGAAGAAGAGGAGGAAGAGATTACACCGTTGACCGCTGAAGAAGTCGAGGCTATTCGGCAAGCGGCTTATGATGACGGTCTGCTGCAAGGCATCGAAGATGGAAAGAAACGAGGTTACGAAGAAGGTTATAAAAGTGGCGCTGATGACTCTCGTGCGATGATGACAAAAATGTCACATATTTGTCGAGCGTTACTCGAGCCCATCCCTGCTCAGGATGAAGAGATTGAACAGGCTCTCATGACGTTAGTTAAATCTATTTGTAAGCGAGTTGTGCAACGTGAGTTGCAGCTGGATTCAACGAGTCTCCAGTTAGTATTAGTCGAAGCGCTGGATTGTTTACACACTGGGGCTGGCCGTATTCGAATTCATCTAAATCCTGATGATGCGGCATTTATCCAAAAAACCTTAGCTGAAATGACGGATGTCGATTTTACCTGGCAGTTATTGCCCCATCAAACTATATCTCCCGGTGGTTGTGTTGTTGAGACTGAAAAAAGCATGATTGATGCTAGATCAGAAAAGCGCTTAGCGGCGGTTATTGAACAGGTCTACAACAAAAAAAATGACGCATTAGAAGATGACTCAGAAACCTCAAATAGTGGATTGGGGCAACTGCTCGGAGAGATTGATCATTTTGATAACGAACCTTTAGAGAACGTACCCTCAGATAGCGATGTTTCTGACGGGGTGATAGAAAAGGGTATTGCGCCGGGTACTGATGAGGGCATGTCGTGAGTTTTCAGCTTAAAGATAGAGTCTCTATAGCATCGAGAATTAATGCTTATCAACCCTATACAGCACGGGGGCCGGGTTATGTGGTAGAGGGACGGTTAATTCGGATGGTGGGGCTAACATTGGAAGCAGAAGGGTGTAATGTTCCTATTGGTGGGCATTGTATTATTCGCAGTCCAGATATTAAAGATATTGAGGCGGAAGTAGTCGGCTTTTCGGGGCCGAAGTTATTCTTGATGCCCCTTGAGCCAGTTTCAGGTCTTCAGCCGGGCGCAAGAGTCATACCGTTACAACAAATTGCTAGCGTACCTGTGGGGAATCAGTTGCTCGGTAGAGTGCTGGATGGACGAGGTTTGCCACTGGATGGAAAAGGAGCTTTTAATCTGAATGAGACGGTACCACTAGCTCGTGACCCTATTAATCCATTACACCGGCGGCCGATTAGCGAACCGTTAGATGTAGGTATTCGAGCAATCAATACATTGTTGACTGTTGGCCAAGGTCAGCGCATGGGATTGTTTGCGGGTAGTGGCGTGGGTAAAAGTGTTCTGCTTGGTATGATGACAAAATACACCACAGCAGATATTACGGTCGTTGGGCTTATTGGAGAGCGTGGACGAGAAGTTAAAGAGTTTATTGAGAATATACTGGGTGACGAGGGGTTAAAGCGCTCTGTAGTGGTGGCATCCCCTGCTGATGACTCACCATTAATGCGATTGCACGGTGCTGCGCTCGCTACGTCCATAGCTGAGTACTATCGCGATCAGGGCAAGAATGTTTTATTGTTAATGGATTCGTTAACACGCTACGCGCAAGCCCAGCGAGAGATTGCATTGGCGATTGGTGAGCCACCAGCAACCAAAGGGTATCCGCCTTCAGTATTTGCAAAATTACCAGCACTCGTTGAACGAGCAGGCAACGGTGTGGAAGGGGGAGGGTCAATCACAGCATTTTATACTGTGCTGACAGAGGGTGATGACGTTCAAGACCCCGTCGCAGATTCGGCGAGAGCGATTTTAGATGGCCATATAGTGTTATCTCGTCGTCTTGCAGAAGAAGGTCAGTATCCTGCTATTGATATCGAAGCGTCCATTAGTCGAGTAATGCCGAATATTGTGGACAATAACCATATGCAATCAGGGCAAGTGTTTAAGCGGCTTTATTCTCGTTATCAACAAAGTCGGGATTTGATCAGTGTTGGGGCTTATGTGCAAGGTAGCGACCCTGAAACGGATCTATCCATTCAAAAGATTGACGGTTTAAAAGCATTTTTAAGGCAACCTTTGAGCAAACGTGTCGGATTTGATGAAGGCTTGAAAGAACTAGGTGTATTGTTCTCATGAAGCGATCAAAGCGGTTAGCTCCGGTACGACAAATTAAGGAAAGGGAAGAAAAAGAAGCTGCTAGACGCTTGGGGGACGCGCAGAAAGGGTTGAATGCAGCAATAAAACAATTAGAGGAACTGCAGCAATACCGACAGGATTATTACATCACGCTGACAAATGGATCCGCACCGGGTAATACCTCTGTTTCCGCGACAGTGCTTGAAAAGTATCAGTTGTTTTTGGCGAAACTTAATGGTGTGGTAGAGCGCCAGCAAGAAACAGTGGAGCAATATCGACAACATGTAGAAGCTCACCGCAAGGCATGGGTTGAATCTCATGCGAGATTAAAAAGTATGGATGATTTGATAGCGCGGGCTCGTGAAGAAGAGCTGCTGTTCATTGATAAACAAGAACAAAAAACAATAGACGAGCGTTCGCAGTATCCAAGAAGAGAATGGTAGCCCTTTCTGAAATACCCCTCATATGAAATCTTAACCTCATTTTCCGTGACACCCTTATAGTAAAACCTCAACTTAGGCGTTTTAATCATATCGTTTTCTTATAAGGGAAGCTGATAGGCTAAATACTTTCTTTTTGATGATGCACTTAAGGGTAACCGGTCTATGCTTTTTTAGTAGAGATGGCAATAAATAGAGATAGGTCATATTGTGGAAGAGAATGTAGCGCTTGAGTTAGAGGTCTTGTTGGATATTAGTGTGGTGGAGAAATTACACGAGTCTCTTAATGAGATTACACAAAATGGTGATGTTATTAATCTTGATGCAAGGAACGTTGAGAGGATGGACACAGCGGCATTTCAGTTGTTATACAGCTATCAACAGTCAATGGATAAAAAGCATGCATCCGTATTTTTTGTGAATCCTTCTGAAGCGTTTATAGATAATGCCACATTATTAGGAATGCATGAGATCCTGAATATCAAACACTGACAAGTGTGTTCGGGTGGCGTGCGGTGAGTGTAGTGTAAAGTGTGTATGTTTTAGTTTGGTTTAGGAAACGTGGAGCAATAAGTAATGGCAAAGATATTAGCGGTAGATGACAGTGCGTCTATGAGACAAATGGTAAGTTTTACTTTGCAAGGCGCAGGTTATGACGTTATTGAAGCCTCTGATGGCCAGGAGGCGTTAGATAAAGCAAAAGGAGGGCCTGTTGATCTCGTTCTGTCGGATGTCAATATGCCGGTAATGGATGGAATTTCGCTAATTAAGAATTTGCGACAATTGCCCGATTATAAGTACACACCAATATTGATGCTGACAACAGAGTCTGCCTCTGGGAAAAAAACGGAAGGCAAAGCTGCTGGAGCAACAGGTTGGATTGTAAAGCCTTTTAATCCCGATCAATTGTTAAATACCATCAAAAAGGTGTTGGGTTAATTTATTTGGATTTATAAGTTGGCCTCTTGTTTGGGGGGGGCACTTGCACAGTGCTCTGCAGTACTTTAACGCCAAATATTAATCATAGTTAAAGGTCGCATACGCCATTGAGGTCTCGGTAGGAGACTTGTTACGCGAGGAATATCATGAGTATTGATTTAAGCCAATTCCATCAAATATTTTACGAAGAAAGTTATGAAGGTCTGGATTCTATGGAATCCTGTTTGTTGGATATTGATTGCAATAATGTGGATATGGAGTCAATTAATACCATATTTAGAGCTGCACACTCTATTAAAGGAAGCAGCGGAACGTTTGGCTTCAAAGAAGTTGCTGCTTTTACTCATGTACTGGAAACCTTGTTAGACCAAATTCGAGATAGCTCTCGAGATATCGAACCCGAACATGTCGACTTGTTTCTGCAATCAGTTGATTGTTTACGTAGTATGTTGGCTCAGCTGCAAGCAGATGAGGCTGTTTCTACCGATCAATCCGGTGTGTTAATAGACGCATTTAATGCGATTTTGGATGGCGATTCCGCCGCCAAAATAGAAAGTTGCTCTGCAAGTGAGTCGGAAAACTCACAGGCATCTACAGAAGCTGATGATAGTGCCAGTGACGAAGCGGGTGGTGATAGCATTTGGCAAATTCATTTTGTCCCCGAAGTGAACATGTTACGTACTGGTAACGAACCATTGCGTATGTTTCGAGAGTTGGGTGCGTTAGGGACACTTACCGTTACGGCGATAGTGGATGAGATTCCAGCGTTTGAAGTAATTCATCCGGAAGAATGCCATACGGGGTGGGATTTGTTGCTTGATACCAAAGCTTCAAAATCAGCCATTGAAGAAATCTTTGAATGGGTTGCTGATGAAGCAGAGCTAATCATCACTGAGGTTGCCGGTTTATTTGATATGACCGATGACAGTGACGTCGCGAGCAGTGTCGCTGATGATGCACCTGTCGTACCTGTTGCTGTTGTTGAAGGTAGTCCTAAAGCCGCGCCGGAAAGTATCTCCAGTGATGATGCTGGGAAAAGCGGAGAACTAGCAGCCAAGAAAGTTGCTTCAAAGCCGACTCAGAAAACACCTGAAGCAACATCAATTCGTGTAGGTACTGATAAAATTGATAGTCTGGTCAATTTGGTTGGTGAGTTGGTGATTACCCAGTCCATGTTAGGGCAGGTGGGCGAAGAATTTACGATGGAGAAGCTGGCGATATTACAAGAAGGATTAGCTCAGCTAGAACATAACACTCGAGATTTACAAGAAAGCGTTATGCGAATTCGTATGTTACCGATTAGTTTTTCTTTTAGTCGATTTCCTCGGTTGGTAAGGGATTTATCTCGACAGTTAGATAAAAAAGTGGAATTGATATTGATCGGAGAACAAACTGAATTAGATAAAACCGTTATGGAAAAAATTGGTGATCCTTTAGTTCACCTTGTGAGAAATTCACTTGACCATGGATTGGAAGTGCCTGCGGACCGTATTGCAGCAGGAAAGCCTGAAACAGGGACTATTACGTTAAATGCATTCCATCAGGGCGGTAATATTATTATCGAAATTACGGATGATGGTGCAGGGCTTAATAAAGAAAGAATTCGAAAAAAAGCGATTGATAGTGGTTTGATTGGTGAAAAAGAGTTATTAACGGATGAGCAAGTGAACGACCTTATTTTTCGTCCAGGCTTCTCTACAGCCGACGAAGTGACGGATGTATCTGGTCGTGGTGTAGGGATGGATGTTGTTCGTCGAAATATTCAAGAGCTTAATGGTTCCATTGAGGTGAGTTCAGAGGAGGGCAAGGGTAGCGTGTTTACTATCCGCTTACCTTTGACGCTGGCTATATTGGATGGGCAATTAATTCGACTGGGCGAACAAAAATATATCATTCCTTTGGTTTCTATTGTCGAATCACTGCAGCCTAATGCGGAAGATATTAATCACGTGGCAGGTGGTTGCGATGTCTTCAAACTAAGGGATGACTATATCCCTATTATTAAGTTGTGGGAAATATTTGGCGTAGAACCATCAACAAAAGAATTATCAGAAAGTTTGCTTGTAGTATTGGAGGCCGGTGCCGATAAAGTGGCCTTGGTAGTTGATGATTTACTGGGTCAACAGCAGGTTGTTATCAAAAGCATGGAGTCCAACTACAAAAAAGTGGAAGGCGTTTCAGGAGCAACTATTCTGGGAGACGGTACTGTATCATTAATCTTGGATATATCCGATATGGTTCATATGGCTGGGGCATATCACCAAAATGGCAAAGTGGTATCGATTGGTGGTCGGCACAGGGCTGCGTAACAGATCCCTAAACTGGGTGTAAAGAGAGGCAAATATGGCATTGGCAGAGCAATCATCCCTAGAAAGTGTTGATGAGGCGATTGGTGGTAGTACGTTTGCGGAGGATGAAAACCTCGAACAGTATTTAACGTTTATTATGAACGACGAAGAGTATGGCGTTGATATTCTAAGTGTTCAAGAAATACGTGGGTGGGAACCTGTGACTCCCGTGCCTAATTCGCCAGCGCATGTCAAAGGTGTCGTTAATTTGCGGGGGATTATTGTACCTATTGTTGATCTTAGGGCTAAATTTAATTTGGAAAACGTGGAGTATGGGCCGCTTACGGTGGTGATTGTGTTACGCGTGCAGTTTGATGGTAATGATCGGGTCATGGGTGTGGTGGTTGATGCGGTAAGCGATGTGTACGGTTTGTCGTTGGAAGATATGCAAACAGCTCCGGATTTAGGTGATCATGTTGATACGAATTATATCCGAGGTTTAGCTGCGGTAGATGAAAAAATGATAGTTGTGCTTGATATTGATGCGCTGTTGGAAAGTGATATGCGAAACCCAGCAGATCTTAATGTTGTTCACTAAGACTATTTTATCGCTTGTGGATTACCATAAATATGGATTGTTAGCGTAATTATGCAAACTTTAAAAGCCATAAAAAATAGCGATGCAAAAGCCAATAGTTTTTCGGATCGTGAGTTTCCGATGTTGGACGCAGATTTTGATTTCATTGCACGTGTAGCGAATGAAAAAACGGGTATTCAATTAGGAAATCATAAGCGTGATATGATTTATAGCCGAATAGTTCGGCGAATACGATTGTTGAAGTTACAAACATTTGCGGAATATTGTGAATATTTGAATAGTCATCCAGAAAAAGAGATGACAAATTTTACGAATGCAATAACCACCAACCTCACATCATTTTTTCGAGAAGAGCATCACTTCGATTTTTTAAGAAGCACCGTGCTTCCTGAAATAAAATCAAAAAATCGAGTGTCAAAAAAACTAAGAGTGTGGTCTGCGGGTTGTTCGACAGGAGAAGAACCTTATTCCCTTGCTATGACATTTCATAGGGCGTTTTCTGACGTTTCAGGTTGGGATATAAAGATTTTGGCGACAGATTTGGATACCAATGTTGTTTCTCATGGGAAAGCAGGGGTTTATGTTCCAGATCGTGTAGAAGGGCTATCTGCGTCAATTTTGAAGAAAAATTTCAACGTAGTTGTTCCTGCATCAGGACGAGGGAATGCTTATGAAGTATCCCCACATTTAAAGCGGTATATTACTTTTAATCGCCTGAACCTTCTTGGGGATTGGCCAATGAAAGGGGGGTTTGACGTTATTTTTTGTCGCAATGTTGTCATCTACTTTAATAAGGATGCACAGCGGATATTGTTTGATCGTTATGCCGAAATGTTAAAGCCGAACGGTTATTTGTTTATCGGGCATTCGGAAACGTTGCATGGTGTTACCTCTCGATTTGAATCCTTGGGACGTACCATTTATAGGAAGATATCATGAGTGCTGAGGGGGTGACGTCGACAATGCATATTGGCAAACCGCCACCGCAACCTAAGGCTCTTAATGGTTTTGAGCATATTAACCGTTATTGGGATAAGCGACTTAAGGTGTATGCAGCAAAGATTTTGCCAGGCCAGCTATATGTTAGCAAGGCTGGTGAAATGGTTGTAACAGTACTTGGATCCTGTGTTTCTGCTTGTGTTAGGGACCCGATAAACGGTGTTGGTGGCATGAATCATTTTATGCTTCCTGTGCAGCATTCGGAAAGAGCGGGGATTAACCCAGAACTCACAGATGCTGCCCGGTATGGCAATTGGGCAATGGAATTTCTTATAAATGAAGTACTAAAAAATGGAGGTATTCGAAAGAACCTGGAAGTTAAGTTATTTGGTGGAGGAAGAGTACTGGCAGGTATGAATAAAATGGATGTTGGTCAAAAGAAC
Organism: Gammaproteobacteria bacterium 42_54_T18; assembly: GCA_002163245.1. Lineage (GTDB taxonomy): Bacteria > Pseudomonadota > Gammaproteobacteria > Pseudomonadales > Ketobacteraceae > 42-54-T18. The sequence goes on along the minus strand of MAAL01000127.1, from coordinate 116,926 downwards.
ATTGATTTTATTTTACATTACCTTGATCAGGAAAATATTAAAGTCGCAGTGCAAGACCTGGGGGGGGCGTTTCCTCGAAAGGTGTTGTATTTCCCGGACACGGGATCGGTGAAAGTCAGGAAGTTGAAAACAACACGAAACAATGTGGTGTTTGAGCGTGAAAACATGTACGCAAAAACGATTAATCAACAGACGACTCAAGGTGAAATAGAGTTGTTTTGATAGAGTTTTTAATGACTAGGCAAACGATAGGGGTGTGATGTGGGAAAGATTAAAGTCTTGGTGGTTGATGACTCAATGGTGATTCGTCAATTATTAAAACAGATGATTAATGCTGAAAGTGATATGGAAGTAGTGGGTACCGCTGCTGATCCAATTATTGCCCGAGATAAAATCAAACATCTAAACCCAGATGTTATTACGTTAGATATTGAAATGCCTCGTATGGATGGTATTACTTTTCTACGCAACCTCATGCGTTTGCGCCCTATGCCGGTGATCATGATTTCTACGCTGACGGAAGCTGGTGCTGCGATTACTATGGAGTCATTGAACATTGGTGCCTTTGATTTTGTACCAAAACCTAAGGAAAATTTGGGAAAAGGGCTAGAAAAGTATGCCGAAGATGTTACCTCGAAGATAAGAGCATCTTTAAAGGCCAACATTAGGGAGCTGGAGCGTCGCTCTCAAATAAACGGCGAAGAAAGCATCAAAGCAGTACAAAAAATTGCCGATTATGCGCCAAGAGCAGGTCAGCTTATTGCGATAGGTGCCTCGACCGGAGGCACTGAAGCGATTAAAGAAGTCTTATTGCGACTCCCTGCGAATTGCCCTCCGATTATAATTACACAGCATATTCCTGAAAAATTCAGTAGGAGTTATGCGGCTCGAATGAATACTACTTGCTCGATGATTGTGCATGAAGCAGATGCTGGTCAAAAATTGATGCCCGGTCATGTGTATATTGCACCGGGAGGTAGGCATCTTGTAATTAAAAAAAGCGGTAATGGACTTGTTACTGCCTTGCAAGACAGCGATCCAGTAAATCGTCATAGGCCGTCTGTTGAAGTGATGTTTGATTCGATAATTGCATGTGGCCTTAAAAATACAGTTGGGGTCATGCTAACTGGAATGGGGGCTGATGGAGCAGACGCAATGTTCCGTTTGAAAGAGTATGGTTGCCATACCATTATCCAAGATGAAGATAGCTGTGTTGTGTGGGGTATGCCAGGGTCGGTATTTAAATTAAATGGACACAATGAAATAACGCCTTTATTAAAAATCCCAGAACGCTTGTTGGCCCTAACCAATAGGCGTACCGATAAAGTATCGATAAAATCTGCGGGGTAATTACCGTTTGCGATCATTTATTATTCGTTATGGTGTGGCATTAGTTTTTTCAGGGCTAACATTCGTGGGGTGTGCAATTGCTGGCGTTCCTCTGTACCTTATCCTGTTGATCGCGGTTTCTTATTTTATTTGGATGATTACCGCCTATCGTCGTTATCGTAGAGCTGTGGGGCGAATGGCTGAGCCGCATTTGGCTTCCGATGAGGAAAGCGTAATGGAGCAGCGGCATTTTTCTGATGTTGAAAAATATTACTTTCGGCTGCTTGTTAGCTTAAATGAATCGACAAGAATGCTTACTGCACATATCACCAACACGCTAGTGATGCTTGGGCGTATGGATGATCGGGTCGAGCAAGCTGGCGATTTTGCAAAGAATACTGAGTTATTGGCAGTAAATGCGATGATGTCAGCAGTTCGTTGTGGGGAAGTTGGGCGTGGTTTTGTCTCCGTGTCCAAAGATTTAGTTGGAATCAGTGAGCGGGCGGAGCATGATTTGTTACGGCTTTCGAATTTAATTCAAGGGATGACAAGTAGCCTGTCTAATGTTGATTTCCTACCGGAAAATGCTGCATTGTCTTGGATTGAGGCTGAGCTAGATGATATTCCTGAATATTCATTGACGAGTGTACGTTGTAGCGGTTTTCACGCCAGTGTTGCGGCTTGTTTGGGAATATTAGATGAGCTTCATCAAACCTATGAATCTACGTCGCAACTGGATGTTCGTTGGTTGCAGCTTGGGGAGGCTATTAGGAGAGTTATATCCGGTTTACGTGACACCTTGCAGTCACTTTTGCATATAGCTGAAAATTTGACCGCAGATGTTCAACTTTTGAGCTTGGCTGAGCACTTAAATCGTCAGCAACTTGTTGAAATTCATGAAGGATTCTTACAATTTGTGGAACAGCACGATAAAATGAATGAAATTATCCCTTAATATTTACGTGACGTAATATTTTAGTCTATGCTCAGTATTAAGGGTGTAATTTAGATGTTCACAGATTTGTGGATTTAACAAAGCAACGTCTACAATGGTAGACGTTCACAGTATATAACTATGTCTTGAGGTGTAATAATGGCTATATGGTCTTCTGAAGGGTCCGCGGGTGAATTGACCATTAAGATCCAGGGACGATTTGATTTCAGTGCTCATCAGGAATTTCGCGATGCCTATGAGAAAACGTCCGATGATCCTAAGGGGTATGTGGTGGATATGAAAGAAACCACTTATTTGGACAGTTCTGCATTGGGTATGCTTTTACTGCTAAGAGATCATGCAGGCGGTGATAACTCAAATATTGAAATCATCAACTGTAATCCTGATGTTAAAAAGATCCTTACCATATCTAATTTCGAACAACTGTTCGCGATTAAGTAAGTAATCAAACAATCGGCCCACGCTTTAACGCATTGAGGTTAAATCAATGTGATTAAAGTGTGGCGATGTGTGTAATGGACAAAAAACCAGAGAAAGAATTGGTAGAAGCAGCCGACGAAACACTTAGGATATTAATTGCGGACGATAATGATTCAGACCGCTTAATCCTCAAAACCATTGTTCGTAAAGAAGGCCACACTGTATATACTGCGTGTGATGGTCAAGAAGCGATCGATGCGTTTAAAGAAGAGTCCCCAGATCTTATTTTACTTGATGCTTTAATGCCTAATGTTGACGGCTTCGAAGCGGCAAGAGTAATTACAGAATTGGCGGGGGACAATTTAGTCCCGATCATATTCCTTACCTCTCTCAAAGATGCCGCTTCATTAGCTGACTGTCTTGCTGCTGGTGGGCACGATTTTTTAAGCAAGCCGTATAATCGAATCATACTTAAGGCTAAAATCCAGGCATTTGCCCGTATGCGCCGCTTGCATGAAACTGTGCAAGATCAGCGTGATAAAATCATTAAGCATCACGATCACCTTATCCATGAGCAAGAAGTGGCGAAGGTGGTGTTTGACAACATTGCCCACTCCGGTTGTGTGGATGCCCCTAATATTAAACATTTGCTGTCTCCTATGGCGGTGTTTAATGGTGATTTGGTATTGGCTGCAAGAAAGCCGAATGGCGGAATGTTTGTTTTCTTGGGTGATTTTACTGGGCATGGTTTACCTGCTGCTATTGGTGCGATGCCGGTATCTGAGATATTTTATGGGATGGCTCAAAAAGGCTTCTCATTGCAAGATATTCTGCGAGAGATTAACAATAAATTAAAACGTATATTGCCGGTTGGCGTATTTTGTTGCACCTGCTTAGTTGATTTCAGTTTTCGTAATGAAACTGCGGAGTTTTGGTTGGGCGGATTGCCGGATGTTTTTGTTTATCGCAAAGATGGGACCTTGGAAAATTTTGCCTCTCAAAACCTACCGTTAGGTGTTCTTGGTGGTGACAAATTCAGTACTGAGACACGGGTTATTCCGATGGCCAAAGGCGATCGCTTTTACATGTGGTCTGACGGCATTCTTGAAGAGGTGAATGACAATGAGGAGATGTTCTCTGAAGAAGGTGTTCGCAAAGCCTTTGAAGACAACAAAGATCCTGAGAAATTCTTTAACGAGTTAATTGAAGCGGTTGCTGAGTATACCAATCATGCGGATCAAGATGATGACCATACTATCGTTGAAGCCAGCATGGTTGCAGAAGAGGATTTGGGTGAATATTTCAGTGAGCGTGATTCGCGAAGTTTAATTGGTGGGCCTCCTGATTGGGCAATGAGCTATGAGTTAAGGCCGTTAACACTTAAAGAATTTAATCCGCTGCCGCTTTTAACGCATTTGTTAATGGAGGTGCCTGGATTGCGTCCTCACAGCGGGAAAATATATACGATACTAGCCGAGCTGTACTCTAATGCGCTTGAGCATGGGGTGTTAGGCCTTAAGTCTGATCTAAAGGCATCTCCAACGGGTTTTGCTGAGTACTACGGGCAGCGAGTGTCTCGTTTGGATGCGTTGGATGTTGGATCGGTGACTTTCCACCTAGATCATAAACCTTGGGAAAATGGAGGTCGACTTACTATTCGGGTTCAGGATACTGGCCCAGGATTTGATCACGGTGATAAGGATGATAATCATAAAACAGCGGGGTATTGCGGTCGTGGCATTCCGTTAATTAATACGATGTGTGAATCTGTACGGTATCTAGGGAATGGCAATCAGGTTGAAGTGGTTTTTGTGTGGAGCTTTGATGGTTAGTAAGCTATAAGTATTTAAATGCGCGTGTAAACCAAGAAATTAAGGTATTAGATATGTCAGGTAATCCCGAAGACCATTTTGATATGGAATCATTAGAAGATCTGAAAGACATTATGGAAGAAGATTTTCAGATGTTACTGGATACTTTTATTGCTGATTCTGAAGCAAAGGTTGAAGAAATCGGCTGCATTATCTCAAAAGGAGATGCAGAAGCATTAAGACAAGTTGCTCATAGTATAAAGGGTAGCTCTGGTAATGTGTGTGCGACGTCGTTATCAGAAATAGCTCGTCAGTTGGAGGCTATGGGTAAGGATGGCGATGTGTCTGGCGCCCCAGTAGTTTATGAAGCATTAAAAGCTGAGTTTGCGGTTACTAAGGATATCTTATTGAATCGAATTTCATGAGGATTTATTTGTATTAGCATATCCCTGTAATCACATTTTGTTAAATGCCGAAAACACTTTCAGACAGCATGATTTTGTGATTTTTACATTCTATAGCATCATATCGACTCCCTCTTATTTGTTGTCTTTTTTTACATTCGGTATACTGCTCGTTTTAGTTGACGGGTTATTATGATATGCAGTCCTTGTTTATAGGGTTATTAACGTCAATATTGATGTTGCTAAACACCATAATTGGAATGATACCTTTGACGTTGATGGCTTTGCTTAAAATTGCCATTCCTTTACCTGGATTTCGTAAATATTGTTCGTCTGCTATTGTGCGGGTTGCTGAGGGTTGGGCTGAGATGTGTAAGCGGATCTTCGCATTAACAACATCGACTCGCTGGGATATTCGCGGTGCGGAAAATTTGGACTCAAGTAAGTCCTATATGATTATCAGTAATCACCAATCATGGGTCGATATACCTGCGCTTATTCAAACGTTTAATAAAAAAATCCCTTATTTTAAGTTTTTCTTAAAGAAGGAATTAGTTTGGGTGCCATTGCTTGGGCTTGCTTGGTGGGCCTTGGATTATCCATTTATGAAACGATATTCTAAGACCTACTTAAAAAAGTATCCACATCGAAAGGGGGCTGACTTTGAAATCACTAAAGAGTCCTGTGAAAAATTTAAAGACACGCCTGTGTCATTAATGAATTTTTTGGAAGGTACTCGCTTTACTGAAGAGAAAAGTCATCGTCAATCGTCGCCTTATCGGCATTTGCTACGCCCTAAGTCTGGCGGCATTGCATTTGCGGTACAAATTATGGGTCAGCAGGTGAAGCATGTCTTGGATGTTACCGTTGTTTATCCGGAAGGCGAGGTTCCCGGCTTTTGGTCGCTCCTAAGTGGCCAAGTGTCCAGCGTCATTGTAGATGTTCGTCAACTGGAGTTAGATGAGGATTTATTGATGGGGAACTACGAAGAGGATGTGGAATTTCGCAAACGGTTTCACCGCTGGGTTGCTGCGTTGTGGCAGCAAAAAGATGACAATATCGGCCGTTTACGCCAAGAGCTGCCATCTTCTTGAGTGCTACCTTTCCTTCGGGTCTGGCGGTACGTCAAAATCTTTGACGGCTTTTAATATTGACCGAATACTAAATTGCCCAGCAAACTTGCCGTTTTCAATCACGGGTAAGCGCCGCCTTTTACTATCTAGAAGGCGCTTTGCGACCTCTAGAATATCGACGTCAGCACTGATGGTTTCTACATTTGCAGACATGTATTGTTCAACAGTCCCATTGACCTCTCCATAATAGCTTCCATCAAGAATGGCTTTGAGGCAATCGAACTCGGAAAGGACTCCGATAACTTCATTTTTATCGTTAATGACAGTACCCCCCGAGACTTTATGGGTAAGTAACTCATGGATTGCTTGGAATATATTAGTGTCTGGTGAAAATGTAACAGGCTTTCGGGACATATAGTCTCTGCCATTTACAGACTGAAGCATGACCCCCTCCTTGCATAAGTTAGATGAACACTAAAACTATAGCAGCAAGTCCCAATATGGCACCGGCAATGCCAAAATATTTTGAAGTGGCTGTCGAGGTACTAATATCATTCTTGAATTGTTCCATTAATTCGGCTTTAAGGCTCATTAATTCTTCTTGTGCAACATCTTGAGCTATGGCCCGGCTAACATCTTCAGCAGAAGATTTTGCTGTTTCCCCTGATGTATGTGCAGCAGTGAACTGAGCAATGTTTTTAACTTCTTCTATTAAGGCAGGGCTTGGTTTTTGGGCCTGAATCACTGCATCTTTGTGGGCATCTAGGCGATTGTCGAGGGTTGCTAAAATGGTGTTGCTTATTTCTGTGAAGCGTTCGTTAAACAGGTCGTTAGCAACTTCTTTGCTCACCTTTTGTGTGAGGCTGCTTACATCGGATTCTATTGTTCGGCTCACATCTGCTTTGAGTGTATCCCTTGTGGAAATCATCATGCCATCAATGTGATCTTTGACATGGTTGGCAACTGTTTTCTCCAGGTTTTTTCGTACACTCTCAAGTTGAGCGTCGACGATTTTTTTCACGATACCTTCAACGGCACGCTGATTGAACCCACCGGAAGGTTGTGAGGTGGTGGCCTCCTGTGCGTGGGAATCACCTGTGTTAGTTGCTTTGGGAGTAAGTTGGTTAAGAACGGCTGTGAGTGTTGCAGAGGGAGCTGGTTTGGGCAAAATAGCGACAGCACCAGTGGCCATTGCTTGTTCAGCGTATTCAGTGCCTTCTTTGGATGTGCACATGATAACTGGAATGGATGTTGTATTTGGGTTGGATTTGATTGCTTTGGTGGCTTCAAATCCATCCATTCCAGGCATTAAGTGGTCCATGAAAATGACGTCTGGCTTATGGGTTTCCAGATAATTTAGCGCATCTCCAGCAGATTCAGCAAAGTCGCATTTTACGCCTTGTTTTTGTAGGAGTTTTTTAAGGGAGAAGCGGGCGGATTTTGAATCATCTACAACTAAGGCGTGTTTTATTGGCATGGCTCTATGTGCTTTTCTCAATGTACTGTAGGTTAAATAAGGCCGAGGCTATCAAAAGGCCTGAATCTATAGGTAAGTATATGCTAAGTATCGGGATTTTATATGAGATACGTTAAATTAAACTGAGTTCAATAGACAGTATTAAAAATACAGTGAAGTTGGAGGCGAATTTTTAGAATATGACTTATAAAGAGATAAAATATGCGCAAAGAGTAATAAGGATACCAAGATAAAAATTAGGAGATAGCACCATATTGCTAGCAGAAGTGAGTATGGCTTTTGGTGATAGGCTTGCATGTAACTTTTGGGAGAAATTAAGGCTTGTTGTATTGGGCGTGTGGGGTTTCAGCTCGGGAAGTTGAGATCTGAATTCGCCGAGTAACTGTTGGTTGTGATGAAGGTTGTCCTCTCTGATGTCTTGGCTCATAACATCGAGCCTTGCTGACATGTGATTGCGTAGTTCAATATTTAGCTGGTGTATCTTTGAATCGGCAATAGTGTGAATCAGGGGCAGGATTTCTCTATTTTTTTGAGGCAGTGATGATCGTTGCTTTTGCTGTAATTGTTCTTTTAATTGGTGTTGTGATTCCGCTAATTTGGTTTCTACTAACACCTCAATGTCACTGTATAGGCGATCAAGGCGTTGATTAAAGCGTTGGTTAAGCGTTTCTTGCTGGTTGCTATGAAGTGTAAAGAGGTTAGTTAGTACTGAAAAGAGCTTTTCTGTTGATACAGGCTTTGATACTACACCAATGGCCCCGTGCTCTTTGGCATTTTCAAAGTAACCTTCGTCGTCGTTTGAGGTATACATCACCACAGGAATGGAGGCCGTTTTTGGATTTGACGTAATAGCTTTAGTAGCTTCTAATCCATCCATTCCTGGCATGGTGTGATCCATGAAAATTAGGTCAGGGGAGTTGTTTTTTAGAAAACTGAGCGCTTCTGAGCCGGAACAAGATAAATGTACTTGTATGCCGCTCTTTTCCAATAATCGCTTTAGTACTACTCGGGCTGACGCAGAATCGTCAACAATAAGGGTTTGTAGAGTGCTCATAATGGCCATTTATTATTGTTATAGTTATTAACCCATTATGTGTAGTATTAGTCTTTATGCAAGTTTAATGTCACGTTTTAGGTTCTTAACCTAATATATTGATTGATTTGCACTATCGTTCGTTTAAGTGTGGATCTGATTTGATAAAAGGATGATTTATGGCGGTGTTATCTAACCTTTCGGTGGAAGGTTTTTGTGACGAGAAATTTTTACGGGTGAAGCAACAGTTTGTAGAGAATATGCACTCTGGTGGTGAGCTAGGTTCCGCAGTCGCAATCGTTCAACACGGTAAATTGGTGGTTGATTTATGGGCGGGTTATAGCGACAAAAAAGCCATTGTTCCATGGGAGAAGGACTCCATTGTTAATGTTTTTTCATCTACAAAAGGCATTGCTGCCCTGTGTATTCAGCATGCTCTGGATGCAGGGCTGTTAGATTTAGATGCAAAAGTAACGTACTTTTGGCCAGAGTTTGGGCAAAAAGGAAAGCGGGACATCACTCTGTCATGGCTGTTGGCTCATCGATCTGGGGTTCCTGCACTTAGAGACCCTGTTCCAGATAATGCCTTGTTTGATTGGGATTATATGACGGCAAGGTTTGCTGATGAGCGCCCTTGGTGGGAACCTGGTGTGAGTCATGGATATCACATGGTATCTGGTGGCTGGATGATTGGTGAGGTGTTCAAGCGTGTACTAGGTTGCAGTATCGACGAGTATTTGCAGGCGGAGATTATTTCGAAGCTTGGTGTTGAATTTTATATTGGAGTGCCTGAAGAGGCGATGTGTCGCGTTGCACAGTTGAAGTCGTCATCTTGTATGCCTGAAAATGGACGAATTTTTTTGTTTGATAAAATCGTGGCGGATAGAGAGGGCGTGCTTGCCAAAGCTCTGCTTAATCCCCAGAGTCTCATGACAAGTTCAAATCGTGATGAGTGGAAACGAATGGAGTTACCGTCGGCAACGGGTCATAGCAATGCTCGTGGCTTGGCAACTCTGTACGGTGCGGCTGTTGGTGGGAATTCATTTCTATCTGAACAAGCGATACACCGGTGTGGCGAGACGTTAAGTGACGGCTTAGATAATGTTTTGGACATTACTACACGTTTTGGTCCGGGTTTTTTGTTACAGCAGCGTGACAACCCAGAAACGGGTTTTGGTTCGGGTATGTGTGCTTTTGGGCATCCGGGGTCGGGTGGGTCTCTTGGGTTTGCTGATCCCGAGAAAGAAATTGGGTTCGGTTACGTGATGAATCAAATGGGGCCATATTTGATGGTGGATCCAAGAGCAAGGTCGTTGGTCGAGGCTATGTATGGGGCACTTGAGGCCTAGTCTGCGATGTAAATGTTTAGCTTTTCTCGCCAATGATTTCGGTGTCATCGTGACTATAAGGCGGAGAGCAGCAGCACAATATCACTAAATCTGGTAACCCTGTGTTAGTGACGTTATGGGTTTCTCCTGGTGCGATACAAATGCTGTCGCCTTCCTGTATGGGAAAGTTGTTACCTTCTATCTTCATGGTGCCGCTTCCCGCTAGAACATGATATATCTCTTCTGAGGTGACGTGGCGATGGGGTTTTGTTGATTGGTTACGAGGGATAATTGCTTCAGCAAGGCTTTGCTTTTTGGCTTTGTGAGTTGAGGGATGCATCAACTCACGAATGATCGAACCATCTTTGGTGACGCTGGCAATAATCTCTGGGTGTGCTGTTTTATATGGTTTGTGCTGCATGGTCTAAGTATTCCAAATAAGAAGTTGGAGTGTTATACCTGCAAAGCTTCCCACCAATAGTGCTATAGGTAATAAAACAAGCATTTGTATTTTTTTGACCTGTTGTATGAATATTGCGGATGGGTCATTTTTAATGTTGTACTTAGTTTGGTTTGATTGTATCGCTTGGTCTTCACGCATGCCTTGGCTGCTGGCTTGGTTAGACGGCGGTGTGATGCTTTGAGTTATGTAGGTCTCTATGCGTTGGCGTTGAGCGTCATTAAAGCGTTTGTCATTAAGTGCTTCTGCGTAGGCGCTTTTGATGTTTTTTGTCAGTTGGTGCTTGACTGCTGCATAGCCAGTAGGGCCAATGGTAAGTTGGGTAAAGGCGCGAAGAGAGGCTTGTTCAATAATTGGCGCTGAGTGCTTTTTGATTAAGCTATGGGTATGTTTACCACTACTTCCCGACAACAAAGCGTTGACAACAGAATGTGGGGATAAAGCGTTTGTAGCGAGTATATTTGAAATGTTAAGTGTGTGTGGTTTGGCATTGGTAAGCTTGCTCTGGCCGAACCATGTGGTGGCGATTGCAATCACACAGTATCCACCGACTAATAAGGCCCAATGAGGAATCATAAGCCAAGCGATAAGTAGCCCTAGGCCCAGTGTATAACCAATTAATAGGCCTCTAATAGGGAGTTTTTGTATTTCACCAATGTAGGTTTGTTTCACAATCCACCCAATAGACATCTCGTTAGATGTGAGATTTTTCAAAATGATGTGTTCGGGTTTTATGAGTCTGCCTATGCTGTCACCAATACTTTCTACAAGGTCATCAATAATGCGAGGAAGTAGTTTATGGGCGCGAGCATAAAAGCGGTTTTTAACCGTGATGGGTAGATTTTCCCAAAAAATATCGTGATCAGTTTCCATCGCATCGTCAATAATGCTGTCAAGGCGGGGTCGTATGCTTTGAACGATATGTTTGACCATTTTCTCTGGCCCCATGTGCTCGTATAGCTGGGTGCTAGATAGGCGGCCACGAAGTAATTGTTGATAAAATAGTTGTGTAAAGTATTTCTGTTTAAAGTGAATAAGGCCCCAGTTGCTTTTGGGGTTAGCTCCGTAAGTCAATATACAACCAAGTACGTTAGTCGCCCAGCCAATCATCGCCCCTACAATAGGAATGCAGAGGATAAGCAGCCATTGGTTGGACGGCAAGTGCTCAAACATAGGGGGCAACCCACCCTTGTTTTGATGTTATTGAAAAAGGCGTCATGCTCTTTCTATTATTCCCTTTATCGCTAGAAACCATACATCGTAGCTAAGTAACGCATTCTACTGAATATTTAAGGAAAATTGTATCGAGGAATGAAGGATTTTACATTGAATGAGATATGAGGGTGAGGGGCGCAGAGGGCTTGTGCCAATTGGCCCTCTGTTTTTTGGTTTTTACTTAGAGTGTTTTCTGTCTTAAAAAGTATCTGCAAACATCAAGAACAGTTGTGCAAAACCGGCTGCAAGGCCTAAGGCACCACCAACGGTGATCAAAATCCATTCATCCTCTTGGAAGGCGGGGCGTAATAAATCTTGAAATTCTTCAGAGGACATTGCTTGCATACGTTCTCTGAACATTTTTTCAATTACAACGCCGCGCTCTTTAATAAATGTTGGATCTTCAAAGGATTCAAGTGACATTTCAATGGTTTTGGCTTCAATGGTACGCTTTAAATCAACAAACCCCTCTGGCCCGACTGTTAGTTGGGCTACAGTTTTTACAACGCCGCCATCAATAAGTGGCCGTAGGTGTTTTTTGATGAGGGATTTGGTGCGATCCGATTTGTCCCCTCGAAAGATCTCGCTCATTACGCTACCTACGGTAAGTACTTCCGCAGTGATGATTCGGCAGAACACCTCGGCTACCGCATTCTGGCGGCCGAGGAATAGTCCTTGGATTTTAAAACCGAAGATATAAATTGGGTTTAGGGGTTGAAATATTAGGCGTAAAGCTAACCAATTGGTCGCAAGACCTACAAATAAGCCAAAAGCAGGGAGGAGTAACCAGTTTTGTTCGGCCATGTACCAGGCAAACATTTGCATAATCCCAAACAGAAAGCCGAACCCAAGACCAGAGTTTATAATAAACTTAAATTCAGCTTCGCCACATTCTTGGAAAACGCGGTTCATCATGGCTTTATCTTCTGTCAATTCTTTGATGATTAATGCTTTGGGGTCAATAAGGTCTTCTATATTGGCTTGTAGGTCTTCCATCAAATTATCCATAATTTGAGGGAGCTGCTTTCTGGCCCGCGAATATATTCGGTTTTTAACGAGGTTGGGTAAGTTTTCCCATAAAATGGCGTTTTTCTCACTCATGATGTCGTCGGTAAACTCTTCAATTCGAGCGTCAGCAACTTTAATAACATGATGTGCGATAGCGTCTGGTTCAAACTCTTGGAATATTTCCTGAATTGTACTTATTTTGGCCAAGGTATTGTCAACGACAATGCCAGCCATCTTTTCACCTTTGGCGGGAATGATGCCTTGCCAGCCGAAAAAGGGAGGGTACCCAAATGGTTTGACGGGGTAAAATGTCATTTTAATCGCTACCCAGTTTGTGCCCCAGCCAACGATTGCGGCAATAAATGGGATAAGTGCGTATTTCCAAAAATCAGGGTGGTTATAAAACTCAACAAAAAATTCCGACATTATTATTGCCTAATTCCTTTATACCTACCTAAGCCTCCGTTTTTGGAGTAAGGTTCGAACGAGTGACTATACAGGGTGGCTAGTATACCCGTCAAAATAGGAAAGTTACGTACTTTTTGTTATTCTCCCTGATTAATTGTATTGGTGGAGTGTTGCGGCGTGTTGGTACAGGTCACTGAGCGATGTAAAGAATGTAAGACTTTAAAGGGTGGGTGTTTTTCTACACACCTGTTGTTGGTTGGCAAGGGTAGTTGGTAGTGGGGGGCAGTATGTCGGCAGAAAATAATGAATCGATAGGCCAAATGCTGGTTGTTGAGTTGTTGGAAGCAGCGATTAACCAAGCGCTTTCCTATGACCCAAATGCGATAGCTCGTTTGAGGGCTTTTTCTGGTCGTGTTATTCGTGTTAAAACCCATGACCCCGACTTTTCGTTTTACTTATCTTTCTGTGACGACGGCATTCAGTTATTTGCCGATCATGAAGGGCCAATTGATGCACGTTTAAAAATGAGCTCTTGGATGTTTGCTCGTCACGTTTTGGGGGTTTCTCCTGTTGACGATACCACGTTGTCGGAGATTGAAGAGAAGGTCAAGGTTAGTGGTGATACAGAGCTATTGGCCGAATTATTGGAAATTGCATCCGAATACAGTGTTTGGGCACTGCTGCGTAAGATCATTCAATATTGGTTGCCGGAATTTGAAAGTTTTGAAGATGTTTTACGAGCCTTGAGGGAGCATGAACCCGCTTGGATGAGTCGTATTGAACACTTGCCACAACTGGTCAATGAAACGTTGGTGATGTTAAAAGAACAAAATCGTGCGCAGCAAAAGCAATCTGACGAAATTAACCGTATACGAATGATGCTAGAATCAGATCGGAGAGCCAACCAGTTTAGCACTGTAATTGGCTTTATTTTGATCATTGTGGCATTTTTGACCCACAATGGTTACCTCGAAATGTTAGCGGTAAATGATATGTCGCTTGATACGATGATTATGCTAACCGTTGCCGTTGTCTTATTGGTACCACGGTTACGTGGCGGTGCTAGGTGGCGAGGTCGGAAGGAATAGATTGTATGTAGGGTGTCAGGTGGTTAGTCATCGGGATCATCATAACCCCTGCGTTTGGCGCGTCGGCTGAGAAGAGGTTTTAACGTATCGCCTACAAGGTCGGCACCTGTTTTGGCCATTGTACGAGTTGTTTCCCGAATAACTTCTCGAGAAGGCAGTGATGCGACACCTTCCCTAACACCGTCTTTAACCCCTTTTTTTACACGAGCCTCCATAACTGGACCAATCTCTTCTTTGAAGCGGTCTAGGTAACGTTGGGCATTTTGCTCTGCATGTTCTCGTAGTATGCGCCGGATTAGAAAATAGCCTAGGCCGATGGTGAACATGCTCGAGAGTAGAGCGGTGATAACAATGGTGGCGATTTGGTTCATGCAATTTGGCTCATGCAATGTGATTGGTGCGAATTGCCGTGAGCGTTATTCTTTTAATTGCTTTGTTGCTTGCTCAAGGGCTTGGGTCAATGACTCTATCTTAGCATTTAAATCACTTAAGTCAGATCTTGTGCTGATCCCTAATCGGCTTAGAGCGGAGGATACACGTAAATCAAATGCTTTCTCAATTCTATCCATTGTTTGATTAGCCTTAGACTTTAGGTCATTTAGACGAGTATCAGGGGTAGATTTGCCTGCATTTTCATCTTTAGCATCATTTTTACTTTCTACCAACTTACCTTTTGCCAGTAGGCTTTCGTATGTTTTATCGCCTTCAGATTCTATGGTCGAATAAGCCCCTAGGCCTGCTAGCCAAATATTATGGGAATTACGTTTGATTTCATCTGAAGTGCTCATTATTTACTCCTTGCATGTTGTTGAATGTGGTTGAAGAACTAACCCTCTAAGTTATTGATATATTGACATGAGGTCAACCGAGAAGGGTATACTGAACGAAGAATAATTTCGTAATTCTACATCGAGGTTAGGGAAGTCTGGAGAGTGATATGCAGAACAGTGATCCGTCTTATGCCTCAGAGTATAATCGTGAGAAATTATTGACCAAAGTAATATCGGTTTTACCACTGTTAAAAAGTAGGCAGGGTACAAAGTTGGCAACTACGGTGCTGCAGTTGTTTTACCTGGCTAAAGCGGCCGATGTGCCTTTGTGGGTAAAATGTACAGTGATTACTGCGTTGGGGTATTTCATCGTGGTGCCTGATGCGATACCTGATGTAACCCCTGTTGTTGGTTTTGTTGATGACCTTGGTGTTTTGGCGTCAGCACTTGCAGCGGTAGCCCCTTATATATCTCCAACAATAAAGAAAAGAGTTGAAGAGACGCTAATTTCCCTTAAACTGCGAACTCGTTCAAAAACAACTGATGTGCCAATAATGTAACGTAAAGCGGGGAATGCTACATGCGAAGAGTTGTCTTTAATCAAAAAGGCGGAGTCGGTAAATCCAGTATTGCGACAAATTTGGCAGCGATAAGTGCTGATAGAGGGTTGCGAACCCTGATCATAGATTTGGATCCGCAGTGTAACACCACACAATACTTACTGGGCACAGATACTGACACTGCCGACAATGATATCGGTGTTTTCTTTGCGCAAACGTTATCCTTTCGTGGTCGGAATCGACGTAAATTAAAAGACTTTGTTCTTTCTACACCATTTGAAAATCTGGATGTTATTGCTGCTAACCCTGAGCTTGGGGATATTATGGCGCAATTGGAAGCTAAACATAAAATCTATAAACTTCGAGACGGTATTGCGTCATTGCAAGGTTATGATGCTATTTATATAGATACACCGCCAGCGTTTAACTTTTACTCAATGTCTGCGTTAATTGCTGCTGATGCTTGCTTAATCCCGTTTGATTGTGATGCGTTTTCGCGCCAAGCGTTATATACATTGATGGATAATATAGATGAAACGCGTTCAGATCATAATGAAGATTTGGATGTGGAAGGCATTGTTGTTAATCAGTATCAGCCGCGGGCAAGTTTACCTCAGCGAATCATTCAAGAGTTAAGGGATGAGAATTTGCCTATTTTGAATGCATTCCTTTCAAGTTCGATAAAAATGAGAGAGTCCCATGATCAGTCCTTGCCGTTAATTCATGCTTATCCTAAGCACAAATTAACCCACGAGTTTGTAGCGCTATTTGAGTTGTTACATCCTGGGTTTGGTGTTGCGGTTTCAGAGGTCGAAGAAGGGCATGTAGAGGCCTAGTTGCTCTGGTCTTTATTTGATGGCTTTCTGCTCTCTGCGTTTGCGCAACCAACGAAATAATGGCAATGCGATTAGACATGAGATAATAACAATGAGCAAAAGCCTTTGAATGAGTTCGCTATTATTTAGAGGCCTAAGTATCGTTAAGATGGGTTGTTGAGGGAAGTGTCCGTCAATGACCTGTTTTATGGACAGAGAGGTTAGTCCTTTAATTTCATCGACGGCATTTGGCATGCGCCCCGTATTTTTTATTTGTAATCGGTGGTGTCGTATCTGTTGCGCGATTTTGATGTTTTTTCGCTCTTCACTTTCAAGTTTTAAAATAGCACGTTTTTTCAAACGACTAATGTCCTCTTCCGGTATACCTTTAGCGATTAAGTTTCTGTAGTGAAATAAAAGGGATTCTCTAACTTTTTCTTCCCCTTTAAGCGTTGTTTCTGCGGTTACATAAATGTGTCCAAGATCACTGCCGGCTATATACATTGCTCGTGGAGAATAGGCGATGCCAAGGCGTATTCTTAAATCGTTAAATAATACTTCGCCAAAATAATCGCTAATCAGTTGAAAGGCCGCGGTGTTTCCTGAGCCTTTACCCGTTGCCGGCAGTAGCAAGCTTACGTGTACTTTTGATTCAGCGAATTTTTCGTGCTCGATAATAGGTGTTGTATCGGTAGTTAATAGTGAGACTTTGTTGTTGGGGACGACTTTGGGGCCGTTGACTTTTCTAAAGGGGTTCAGTAAACCTGGAGAGAGCTGCGTCATCTTAACATTGCCCAATATAATTAGGGTCATGTTGGAAGGGTGATATAACGTATCGTAAGCCTTTTGAGTTTCTGTTAGTGAAATTGCACTGGGAGAGCTTTTTGTTGTGCAATCGAGATTACTGTTGGCGTAAAGTCGTGCAACCCCTAAATTTTTTACGGCAGGAGTGTTATTGATAAGGTTTTTAATGACATTGTCAGTTGTTCCAACTTCAGCGTGAACGGCCGTAATGCTTTTTTTGAGAGTCTTGTGTGATAACTCAGGTTCAAGCACAACGGAGTAGAGCATATCTAATCCGGTTTCTAGGTAATCAGAATGAAGTGTTGCGCTATAGTGTGTGTATTCCAGGGCAGTATACCCGTTTATTGATCCGCCTAGGTTCTTGATGGTTTGTCGCATTTCTCCTTCTGCAAAACGACTGGTTTCAGCAAGTAGCATGTGTTCTAGCACATGTGGTGTTTGTTGTTTATCACATGAGTATTGGTCTAGTCCCCCGCCAACCACGATTTGTAATGTTACGGAGTTACTGAAAGGGCGGTAATGATGGATTACGTGTAGCCCGTTATCCAAAGTGAAATTATTGACGTCTATTGCTGAACTTATTGTTGTGGCTTTGGTTGTTGTGGCGCTGACAGAAGCAGAAAAGGCTTGTGTTGTAAAAGCAAATAGAACGCAAATAATTAAACGTTGGATAGGGAGGTTACTCGTAGCAATGTTGGTCTTCATAGAGTGGGTATCGTTATTTTTGTTGTTGTTGTTGTTGATGTTGGGGAGGGGTGCTAAACAAATGCTTGCAACCCCGTTTGAGCGCGCCCTAAAATTAACGCATGTATATCATGTGTACCTTCGTAAGTATTAACGGTTTCCAAATTTAGCATATGCCGCATGACTGGGTATGCATCGCTTATACCGTTCGCCCCATGTATATCTCGTGATGTTCGTGCTATTTCCAGTGCTTTTCCGCAGTTGTTGCGCTTCATCAGAGAGATTAATTCTGCTGGACAACGGTTATCATCCATTAAACGCCCCATGGTTAATGCACCGTTAAGCCCTAAGGCGATATCGGTTTGCATGTCAGCCAGCTTCTTTTGAATTAACTGGGTTCCTGCTAATGGTTTGTTAAATTGAGTGCGATCAAGGCTATACTGTCTTGCAGCGAACCAGCAATCTTCTGCTGCACCTATGACACCCCACGAAATGCCAAACCGTGCTTTATTAAGGCAGCCAAAAGGTCCGCTTAACCCTTCGGTATTAGGTAGCAAGTTATTATCAGGTACAAAAACATCTTCCAAAATGATTTCTCCAGTGATGGAGGCTCTAAGTGAAAGTTTGCCGCTAATGGTCGGTGTTGATAAACCTTGAAAATCACGTTCTACGATAAATCCGCGTATTTTTCCGCTTAGCTTTGCCCATATTAATAAGGTGTCGGCGATGGGTGCGTTGGTAATCCACATCTTTTGGCCGTTTAATCGAAAACCACCCTCGACTTTAGTCGCCTTTGTTGTCATGCCACCAGGGTCTGAACCGTGATCAGGTTCTGTTAGACCAAAGCAGCCAACATGTTCGCCAGAAGCGAGGGGAGGTAAATATTTTTTTTGTTGCGCATCGGATCCATATTGAAAAATAGGATACATAACCAAAGAAGATTGCACGCTGAGAGCGGAACGATACCCACTATCAACTTTTTCTATTTCACGTGCAACAAGTCCGTAAGCGGTATAATTAATACCTGCACATCCAAACTTAGGAGGCAGAGTTGATCCCAGTAAGCCCAGCTTTCCCATTTCTCCAAAAATAGCCCTATCGAAGTGCTCTGATCGAAATGCACTCTGGATTCGAGGGGCTAGTTCTTGTTGGGCGTAGTCGGCAGCGGTCTTTTGAATGGATATTTCTTCTTCGGTCAATAACGCTTGTAGTTGAAAGGGGTCCTCCCAGGAAAAGCTTGAATGCGTCATGGTGGTGTTCTCCTGATGATAAGTGTATTGATGGCTGGAGTGTAGATGGAATGGAATCAGGTTATAGCTGTCGCCCAATAAGTGCAAGTTTGGTTATAATCGATTGCTTGTTAAGTGGTTTTTGTGTCGAGATACCAACAATTATAGTTTTCTGTCGGTGTTTGCCATTGTCTTAAATAAGCATCACTTGCTAGTTTATTGGAGAGGCGACAATTATCCCAATGAAGGTGAAGAGGGTTTTTTAGGTTAATTTGCTCTATGGCCTGTATACCCCCGTTAGATTGTCTATATTTTAATAAGGTGCCAGTTTTGCAGAGGAAAAGAAACATGGGTTTAAATATCGTAGATCAGCCGCCAAAAGAGATTGTTGAATTTGATGACCTTGAAGGGCGTTTAACGAAAAAACATGTAGATGATGTTATCGAAATATTTAATACGCCGTTAACGGGTTCATATAATTGGGATTACAACTCTGCAGATGGTCGAATTCGTAAACTTTATGAGCTGGGTAAAGAGTTGAATTGGAATGCGACAATAGACGTGGATTGGTCTATTAATTTTCCAAAAACAGAATTCCCTACTGATGAAATGTTTAACCCGTTTGTTGGTTATGCTCCTTATGAGGCAATGTCCGAAGAAGAAAAACTTAAGTTTGCTTGGCATAATCAAGCGTGGACATTATCGCAGTTCTTGCATGGTGAGCAGGGGGCTTTGCTGGTTACGTCTCAGTTGGTTTCTTGTGCGCCAACCTATGATGCGAAATTATATGCAGCTTCACAGACATTTGATGAGGCGCGTCACGTCGAAGTCTTTGCCAAGTACCTGAATGATAAGGTCGGTATTCGGTATCCGGTTAATGATAGTTTAAAATTATTGTTGGATAAAATTCTGACTGACCCTCGTTGGGATTTAAAATTTATCGGCATGCAAATTATTGTTGAAGGTTTGGCGTTGGCGGCGTTTAACACTATGAAGATGGTGTCAAAAGATGCTTTGCTACGAGATATCGTGCATTTGGTAATTCGAGATGAAGCACGGCACGTAACGTTTGGTGTTAACTATCTTGAGGATTTTGTGAAATCACTTTCGGATAAAGAACGTGAGGATCGAGCACAATTTGCTTATGAAGCGTGCTGTGTGATGCGAGAGCGTTTGGTGGCGACAGATGTATTTGAACACTTTGGTTGGGATGTTGAGGCTGCTAGAGAGCGAGTTCTTGAAGCTCATGTTATGGTTCAGTTTAGGAAGTTCTTATTTACTCGAGTTATTCCAAATTTAAAACGTATCGGATTGTTAACGGATAATGTACGTAAAAAATATGAAGCTCTTGGTGTGTTAGAGTTTGAAAATATGACAAGTGATGCAATTATTGATTGGGATGAGTTATCAAAACCATTGTATGAGGATGGTCGTGAAGCTCCAAGCCTGAAAGCATCAGGGCAAAACTAATTGTAACCAACACTGTCAATCGTAATTGTCAGTGTTGGTGTTTGGCTACGTTTTAAGTGACTACGTTTTAAGTGGCTACGTTTGAAGTGAAGAGAGCTTAGAAGTCAAACTGGAAGCCAAAGGCCGCGGCATTATATTTTGTTGTTGTTACACTGGTTGTTGTGGATTCATACTTTTGTAATTCACCCATAACGGTCAAATTAGGCGTGACTTTGTGTCTTAGAAAAAGCATAGTGAGTTCATTTTTAATCTCAGGAACTACAAATGGCGAGGTGTGAGCATCTTGCTCACCTTCCCCGTAACTTACACCGAATGTTGATTTTCCAACAACAATGTCCCCCTCAATGTACCATTGGGAGCCGTCAACGTCAGCATCAGCAATTGCGTCAAAGCCATATAAGCCGTCCGCTCCGATGCCTGAGGTGTCAGTGTAAGCTGTGGTTAACCCAAAGAGGCCGACGTCAAGGTGGAATCCAATGTCTATGCCCCGCATATCATAGTCGACATCTTCTACGATCAGTTCAACTTCTTGCCACATAAACCCAGACCAAAGTTTGATATCGGCACTGTTGGAGGTGAATGTAACGTTAACTTGCCCTTCAACCCGAGGGAGCGCGGTTTCAACAGCACCGGCGGCATTGCTGGGTTCTTCTGGGTTAAAAAGCCCCACTTTGAAGGATAGGCCATTGAAATCATTAGAGGTATACATGATTCTTGGGTTGAAGTTCGCGTAGACGTAACCTGTTCCTATTCGACCACCGGTTGCGTTACCTGTGTCTGCGCCACCACCTAACAATCCAACTCCCATACCGCTGCCTAAGTCCCCAATGGCGGAGCTATTGAATATACCAAACCCTTTCCCCACATTAAAGGTGCCAAAATCACCGCTAACTTTTATCTCAGCAACTCTGCTTTCAAAGGTGCCAGAATTCTGAGTTTGGGAGCCTTGTAAATGCGTGTCGATTTGCACATGAGAGGAAACGGTAACGCCGTTAAACTCTGGAGCAGAAACATGAAATGTTAAGTTTACTGGATTGAATCCCGACATGATACGTGTGGCTTTTTCTTCATCCCCCTTGTCAAAATCTGAAATAACCATAAAGACAGGTAAGGATCCGCTTACACTGGCTTTCCAATCGGAGCCTGATGTTAAGCTTACGTCTGCGTTGCTGACTGAAGGGATACCTAGGGCAATAACGGAAAGGAGACAGGATGTGGGGGTTTTTTTATTTGTGTTCATCGTATTCACCTTGGGATAAATAGAATCGATTTGGCACACTTAAGCGTAACGTATGAACTGAATTATCACAATGTGGTGTTTGTCTTTTTCGTCAATTTAAGGGCGGAAAATAAGAGCGAAAAAAACAAATCCCCGTCAGTTTTTAGTGCTCAAAAAAAGTGACAGAAACATTTTTTTATACCACAATTAACGATACGTTCTTATTCCTGGTTATTGAAGAAGGTGTCTCTCATGAATGCCATTCTTACTTGTCAAAATAAATCACGTATATCGAGTAGTGTTTCTCTATTTAAAAAAACCATAAAAAAAACCATAAAAAAAATCATCACCTATGTTGTCTTTGGGGCTTTGTGTATTACTCCAATGTTAAGTTTCGCTGGTATGGATGAGGCTGAACGGTGGGTTGATGATGAATTCAGTATTAGTACATTATCTAAGAAAGAGCAGCTTCAAGAAATGCAATGGTTTGTGAATGCTGCAAAACCTTTCCAGGATATTACGGTTAGAGTGGTTTCTGAACGTATCGATACACACCTTTATGAAGCAAATGTTCTAACGAAAGCATTTGAAGATATAACGGGGATTAAGGTGATTCATGAAATCACAGGTGAGGACGATGTTGTTAAAAAAATAGCAACACAAATGAACATGTCTTACAGTATTTATGATGCCTATATTAATGATAGTGATTTAATAGGCACACATTATCGATATGCAAAAGTGGTGGCGTTAAGTGATTTTATGAAAGGTGAAGGTAAGGATGTTACTTTGCCAACACTGGATCTTGATGATTTTATGGGGATTAGTTTCACGTCTGGCCCCGACGGTAAACTTTATCAACTCCCCGATCAACAATTTGCGAATTTATATTGGTATCGTCACGATTGGTTTTCTAGACCAGATTTAAAGCGAAAATTCAAAGATTTATACGGGTATGATCTTGCCGTCCCTGTTAATTGGTCAGCTTATGAAGATATTGCTGAGTTTTTTTCAATACATGTCGGTGAGATTGATGGCGTTAAAGTATATGGGCATATGGATTATGGACGTAAAGATCCATCGTTAGGTTGGCGATTTTCAGATGCATGGCTATCCATGGCAGGGGCGGGTGATAAAGGGGTACCTAACGGACTCCCTGTTGATGAATGGGGGATTCGTGTTGAGGGCTGTGTGCCTGTTGGCGCAAGTGTCGAACGGGGTGGAGCATTAAATAGTCCAGCGTCAATATATGCGATATCGAAGTTTGTCGAGTGGTTAGAAAAATACGCACCTCCTGGTGCAAAAGAAATGAACTTTTCTCAAGCAGGGGCGTTACCGGGACAGGGGCATATTGCACAGCAGATATTTTGGTACACCGCTTTTACTGCAGCACTAACTGACCCAAAGCTTCCTGTTGTTGGTGAGAAGGGGGATCCAAAGTGGCGAATGGCGCCATCTCCTCGTGGACCCTATTGGGAGAAGGGAATGAAGTTGGGTTACCAGGATACAGGTGCTTGGACATTACTTAAAAATACACCGATTGAGCGGAAAAAAGCAGCCTGGTTATACGCTCAATTTGTGGTATCCAAAACGGTATCTTTACAGAAAACTTTGGTTGGGTTGACGCCTATTAGAAATTCAGACGTTCAGTCTGCAAAAATGGCTGAAATTGCACACAAGTACGGCGGACTCATTGAATTTTATCGCAGTAAGGCGAGGGATATCTGGTCCCCGACGGGAACCAATGTTCTGGACTATCCTAAACTCGCGGACTTGTGGTGGAAGAATATAGCTCTCGCGGCAAATAATGAGCTAACACCGGAACAAGCGATGAACAAAATGGCCTCGGAAATGGATGGTCGGTTGGAAGATATTGGAATTAAAGGACAGGAGCGTTGCGCCCCCAAACTTAATCCAAAAAAAGAGCAGGAGTACTGGTTAAGTCAACCTGGGTCCCCGAAACCTAAGCTGAAGAATGAAAAACCTAGAGGCAAAACAGTTTCTTATGAAGATTCGCTAAGAGCTTGGGATTAGGAGATTATGTCATGAAAAATGAATTAGCTAAAATCAGGGTTCTGAGAATTGAACCCTTGAGAGCATGCTGTAAAAATGTGAAATCCATCTTGATGGTGCTTGTTTTATTATGTGTATTTACGCCACGTGCTTTTGCTGTGACTTATACGTTATATACTGAAGTACTGCCACCCTATAGTTTTTCTGGTGGTCCCCAAAAGGGCGTTGCTGTTGATATTGCATCAACACTGTTTGAAAGGGCGGGTATACCCTTTGAGGTAAAAATCACACCGTGGAAACGGGCCTATGTTACAGTGAGCGAAACGGCCAATACGTGTTTTTTTCCTGTACAGCGTAATCAAGAAAGAGAAGTTTTTTTTCGCTGGGTGAGTCCTCTGTATATATCACAAACGGCTTTCTATGGTTTGAAGGGTGATGGTATAAAAGTGAGGACTCTGCAGGATGCGAAGAGTTTACGGATAGGGTCTTACAATGGTAGTGCGGCGGCAGAATATTTAGACGGTATTGGTTATGACATTAAAACCGTGGTAAACGATATGCAAAATATTAAAAAGCTGAATAGAAAGCGGATTGATTTATGGGCCGGAGACCCCTTATCTGTACGCCACTTTTCTGGCTTGGAGGGTGTCGAGTTGGATGAGAAGTTGGTGTATTTCACCACCTTGCGAGCGTTAGCCTGTAGTTTACAAACACCGGAGAGCATTGTTGAAAAGTTACAAAAGGAATTAAATGCAATGTATGCAGACGGCACTATAGAAAAGATTCTAAAAAACTATCAGTAACGAGTAGTTGATTATAGGGGGCGCTGTTCTTAGGTGCGTTTCCCTTGAATGTATAGAGAGCCTCCCAACAAAACCCCGTACAATATCAGCGTCCAAATACCAATAAAAGCAGCCATCAATCCAAATAGATCGGGAGCTTTCATGAGTGTGGTCATTAGAGATTCTTGATAGTAAAAGAACCACTGGTGTCCCTCTGGAAATATTTGTGTGTGCAGCCAATAAAACACTTCTTTTGGGCCAACGATTATCAGTGTCGCTGCACTGATAATTAGCAAAATACCAAGACCGGATGTGGCTTGAAGTAAGGGTGGGGGGGGGAGTTTTAATTGGTGTATAAGAAGGATTAGTAAAATGCTGATCAATATCATTAGAACGCCGACTGGGTACAATGTATCAATTAGAATGGCAACATCTTCCAAGTGAATGACTTCGGCTCGATGTAATAAGGGTATTGTTTTCCCTTTATATTGATAACGTATGTGTGTCAGGCCTTCTCCACTTTGTTGGATACTGTCGACAATTTCAGAAAAGAGCTGGAGATGTTCATCTTTAGTTGTTGTTTCGAAGTGCTTTCTGTATTGGTTTGTGGGGGCAAAACGCTGAATGTGTTCCTGAATAGATAGCCATTGGTAGGCTTTAGCATATCCAAAATCAACAAACGTCAAACTATGCCAGGCAATTAATAAGGTGCCAAGGAAAAGCGTAAGAATGTAGGTAGGCCATAGGCATTGTTTTGCGCGGTGCTTGTTGCTTTTTTGATCATGCTTTGAGCTGTAAGGCGACGTGCGTTTTGGTTTTTTATTATGAAGTTTTGACATAGAAGAAATAGGTTGCAAGTGATTTGTTATCTTTAAGGGGCAGGGTTCGTTGAGTCATGTTACATGTCATGGTTTTTTCTGCAACTTGTGAACATCATCAATAGAGCCTTGGGCTGTGCTTTATATCGTAAACTGCTATGATTCGACGCATCGTTATTGACATATAAAGAAGGTTTAGCAATGGATTATAAGGGTAGAGCGGGATCGAAAGGGCTTGGGTTTGGCTCCTTTTTGCTGGTGGTATTGTTTGTATTACTTGCGGTGCTGTGGTTTATACCGGCCCCGGCTATCAAATGGGCAATAGAAACCTACGGTTCTGAACACGTTGGTGCGAAGGTGGACGTTGAGGATGTCAGTTTTTCATGGTTGTCTGCTGGGTTGGCTATAGAAGGTTTACAGGTGACAGACCCAAGCGCCCCAATGGAGAATATGTTAGTGATTGACCGTATGGCCGCAGAGTTGGATGTAGCTCAACTTTTGAATAAGAAGTTGTATTTTGATGAGTTGGCAATAGAAGGTGTCGGTGTTGGAGAGGTAAGAGCTGAAAGTGGGGCACTGTCTAAACACGTTTCTACATTGCCGGAAGAAAGCTCAGGTTTTTCTCTTGCTAGTTTGGGGTTACCCAGCGCTGACGAATTAGTAGCGCAAGAAAAAGCCATTTATGAAAATAAGATTAACGCATACAAAGAAAAATTAGCGGCTAAGCAACGTGCAATTGAGGAGGCTATCACGGCGTTACCGAATGAAGATGCGCTAAATGGGTATAAGGCTCGTATTAAAAAAGCAAAAGATAGCGCTAAAGGCCCATTAGGAAAGTTTGCAGCGTTAAAAGATTTTAAGCGTATTCAGAAAGATATAAAAAAGGACGTTAAGAAAGTACGAGAGGTTCAACAGCTCATTAAAAACACGCTTGCAGATTTAAGAAAGGATTATGAGTTGCTGAAAGGTTTACCTAACCAATCTGCGAGTGAAATTGTTAAATCTCTGGGGTTAGAGGACTCTATGGTGGCAGGTGCGGGACAAACCTTATTGGCTGGACGTTTCGATGCCTGGGTTCAACAAGCACTTGGATACTATAATGTTATGGCCGGTGGTAAAGATGGTTTGCCAGGAGAGGCTTCTGATATTGAAACGAATTCCCCGAATACAATCAAAACCACACCTGATTTTCTTATAAAGAAAGTGTTGTTGTCTGGAGCTTTGCGGCAGGGCGGTAGGGAAGGTGAGATGAGCGGTGAAGTTACCAACCTTAATGAGGCTCCCTCTTTGTCACCTGAATCAACAACAGTAACCCTTAAGGCTGCTGGCGTGGCTTTTGGGAAACTAGCGCTAAATGGCATTATAGATCACCGAAAAGTAGGGGAGGAAGAAGATACCTTTACGTTATCGGTTTCTGATAGCACTCTTGAGAACTACTCGTTATCTGAGCAGTCAGATATGGCCTTGATACTTAAGAAAGCATTACTTTCGACTCAGGTAAATGCCTCGGTTAATAAGTTATCTATGCTAGATATGGCAATTGACGCTGGGTTTAGCAATATTGATTTAGCGGTAAACTCTGAGGGTGCTGGATCTAGCGATAGCGATGTTCAGCAAGCCATCATTGAGGCGTTAAAAGAGACAAAAGATATCCGCCTTCAAGGTAAGGCAACAGGTCCTTTGGATAAGTTAACGTTATCACTCAAATCTAACCTTGATGATGTATTAAGTAATGCTGTTAGCAAGGCGGTTAACAACAAAGTGGATGCACTAAAAGGCGAAGTGAGTAAGAAATTACAAGATGAGCTTGCTAAGCAGATGGCGCCACTTAAAGAGAAGCTAGGTAAGGTTGCTGGCTTGGAAAGTCAGGCGAGTGATCGAAAGAATGCAGTTGAGGGTTTGTTAAGTAAGTTGTGAGATCCATGTGATACAGTTCGAGGGTTAAATAATAAGCGTTAAGTGATAGAGTTTACATGGGGTAATTATGTCAGAGCCAATACCGTCAGCAACGGTCGTATTGCTACGAGAAGCTAATGAAACGATAGAAGTATTGCTGCTAAAGCGTAACTCCAAAATTGCCTATGGTGGTATGTGGGTTTTTCCGGGTGGGAAAATCGATGCTACAGATTATGAACAATCAGATGCTACGGTTACCGATGGCTGTGACCGTGACTATGGGTGTATGTTAGCAGCAGCTCAAAATGCAGCTCAACGAGAAACGCAAGAAGAGGCTGGTTTAGATATTCAACGTGAAAAGTTGATATATTTTGCCCATTGGACAACCCCTAAAGTTCGGCCAAAACGCTTTAGCACGTGGTTTTTTATTGCGCGAGCAGAAACATACGACGTTACGATTGATGGCGGTGAAATTCATGAGCATTGCTGGCGCTCACCCGCAGATGCATTAAGGGCCCATCGAGAGGGTGAAATCGAATTAGTGCCGCCGACCTTCTTAACATTACTGGAAATATCGCCTTATAATTCTATAGGCGAAGTGGAGGGTGCGTTTTCCAATGCGCAGCCTCGAATTTTCGAACCTAAGGTGGAAGTCTTGCCAGAGGGTTTGTGTTATTTCTACGAGGGTGATGCTGGTTACGAAAACTCTGACCATCAAGCAGAAGGGGCTCGGCATCGCTTGTATGCGAAGACCAATAAAGAGTGGCAATATCAACGATCATAGCCATGGTGGAAATGAAAAAGCCTCGCTGAGTCAGGTTTCTGTGGATTGTTTTTTTGTGATTTAACATGATTTCACGATTACCTCAAGAATAATTCACAGAAAAAGAAATCTTTATGGTAGGCTGTCACCTTATTGACATTCCGATGCAAGAGAATACAAACCTGCATTAAGTCATTGAATCAGTGTGAGAAATAAATTGACGGTTCTTTGACCAGTTTTTTGTAGCCGACGTTTTTGTTGGGTCAGCGGAGTTTAACCAAAAGTAATCCCCATACTTATCCACAGAAAATGTGGAGAAGTAAAATAGTCGATGTGCTGCTGTTTTTTTGACCAAAAAACCTGCTATCCTCATATGGTAAGCGTCAAAAAGATGATTAAACGATAACAGGTAGTAAGAAGAATAATTGAATACGATGAATACGCCGCCAATTATATTAGATCTTGAAGCCTCGGGCTTTGGCAAGGGTAGCTATCCTATTGAGGTGGGGTTGGCGTTAGATGATGCTCACGCACATCTGGTCTCTCATCTCATCAAACCTTTTGATCACTGGACTCATTGGCAAGAGAGTGCAGAGGGGGTTCATGGCGTCTCTCGGGACTTGCTGATGGCTGAAGGTAAAGACCCACGGTTTGTTGCAGATGAATTGAACCGCTTATTAAGGGGTAAAACAGTCTATTCAGATGGCTGGGGAGTGGACCGTAGTTGGCTAGCATTGTTATTTCATGATGCGGGCATTTATCAAGGGTTTAAAATTGACACCATTTTCTCCCTTCTGTCAGAAGGCCAGCTAGAACAGTGGAATAAAAGTAAAGCCAAAGTACTTGAAATTACCGGTATGAAATTGCATCGCGCTGGCACTGATGCATTAATTATCCAGCAAACCTATCTTTATACGGTTGATCGACCTGCGTTTGAGGAATCATTAGCGACCTATAATGCCGCTTGATGCTGTCGCAAAGTAGCAGAAGAATATGAGGGGTTGGTAGAAACCAACCCCTTAGTGCACCGCTATTAAACGTTCTCTATCGTAAAACCACTTAATTTTTCATCTTCCCAATGTTGCTGGGATGTGATTACCGCAATACTTGAAGCATTTTCATTGGTGAGATACGTTTTTGCTACTCGGGTTAAATCGTCTAATGTTGTTGCTAGCACGCGCTGACGGAATCGACCTTGAAATTCATCACCTCTGTTAAATAGTCGATTTTGAAAGGCATGTTTTGCTTCTCCAGCAGGAGAGCTAGGTTTGTCCAGAGCACCGATAACCCCCAGTATTGCTTCTTCCAAGACTTCGTCTTTGTGTTGGTTATCAAGGAACCACTGAACAGCAAGGTCAAAATCTGTCAGTGTTTCAGATAATCGAGGATCTCGATATGAGTAAAAACGAAATGCTGCAATATTTGACTCTTGAGATGCCCCCCCACCATAAGCGCCCCCTTGCTCTCGAATAGCACGGTGTAGATATCCGTTTCTTAGTACACCACCAAGAATGACAAGTGGAGCTGCGTCAACGTGATCAGACGGAACGGTTGGATATGCTTTTGCACAGAAGTTAACTTGCGTATTGGTGAGCCAGCATTGTTTAACTTGTTGTCGCTGCTTGGGTAGTGAAAACACTTCTGTAGGTATGTTATCTGGAAGCCATAAATCACGTAAAATCTGTTGTTGTTGCTCGAAATTAGGTTCTTCACCGATAAGTAAAAACTGTTTTTGACCGAGGGTAACTAAACTGTGCAACACCGTCAGGTTGTCTGCAAGCTCGCTAAGGGATTCTGTGTTTTTAAGGCTTTGGTCAAGTTTTTGTACTGCTTGAATGCCCGCTAATCCTGATATGTTGTGAGATAAATGAGCAATAGGACTAAGACCACTACTTGCAGCTTGCATGGCTAGACCATGCCCGTGTCCGGTAATACTTTGATCAAGGCGAGAGCGGTATTGTGCGACAAGTTCTCTTATTCGTTCTAGTTCATCAAACCGAATACGTGTAATGATTTTGTTGAGTAATTGAAACATTGGTTGTGCGTTGCGATTTAGTGCTTTTCCAGAAAACCCTAAATGCGCAGAAATGGATTGTTCATCATTCATGTCACTGCGTATTGTTGTGAAGCAACCAATACCGCCAGAGCAGGCGCTAATTTCATCTTGAATAGCAAGGTAATCGTCTTCGCCTGCGCCCAATTCTCCGACTAAATGGGTATATAAGGGTAATAATTGTTGTTGCTCGGGTGAAAGGTCCGGAAGACTAAAAAACACCTGCAAATAGGTTAAACCGTTGGTACCTTGTGGGTACAAAGCGATGGGTTGGTTATTAATACTATCTTGTGATTGTTTTGCCATTAATGTATGGGCTGGTACGTCGTCCAAGCAAACCTTAGGTAGTATGTCGATATCATCTTCTTGAGATTGTCGTTCTAACAATTGTTTGGTTTTTTCAACAATGGCGTCTTTTTCGGTATTGGATAATTGCTGTTTATGTCGCTGTAGTTCTAGTTGAACGCGGGCCTCTTTTCTAGCATCGATTTCAGTGTCGGGGCGCAATGTCAGGCAGATTCGATGTGGATTGTCTAACAGTTGCTCTTGAATCAGCTGTTTTATAAAGTTCGGATCTTTGATGTCAATGCGAAGTTGTTCAAGAACGGGATCTAGATTGAGTTGTTTGATGGGGTCTCCGCGATGAATTGCGGGTGATAGTGCGTCAAGAATCATTTGTAGGCCATAAGGGAATTGATCCCCTCCCACTTCACGCTGACTTAACTCCAATTGATGAAGGATAGCGTCTAGCTTTTCTTCTTCTACACAATCTTTGGCTAGCTTCTCTAACAGAGACATCACTTGCTTTTCAAATTCAACTGCTATTTCTGGATTAGAACCTTCAATGCCACACATGAACGCCATTTCAAGATTACTGTCTTCTAATCCACACAGAGGGCTAGGGGCATTACCGAGCCCGCAAGTTTCTAATAATTTTTGTAGCGGTGAGGCGCTGTTTTCCAACAGTACATCGGATAATAAATGTGCTTTTAATTGTGATTCTAAATCTGTACTTTTCCCTAACAACCAGCCTAATAAAATATGACTTTTGTGCTCTGTTGTTTCATTGGGAGCAAGTGCAATAGGGTAGGCTTCTTCAATTTTTATAGGAGAGAAATAACGTGTTTCCGGTTGAACTTCGATACGCGTTTCTAATTGCTCAAATCGATGTAATGCTTTTTCTTCAAAGTTTTGTTGGTGCTCTTGAGCGGGGATATTTCCATAGGTCATAAATATCGCATTGCTTGGGTGGTAATGGGTACGATAAAACGCCATTAGTTGTTCATAGCTTAAGTTTGGGATATCCGATGGTTCTCCTCCGCTATTAAAGTGATAGGTTGACGTAGGAAATAGGTATTTTTTGGCTGTTTCGTAAAGCACGCTAACGGGTGAGCTGAGAGCTCCTTTCATCTCATTGTAAACAACACCTTTGTAAACCAAATTGGAATCCGTATTTTCAGCGTCTTCAAATTCAATGCGATGACCCTCTTGAGCAAAGTCCAGAGGGTCGATGCGAGAAAAGAATACAGCATCCAAATAGACGTTGAGCAAGTTATCAAAATCCTTTTTGTTCTTACTTGCAAACGGATATGCAGTCCAATCGCTGCTGGTAAATGCATTCATAAAAGTATTTAACGAACGGCGGATCATCATAAAAAATGGGTCGCGAACGGGGTATTTCTCACTGCCACAGAGAGCAGTATGTTCCAAAATATGTGCAACACCGGTAGAATCTGTAGGGATTGTTCGTAGACCAACCAAAAAGACATTCTCATCATTATCCGCATCAATATGGTAATGCATCGCCCCTGTTTTTTTATGGCGATACTCCGAAACACTTACATGCAGGGATTCTATGGCTTCTGTGCGAAGC
Organism: Gammaproteobacteria bacterium 42_54_T18; assembly: GCA_002163245.1. Lineage (GTDB taxonomy): Bacteria > Pseudomonadota > Gammaproteobacteria > Pseudomonadales > Ketobacteraceae > 42-54-T18. The sequence continues at coordinate 85,168 of MAAL01000127.1, read as the reverse complement.
CACTCAAAGCTTTCGTGTGCGGGATGGTTGTTTTCCGTACTGTTGGATGAAGCTGCAGATGTTTTTGGCATAAACTGGATTCTTAAGGTTGATGAGATGGTCGTGGATGTACGTATGGCGTATTAGAATAGGAATATTCGTACTGCGCACTTTTGGCTATCCACTGAATAGCTATATACTCCAAAGTATTTCACGTAAGTGCGGGCTTTGCCAGTGTTGGGTCAATTGGTTGAGCTCATTGGTAGGGTCAATTGATAGAAAGGAGAGTCGTTTTGTCTCACTCGGTTTTGCCCCATTCGGTTTTAATCCACACAGGCCCAATGGCGTTATTAGCGGATAGTCAGTTGTTATTTGGTGGCGTTAAGGGTGAACCACTTTCAGAGTGGGTAGTGGCTCAGATAGCTGTTAGAAATCCCCCTGAGTCTTATAGCGTTCCTGGAGGTGCTATATATATTGGTGCAGCTAACGGGGATGCCTCCGAGTTTTATCAGATGGCTGTTGATATTTGTCGCCCCTGGGGTGTTGATGATGTTGTGCATGTAAAAAATGCAATGCAGCTTAGTGCGTTACAAGTTGAAGATATTGCAGTGGTTATACTGGCAGGGGGGGATGTGGGGTTAGGGTGGGATTTCTTATCGCAACCCACCGTAAGGGCGTGGCTTGATTCTTACACTCGAACGAATGGTCTTATTATAGGTATCTCAGCAGGAGCTATTCATCTCGCGTCTACCTTTTCGAAAGCTCATAACCGTAGCATCCATTTTTTGGCATATTGCTCTGAAAATATAGCGGCTCATGAGGAGAGCGAGGACTGGCCTTCGGTTCGCTCATGGCAGCAATGTGCCGATGATGTCCAGTCTTTGTTCATCGGGCTTCCTTTTGGTGGAGGCTTGTTGGTTGAATCGAGTACTACCAGGCTTACAGAAGCTAATCCTGTGGGGAAAGGTTATAAGGTATTTGAAAAAACAACGCCCACTAGCTAAAGATCATAAGAATACAATTGAAGTGAAGCTTAATACTATGACATCGAATATAACGACGAAAAAAAACCTTGATGGCTTGTTAGTCATTGCGCTGGAGCAAGCGGTGGCGGCACCTTATTTGTCTTCAAGACTTGCAGATGCTGGTGCTAGAGTAGTAAAGATTGAACGGGAAGAGGGGGATTTTGCTCGGCGTTATGATTCTGTTGTGAATGGTGAAAGTGCGTATTTTGTCTGGCTCAATCGTGGTAAGCAGTCTTTAACATTGAATATTAAGGACCCAGAGGACAAACAGTTGCTTGAAAGGCTAATCGCCAATGCAGATATATTCATCCAAAACTTAGCACCAGGAGCAGCGGGGCGAGCTGGATTCGATAGTTTGGTGTTACGCCAAAAACATCCACGGCTTATTAGGTGCGACATAAGTGGCTATGGAGAAGAGGGTAGTTATGTTCAACGTAAAGCCTATGACTTGCTGATTCAGGCAGAGACTGGATTGTCTGCGGTTACAGGGAGGCCAGAAGGCCCTGGGCGAGTAGGCGTTTCGGTATGTGATATTGCGGCAGGTATGCACGGGCTTACGGGAGTGCTGCAGGCATTATATGAACGGGAAAAAACGGGAATAGGACAAGGTATCAAAGTATCTTTATTTGATGGAATGGCTGATTGGATGACCGTACCGCTATTACATCAAGAGTATGGCGGGAAAGCACCTGACAGAGTTGGGATGAACCATCCATCAATTGCTCCCTATGGCGCTTATTCGGTAGGTGGTGATAAAGAGTGTGCACACGTAGTGTTGTCGATTCAGAATGAGCGGGAGTGGCAGTCATTCTGTTGTAGTGTATTGATGATGCCTGGGTTACTTAAAGATCCCCGGTTTTTATCCAATGAATGTCGGGTAGCGGAACGAGCCTCATTGGATCACATGATTGAGTTGGTTTTTAGTGGATTGAACAAACAAGAATTGGAAGCACGAATGGAGGCTGCAAGTATAGCTTTTGGTTGGCTGAATAGCGTCAGTGATTTATCTGTACATCCTCAACTAAGGCGAGTGAATGTGAAAGGAGAGCGGGGAGTGATTAGACAAGTTGCGTCTCCAATACAGGTTCAAGATGCAGATGGGAATATTCGGCAAGACTCGTGGGGTGAGGTTCCATCCGTGGGGGAGCATGATGAGCAAATTAGACAAGAGTTTGGAGAAATACCTTGCTGAATGGTTATTCTTGTTTAGGCATACTGAGGAAGGTTTTTGATGAAATCGCCTATTTGAGAGATAGCTTGCTTAGCTTGAGGGAGTTTGCCGCCCATGCAATGAAAAACGTGCCACATTTTTGGCCAAACGATAAGTTCAGAGCTGACACCGTGGATTTGTAATTGTTGGTGTAAACGAAGGGAGTCGGATAGTAAAATTTCATCCTCACCTACATGGATTAATATGGGTGGGAAGCCCAAAAGGTCAGAATTGATTGGTGATAGCGAGCCGGGTCTGTCAGTCGAATTTCCAAGATATAGGTCTACCAATCCGGGCAGTTGGTCTGCCTTCAACCAAGGATCTCGTTTTCTTTTTGATACATAACTTTCCCCATTAAAATGTAATGCATCGGCTAGCGGTGATAATAAAAAAGCGGCCTTTGGTTGTTCCATATCTTGTAGTTTAATTTCTAATAACGTTTGAAGTACAAAAAATGCACCTGCGGAATCTCCACCTAATATTATTTGTTGAGGATCATAACCATTATTCAATAACCAACAGTAAGCATTAAAGCAATCTTGATGTGCTGCGGGATAAGTGTGTTCAGGCGCCAAGCGATAGTTGATGGAGAGGGTTTGAGTATTGGCAGATTTTGCAATGTGAGCGACCATGGGACGGTGGGTTTCTTTGGATCCCACGATAAATCCCCCACCGTGAAAGTATAGCAATACTTGATTGTTGTTGACGTCAGCAGGGGTGATCCATTCCGCATTAATCGATGGCTGACCGGCAAGCTGAAGGGTAGTGTCAGAAACGGATACGGTTGAAGGTATGGTTGCATTTTTGGTGATTTTTTCCAGGTGGAGTCGCTGTGCGGGGATTGGAGTGTTGGCGACAGGAAGCTTGCTCATGACTCTGCGTACATAACTTCTATGAGCTAAGACGTTTATGTATTTCATCATAAGGGTGCTTCCTTGAAATCAGCTTTAACGGAATAAGCTCCACTATAGCGGCGGGGTAGTGGTGAGTCATCGTATAGGAGGATCAAAAAATATGGTAAATAGCTCAGAAATGGCGGATTATCATGTGGCAATGTCTGAATTAAACGTTTTCCAGTGAACTCCGTTGAGTCTAATCTACAGTTGTGAGTCGTATAAAAAATGACGAAAGAACTTCCCCCTATAAAACATGCAACACTGGTTTTTTGTGATCAAACGCTCGGTACAAGTTTAGGGTTATCAACCGATTTGTATGCATTGCTACATTTTTTTGCTAAGAAAACCGATAAAGAATTTTGTTATGATAATGTTGCTGTTACTGGAAATTCGATCACTACATCTGGAAGATTGTCGGTTAGTTTTGAAAAGTCGATTGAGGATATCGATAAAACGGATTTGGTGATGTTGCCGGCTTTTTGGGGCGACCCATTACAAGTTTTGAAAGAAAATGAGGCTCTAATACCTTGGTTGATACAGCAGTATCAGCATGGGGCTCTATTAGTTGCTCATTCCACATCGGCATTTTTTCTTGCGCAAACGGGGTTGCTCAATAATAGATCCGCCACAACCCATTGGCATTATTTTGAACAGTTTGAAAAAATGTTCCCTGCTGTTCAGTTATGTCGGCAACGATTTATTACGGCGAGTGACCGGCTTTATTGTAGTAGCGGATTAAGCTCTGCGATGGATTTAGGGGTGTATTTGGTAGAGCAACTTTGGGGGGTGGATATAGCGAATCAAATCAATCAAAACTTTTTGATTGATTTAAAACGTAACTATAAACCTGAGTTTATTAATGTTGAAGGTCATAAATTTCATGATGATGAGCTTATTCTTTCTATTCAAAGTTGGTTGGAATTGAATTATTCAAAAAATACTGGTTTGGACGAGATATCCCTTCGATTTAACACCAGTGTCAGCTCTCTTAAACGGCGTTTTAAACAAGCAACGGGGGAAACGCCGAATAAGTATATCCAAAATCTCCGTATTGAACGGGCAAAAGAATTGTTAAAGTTTGATGATCTCTCTATTAACCTCATCGCTTATGAAGTGGGATATGAGGATGTTAGTTATTTCGGTAGTTTGTTTAAGCGCCTAGTGGGAAGCACTCCTAATTTGTATAGAAAAAGTTTTAGGGGTGAATGATGAAAAAAGTGACGACCATTTTTGACGGCATGCCTTATGTTCTTGGTTAGTTCTCATTCCCCTGTTGTACAGTTTCTAGGTGGCATGTTACATATTCCATCATCGATAGCTGAGGCGAATGTATCGTTGATGAGGTACTCTTCATATAGATTTACGAATGCATAAGCAACACCTGTAAACTCTCCATTTTTGTCTTCAAAAGGTTTGTAAAATAATAGAATATATTGCTGAAAGTTAGATTGTTTATAGATGACGTAATGGCCTGCCATGTCACCCTGTAAATAGTCGCTGAATCCAACACTAGCCCAGTTTGAACTTGGTAATGATGCATCCCCTGGATGCTATCCCGCAAACGTTTTGTACACAATGTTGTTCGTGTCATACGTAGCGTCATCAAAGAAAAATTTGTTTTTAGTTCCATGTAAAGAACTGTTGGAAATATTTAAAAATAATGAGCTATCCATGCTAGTGCAACTGGTTAGTACATTACAGGCCAAAGTCATTACCTTAGATGCGACAAATGGCACCTGCTGGGAATTAGCGTTGTTAGGGATAATCGCGCGTGGGGATTTTGGAGAGAATGGATAGTTACAGGTGGCTGACGGAGTGTTTGCCTGATAAATACCGAATAAATTTTCAGGTTCCGCTTTATTGTTTATATTTATGTTTAAGGTTCCAAATCCTGAACCCGCAGTAATGGGTATGGGTTGGCCTTTCTCGTTACTCGCTACCTCGCGATGAGTAATAAATATATCGCGCATAGGTGAGGCCAGTTGACCTGCAGTATCGGCATTGTCTGGGTTTAACTCTGACAGGGTTTTACTAGATAGAAATCCAATCATTTCATCTACAAGCTGTTCACTGCGAGCTGAGACTCTCACCTGAGATTGAACAAGCATCTCAGAGCAGGCTTCTGAGGGTTTGTCTGCGGGGGTATATCCGCACGCTTGGAGGGAAAATATCGCCAAGCCTAATAGTATTTTGTTCATTGTTGTTTTGCTCTGTAGTTTCTGCCTTATTGACAGTATTTATTGTTTTTCTACACAGAGTTCAGTTTGAGAGGTTTTAGAGTGTAAACACAGGGGGGATCGGGCTAATGATTAGGGTAATTGGCTCATGAAGAGGGAAATCCCCTAATCATCGCAGCAAGAACAATAACTAGGGTGGAGTGACGTTGTTTGGCGCTGTCTATTTAGTAACTCTCAGGCAGCTTTTTAAGAATCTGAAACTGTTTTCGTTCCGATAATATATAGCCACCAACAGTAAGGTCTTTTAGAATTCTAGCGACCATTTCTCGAGAAGAACCAATGCGATTAGCGATATCCTGTTGGGTTAGTTTCTCTTCTACCACCATGATATCGCCTTTTTCAACGGCCATATTCAATAAGGTTTTGCGGATTCTTCCGTATACATCCTGAAGGGCAAGGGTTTTGATATTGTCTGTTAGCTGACGAACACTGCTGGCAAGGTTTCTTAGCATAGCCATAGCAAGATTGGGGTTGGCTTCTATAGCTTTTGTGAATTCATCTTTGTAGATAATAGAGAACGTCGATTTCTCTGTAGTGATAACCGATGCTGAGCGCTTTTCATCATCAAGCAGGGATAATTCACCAAAATACTCACCTGGCCCCATTGAGTTTAGAATAAATTCTTTGCCTTGATCATCGCTGACATAAACACGTACTTTACCGGAACTAACCATATACATTGCATTGGCAATATCTCCTTCATTGATGATAACACTGTTTTTAGGGTAATTTCGGGTGACCGCAAGGGCTTCTATGGCAGAAAGCTCTTCTTCTGATAATCCTTCAAAAATCGAAATGTTTTTCAGATCACTCATGTTTTGTCTCTTATGTAGTCGATTTGTGGTCAAGTGAGAGGGTATCAACAGGGTTGTAACGCGCAATATATCGCAGCTTACCACATGGAGAAGGGATTAAAAGCGATATGCCACAGTATGATAAGGAGAGCGGCAAGGTGTGTGGTAATATGGTCGAATTTTAGTTTAAGCAATAATCAAAGGTGATAGTCCATGAAGGTGGTTTCTTTTAATACAAATGGTATACGGGTTAGACAACATCAGTTGGAAGCGTTGATTGAAACCTATAACCCCGATGTTATCGGTATACAAGAAAGCAAAGTTCAAGACAGCGAATTTCCGGTGGAGATGGTTCACGCTTTAGGGTATGAAGTAGAGTTTCATGGACAGAAAGGCCACTACGGTGTTGCTATGCTATCTAAAAAGCCTCCGGTATCTCTAAGAAAAGGCTTTCCAACGGATGAAGACGACGCCCAGCGTCGCTTAATTGTTGGAGAATATGAAACCTCCAAAGGGAATACCGTAACGATCATCAACGGTTATTTCCCGCAAGGTGATAATCGAGAGCACCCACAAAAATTTCCTGCCAAACAAAAGTTTTATGAGGATTTGCAAACCTATTTAACGACATCTTTTGACTCATCGCAGCCTGTGATTGTAATGGGGGATATTAATATTTCCCCTTCAGACCTTGATATAGGTATTGGACCTGACAATAAGAAGCGGTGGTTACGTACAGGAAAATGCAGTTTTCTGCCTGAGGAGCGTGATTGGTTGGCGCGGTTACACGATTGGGGATTAACAGATACGTTTCGGCATCAAAACCCTGATGTGAATGATGTGTTTAGCTGGTTTGATTACCGTAGCAAAGGCTTTGACCGAGAACCAAAGCGTGGGTTGCGTATCGATGTGATATTAGCAACTCAGATGTTGACGGATACATTGGTTGATACTGGTGTTTGTTACGATATTCGAGCAATGGAAAAGCCGTCAGATCATTGCCCCATTTGGTCCGAGTTTTCTTTTTGACTCAAGGTTTTTTACTAACCCGTCAACGGCGAGAGAGTCGCTCACAAAGAGAGGGTGAGCAAGGGCTTGTTTTCACCTATTGGATAAAAACCGGTGACGGCGCTGTGTGTGTTGAGATTGATAATCAGCAAGCCGTGTGTTTTGTTGAAACGGTTCTGCTTAAGCGGATCGAAAAGCGACTGTTACATACGCCGGGGGTAAGTATTAAACCTCTGGCTTTGAGCTCTTTTAGCGGTGAACCGGTAAGTGGAGTATATTTTTCCAGTTATCGGCAATTACTAGCGGCAAAAGGCGAGTTTGAAAATATCGGGATTCCATTCTTGGAGGCCGATGTTCGACCTGCTGAACGGTATTTAATGGAACGTTTTATTACCTCCGTTGTATCAATTGACGGTGGGCAAGTGGCTCGAAAAACACCAGGTGATCGTTTTGATACGGTTCATTCGCCTCGGCTAACTCCTGGTACATTTGTTCCTCATTTTAAAGTTGCCTCCATTGATATAGAAACGTCAATGGATATTGGAAAGTCAATTTCTCACGATCAGCTCTATTCTATCGCTGTGGTTCAGGGAGGGCAGCGCTATGTGTTTATGGTGGGGGGTTCAGCCCAAAGCGACTCTGCAACTGAAAAAAATAAACAAGAACATGCAGAGTTTACACTGGTGTTTGCTCGAAATGAGCGCCACTTATTGGAATTGTTTTTAATATGGATGGAAAACGCTGACCCAGATATTATCGTTGGCTGGAATGTGGTGAATTTTGATTTGCGTATGTTACAGAAGAAGTGTGACCAATATCGGCTCGCATTTTCACTGGGGCGTAATCGCTTGGTGCCGGAGTGGCGCTCTTCTCAGAGAGAGGGGCAGCATTATTTTGTGTTAGTGCCTGGGCGAGTTGTATTGGATGGCATTGATACGTTAAAGGCAGCTACTTATAATTTTGAGAGTTTTTCTTTAGAGAATGTCGCTCGAGAATTCCTTGGCCGAGGGAAATTGGTTCATGATGTAGAGAACCGAGGGGAAGAAATTGGCGTAATGTTTCGTAACGACAAAGTAGCGTTAGCTAAATACAATATCGAAGATTGTCAGTTGGTGTTGGATATTTTTGATAAAGCACAGTTGTTGCACTTTTCAGAAGAGCGGGCTCGACTAACGGGTTTACCTATGGATAAAACCGGAGGATCCGTTGCGGCATTTGAAAATTTGTATTTACCTCGTTTGCATCGCGAAGGTTATGTTGCTCCCAATATAGGTATGATGCAGAGTGATATTGTTGCCCCTGGGGGCTACGTCATGAACTCTGTTCCTGGATTGTATGAACATGTATTGGTTTTAGATTTTAAAAGTCTGTATCCAAGTATTATTCGCACGTTTAATATTGATCCGCTATCACTTGTAGTGAGTCAGCATGCGATTGGCGAGAATACGGACATTCCACCTGAGGTGTTTAATCAACCTATTGTTGACCTTAAAGCAATAGCGATGGAAAAATACGCTAGCCAAAATTGGGATGATTGGATTCCAGGTTTTAACGGTGCTTTTTTTAGCAAGCATCACCATATACTTCCAGGCATCATTACTACCCTATGGCAGGCCAGGGATACCGCTAAAAAAGAAAAAAACGCTCCATTGTCTCAAGCTATTAAAATTATCATGAACTCATTCTATGGCGTGTTGGGAACACCTTTGTGCCGGTTTTATGACCCTCGATTGTCTAGTTCAATTACATTACGAGGCCATGATATTTTGCAGAAAACACGCGAGTTAATTGAAAGCCAGGGGTATCAAGTGATTTATGGTGATACTGATTCTGTATTTGTTTGGGTGAACCAAGGAGGGGAGGGGAGTGATGTTGATGTATGTCGTATTGGCACCGAATTGGCTGAACGGCTCAATCAGTGGTGGGATAAAACGCTTGAATCACGATTTGGGTTAAAGAGTTGCCTAGAAATCGAGTTCGAAACCCACTTCTCACGATTTATGATGCCAACGGTTCGTGGTTCAGACGTGGGTAGCAAAAAGCGTTATGCCGGTATGATCAGCGCTCCAGGGAAGGAGGATGAATTGGTGTTTAAGGGGTTGGAGAACGTTAGAACAGATTGGACGCATCTGGCTAGGGATGTGCAGCGGCAATTGTTTTGGAAGGTGTTTCACAATGAACCGTATGAGTCGTTTATCAAGCAAGTGTATGAACAAGTTATGAATGGTGAAATGGATGCTCAGTTGGTTTTTCGTAAACGCTTACGACGTAAGTTATCGGATTACCAAAAAAATGTCCCTCCTCACGTACAAGCAGCAAGAAAAGCGGATGAAAGAAACGTGCAGCTCGGAAAATCGAAACAGTTTGAGTTTGGAGGTTGGAGTGAATACATTATGACGCTCAATGGACCAGAACCTGTTATGTACGCTGAATCAGCTTTGGATTATGATTTTTATATTGAACGCCAACTAGCCCCTGCCGTGGATGGCTTATTACAGTTTATGGGGACATCATTACAGCAAATTACTGATCAGCAGATGGGGCTGTTTTAGGCGGCTTGCGAACGCGCATCAATCCTTCTTGGGCTACTGAGGCTACCAAAATACCTTTCTGATTGTAAATTTGCCCTCGGTTAAAGCTACGGGCCCCGGATCCGCTAGGGCTTTCCATATCGTAAAGCAACCACTCGTCGGCACGGAAGTTGTGATGAAACCAAATGGCATGATCAAGGCTTGCGGCTTGAACTTTTGGGTTCATAAACGATAGTTGGTGAGGGAGCATGCCGCAGCCGAGTAAGCCAAAGTCAGATGCATAGGTTAATGCTGCTTGGTGTACACCAAGCTCTCCTGATAAATGACCCGGTACTCTAAACCAGGAGCGTTTTCTAGGGGGTTTGGCTTCAGGTTCAAAATAATCAACGGGATCAATAGGGCGAATTTCAATGAGGCGTGGTTGCAAAAACGCATCTCTAAATTTCACTGGGATATTATGAGCAACACGCTTACGTATTTCTAATTCATGCTCCACGTCTTCTGGTGCAGGAACATCCGGCATGGTTTCCGCTTGGTGTTCAAAACCTTTCTCATCAGCTTGAAAGGATACGGATAAATTAAAAATAGCTTCGCCGTGCTGAATGGCTACAACACGTCTTGTAGTAAAGCTACCTCCGTCTCGAATACGGTCTACTTCATAGATAATGGGAGTGCTGACATCGCCGGGACGTAGGAAATAACCGTGTAAAGAATGGGCTTGACGATGCTCTTGCAGGGTGCGATGTGCTGCTGTCAAGGCTTGAGCGACAACTTGGCCGCCAAATACGCTGCGTCCATCCATCGCTCGATTAGTGCCGCGAAAAAGGTTATGTTCGAGAGTTTCTAGGTTTAATACTTGTAGGAAGTTATTGACTAAATCATTCATGCGGAATCTTTGGTGACGAGGTAGATTAATTAGGTATAGCTTAAACTATCAGCTTCCTTGCTGCATTAGAATCCAGGAATTTAGAATGATAAAGCAAAGCCTACGGTAAGCGTTTTTGATTCTTCTTTGGTGCTAGTAGCGTCATCTTTGATGTTGTCGACTTTTGCATAAGCCACATGATAGCGTAAGGAGCTATTGCCGTATGGGTAGTATTCGAGAGCGGCATGGTAGCTATCAAAGTCTTTGTATACCTCGCCATCTGCTACTGTGTAACGCAGTTGAGGTGACCATTTTCCTTGTTTGTATTTTACAAATACCGTTGATGAATTGTCGTCATCCACTTTAGCTCCTGTATCGGTATCATCATGCTGGGTTATGACCCTATCCACTTCAACTGTTAATGCTGATGCTTTCACCTGTAATCCGACAGCGATATCATTATGAGTTGTATCAGCGTGGTAGGAAACTAAAGGGTTTATCATGCCATCAACAAATGAGAGTATGGCTTGAGCACCGTATAACAAATTTTCGCTTCTATCTTCCTCTTTGTTATTGGCAACTTGTAGATTAAAACTATGGCCGCCCATATTATAAAACACGCCAACTGCATTGCGGTAAAAAGATGCATTTTCCCATGTAAGAGAGCCCTGGGAGTAGGTGTCACGGGAAGAGAATATGGATTCATAACCACCTAAGTTTATATATTGTTTGCCGAGTTTAACCTTCAACCCATTATCAAATTTTTTCTGAATATAGGCATAATCAACACCTTTACCTGTCCCATCATCATCTTCTTGCGCTAAGGTTTTGTTTAACCTGAACTTCAAACGATAGGATAGGTCGTTTGTAATTTTGCCTTTTATATCAAATCGCATATAGGGAACTTGGAACGAGGTTCCCTCATTGGCACCCTCAACATCACTTCTAATAAGGTCACCTCTGATTTGTGTTTTAATTGTTGGCATACCTGCAACAGCACTCCCAGAAGCTATCAGTGCTAATCCAGTTACTAATACATTGATTTTTTTCATGTATTTATCCCCACGTTTGGTTTGTCTTGCTGGATATCCAGCGAACCAAAGCATCGTTTGTATTGTTTTTAGTCAATTAATTAATAGCCGTTATTCGTTGTCCGTCAAGTAAGCTGATGGGAACGGCGAGTGAAGAATGTTTTGTGAGGCTGTGATTTGAATAAACTTAATATTTTGGGAGTTTGAAAGATAAGGAGAAAAGAAATTCACCTTATTCTGAAGGTGATTGATAAACCATTACTCAATGTTTCCAACGAAACTTGTTGGGCAGAAATCAGAGAGGCAAAGGCGTTTCAAGGTAAAGAGGGGGAGGTGGAAAAATGGCGCTAACAGTTTCGGTACAAAAACACAGTAATACTAGGCTGAATACCCCAGTCTAGTATTACTGTGTGTTTTCTTACATATTCATATAGATAAGTGGCGCGAATGCTACAAGTATCAGAGATAGCCCCATCACAGTCAGTGGTAGTAGTATCTTTTCATGACGTAGCCAGAATGATTTTCCTATCACTTCCTCTGCTGCAAGTAACACTTCCTTCTCTCCGACCACTTGCCTTGTTAATAAGTGGTTAACGGCAACAGGAGGAGATAAATATCCCAATTCAAATGCAACTAAGGTAATCATCCAAAAGTGAATGGGCTCTATGCCTTGTTGGTAAGCAACTTGAGCTATGGTTCCCGATACCAGAACGACAGCACCAAAGGGGTCCATACACATTCCGATAATTACAAGTGCAATCAATAACACGATCATGGTTTGCCACATATTGCCGAACAGACCTGAATTTTCAGAAAAATCTTGAATGATGTGTGAATCTTCAATAACCCCCCCGGCAGCTAATGATAGGCCCATTAACAATAACAGAGCACCAATGTGAACAATACCGTTGGTCGTTGCAGATCTTACGGAGCCCTCTAACGTTTCCTCTCTTTCGATGTCATGATAATCGTCTTCGTGTTCAAGTGTTTCACCGTAGGACTTTTGGTAAAAATCCGGGAATTTGCGAGAGAATGCACTCATATAAGGTTTGGCTAACAACTTTTCATAAATAAGCATTAACAACACAATAATGGGAAGGATTGTTGGTGCTGAGAATTCATCAAGGTGTGCGTCCATCACGTAAGCGTAAAAAATTGCCGTCAGAACAAATACCAGTGCATAAGGAATTAAAGGAATAAAAGCGAATAGACTCGGTATCAACGCTTTTTTAACCGGAGCTACTTTTAAAGGTCCCTGTTTAGCAACTAGCGAAATAATAAAAAACATAAAAGAGGTTAGGATGAATACTTTCACTCCCCAACCGAACATTTGATCGGTGGTGACTTCTTTGTTCAGTGCCGCAATAAGCACAACGAGTAAGCATGGGCGCAAGACAACACCGAGGCTGCCGGACATGGCAGTGGCTGCTAGGGCGAGCTGACGACGAGCACCAGCACGACGTAATTCGCTATAAACAACAGCACCCATTGCGATAATAATAACACCCGACGCACCGGTATAAGCTGTTGGTACTGCCATAACAAGTACGGCAACAAATGCAAGCATCTCAGGGGGAAGTTTCCAAGGTTTAAATATTCGGAATGCTAATTCACCAATAAAGGTTTGTTTTAACATCATTCCGATCCAGATGTATAAGCCAATTTTGGTGAAAATGCTGGCCATATCCATCATCTTGTCGATGTAGAGGACAACACCTTGAGGGTTGGCTTCTTTGAATATGTAGAAGTTTGCAGCACTAAATGCCATGTAGCAATACAGGGGAACTGATAAGAAAGCTTTACCTATTGAGCCTCCTTCTTCCGCATCTTTAGGGATTTTAAAGCACTGGTAGAGGGAAACTAAACTTAATGCGCTGAAACCAATCATATAGGTCCAGCGGATTTGGGGGTAGAGCATCTCAATCCCCGTGTTATAGCCGTTGTACAGGTATGTATACGCCGAATAAGAAAGCGCTAGGTTTGCAAGTAATTGTGCTCCTGCCCCAACTTTATGGTCGAGCTTCGACATCATTGGACGAAGGCCAATATGATGGTATGTAAGTGTTGCTGTTAAGGCGCAAATGAATAGCAGAAGGGAAAGAATAGAGCGTTGGTTATCACGACTGAATGCCGCGATCTTCAGCATAAAGTAATCGATTTCTCGAAATGCTCTAACGCTATTGGTAACACGTGCTTGGTTTTCGTTAGCAATTCTATGTTTTTCATTACAAAGGCTTAACTGCCCAGTTATGGATTTGCGAAGGGCTTCTTTGTCTGGTCCTGCATTTGCATCATCGTCGCCAAACATGTCCCCGAATTCGTCATCACTTTCCATTTCTTGTTCAGCGAGCAGCTTTTGAAACTCTTGTTCTATATCTGCGTTAGCATCACATGATGGGGTGGCGATATCTCCGCGTAAGAGATAATAGTCTTGCCAGAGGCTCTCGCCCAGCTTAAGAAATTGAGAATAGCCCATTTCAGCAGTGTTAAAGAAGAGAACACCGAGTAATAAAAGCATAACGGGGAAGGAAGAAAACCATTCCCTAGAAGAACGCTGGGGGATCATAGCCGTAAATTACCTAATAATGATTGCTGTGAACTTGATGACTGGATACAAATAAAAAAGCAGGCATTGCCTGCTTTTTTATTTGTATCCACTGTTTTAACTTATTCTTTATCTTTGGCAGTACATTCTGCTAACCCAGCATCCAATTTACATCGGATTCGAGCCAGGAATTTCAACATTTTACCGTTGTAAATGCCCATGTCCCGCAGTTTGATACGTGATTGCCGGAACATCTCAGAATAACCTGTTTTGTCTTTCTCTGGGATTTCCATCCAGTATTTTGGGTCGATTTTATCGGTGCTAACTTTGATTAATTCTATGGCTCGATCGTATTGCGACCAAGAGTAATCTCTTGATTGTTGAGCGAATTCCGTTGGGAATCGATCATGACGAATGATCATTTGAAGAGATAGTTGAGCGATAGCAAAGTCTGCAATAGCGCCATTTTCACCTAGCCCTTTGTAAAGTTCTAGTGGCTCATATGCAATGGCTGGTGCAGCAATAATGTCAACAGAACCGTTGTTAAACATCGGGCCAAAGGTAGCGATTGTTGCACTAACTGGAGAGGCACCGACAGAGGCAACCAATACCGCTTGGGATTTATCAAAGTCTAGAACGGCTACTTTTTTACCGGACATTTTAGCGACGGTGTTTACGGTATTGTCATTGGTAAATAAGTACCCGGCGCCTCCAGGAGATATGCCTGCAACTTCGTAGTCACCACTTTTCATATACTTGGCAAACTTTGGTTTTAGTAGCAGTTTAAGTGTTTGGCGCATGTGGTCGTAGCTTGGAATAGATCCTATAGAATCTAAAGTGCCAGTGAAGGAGTTAAAGCTTCTTCCTCGTATACCTGTTAGCGCTGCTGCATCACACTTTCCAGATTTTAGGTCTTCTGCTGCAATTTTCTCATCTGTATATGCTTTCAGCGTTAAATCGACGCCCCAGTTCATGGCTTCAAGCCGATAGTCTTGCATTAGGCTATAGACATCGCCTTGCTTACCCACGATGTCAAACACACAGAATGTGCGTTTTTCTATTGCTGCGTTAGCTGACGTAGCGGTAACGGATGCCGTAATCATGGTGGCACCAATAGCTGCTGGCATGATGATTTTTTTTAAAATTGATTTCATAGCCTCTTCCTGAAGTCTTGTTGTAATTTGTTAGTGTAGTTTTAGGTTGTTGTGCCGTTGTTACGGCTCGTAGTTATCGGTCGTAGTTATAGATCATCGATGTCGATATCTAGCTCTACATCATCTTCGTCTACATCATCCCAGAATGTACCCAAACCGCCATGAGGTGTTCTGTGGCCTAAGGCTTCTGTCCACAGTGAGTCAGATAGGGCGGTAATCATGTCAGTTGCCATGATATCCACGAGGTTAAACTCTCGGTTGGAAGCAATGTTTTTTAATGAGTGAGCGTGGGCTCGAATTGTATCCTTTACAAGCTCTGTTTTTGATGCATTGTTGGCGGCCATTGCCATTAAGGCTTGAGACATTCGAACCCCTTCGTTTTCACCAATGCGGGCCGCTTTCTTCATTTCTTTCCAGGGATCAACGCCGTCTTCACCTGCTCCCGGTAATACTGTCCATAGAACAGATTTAATAGCTTTGGGTAACCCCCACCAAAGGCGATTTCCTTCTGGCGTATCTAAACATGCGGCTGCGCGCATCGCTTTGGGTGCGATGGTTTTAGGTACACCTGCTTCCATTCCTCCTAACGTGTCACTGAGTACGGCTTGTAATGCAGTGGCGGTACCAATGATCCATACAAATTGCTCTTGCTCGCTGGAAAAGCTCGGGCATTCTTCGCCGATTTCGCCAAAGGAACGTATCAGCGCTTTGTAAGCTTTGTATTGTCGCTTTGCTGCTAATGCGTGGTAACGCTTGGATCGAATACGAGCATCTTTGGCTGCAGATATACGTTGATCGCTAGCTAAGCGTAGATATTCAAGGTTTGCTTCGTTTGCAAGGCTATCTGCACAGGTGCCGCCGACCATGTGAGTTAATACGGCTAGTTGGTCGATGCTGGTGGTGTATTTGCTAAAAGAGAGCATTAGGGGGGTCATTGATTCACCCGCAACACAGGCGATACCGGTATCGTCCGTAGTCATTAAATAAGGCATCATGACATCTTGGCCAAAGGTTGCCGTAGTGTCTCCAGCAACTTTATAAACAAGTGAGCTACAACCGGATAGGGTTAATGAGGCAGCAGCAAAAAGCGCAAGGCTGGCGCGTTTAAGTGACTGGCCGAAAGTCAATTCCATTGGGTGTGCTCCTATTTAATTATTATTGTATTAAATACACCTAAACATAATTCGCAGTAGTGTATTCAAGCTTTTATTAGTTCTTATTATGGGTATTGTTTACGGGTACTGCCGATAAACGAAAGACGTTGCTCAGGCTGGACAATAAGGTACCGAAGAGTGTGCCGAGTGGCAAGTTATTGGCCTAAATTTCTTGATAAATTAATAAATTGTGCTTATGCGTTACAGAGGGTTGATAATGTCGTTATATTTGCAATGCCAGTGCATAAATAATGTGATGATTATTAAGGGCTTGTTGGGTCTGGCGTGCTGTTTTGTTCATGGTGTGTTGCCATTGTTAAAAACCGTGTAAAATAGTGATCTTTTTGAGGCATGTCTTTTTAATTGACGTGTTAATCCCTATTTCTGAACCGACAATTTACTATGCTTTCTGACGACATCAAATTATCTATTCAAACTGCTTATAGTGGCTTTTTAAAGAAGAAAGGGCTCTCTCCTAGGTATGGGCAACGTCTAATGATTGCAGAGATTGCCAAAGCATTAGCCGCAATAAAAACGGACTCCGACGACAACAGAACATCTAACGACCATGTCTGTGTTGTTGAGGCGGGTACGGGCACAGGTAAGACGGTAGCGTACTTAGTATCGGCAATCCCTATGGCACAAGCGATGGGGAAAAAGGTTGTCATTTCAACGGCAACCGTTGCTTTGCAGGATCAGATTGTCGCTAAGGATATCCCTGACTTATTACTGAACTCTCCCTTACGCTTTTCTTATCAACTTGCCAAAGGTCGAGGGCGATATCTGTGTTTATCTCAACTTGACCAGCTAATGACTGCAGGGGGGAGTGATGACCCTAATATGGCTTTGTGGCAAGAGCTGCGAGCGGTAACTGTAGACAAAGCAAGTGCTGAGCTCTATCAATCATTGTCAATGGCTGTCGATCAGGGGCGCTGGGATGGAGATCGAGATAGTTGGGAAGACGAAATTGATGATGTAGCATGGCGGCGTGTGACGACAGATCACAATCGTTGTACCGGTCGTAACTGTAGCTTTTATGACGAATGTGTGTTTTACCAGAATCGTGGGAACCTACATAAAGTTGATGTGATTGTAGCGAACCATGATTTGGTATTAGCAGATTTGGTTCTTGGTGGTGGGGCAATTTTACCGGCTCCTGAAGATACAATTTATATTTTCGATGAAGGTCACCATCTTCCAGATAAAGCCTTGGGGCACTTTTCTTCGTCGAGTTATTTGCGTGGTACGCAATCATGGTTAACTGAGTTAGAAAAGTTGCTTGGTTCGGTAGCACAGACATTTCCGAATACAGGCATTCAAACCTTTGCAGAACAGTTAGTGGATCCCATTCAACAATTACAGCAACAATTGCCGCTTGTTCAAGCAATGCTGTCCCCTTTAGCGGATCAGACGGATAATTTCAGGGGAGGGTTTGGTAACGATGCGCAAAATGGTTACAGTGTGTATCGTTTTGAGAATGGAGAAATCCCGCCGGAATTAAAAGAGCAGGCAAAAATAAGCGGTGTAGAAACGGTAGCGGTGCGAAAGTATTTGTCACAGATAGCGGAGATTCTCGACGACGCACTAGAAGGAGAGCGGTCTGATATTAATAAATCAGAAGCGGAACAATGGTATCCCATTGTTGGTGCGCAATTAGCGAGAGCAGAAGCTGTTGACCGATTGTGGCAAAGTTATTGTCGTGATGAAGTGACCAGTAAAATTCCGGCTGCACGCTGGTTAAACTTCCACGAGGTATCTCAGGGCATAGATATTGAACTGTGTTCAAGTCCAATCCTCGCTGCCGATGTGCTTAGCCAATATCTTTGGAGTCGGTGTTTTGCTAGTATTGTTACCTCCGCAACTATAGTGGCGGTTGGAGATTTTGAACGTTTCAAAATGCGTACAGGAATACCCAGTAGTGGAGGTTTCCATGTTGTTCCTAGTCCATTTGATTATGCGGATGCGGGTAAGATTGTTATACCTGTAATGGATTTTGATCCATCTGACAATGTGCGTCACACTCAATTTATTGTAGACTTTCTTATTGAATCAGGTAAGCGTATAGCGATACTTGTGTTATTTACTTCTCGTAAACAGTTGCAGGATGTTTATGATTTATTGCCTTTTGAATACCAAGAGGTAGTGTTGGCACAAGGGCAAGTTGCAAAATCTGAAATTATTAAAAAGCATAAGGCTGCTATTGATGCGGGAGATTACAGTGTGATTTTTGGTTTGGCTAGTTTTGCGGAAGGTATTGATTTGCCTGGTGCTTATTGTGAGCACGTAGTGATTGCCAAACTGCCGTTTGCTGTTCCAGAGGATCCAGTGGATGAAACGTTATCGGAATGGATTAAGGGGCAGGGAGGTAATCCTTTTATGCAAATTGCAGTGCCGGACGCCGCTATTAAGTTAAAGCAAGCGGTAGGACGATTGTTAAGAACAGAAATGGACCATGGACAGATTTCTATTTTGGATCGACGTATCGTTAAAAAACGTTATGGGAAGGCTATATTAAATAGCCTTCCTCCGTTTCCTGTTATTACAAATAAATAGCTACAAATAAATAGCTACAAATAAATAGCTACAAATAAATAGCTACAAATAAATAGCTACAAATAAATAGCTACAAATAAATAGCTACAAATAAATAGCTACAAATAGATAGCTATTAGCTGATAGCTGGGAACTTGAGTTGTTATTGACCTAGGCCGTTCTTCATAATGGCGGCCGCGTCAATTTTTGTTAACCCTTGATCGAAGATCTCTTGTAATTTCTTACCTTCGGTATTTTTCTTAAAACATATATAAAGTTTTTTATCTTCTAATAGTTTGCTATTAAATTCTATTTTATCTGCCACTGATTTTAAGCGAGCGTCAGTTTTTTTGAGATAATCCATAACGTTTCGATCAACAACAGCAAGATCAAGGCGACCGTTTGCAAGCTTTACTAAGTTGGTTGAATCGCTGGTCACTGCTTTTGCTTTTATTCGACCATCGGCAACTCTCGCATCAAACTCGGTCGTGTTTACATAATCCTGTACAACGCCCACATTTAACTTTTCGATATCACCCAGGGTAGCCCAGCTGATGGGTTTTGCTGATTGTTGAGCGAAACCTAGAGGTCCATTTCCCATAGCGCCGGAGTAATGGAATTCCTTGGCGACGTCGTCAGAGTAGTATTCAGGGAAATACCCCGCGTATTTTGAACCCGTATCTTTTGCTAAGGCAACTGCTCGAGACCATGGGTAAAAGTCGACAACAAGCTCGTACCCCATGGCTTTAAATGCAGCTTTTGCCACTTCAATGGATGGCCCGTTATTGGGTAACTCTTTACCGGAATAAGGAGGCCAGCCTAATGATGTAAGGTGTACGGTTTTGCTGTCTGCAAACGATGGGGTGACACCAAGGACCAGCATGAGTATGAGCGCCAGTGATGCTGTTAACTTCGAGGTGGCTTTTTTTATGATGATAAGTTTCAACATTAGGAGTATCCGCAGTGTTTGTTGTGGTGAATGTCCAGGGTATTGCCCTCCTGATTATTGTTGAAGTTTGTGTGTTCGCAAGTTTAAGGGGCTTTTTGCTTACTTAATAAGGATGTTTTTTGTTATTTCAGGGCAGTTTAATGTGTGTGATTGGCATAAATCGTCTACTTTTAAAAGAGGATTTGTAGTTCGTGCGAAGGATAAAAACCATCCAATTACATTGCTGTTGTGAGAAATGACGAGCATGAAGGTGTTTAAAAAGGTGTTAGTACCGTGAAGGATTCTATTAGTTTTAAGTTTAATGTACTTGCTATCGCTTGTGTTACGGTGTTGTTAGTCGGTTTTGGTGCATACAATTACATATCTACCGAAAAAACGTTGAGAAAACAATTGGATGCTCAGGTCGTTTTGTTACTCGACCGTTTGCAGTTGAGTTTACCGACTACGCTGTGGAACTTTGAGGGAGAGCAAACAGGTAAGATTTTGGAATCTGAAGCACAGGCAGAATTCGTGAAAGGTTTATTTTTATATGACGGGGCAAAGTTAATTACGAGTCGTTCGAAATCTCTATCTGGTGTTTTAGTTAAAGATGAGGCATTAATAACAGAAGAGAACTTGTCTGATCGAGAACTAACCTATGATGATGGCGGTACTGTTAATAAAGTGGGGCGGGCTATTGTTGTAAAAGATGATAGTTATATCATTGAATTGTTAGAAGAAACGCTAATACGGTTAGCGGTGCAAACACTGGTGTTAGATGTTGTTTTATCATTTCTATTGTCCATGCTAATGCGATCTGTTGTCATTCGGCCCATTAATGATGTTATTCGTGCATTAGAAGATATTGCTCATGGAGAAGGTGATCTTACCGTGCGTTTACAAGAAAGCGCCGGTGAAATAGGAGCGCTTTCGGGTAATTTCAATTTGTTTGTGGAGAAAATCCAGGGTTTGATTTCGCAAATCGTTGGTACTATGAATGGTATGAACCGTTCAGTGACGGAAATGGCGATTATTGCAGATAAAACTAGCAAAGGAGTGGATCATCAGCGTTCGGAAACAGATCAGGCCGCTGTTGCTATGAATCAAATGAGTACAGCCTCTCAGGAAGTTTCAAGAAATGCTTTGGAAGCTGCTGATTCGGCGCGCCACGCGGAAGAAAGTGTTTTTGCGGCAAAGGGGGTGCTTTCTGATACGGTACAATCGGTCTCGCAGTTGGCGAAAGAGATTGAGCATGGAGCAAATGTGGTCAATGCGTTACAAGGCGACGTTGGGAATATAGTGACAGTGCTGGATGTTATCCGTGGTATAGCAGAACAAACAAACTTGCTGGCGTTAAATGCGGCGATTGAAGCGGCGCGGGCTGGTGAGCAAGGGCGAGGGTTCGCTGTGGTTGCTGATGAAGTTCGTACATTAGCGAGCCGAACTCAAGAAAGTACCCAAGAAATTCAAGATATGATTGAACGTTTACAGACGGGTGCTAGTGAAGCAGTGAAAGTCATGGAAGGTGGCAAAGAGTCTGGTGATTTAACCGTAGGTAAGGCAAATGCTGCAGAAGGTTCGTTGGATGAGATAACAGGTGCAATTAGCACAATAAGTGATATGACAACTCAAATTGCCAGTGCTATTGAGGAGCAGTCAGCGGTAAGTGAAGATATTAATCGCAACTTAACACGTATCCAAGATATTGCAGTGGATACTGCCTCGGATACAGGTGCTTCTACTGATGCCAGTAAAGAGCTACTTGGATTATGCGATGAGTTACGTGGGCAGGTAACACGATTTAAAGTGTAGCTCTTTGGATGCTTTCTAAAGGAGTGAAGTAAAACAAACATAAAAAAGGCTTCCAAAATTGTTTTTGGAAGCCTTTTTTATGTTTGTTTTACGTGTTGTCCAGAGGTATTAAAAGAACTTAAAAGTGAACTTTAAGCAAGGCATTTAAATTTCGTTCGTCGGTATCTTGAATACCAAATTTGTTTGTCCAATAAACATACTCGACACCGATATAAAACGTTTTTGGGGTTTGCATAAGGGCGCCAATATCCCAAGTTAATTGAGAGGTTATATTCAGTTCGGTTGTGTTGTTACCGCTACCAGAGCGCCAGTCGGCAAAACCATCGTAAAGAAAATTTTGTCCAGCAATCGAGAAAGGAAGACCCCAAACAGGAGTGAGCTGCCAATTGTCATCGCTGAATTCATTGTTGCGACGGTAGGCGTTTAGTTGAAAGTATTTGAAGCCTGGTATATCTAGATCGATTGCTGGGCCTATCAAGTAGTTTGTAAAAGGGAAGGGGCCGTCTGCAATCTCAACTGTAGTGGTAATTAATACATCCTTGATAGGGCCTGCGGTAAGTTCCTTACTCATCATTTTACCAATACTAAGGCGGGGAGATAATTCCCAATATGTTTCTAAATCGCCGTTATCGGACTCTAGGCGATCAACAAACATAAACATGTCGCCCCATGAGTGTCCGCTGACATGTTCAAAGGTTAATACTTTTCTACCTTCGCCCCCCACCTCATAATCATTGCCTCTTAATAAAGACAGACTATTGTCACTCCATAGTTGTTTTGCATAGAGCGATGGAGCGCTGAGGAGGGCACCCACCATGGTTCCGGCAATTGCGAGTGTTAGTTTTGAAACAGAAAATTGCGTTGGGACTTGCTTCATAATGATAACCTTCGGTGACTAAACGTTATACTGTTGTATTGGTTTGGGCCTTTATCCGTAAGATGTTATGTCCTGTCGTTAAAATTCATTTGGTTACGGTATATTTTGTTCCTTTTTTAAGTCGTTAATCCATTGGGCGTGAGACTGTAAAAAGGCGTTAAACTCTTCAATTACTTTGGGGTGTTTTATGGTTGAAAGGCTGATGTCACTTTTTGCGGTTGGTATACTGTCGTCATAAACTAAGAGGTTAGGTTTTTTAAGTGTGTCTTTCATATAGCGTTGGGCAACGGTGATATTTGCAAAACCACCTTGCGCTCTACCAGCGGATACCATTTTGATAACCGCAGCTAAGTCTGATGTTTCTTGAAGCTTGATAGAACCCTTGGCAATGTCATCAAGAAAGATAAAGGGCGTAAAACCTCTCACGGTAACTAAGTTAGATAGCTTTTCATAACCTGCCCCTTTGTTTTTTGGCTCGACGAGCACACCGTCCAAATACACGGTGAGTGGCGAGCTGTAAGTGATATTTTTACCGATTTTTAAGCTAGACGCCCAAACCGGATTGTCAGGAATCTTAAAATCAATCTTATCGGTGATAAGATTGTTCATTAATCGTTTTACTGGAGTTGGGGATAAGGTGAAGGTATAACCTTTGGTTTTACCAAATTCATCTAAGACATCTTTAAAAAAACCCATGGCTTTGCCGTCGACAGAGGTACCAAAAGGTAGGTACTCTAAGTTCTCTGTTCCTACAGTGAAGCTCTGACCAGAAATGGCGGCTGAAGAAAACAACATCAATAACGAAGTAATAACGATAGATTTTGTGCAAGCTTGCATAAGGACACTCCAGCTTAGTCGTTGATAAAACCATCAATTGATAAAGTTACTTTATCGTCAGCTAAGTGTAGGACAATAGTACGAATTATGTGCGTAACAGGTACAAAAAAGCCCACGTATTATGTGGGCTTATAGGGTTTGTCATAAATTTGACTGTTAAGCAATAAGGGGGAGGGCGTTATAAACGGATATAGAAATTTTCCGTGTGTTCTACAAATTTCCCAAAATGAGAGGGTTCAAGGGGTTTGATGACTTTTTCAAGTACAGCGTTAACCGCCTTTTCTACGGTATCAACACCTACCGTTAACATCTTGTTAGTAATCGCGCCAATTTTGACAACTTTGGTTGCTTCTAAGAAAAAAGTGTCGATGATAATCTGCATAAGTTGATCGTATTTTTGCATCACGTCGTTGAGATCGTTTGGTGCGAATTCAGAGCTACCTCCCTTTTCTGCAAGGATTGCATCTAAGTCTTGACCGAACTCATTGGAAATTGGTGTAAGGAGGTACCACTCACCATGGTTATCGGTTTGCGAGTTTTTTAAAAATTTAGTCCATAGGTTAGCAACGGGCAATAATTCTTTAACCGGCATCTTTTTATAGATTTTACTGGTTAACATACCAGAGACTTTTGTGGATGATGATGCGCAAAACCTTATAACTTTTTGTCCGACTTTATTGATTTCAGCAATCTCAACCATTTTTAGCAATAATGTGTCGATGACATGCTCAGTCAGTTCACCAATAAATTCTATATATAGTGATCCTGCAGTTTTGTCGTTAGCTTCAACAGCTTCAAGGAAACGATTCAGTTTTCCTCGTAATGCTTCAGTAGTTTTGAATCCGATATAAGGTGTGAGTTGCGTAGAGTTTGTCATTCAAAAAGTCTCAAACAGTAAGTAGATTGCTGCACTCTATCGCAGCGTTGGGTGTTGGTAAAGAGACGAATGCGTTCAATTATATCACTTAGGGTGTAGCAGGGTTTTTGACGTTGTCCAGGGAATGTTTTTTCCACAGTTGTTGTGGATAAGTCTGTGAATAAGGATTTTGTAACATCATGTAGCCCCCTGTTACTAAGGGTGTTGACGGTTTGGGTGAATATTGAACGGAAAGTCTGAAAGGGCAATAAAAACAATAAGTTAAGTTTTTATCAGTTAAATTGATAAAAAATGATGTTTTTTTGGCACTGCATTGATTGACATCACATTCGCTTTGTGGATGAGCAGTCACTTATTGCGTAGGCAGGCTTTGTTTGATATCGCTATCAATTTCTTTGAGGATTAGCTGAATGTCTTTTAGGCGTTTAATTCGAGAAAATAGCTCTTTGCCTTCAGGGTATCCATTCGATAAAAGGCCCACCCATTGTTTTAGACGACTGCAAGCGAAGCGTGTAGGAATGTGCTCTATGCGTTGATAAAATTTGAGCACCAAGTAACAGACATCCCCCCATTGAAGAGGCGTATATGGTTTGTTTTGGTTTGCAGCATTAATTTGTAAACCAATGTCGGGGGTGCGTATGGCACCTCTGCCTATCATTACGTCTGTGCACTGGCTGACATCGCGACAGCGGTCGTAATCCCCTACGTTCCAGACTTCACCGTTGGCAATGATTGGTATGTCCACGCGCTGCCGTATTGTATTCAGCCACTGCCAATGAGCAGGAGGAGCATAACCTTCTACTTTAGTACGAGCATGAACAGTAATGTGGGCGGCACCTCCTGCCTCTATGGCACAGGCGTTTTCAACGGCAAGAGACTTGTCTTCAAATCCTAAGCGCATTTTTGCTGTAACGGGGATGTGGGCTGGAACACTGTTACGCACTTCAGAAACGATGTTATACAGTCGCTCAGGGCTTTTTAATAATGCAGCTCCGCCATCATGACGGTTCACTGTCTTAGCGGGACAGCCAAAATTAAGGTCAATGCCTGGAGCCCCTAAATTACATGCACGAGCGGCATTGGCAGCAAGCATGTCAGCATTGCCTCCTAGCAACTGTAGAATAACAGGAGTGCCATTGAGAGTTTTTCCGCCTTGCTTTAGTTCTGGGCATAGTCGATGGAATACTCGATTCGGCAATAGCTGGCTGGTTACTCTGACAAACTCAGTAACACAGTAATCAAAACCACCTAGCTCGCATAACAACTCTCTCATTGGGTGATCAAGGACGCCTTCCATTGGGGCGAGAATTACTTTCATGATGTTTAACTGCCGACGTTGATTCGAGGTAAGTACGCGAGGAGGCGCATTTTACGCTAGTCAGTAAATTTGAACAGCGTATTTGTAACCGCAACTAAATGCGTTGTTAAAGGTGTTTATATGGGTGACTTTAATAGAAGGAGTTAATGGATGTATCTAGGGGCCGCTTTGAACCCCTGTTTTTGTTATATTAGGTCGCGAAAGCGTGACTGATCAGGTCATCAATTTCGTATAATTGGTTTACAAAACAATATATTCCGAGTGTTATGTAAAGATTTGTAACGCCAGAGTGATTTGTTGTCACTATAGCCTTATCAGTATTGAATTAGGCGTCGACCTTTCAGTATGATGGCTGGGCTTTGTGGTCAATTAGGCGGCAAAGTGATCGTTAGATAAAAAATGTCGAAGCGAGTTAGCCAACCCCAATGAACGGCTGCTCAAATTGGCGAATAAATATAACAATACCTAGCGAACAATCGTAGTACTGCTTTTTTGCAGAGGTTGTATCGTTTTTGAGTGCATCTTTTATCCTATTTATGGAGAAACCCAATGCGATCCGATATTAGTCGGTTTTTGATGTTTGCCTTTATGGCACTGTTTTTAACGGCATGTAAATCTGTCACTGTCGATAATCCTGTGAATGGTGAGGTTTATACCGATATTCCAGACATACAACTGTCCTTTCCTAGTGGTCGTCCTGATCCGTTTGAAGTAAGCCTAAACGGTCAAGACATTACATCCGTATTCTCAGTTACTGATGCAGGAGCGTCTGCTACGGCTGCTTCTATCGAAAGTTACATCTTGTCAGGCGAGAACTTGTTGAAGGTTGTTAAACCCGATACATCGGTTGTTAGCTTTATCTATGATATTTCTGGCCCTGTCGTTCATGTGACGTCAGTGACCGATGGCTCGACGTTAACCGTTGTTGGTTATGCAGAAGATCCATCAGGTGTTGCATCCCTAACGGCTAACGGATCTACGATTACCTTAGCTGAAGATAATAGCTTTACCGCAAGCATTGCTGCGGCGAATTACATTGAATTTGTTGCTCAAGATTCGCTGGGGTTCACCAATACACAAAAATATGCAGATGAAAGCGTAGTTATGGAAGAGGCGATGGCGTTACGCATCAATCGTAACGGCCTTGACTTTATGGTTGCTGAAATCGAAACCTTGTTAGAAGGGGATGATCTTGGTGCGTTGATACCAACAGATCCTATTTTGGATCAAAACTTTATTCTTGCTTCTGTAAAAGTCTATGTGAATGATGCAGCACTAGGTTCTGCTGACGTAACAATGGATGTGACTGGGACAGGTGGGAACTTTGACCTAAGTGGTAAGTTTAATAACCTTTGGGCTAGTTATACCGTTGTTATAGATTGGCCATGGCCGCTACCGAATTCTAATATCGACGGTACATTAACCGTTGATTACGTGGACTTCTCTGGTGATGTTAGCGTTTCAGCTGGTAATGCCGCTGTTAATGTCGGTGTTAACAATCTAAACCTTAACTTAGATACTATTCGAACAGATATCGAGAGCTTCCCTGATTGGTTATTGATTCCTTTCTATGAAGTGTTCGAAGGTCTATTTGAGTGGATTCTTGAAGGTATGCTTGAGGGTATGATTCCTGATTTGGTAAGTGACTTTTTGGATACGTTTTCTGCTGATTTGGAACTGGTTCTTGGTGGCGGTACTATCAAGCCATCTATTCTTCCTGAGTCTTTTGCTTCACCAAGCAATGGTATCAACATTACGCTTGATTCTCATATCTATGCGTTGACTTCTAACGGTCCTAAAAATGTAGGTTCTGCATTTGGTACAGACGCAACACTTCCTTCACCTACGAGTACAACTCCAGCGGGTGATGAGAAAGATGTTGGCGTGATGATATCAGAGAATGCGATTAACCAAGCGTTGATGGCTGCCACTGAAGCGGGTGTGTTGAATATTACGTTGGGTGCGGATGATATTCCTGAACTTGGTGGTGTAGATACTTCAGCGGGTAATGTTCGAATGACATTTGCTCCAGCTGCTGCACCTACTATTGATTTGGTCAGTGATCTTCAGGAAGGCCTTGGAATATTAGAATTTAATGATTTCTATATCGGTTTTGAGTCATACAACTCAACAACTGAGGTTTGGTCATTGTTTGTTGGTGCCACTATGGATATCAGGGTCACTGCTGATCTTGGTGTTGCGGAAAATAATGCAATTGCTATTGAAGTGGTTGGGTTGCCGAGCATTAACGTTCGTGATATCGATGATTCAAGCACGATTGCGCTGAATGAGTCGTTGGTTAATTCATTGTTAGAAGAGTTTATGCCTATTGTTCTTCCTACAATCCTTAATACAGCAGCAGCGATTCCATTACCTACTTTTGCGGGATATGGATTTAATGTTGGCGACCTTTGGGTAGCGGATGCAGGTGCAAACTTCATAGCACTTGCGGGTAACTTGATTAAAGTGGAAGCGACGGCAGCTGCAACGGCATCACGAACTTATGCGAGTGTTGGCGGGGTTCAGGCGAAAGGTATCTTTGGTCTAGGCTCAGCGGTTATTGAAAGCGATGTTGTTACGATTGATGTTGCTGGATCTGAAGGTGGTATGGCTTATCGTTACAGTGTTGACGGAGCTCCATTTGGTCTTTGGAAGAACCGTACGGAAATTAATCTATATGGTTTGCGTACAGGTGATCACGAAGTGACCGTTTGCTCTCGTAACGCCATGATGGTTGTTGATACAGATTGTGATGTAGTGACCTTTACTACAAACTAAGTCTAGTTTGTTGAGACATAAAAAAACCTCGCTCAATTGAACGAGGTTTTTTTATGTCTATTGATTGCTAGGTAATAACTGAGAGCACTATATGTTGCTTTAATGATACTCGGCAATCATTTCGGCGATAGGCTCTGAAGGGTTGATGAGTTCAAAACCTCCATCTACAAGTAAATCGTGATCATCGCCTGAGTACCATTTGCATTCGGCATTGAAGTGAATAACATCAAGGCGATCCATTAATGTGGTGTCTTCAACGGCTAATTGATATTGATGGTTTTTGCTCAGCTCACGGTCGCAGGTAATCAGCATGCCAGTGGATGATACGTCAACAACATGTCCGAACAATGAGTCGTCGGCACGATCAAATACACGGAGGTAATAGATTAAATGTGTTCTTGCATCTTTTCTTTGTTCAATCATAAAGCCACCTCTATCTTACTTGTATTGATATGCACCCTCCCCTTAAGGTAGCTAGAGAGTAAATATTCGTCAAATAGAGAAATAGATCAAAAAACAAACAAAAGTTATATGCAAAAAAAAGAGTTAATTATCAGTGAATTAGAGTGGAGGAGAGGGTAAAAGCAAAAGTAATTAGTTTTTGTTTTGATGGTCCGCGCTTGTTGTAGATGCAATTTGTCTTTTCCAAAGGCCAAAAAGTTCGGTTACTTTGCTGGATAGTGGCTCGGTTCCACTTAGTGTCCAGGAGTATACGGTGCCGATAGCGAGATTCATAATCAGCTCTAGTAAGATGTCATTAGGGAGGTCCGGTATAAGCTTCTCATCTTTCAGCGCATTAATAAACGCATCGGAGAAGGGCTTGTTTTCTTCCATAACTGTTTTGTAGAGGCGTTCAATCTCGGTCATTATTTCGCCCGCCTCTTTTACTACTACCAAAGAGAATTCCCTGTCGGTGTCGAGGAATTTGGCGATAGCAAGGCAGGTTTTTTCGAAGCGTTCAAGTGCTCGGCCATTCCCTATTAACGTTGCAATCCCAACGTCTCGCATAGCGTTGAAATTTTCTTCGACAATGGTGAGTAGTAAATGATCCTTGCTATCAAAATGTTTGTAAATAGTTGCTTTGCCGACACCGGCAACCTGAGCAATTGTTTTCACCTCCGCATTTCGAAAACCTTCTTTGGCGAAGGTATCTTTAGCCGCAATAAGAATGCGTGTTCTGCGTTCCAAGTTCTCGTTCATGGGGCGGTGTTCTCGCTATAAATTAAAGTGCAGACTATACAGTGATGACAGGTATCA
The DNA here is from genome assembly GCA_002163245.1 of Gammaproteobacteria bacterium 42_54_T18. Classification (GTDB taxonomy): domain Bacteria; phylum Pseudomonadota; class Gammaproteobacteria; order Pseudomonadales; family Ketobacteraceae; genus 42-54-T18. The sequence continues at coordinate 55,523 of MAAL01000127.1, read as the reverse complement.
GTACCAGCAGATGTGCATGATCAAAATGGACAGGGTGCTGTGATTGTGATTGGCGTTCTTTCTATGGGGTGAGCGAAAGCGAGGTATTGAGCGTGCAGGTGCATGCGGTTGCTAGCTTTCGCCACTTCCTCGGGCGCATAAAGCCGGTCACCGATGATTGGCAGGCCAAGAGCTCGCATGTGTAACCGAAGTTGGTGAGAGCGCCCAGTAATAGGGATTAGCCGCATCCTCACTTGCTGGTTGCTTTGTTCCAGAACTTCATATTGTGTTGTGGATTTTTTGCCAATGATGAGATCGACCATTTGTTTGGGACGGTTGGGCCAATCTTTGATGAGAGGCAACTGTATTTCCCCCTTAGCTAGCACACTATAGCCGTGACCTAGAGCGACATATTCTTTATCAATCTCTCTATCACGAAACTGTCGGTTGATTTCTCGCTGAGCTTCTTTTGTTTTGGCAAACAGCAATATGCCAGATGTTGCGCAGTCGATGCGATGCACGACGTGCGAAACTCCGCAGTAAAGTTCCATCCGGTGAGCAATGGAATCTTGATTGTCTGGCAGGCGGCCTTGCACGGAAAGCATCCAAGTGGGCTTGTTAAACGCAATTAGATGCTCATCTTCATAGAGTATGTCGAGCCCGTAGTTGGGCAAATCTATGGATGGAGGTGCAAGTATTTCATCAGGCATTGCCATAAGTTAAGAGACCGCTACCATAACTCGAACAGCATCTAGCGAGACAACCGAACTATTGTTAAGTAGCTCCGTGCCTAAGGCCAAATTTTGCTTAAGTGTATCGATATCCTGTTGGCTTATTGAGGCATTGTGCTCGCTAAGTTGCTCTAGGCGGTGAATTTCTTCATGCATTTGACTAGTGTAGGCGTCAATGGCGTCCGACTTTGTTGTTTCGAATTGTTTTTGAGCAATAGCGTTGCCAGCCTTAACAAGCCTGTCAACGTCTTTGCGATATTCCTTGATAATGGCTGCGACAAGTTCGCCGCGTGCATTTTTTAATTGTTTGTCGAGAACGGCGCTTGAAGCGGCTTGAGATAAATCACGCCCCGGTGTATCAAGTAATATTCTGACGGGTGTTGCCGGCATAAAGCGACTGAGCTGTAGGTGAGGAGGGGCGGAACAGTGAATTACAAAGAGAGCTTCTACCAATAAACTGCCTTCTTTGATTTGTTTGTTTTTGAGCAAACATACACTGGCTTTACCCTTTTCGCCGCTGACAATCATATCAATCGCATCTCTTACCATGGGATGGTCCCATGTTAAGAAGTGGCAGTCTTCACGAGATAGTGCGGTGCTTCGGTGATAGGTTGCAGTAATGCCGTCACCGGAAATAAATGGAAAGTGGTCGTTTTCTAATTCGGAGCCGGGACGAATGTGAACGGTTGTGCTGCACAGGTCTTCACTATCGATGCCAAACTGATTAAATACACGTTCTAAATAGAGTTCTAATTCATCTGAAGCATCTTCGGTTCGGATTTCTTCTAAGATAGGCTCAATGTGTTTGTCGCCACGAGATTGCAGCTCTAATAATCGATTACGACCGTGCTTGAATTGTTCGTGTAATATGTCAGTAGCAGTACGTGTATTTTCTATAAATTGGTCAAATGTAGCTTGTTCAGCGTAACAGTCGGATTTGAACTCATCATAATGATGGCTGAATATAACACTGCTGGCTGCATTGGTTTGTTCAAAGGCATTGATGCTTTGGTGGTACCAGTCATGCAGTTTTTCTTGCGTGCTATTTTCAAAATACGGAGCATGAATCTGGATATCATTCTTTTGCCCGACTCTATCCAGGCGACCAATGCGTTGCTCAAGCAAATCAACGGGAACCGGCAAATCAAACAATACGAGTTCGCTACAGAATTGAAAGTTTCGACCTTCACTACCAATTTCTGAACAAACTAATGCTTGCGCACCACCTTCCAAATCTGCAAACCAGGCGGCAGCTCGATCACGTTCAATAATGGAAAGGTTTTCGTGAAATGCGGCACATAATATAGCCCCCTTTAGAGACAAGAATTTTTCTAGGGCGCAGGCGGTTGCTTGGTGGTGACAGATGATTAAATATTTTTTTAACTTGTTCTTTTTTAATGTATTGATAAGCCATTCAACACGAGGATCTTCTTCAATCCAGGTTTCGTCATCAAAGTCGTGCTCGGGATACAGGCTGGTTGTGATTTTCTCCGAAGGGCTTTGAAGGTCTTCGTATAGTTCCGGCAAAGGTAGTGGGTGAGAATGCAATTGGCGCTTAGGGAAGTTTGCAATGCTGTCTCGTGTATTTCTAAATAATACGCGGCCAGTGCCTTGCTGATCTAACAAACGCTTTGCTAGTGTTATTTTAGCTTCTTGGTGGTTGTCGTCTTCATCGCGGGCAGAGGCAATTAGTGTTTGGCTTGAACTGTCCTTTAATAAATCGGATAGTTGCGCAATTTCTGCTTCACTAAGCGTTTCATGATCCATGAGTCGTTCAGCAATATTGGCGATAGGCTCAAATGACTTTTGCTGCTCAATAAAGTGATTGAGGTCGTGATAGCGGTGATGATCGAGCAATCGTAATTGCGCAAAGTGGCTTTGATGACCTTCTTTTTCTGGGGTTGCGGTAAGGAGTAACAAACCTTTAGCAAGCTGAGAGAACTGGTCAACCATGTCATAGCTTGGGCTAGGGTTGCCCTCTTCCCAGGCAAGGTGGTGAGCTTCGTCCACAATGAGCATGTCCCATTCGGCTTCGAGAGCTTTTTGTTGCCATTGAGGAGCGTTCATCAAGAAACTGCGGCTACAAAGAACCAATTGCTCACTTGTAAACGGATTATCTGTCATTTGGCTGCTACAAATAGCCTCACATTGATTATCATCGAGGATGCGGAAGTTCAAATTAAAACGACGCATCATTTCCACTAACCATTGATGGATAAGCGGAGATGGAACCAAAATGAGTACACGCTTGATCCGGCCTTGTAAGATTAGGCGGTGCATGATGAGGCCGGCTTCAATGGTTTTACCCAGGCCAACCTCATCCGCTAGCATGACGCGGGGAACTACCCGTTGAGCAACTTCGTTGGCAATATGGAATTGATGGGGAATTAAATCAACCCGAGGGCCGGACAAGCCTGCTATCGGGGACTGGCCATAGTGATTTTGTTTCTGCCAGGTTTCATAGCGAAGGGAAAATGCACGATATTTATCCGTTTGCCCCATCAATAGACGCTCAACTGGGCCTGAATGTGCGCTGCTACCATGGATTTGAGTTTCTACAATGTCTTTACGTTCGCCGGAGTCATCAAGTACACCGTAGATAAGCAAACCATCAATGGTGTTGATCTCTTCGACGGTAAATGCTTGTCCCTCGCCGTTTTCTACTACATCATTGATTCTGAACTCAACGCGACTTAGTGGCGCACTGGCGGCAGAATATGTCCGAGAATCCTCCGCATTTGGGAAAAATAGGGTGATGGTTCGGCCTTCTACCTGGGTGATTATTCCTGCACCTAGTTCGGGTTCCGCGGTGTTGGCCCAGCGTTGGCCTGGTTGAAAGTGTTGCTTTCCCATCAATGATTCTCGTTTGGTAGATAACTGGTAAATAATGGTTCGGTATTTTACCGAAAACAGAGCTCCCTGTCTTATGTCATTTTAATTATGTCATTTCATGTCGTAGATAGATGTGTTACAACCGAAACATCGTGTTTTTACAGTCACTATACCCATATCAAAACTTGTGCAATAACAGGGATAAAAAAATCAATGCATAAAATACTGACGTTTAATCAAATCTCCGTGAAAGGCTTAGAGCGTTTTTGTCGTGAAAAATACGAAGTCGCCAGCGAAATTGGTTCGCCGACTGCCATTATGTTGCGAAGCCAAAAGTTGACACCAGAGCTGATCCCAGAAACGACAAAGGCAATTGGCCGAGCGGGGGCCGGCGTAAATAATATTCCTCTCGAGTATTGCACAGAGCAGGGGATTACTGTGTTTAACGCACCGGGAGCCAATGCTAACGCAGTGAAAGAGTTGATTGTTTGTTCGTTGCTGTTGTGTTCTCGCGGCATTGCAGAAGGTATTCAGTATGTGCAGGGGTTGGAAGCAATAGATGATGTGCAAGAAATGCACAAACTGTTGGAGAAGGAAAAGAAGCAATTTAAAGGTTCTGAAATTGCTGGAAAAACATTGGGTGTTGTGGGGTTGGGTGCCATTGGTTCTATGGTAGCTAAAACGGCACTACGTTTAGGGATGAGTGTGATTGGTTATGACCCTGCATTGTCAGTTGAAGCTGCATGGCGTTTACCTTCTGAAGTTGAGCGTATTGAAAACTTACAAAGTTTATTGTCAAAAGCAGATTACGTGACGTTGCATCTACCTGTGTTGGATACGACACGTAACTTGATTAACTCCGAAATGGTCGGGTCATTTAAGCAAGGCGCTTGTTTGCTGAATTTTGCGCGCCCAGAAATTGTTGATACAGACGCTGTGGTTACCGCTTTGGATAAAGGGCTGTTACGCCGATACGCAACGGACTTTCCAGAGCCAGCGTTGATTGGGCGAGCGGATGTTTTGTTGATGCCTCATATTGGCGCCAGCACAGATGAAGCTGAAGAGAACTGCGCTATTATGGTAGCCAATCAATTGGTGGACTTTATTGAAAATGGTAATGTTCGCAATTCAGTGAATTTTCCAAATGTGTATCTAGAGCGAACGGAAGGTTATCGAATTGCAATCACCAACCGAAATATCCCTAAAATGTTGGGGAATGTGTTGGCGGAGTTTTCGGATCGAGAAATTAACGTTATTGATATGCTAAATAAGAGCCGCCAAGATATTGCGTATAACTTATTGGATATAGATGTTGAGCCAACAGATGAGTTGTTGGCGGCTATTAAAGAGATCGAAGGGGTGGTGAGTGTAAGGGCGTTATAGCGGTTGCAAGTGAGTCGTTTAATATGTAGTTAAGGGTTTGAAGTTTAGCGGATCATAGGAGGTTCGTTAAACGTTAAACCCTTACCACTTAAACATCGGCAAAGGGTTTAACGGAGCTTTTAACGAATGAACTAACGTTAGCTGAATCAACCTTTTATGAAACCCTTCATACGGAAATATTTTTCGAATCTTTCGTATGTTTGCCCTGGGGGTTTGAAAACTTAACATTCCCATAGAAACATCAATCCAGTCGGCTTGTCTGAACATCTCTACTAGGTCTTTTTTGTCTGAGCTGAACGCCGTGACTTTGTGATGTTCATTGATCATGCTAGTGACAGTCTCCACCCAATCCGCTTTGCCTTCTCGCACAAGGTAATTGTTAGCGCGTTGTGCAGATGGTTGTAAATAATCAAAAGTGTTGTCTAACCAGATACCTATGTCGTGAAAGGCGGCGGCTATCGCAATGATTTCAAGTGTGTCATGGCTAAGGGCAATATCGTTTTTCTCTGCATAAACGATACAGTGATTGATGATCCGGTAAACATGATTGCGATAAGCTAGGTAGTCCTGACCAAAGCTTGGCCGCCATTGCTGTAACAGCGTTTCTAAGGTCGCAATGTGCGTTGTTATTTGATTAGTTACTTGTGTCGTCATCTGCGTAGTTACCGGCATTAAAAATTTCGTGTGAATTTATTAGAGGATACCATCCCAATGACCCCGGGTATTGCCCTGAGGGTCGTCAACAATTCGAGTTTCAATATCAAAACACATCACTTTGCGGTTGTTGGCGTTGTATCCTGGCCATTGACCCACTCTGTCCGTACCTGGATTGCCCGAACGGGCAAAGGCCACCCAGCAAGACTGAACTGTCGAGCTAAGCTCTGCTGCTTTATCACTGCCGCCGGTAAGTATTTGGCCAAATCCACCTTGTGTCGCACCAAAAACAAAGGGGATATCGATGGCATGGCAGGCACCAAATATCCCTTTGTCCCATTCGAATTCAAACATGTACACATCATCTCTGTGACGGCTTTGTGCTTCTGCAAGGCGAAGCGTTGGAATTCTAAACATGCGGTCGCTCTCAAAGGCACTGTACATATCTAAAGCTGCTCCCGTTGGGAGGGGCGAGTTTGAACTGTCTTTAGATTCAGCTCGGGACAGAATGACAGACTCATACAGGTTTGCGCTTTTTTCTCCGAGGCCGGGTAAATCACGTTCACATATTTTGATTAGCTCACTTTTATCTAGATGTTTGTAGCGGGTTTTTGCTAGCGAATCACCTTCGGGTCCTGGGGTGTGAAGAAATAAATTCCATTCATCCCTTGTCGTTCCCGCCATTAAAGCAATGTCGGAAGCTGCGCCGTTTTCGATTGCTCGAATAGGGTTGGTGGGCAAAATATCCCCATCGATGACGGGAACCAAGGTCATGCCAAATTGTGGTACACGTTGTTGCTGTGTCCCTCGGTCAAATGATAGAGATAAACACTTTTTTTGCGCTTTAATAATTTGTTTCGTACTGAGAGTAAATAAAGCATCGGGGTCTTCTGAGGAAACGCCGGTCTCTTGTAAAAAACAATCTGTAACCTGGGTAGCTTCTTCTTTTGTTAGTACATGATCGCCGGAGCCACTTTGAATGATTGCTCGAGTAAATAGACCTTTGGAAAGAGGGCTGGTCATTAATGCGGCGATACTCATTCCGCCAGCGGATTCACCAAATACGGTCACTTGGTCTGGGTCGCCGCCAAATGCAAGAATATTGTCTTTAACCCATTGCAGGGCCGCGATTTGGTCTAGTAAACCATTGTTAGCACTGACAGGTAAGTCAGATGAGAAATATTGTGTTAAGTCTAAAAAGCCGAGCACGCCTAAGCGATAATTGATGGTAACCACCACCATGTCGCCATTTTCACATAGTTCTTTGCCTCGGTAGATAAGCTGAGATCCAGAGCCGGATATGTACCCGCCGCCATGAATCCATACCATAACGGGGCGTTTTGTTTCAGTGTCGGTATTTTTATTCGTATTTAACGATGGGGTCCATACATTTAGGTACAAACAATCCTCTGAAATATTTCCTACCCCAAACAACGAAATGTTTTCTTGTATTGATGCATCTCCAAAACGATCGGCTCGTTTGACACCTTCCCAGGGAGAAAGGGGGTGAGGGGCCTGAAAACGTCTTTCGTCAACAGGTGGCTGAGCGTAAGGGATGCCGCGAAATTCTATATGGTTGGTTCGCTGGATACCTTGTAAAGCGCCGAGGCGAGTCTCAACGGTGGCTGTCATGGAGCTGTCCTTATAAAAGAGGTGTCTGATTCTTATTGTTGTTTTCAGTTAGCGCTAGTTTTTACTGACTAGGAGGAAACTGCAAGCCTGGAAGGAAAATATTTATTGGTATACCTTCTATTTACTTTGATGTATTTATAGGGGTCCTAAAATAGGAGGCTGTATGAACCTTAGTGATACCCAGCGTAAGTATGCTAGTCGCATTATCTTTATTGCAATCATTAGCGTTGCTATGGGACAAACTGTGGTATTTGCGATATTGGGGCCGTTAGGTAGGGAAGTTGGGCTTAATGAAATGCAGATTGGTTTTATTATCACCTGCTCTTCGGTGATATTTTCATTATTTAGCCCTATTTGGGGGCGACGTAGTGACGTGATGGGACGCAAGCCCGTAATGATCATTGGGCTCGTCGGATATACTGTCGGTACTGTATTTTTTGCATCCACTTTCTATGCTGGGTTAAACGGTTGGTTAACCGGGTGGTTACTATTTGCCGCGCTTATTTTTGCACGGATGACTCAATCGTTGGTTATGTCTGCAACCTCTCCCGCTGCTACAGCTTACGTAAGTGATATTACGGATGTCAGCAATCGAACTATCGGTATTGGACGAATTGGTGCAGCTCATAGCCTTGGGACTATCTTAGGGCCTGCGATTGCATATTTTTCCATTATTAGTTTGTTAGCGCCCATTTATATGGCTGCTGTAATGACCTTTCTGGCTGCGATATTGGTGATGGTGTACCTGCCAAGCTTACCCATAGCAAAAACAACTACTGTAACGAATAAAAAACTGAGGTATACCGACAAGCGGATATTACCCTTTATGGTGGTTGGTATTGCTATGTTCACGGGTTTTTCTGTGGTGCAGCAAACGTTGGGGTATTATTTTCAAGATAAACTGAACCTGACTGCCGAAGTAACGGCTCAACAAGTTGGTATTGCTATGATGGGGTCTGCCATTGCGGCACTTGCCATGCAATTAATCGTGGTACAACGGCTAGGGTGGACCCCGTTTCGTTTGATGAGGGTGGGTTTACCTTTTATGTTGTTGGGTTTCATTGGGTTAACGTTGGGTAGAGACTTAATGGAGTTCGTTCTTGCTATGGGGTTAGTGGGTACAGGGATAGGCATGTCTGCTCCTGGTTTTTCCGCCGCAGCTACATTGGCAGTACAACCTGAAGAGCAAGGGGCGGTTGCAGGGTTGATTAGCGCTTGCCCTGCTCTAGGGTTTATCGTTGGGCCAATTCTAGGAGGGGCTCTGTATCAGTTTTATCCAACATCACCCTATATCGTTTCGGCGCTCTTGTTCATTCCCTTGGTGTTATTTTCTTGGCGTATGAAGGGGCGCAATATGGCGTGAAAACCGTCAAAAGCTGGTGCCATTCTAGTCCAATTGGCCCGAAATACTAAGCTTTGCTAGTTTTTTGGGTGAAAAATAGACATAATGTGTCCAACAAATGCCTAATATAAGCTTTTCAATCTAATTAGCGTTAATCTGGCCCTATTCTGTGAATACACTTAACCTACTTGATAGTAGCTACTATACTAGCTAAACAAATTCGTATTTGTTTGCTGTAGCTAGGCATTTTAATACTGTTGATTCCATTTACTTTTCTGATGCTTTTTTATGACTTATCGAAATGTTCCATTTTTGTGGCTGATTATTGTTTTTTCACTGGCCTTCCAAGTAAGTACATCGCTGAATGCTGCGGGTGTCTATAAAGGTGACCGAAACACCTTTAATCGTTTTCATGGCCAAGGGACTTATACCTATGGTAATGGCAAGGTGTACAGCGGTGAGTGGCGAGATGGTCGCCGCGATGGCAAAGGCGAGCAAACATGGGCGAACGGTGATCACTACGCTGGAGATTGGTCAGGAAACAGAACTCACGGGAAAGGGGTGAAAACGTGGAAGAACGGTGACCGTTATGACGGAGAGTGGATAGGTGGTAAGCCATCGGGTGCGGGGCATTTTACGTGGGCTAATACAGATGAATATACTGGCGGCTTTTTAAAAGCAAAGCGCGAGGGAATGGGTGTTTTTAAAAGTAAGAAACAGGGCACCTATCAGGGCGAATGGAAAGCTGATAAGAAACAAGGTAAAGGTAGTTTAACCAAGCCTGACGGAAGTAAAGTGACAGGCCAATGGAATGATGATTACTTAGTTGGCGATGCGGTATTTGTGTTTAAAAATGGCGATCAATTTACAGGGCCAACACAAAGCAATGCAGCCAATGGTGAAGGTGTATGTAAACGTTCAGGCAAGTTATCTCCTTGTACATATAAGAAAGGCAAGTTGATTGTTAAAAAAGTGGTGAAGAAAGCAAAACCTAAACCTAAGGTTAAACCGAAGCCTAAGGTTAAGGTTAAGCCTAAACCGAAACCTGCTGTTAAGCCTAAAGCCAAGCTTGAGGTTAAATCTAAGGTGGTTGCTAAGTCCGAGGAAAAGGTAAGTTCGAAGGACGTAGTGAAGAACAATCCAGCTAAGCCGGCTGTTACAACTTCAGCGGTTACAAAGGTGACGCCAATATTGGTGCCAACACCAACACCTGGTGGGGCACCAGTAGTACCCGTAGCAGCTATATCAACGTCAAGCGTTGTACCCGTGGCTATTGTAGCGACACCAGTGGTATCTAAGTCGCTAGTAGCTAAGCCGGTGGTAAAGCCAGTACCTGTGACAGTGAGTGTTCCTACTGTAGAAAAAGAGGTTGAAGTTGCGACTAGGTTTGCACGAAAGGGCAAGCATCGCAGTGGTTCTTCTAAGCCTAAAAAGGTAGCGAAGGCTGTGGTAGTCTCTGTGGCAAAACCTGAATTTTTGAAAGGGCCATTGCGCAGTGATGGCGCGGTCTTTTCCTTTAAGCATGATTGGATAATGCATGGATACTACGATACTGCACCAACGGTATGGGGAAAATTTGATGCTATTAAATTTGGGGATCTAAAAATCCGAGCCGAAGGTGGAGACTATGAACTAACCATGGTAATCGATGTGTATGATGGCTTAGGAGCGTACCCGCTTAAATACTTTAAGGGGGTCATTTCTACGCCCGGAGTGGCTTCTTATCAGACAACTTCTACATTACCTGGGCGGATTGTGATTAAGTATGATGATGGAAAAATGATTGGTGGTACCTTTGAATTTGTGGGGTATCGCAACGGTAGTCAAAGTAGCAATGAAAAGCGCACAGTTCGTTCCGGCGAGTTTTGGATACCTATTGTTAAGTGATGAGCGTTAAGTAAATAGTATAAAAAAGGCGCTACGTTAACCCCTTAAACGTAGCGCCTTTTTTTATGTTTGATTTTTTGTTATGCCTTTATCTGGCTTTAGAGGAAATTAGGTTCCTAGTAGTTGTTTTGTTTCTTCTATTTGTTCTTTTGCCTCTGCGAGTATCGTCAAGCTTTTTTCTGGCGTTAATTTGCCGTGGTTAGATAGCTTATGAAATGCTGGACATTGTTCTAGAGAAGGAAGTGCCGTCTTATCATCTTCAGTTGGTTGTTTTCCCATTGCTGCGTGTAGTTGTGCAACAATGACAAGGTCGCAATAGTCTGGTGGGCCTTCGTGTTCTCGATCCCACTGGCGAGCGTATTGCGTTACCGTGATGATTTCATCACTAAAACTCCAGCGTTTTAAAATCACACCTCCAATCTCAGAACTTAATCCCGATATAGCATGTTCCAGTTGTACTGGGTCATTGGCAATCCCTTCGTATTGCTCTGCGTACATAAGTACAGGGACCGCTCCAATTTCATGTAATAATCCTGCAAGCAGCCCCTGCTCGGGGTTAAGGCCAGGAATATGTTTGGCTAGAATGCTTGAAATAGCTGCGATTTCGATACCATGAGCCCATAGGATATCCATACGTTTTTTAATGGCGGGGTTTTTTGCCTTAAATACTTCTCTGAGCGTGAAGCTGGTGACCAGCTGTTGAGTTGTTGTCATCCCAAGCCGTACGATGGCTTGGGATGTTGATTCGAATTCTTTGGTTCCTCTAAACAATGGACTGTTTGCCGCTTTGATTAGTTTGGTGGCTATGGCAGCATCACTATTAATGGCTTGAGCAATGGTTTTTGCGTTGTTAGTGCCCTCCGCAATAAGCTGACGGATTCTAAGTGCAACATCGGGAAGGCTAGGTAAGCTTAGTTTGTTATTCCGAAGGTCTGTGTAAATATCAAAGAACAGCTGTTTCTCTTCGGGTTGGTCTTCTCGTAGTACTTTTCGAACTTCGTAATTGTCCCCGGGAGCATCTCTTAATAAGGATTTTAAATGTTCAAGTTCAACACGTAACAATGCTGCATTGGTTTGAGCATATACATCATATGCACGTGGTTTTGTGCGCGTTATACATTTTAATCCATCATGACTATTGGCGTGGATACTTTTAACCGCATTGAGGGTGTTTCCAGCTTCTTTTAAGACTAGCTCACCTGCTAATAGGTAGTATTCATAGGGGTCTTGGTCGCCGGCAGTGATGACCTTATCGCCCGCGTTGAACTTGAGAGTTTCGCTAGTATTGTAAAGCAGGATTATCTGTTGTTCGTTGAGATGGCGAATGAATTCAAGTTCTTTGATATGGCTAATATCCATGACCCGGGGTTCCTAAGGGAATCGTATTATTAACGTTAAGTATAGGAACGTTCTGGTTAAATGACGGGTTTTATCGGGAGGATTGTGATGTTTTTCGCGTCCTTGCGAATTATTTCCATTGGTATATCTAATTTCAATAAGTTGACAGCATTTTATGGCAGCCTTTATACATTCTCAGTGTTTTTCTCGAGATAAGGCATCAGGATGTCATAACCTTTTAGTTCAGCACTCAATACTGACATGAAGGTATAGGCTCCCATGATCTTTCGTGCCAAGAACATTAATTCTCTTGGTGGGACCGCGAAGTGACGACTTGTGGCGGACAATCCAGCTTGAAGACTGAGTCGAGCAGCAAGGTCACTGCCTCCCCAAATATACTCGCCGCTATCATTAAGAAGATAGGCGGGAGGGGGGAATTTATTGCTGTCAGCAAAGGGTTCCATAGCCATAAAACATAGTTTAGATAAGTTTTCTTTGATGCTTTCTGGCGCGCCTCCACCAAAAAAATTAAGCTCATCGATGGCTTCAAATAGCATGTCGGTATCGTGAAGAAACGAGGCCTGCACGATTTTTTTGCCGGGTTCTATGGTTTTTGCAGAAAACTCACGTACAGCGCCAAAATCTAATAAGACAATGCGGTCTCCGGTATAACTACCGTCGCCTAAGCGGACAAAATAGTTTCCAAAATTAGGGTCTGTTTGCATTTCACCCCATTGAAAAACCTCACGCCAGCAGAGATCTAATGATGCTTCACATAAGTGATTTCTTCTTTCTTGTGAAAGCGCTTTGGTTTCTTGTGAATCGATGCCTACGCCGGGCTCGTAGGAAGTCGCAATTACTTTTGGTGTACAGAAGTCAGGGTAGATTTTTGGGACGATATAGCGAGTGTCGTTAGTGAGTCTTTCACGAAAAAGCCGCGTTTTTTCCGCTTCGTGAATGTAATCCACTTCGCGATACATCATTTCTCTGATTTCATCAAACCAGCCTTCAAACTCTTCTGTAATCGGAACAACTTTAACTAAGCGAAGTAGGGTTTTTACAGCATTTAGGTCACTGTCCACAGCTTCTGCTACACCTGGGTATTGTACTTTTAAACAGATCTGTTCACCGGTACCTTTGATCGTTGCTCTATGAACCTGGCCTAATGACGCTGCACCTATAGGCTTTTCTTCAATCTCTAGCTTGGCGAGCCTTTCGCTGCCCAGCTCATCTTCTAGAGCCTCATAAATAGATGTCCAATCCAGTGCGGCGGTGTCATCTTCTAGCGTATGAAGGGCTTCGGTAACCTCAACGGGGAGAAAGTGCTCGCCATAGAGAGCCATCATTTGGCCGATTTTAACGATACTACCTTTAAGTTTGCCTATTTCATCAGCAAGGTAATGAGCCTGCTTGGAGAGAATGTCTTTTTGACGTTGAGCGCGCTCTTCTTTAGCGGTAAACATATTGCCAGCAGACTGAGCTGCAAGACGAGATCCGGCGACGATGCCCATCTTAGCCATACTAAATCGGCGCTCGAAGGCTCCCGTTTTTACACGATTAATGGTAGTTCTTTGATTCTTCTCCGACATCCTTTCCACCTGTCATACTACTTGTTTGAACATTGCGCGGGGGATGTTACCCTAAAATGCATAGAACTTCACATTACGCTGTAAATAAGCTGGTTATTAAGACTTATCAGTCACTTTAGGTATACGGTGTATGGTTGGGGTGTATATGTGTACCGATTTATTTGAGGCATTGCATTGATGACGGAATCAGATGATGTTGTGGATTTTGATGAAGCTAGGAAGCGCGTGGAAGCTGCTCGCAAGGAGCAAAAAGAAAAGGATTTAGAGAAACGGTTTAAAAAAGCCATTGGTTGGAAAGAGAAGTCAAAGTTTAAGGCTAAAAAAAGCCTCGGCGCAAATGGGCCGAAGCCCAAGAAACCGCCTAACAAACCGTCAAAACCACGTGGCAAAGGCAAATGACAGTGGCTCGTTACATTCTTTCTAGGGCCCAAAGGCCTTCATTTCTAATGACGCGCTTTTCTTCTTCTAATTTTTCCAGGTGTGCCGTGAGGGACATTCTTGCTATTGGGTGTAAAAATACAGGCACTTCATCATAAACAGAGGCGGTTAGAGACTCAATATCACAGGTCGGGATTGTGGGTATACGCTCTAATACCTTTTTTTCACGCATTAAACGATGCTCTATTGTGTCTTCGATAATTTCTAGCGGGTTGGTGAGTATACCGCCGTGTGCTGGCGCCAAATTATCGATTGGATAAGATTTTAGTTTTTCTAGAGACGCTAAATACTGAATCATATTACCGTCAGGAGGGCTAATGACTACGGTCGAACCGCTCATGATATGGTCGCCGGTAAATAGCAGGTTCTCATCGTGTAAGAGAAAGCACAAGTGGTTCGAAGCATGCCCCGGCGTGTGTATAGCAGAGATAGAAAACTCTTCGCACGCTAATTCACTGGTGTCTTGCCAGTGTTGGTCGGGGTGGAAATTCGCATCTTGACTGCTTCCTGGAGGGGCTGGTTGGCCACAAATCACTGCTCCAGTTTTTTCTTTAAGCAGGGCAGCACCTGGGGAATGATCCAAATGTGTATGAGTACACAGTATCCACTGAATTTTACCTTGTAGGGATTCGGCAGCGTCAATAATGGCATCGATATGTGTTGGGTTTGCTGGGCCGGGGTCTATAACGGCTATCTGTTGATTGCCTATTAGATAACTATTGGTACCGGGCCCTGTCATCATTCCCGCGTTATTCGCGACGACTCGGTGAACTAATGGGGATAGATTGACAAGCTTTCCTGGCATGAATTCAGACATGTTGGTTACCTATACCTATAGTTAAGGTGTAATTGAAGAGCGCATAATTTAGGTAATGTGACAAAGGAATGCAAGTACGAAGAAGGAGGGGCATATAGCGCTAGGATATTGGTCTACACTTTTGAGAGCGTTCTTTGATTGGCATTTGATCAGAACAAGGTATACAAGGAGCAGGCTCGAGCACAATGGATAAATTATTAGTAATTGAAGATTCGCAATCGTTTTCTGCCATTCTATGTTCAGAAATTGAGTCAACGTATGCTATTAAAACGGTGCCCGCTTATAGCCGTGAAGAAGCGGAGAATATCCTGAGGGATAACAACGGGGAGTTTTTTCTTGCGACTATAGACCTTAACCTGCCTGATGCCTCGGGGTGTCAGGCAGTTGATCTTGTTTTGGGGTATGGCGTACCTGGGATTGTTTTTACATCGGAGTTGAATGAAGAGTTACGATTAACATTGCTCAGTAAAGGTGTTTCGGATTATGTATTGAAGCAGGGCGCCTATAACATTGACTACTTGATTAAAATAGTGGGTAGGTTATGGCGTAATAGGCATTTGAAAGTGCTAGTGGTTACTAGCGATACAGTGGAAGGGGCCTGGTATAAAAATAACCTAACGACTCAGCAAGTGCAGGTGCAATGCGTTGATTCTCCTGAAGATGCATTACAAGCAATAAATAATAACATCAATATATATGTCGTTGTGGTTGATTACAATGTATTGGGCACAAGTGCATATCGTTTAGTGTCCAATATTAGAAATGATTTTGCAGATCGTGATATTCGCGTCATTGGTGTTTCGAGTGAAGATAATTCATCATCGGTACATTTTCTTAAAAGTGGTGCCGATGACTTTTTACGTAAACCATTTCCGCCTGAAGAGCTGTTTTGCTTAGTGAATCGGAATTTGGATTATCTTGAGCATATTCAAGAATTTAAACGCCTAAACGAGCAGAAACAAAAACTATTGGGTATGGTTGCCCACGATGTGCGTGGCCCGGTGGGTAATATTGTGACCGCGGCGAAATGGTTGGCGGGCAAAGATGTTCCACCTCAGCGACAAAATGCATTTATTGATTTGATTGTGAAATCTGGTCGCGATGTTCTTGAACTGCTAAATAGCTTGTTAGATATGACGGCGATTAGCACTGGGAAGGTGAAGTTAAATTGTCAACAGAGACCGTTAGCACCGTTGATTCGCGATCGGTTGGCTTTTTTTGATATTGCAGCCAAGATGAAAGGTATTGAAATTTCAACATTACTAAAGAGTGATGTTGAAGCTTATATTGACGATAAGCGGTTTTCGCAAGTTATCGATAACTTGGTGAGTAATGCGTTGAAGTTTTCGCCGCGAAGAGGGCGTATCCTTATTGAATTATGTCACTCTGACGGTATGTCAAAATTAGTGGTGAAGGATAGTGGGGAGGGGATTCCAAGAGGTGAGGAGCGGTATTTGTTTTCGGATTTCTCACGCTTAAGCACTAAACCAACTGGGGGTGAGGTAAGTACGGGACTAGGGTTGTCTATTTGTAAGAGTGTTGTTGATGCTCATCATGGAGAGGTTTATGTCGACAAAAACTATCAAGATGGAGCGGCGTTTGTAGTATTAGTTCCGATGAGTGATGGTAGTAGTTGTGATCTGGGAGCAGGAATTTAGCGAGGTTATCTATTTGGGGCACAGCTTAGATACCTCTTATAATTTGGTTGTTTGAAATATGTGCAGCTTGGCGTAATAAGCATTTTTACGCTATACCTTATAGTGTTAGTGGTTAATACTCATTCGTTATAACGGGCGTATCGATGTCAATTTGGTCAGAACTAATTACAAGTCATTTAAAAACTCTTAAGACTACTTGTACCGATGACGTACTGAAGTTTATGTTGTCTGAAGCTTCATTGGTCAAGGACGCGAATGGCAGAGTGACTGCGAATGGGTTAGGAGATATGTATACCTACCTTGAAACACTGGAGAACTATCTCGGTACCTTATATCGAGACCGAGCAGAATATGAATTTGAGCAGATCATCGCGAAAGGCTGGACGCATCCCGAAGATTTGGATGTATTAACCAAGTCGCTTGAAATGGAGATGGAGCAAAAAATTGCATTAAACGATAAGTTGGCTGTAATGAGCAAAGACTTAGCTGCGGCGAAACATTCGGCGGGTATTGCATCGAGTGCCAAAAGTTCTTTCTTGGCTAACATGAGCCATGAAATTCGAACACCTATGAACGGTATACTCGCTAGTTCTGAGTTGTTGATGGACACTCTGCTTAATGAAGAACAATCTGAGCTTGGAGGTCTAATCAATAGGTCGGCAAATTCATTGTTAACCATTCTTAATGACATATTGGATTTATCGAAAATAGAAGCAGGAAAATTCACATTTGAAAAAGTCCCGTTTAATTTACCTGAAGCCATACGGGATGCCTGTGACCTAAATAGTACTCATGCCGCAAACAGTGAAATCAAAGTTGATTTGGAAATAGAGAATGGTACGCCAACAGTATTGCTTGGAGATCCTACCAGAATACGGCAAGTACTGATGAACCTAATTGGTAATGCGATTAAGTTTACCAAGCAAGGGCGAGTGGGGGTGGATGTTGGTTACGATCGTATTAATGAAACGCGTTACAATGTGATTATTGAAATTAGTGATACCGGTATAGGTATTCCAAAAGACAAGATTGAAAAGATTTTTGAGGATTACGAGCAGGCAACCGAATCAACCGAGCGAGAGTACGGTGGTACAGGCTTAGGATTAACAATTTGTAAAAACCTGATTGATATGATGAATGGTGTGATTGAGGTTGAAAGTGAGGAGGGCAAAGGCGCCTCTTTCACTATCACTGTGCCATTTGATATCGCTAGTGAAGCTTCCACGTCTGAAATCAAGCAGCAAAGTGACGTTGGTTCACGGGATTATAAGAAAAAAGTTTTGGTTGCAGAGGACAATGTTGTTAATCAGCGTGTTGCACAAAAAATGTTGGCTAAACTAGGCGTGGACGCCGATATTGTTTTTGATGGTGAGGCTGCCGTTGAAGCAGCCAATAATCGTGTTTACGACCTGATAATGATGGATATTGAGATGCCGGTAGTCGATGGACTTGAAGCTACTGCGATGATACTGACAGGGACTGGGCCTAACGCAAATACACCAATATTAGCATTGACGGCAAGTGTTATGGCTGAGGATAAAGAGCGAATATTTGATGTAGGTATGAAAGGTGTTGTGGGTAAGCCAATGAATCTAAAAGCGTTAATGAATGAGTTAGATCGCTTTTTGATAGCGTAATTTTGTCAATAATGGACCTGTTGAGTGGTGTGGATTCACATTTTTTACGTGATGTTCGTAACGGATTGATTTTATAAAATGTTCAGACTGAGGAGTTAGTACCTGGACAGTTACTTTTGTGTTTTATTTCAATATGTTATATGAGCTTGTTAGGAAAGGTGTAAGTTGCAAGCCTGGGAAGGGAAGGTACTATTAAATAAGGTGCTATTAAGTAAGGGCCTTAAAGCAAGGGATATAACATTAGGCGCATAAAATGCACATCTGAAGTTAAACGTTATTTTCTGTAGGTGTTCATTTTTTGAAGCTGTTGATTGTGAACAGATTAGACAAATTGAATAAACGCTAATTCAAGTTCTTAATGGGTGTGAGAATATGTTGACGAACGCGTTTGCTAATATAGCAAAACAAAATAGAGGCTCTTACCAGGGCGATCTCGCTTATATCGGATTTGGTGATATGCCGTTGTTTCGAGATGTTGATATTGAGCCACTTGAAATCTTGTTGGAGCGTTGTCGTGTTGTATCGTTTGTTGCGGGTGATCTTTTGTTAGACCCGAGTAAAGGCAATGAATTCTTTTATCTTATTCTCGACGGCAGTGTATCAATCTATCTAGATAACCCCTTAGATAAGCCAAAGGATGCAGCTATTGCGATGTTGTCTATTGGAGAATGTGTGGGAGAAATGTCCATGTTTGATGGTAAGAACCCTTCGGCTTTTGTGAAAGCAAACGGCAGCGTTCGGGTGCTTGCTATGGATAATGGTACGTTGTGGGAGATGATTAATTTGTCCCACGGTCTAGCTCGAAACCTATTGTACTTTTTGTCTAAAAAGGTGCGGTTGGGTAATGGTGCTGTTACCAATAGTATGCAGTTGCAAGAGAAGCACAAGAAAGCAGCAAACTGCGATTCACTGACGGGCTTGCATAATCGACGTTGGTTGGATGATTTGTTGTTGCGCCTAAGAGGCAAGGCGTTAGGTGACTTGTCGCCTTTGTGTTTGATGATGTTGGATATTGATCATTTCAAAAAATTTAATGATAGCTATGGCCATCAAACAGGGGATGAGGTGTTAAAAAAGGTAGCCTCTGTTATGCAACACTGCTTACGACCGAACGATATGGTGTGTCGATATGGCGGAGAGGAATTTATCGTTATTCTTCCATCATCATCGATGGCAGCTGCTAAACGTGTTGCTGAACGATTACGGCAGGGAATTGAAGCAGAATCGATGACGTATAATAATCTGCCTTTATCACCCGTTACCATCTCGATTGGTCTTGCTCAATGTGATGAGGGTCAGCAGATTGATGAGTTGATTGCAGACGCTGATGCTGCGCTCTACCAGGCGAAAGCGCAGGGACGTAATCAATATTGTTGTGCGAGTTAGGGGCGGATTTAGCTAGGGTTTTAACACCAGTTTAGTAATGAAGTTAACCCAAGAGCGAGGGAAGAAGCGGGGAAGAATAGTCATAACCGTATTCATTAGACCTGGTACTTCGATAGCTTTTCGTTTTTGCATGGCTTTTACAGCAGATCTGGCCGCTTGGGCAGACCCCATGATGGGTGCTTTTCGCATCAAAAAAATATTGGCTGTACCAGCATGTTGATGAAATTCTGACGATACGGGGCCCGGGCAAAATACGGTGACGCTTACACCAGTACCCTTTAGCTCACAGCGGATAGCCTCACTAAATGATAAAACATACGCTTTCGACGCATAATAAACGGACATATACGGGCCAGGGACAAAACTTGCGGCGGATGCAATGTTTAAAATTTTACCTAATCCTCGTTTTACCATGCCTTGTGATATAAGTTTAGTCAGTTGAGTTAAGGCGAGCACATTTAGCTGAATCATATGCTCGTCATTTTCTAGCGGCTGTTGAGTGAAAGCTCCCCAATAACCCACTCCAGCATTATTCACTAAGATATCAATAGGAGTATTGTCTTTTTCAAGCTGCTGATAAATGCGATTGGCGGCTTTGGGGTCAGTCAAGTCTGCGGCGATGACGGTAACAGCAATATCATGCTCTTTCTCAAGGAAATTGGCTAAGTGGATTAGGTTTTGCTCTCGGCGCGCAACAAGTACTAAGTCGTGGCCCTGATCGGCTAAAATACGGCTAATTTCATAACCAATCCCGCTAGAAGCGCCTGTGATAAGCGCTGTCATTAATGCCATGCTGCCCCCTATGTCGGTATTCTGGAAGGTTATTTCTAACTTACCTTAGTTTTATATAAAAAAACCGTGGATATCAATGGATATTTTTTGCAGCGCGCGATGAAAATAGGGCTATTAGCAATTGATTATATTGGTAAAAAACAAAGTTTATGCGAGAATTCAGGGCAAAGAGTTGCTCCTGATATGTGGGCGGAAGCCCCTCACCTGTACTGTTGGTGATTGATAAAGAGATGAATGTTCCTTATGTTGATAGTTGTTTCCCCTGCCAAGAAACTGGATTATGACTCCGCGTTGCCGATTGAAGATTACTCAATGCCTGAGATGCTTGATCAGGCGCAAGAGCTTATCGATATATTGAAGAACTACTCACCACAACAGGTAGCCTCACTTATGGGGTTGAGTGACAAATTGGCAGGGTTAAATGTGGCGCGTTATGGTGAGTGGCTTTTACCCTTCACTGAAGATAATGCTCGCCAGGCTATTTTGGCCTTTAAAGGCGATGTATACGCGGGTATGGATGCTTATGGGTATAAAAAAACCGATTTCAATTTTGCTCAAAAACACTTAAAAATATTGTCTGGATTGTATGGTTTGCTTAACCCTTTGGATTTGATACAACCGTATAGATTGGAAATGGGGACTAAGCTGGCAAATGACGCGGGCAAGAATCTATACGAGTTTTGGGGTAGCCGTATTACTGATGCGTTAAATGAGGCATTTAGCCAGCAAAAAAACGAACAGGCTATTTTGCTAAATTTAGCATCTACAGAGTACTTTAAATCGGTAAAAAAGAAGCAACTGGCTGCGACAGTGATCACTCCAGTGTTTAAGGATGAAAAGGCGGGAACCTACAAGGTGGTGGGTATCTACGCGAAACGAGCAAGAGGACTAATGGTAAAATATATCGTTAAGAATCGCATAAAAGATGTCGAAGGTATTAAAGTATTTGATGTTGAGGGTTATCGTTATAATTCAGCAATGTCAGATGGTAATGAGTGGGTGTTTTCCCGAACGGAGAAAGATAGAGCATGACATTAGAAGAATTTGTTGTCGCAGTAGAGCAAGGTCCTGTGGCTTTTACGGAAACAATGGCAGTTATTGCGTCCAACTATGAGTATTCGACAGCAGGTTTTCATAATGGTCTGGAAGAACGTCGATTCTTTAACGCAGCAGGGACCAACGAAGGTTCTTGCAAGTTGTTTGCTTTTGCCAAAGTCAATGATCTAGATGAGCAGGCAACCCTGAATTGTTTCGGCGATTATTATACCGTTGATGTATTGCAAAACCCTGAGGGGCAAGATCATCAAAATATCCGTACGTTTATTGATTGTGGTTGGAAGGGGATTGCTTTCGATAGTGAACCTTTGCTAGCAAATCGTTAACAATGAACCTTTACAACGAACTGGTTAACTGATTATGGATACCGAGAAACGTTCTGAAATTTCAATGCCCATGATACGAACTCTGTTGAGTTCTTTAATGCAGCAGGGTATTGATGCGGCCCGTTTTTTGGATGCGTTAGGGTTAACCCATCAAGCCATTGATGGTACAGAGAATCGGGTTGATATATCTGTATACGATCGAGCGCAAGAAATCGCTGTGGAAATGCTAGATGATCCTGCCTTAGGGTTACATATGGGAGAGCAGACGAACCCGAGCTCTTTGGGTGTGTTAGGACATATGTTGATAACTGCTGCGACGATTGCTGATGCGTTCCAGCTGTTTTTTAAATACCACAGTTTAATTAGCGACGCAGAGCCTTCATCGATTCATGTTAATGGTGAGCATGCAGTACTTACCTATCATTATCCAAGTTCAACGTCTCTAGGCAACCGGATTCGTGCAGAGTTTGGTTTAGTGCAGATAGCGCGTATGGCAAAAAATGTTATTAGTGCAAAAATGGATGCTATTGAGGTGCGTTTTGAGCATTCTGAACCAGATTATGTGGAAGAATATCAGCGAATATTTGGTGCACCTGTTCGTTTTGATTGTGAGAACACGCAAGTGATTTTTGCAGCAAACTTACTGGATGAAAAACTGTTGCATGGAGATGAGTCGGTTCTTAGCTTGTTAAAGGAGGAGGCGGATAGGCAGTTATCGTCATTGAATCAAGACGGTAATATTGCGGATAAAGTGGAAAGTTTATTACTAGCTCACATTCAACAGGGGAAGCCGAGTATTAATAAGGTTGCCGAATATTTTCATATGAATGAGCGCACGTTACGACGAAAGTTAGAGTTACACAACACTACATATTCTGAATTGCTAACACAGGTGCAACGTAAAGTGGCCTGTAGGATGTTGGAAAATCTCAATATACCTATTGAGGATATTGCCGAGAAATTACGTTTTTCAGAGACCAGTGCTTTTTATCGGGCATTTAAACGTTGGACAGGAAAAACGCCAGCGGAATATCGGGAAGAGTGTGGTTAGATGCTGCTGGTGTGGGGTAGGGTTGACTGATCGAGAGCAGTTAAATGTTGGGATAAATGGTTGATTTTGCACTGTAGATCTTTTTGCGATAGATTTTCTGTTAGTTGAATCCATTTTAGCTGAGAGGGGGCTGGTTGGGTTATAAAGGGGATGTTGCTTAACTCAATCGCTTGTATCCATTCGCATAGCTTTAACGAGGGTAAGTATTTATTTCTGGCGGTATGGATGAATTTTAATGTTTTGAATGCATCAAACCATGTCAGCATGTGGCGATAAAAATCATCAGCGGATTTACTTTGTTTGCGACTATGGTTGATGGCCTTTTCGATATTTAACGCTAATAGTATCCCATGGATTTTTTCACATACCTCAACATCGCTTTGGACCTCAATTAACGACACTGTTAGGGGTTGAGTATATAATCGAGGAATGGCTAATTGCCATAACTTAAGCCATTCAAAACATGAGGGGTGGTATAACCTAAATTCGTTTACGATACTGTCAAGTTGTTGGATACGTTGTACTGCTGGGCCTGTGCCAAATGGAACCCTGTGTGATGCTCGGTCACTGAGAGTGATAACGGGTTTCTTTAAGGAAATTACCGTGCCCGTTTTAGCTATTTTGTTGAGTAAATAAAAATCTTCTCCGGCTTCTCTTTTTGGGAACCCTCTGTTTGCGGCATAGTGGAATGCATGAATTGCTAGAGTGCTTCCTATGGTATGAAAACCCCAGGGTGATTCTGCCCAGCGCAATCCCAGTACATAATACCGTAAAGACATTTCATATATCGAAGCAGCAATGCTGGTTGTGTTTGATTCTTCTTTAGAAGGGCTGTTGGTAAGGTAGTCATGTTGAAAAGGGAAAATATAGCCTGAACAGTTTGTACGTTCTTTTTGGGTATATTGATTTACTAAGGAGGGCAATTCAAAGTAATCATTGGGTAATAACGCATCGGCATCAGTGGAAAGGAAAAATGGGGCTGTTATTTGATTTTGAGAAAATAACAGCAAGGCTGAATCCATACCTAACTTTCTGGCATAACCAACGCCAGGAACAAAGGTATCTATGGGAGTAATATCATTCCAGCCGGTTATGTCCCAAACTAGCCAGTGAGTTGATGGTGTTTGTATTAGCTGTACAGCGTTATCCTTGGAGCCTTGCCAGATACTTTGCCCTAGGTCTAGAAGGTGCTCTTTGACTTTTAGGGTATTGCTACGTTGCAGGGGGGTACATGTCTTCGGACAGTTCAAGACCAGAATAATCAACGTATTGTCAGGTGCTTGATTATTAAGGCGGTCGATAAAATACGTGCTTTCATCAAAGGCGGGGATAACAACACATCGTTGAAATGGGTTGTTGCGTGAGAAACCGTCAAGCCAAGGTGATAGGTTTTCGGCATAATGTGCCAAATACTTTGAAATCACCTTGGTGGTTTTCATGATTACGGTCTTGTTGTCATGGTTGTTGAGTGATGCTGAAAGGCGCTTAGTGTGGTTGCGTGAGTGCCTGCTTTGCAATCTCAGGCGCTTTTGCGACATCATCACCTGATAGCTCGGCGATGGTTTCTAAGGTTTCGCGTACTTTTTGATAATCGCTACCTATAAGGCCGAATTGCTCAGTGACGGCCTTATCAATTGCTTGAAAAACCTTGTCATAGGCTAGGTCAGTGGATTCTTTGTCTGATTGATTAATTGCGTTCAAACAGGCTTTTGCAATGTTAATATAACGTTTATTTTTGTTGCTCATGATGGATTGCTGTTGTGAAGATTAATGTAATGGTCGCCAAATTGATCTCGTAAATTCACTTTTAACAGTTTTCCTGTTGCAGTGTGGGGTAATTCATCTACAAATACCACATCGTTGGGTAGCCACCATTTGGCGACCTTGCTCGAAAGGTGGGCGATTATATCGTCTTTTGATACGTTTTGTCCCTGTTGTTTTATAACTAGTAATAAGGGGCGTTCATCCCATTTAGGGTGTTGAATGCCAATAACACAGGCCTCTTGAATTGCAGGGTGGCCAACAGCAGCATTTTCTAAGTCGATGGAGCTAATCCATTCCCCTCCCGATTTAATTACATCTTTGTTACGGTCGACTATTTTCATATAACCCTGAGGGTCAAGGGTTGCTACATCTCCTGTGTCAAACCAGCCATTTTCTAGAGCTGTGCTTTCGGCTTTAAAGTAGCGTTCAATAATCCAAGGGCCTTTGACCATTAATCGCCCGAAAGCTTTGCCATCATTGGGTTGTGCTTGGCCTTCATCGTCGACTATTTTTAGCTGTACACCAAATACGGGTCTGCCTTGTTTTTGTTGTATTGCGTAACGTTCTTCTTTGCTGGCATTGTCCATTTCTCGTGTATAAGCACCGATAGTACCGATAGGGCTCATTTCAGTCATTCCCCAGGCATGCATGACAAAAGCGCCGTGGTCTTCATCGAAACTTTGAATCATTGATAGGGGTGCCGCCGATCCGCCGATAACGACATTCTCGACGCTGTTTAGTCGAATCTCATGTTCTTTAAGGTATTGTAATAACCCTAACCAGATGGTTGGAACACCTAACAATAACGTTGGTTGCTCTGCTTCGATAAGTGTTGCAAGAGATTTTCCGTCCAGAGCTGCTCCGGGGAAAACCAGTTTGGCCCCAGATAAGGTGGCAGAATAGGGCGTACCCCATGCACAGACATGAAACATTGGGACTACGGGTAACAACGTGGAGCGGCTAGATATAGAAAGTGCCTCCGGTATTGTGCTGCCAAATGCATGCAGTAGGGTTGAGCGATGGGAATATACAACACCTTTGGGGTTACCTGTTGTCCCGGATGTGTAGCAAATCGCAGCAGCGGTCTTGTCATTCAATTGTGGCCAGTCGAAGTCGTCCGAAGAGTTCTCTAGATAAGTCTCGTAACAGATTACGCTACAAGCACCGCTACTTAGGGACGTCTCTGGCATGTGGGATTTGTCGGCCATAATAATAATGGTTTCGACACTGGGGATTTTATCCTGTATTTGTTCAAGCAGTGGCACAAATGTAAGGTCTACAAATAACATACGATCTTCCGCATGGTTAATAATATAGACCACTTGCTCGGGAAATAACCTAGGGTTAATGGTGTGGGTGACGGCTCCCATGCCAGAAACGGCGTAATAAATTTCATAATGGCGGTAGCCGTTCCAGGCCAGCGTACCAACTCGGTCACCTTGGGTAATACCTGAGTGAGTTAATGCATTGGCGAGCTTTTTGCTTCGTAGATTGGCATCTTTGTAGGTATATCGATGAACATCCCCTTCTAGACGTTGGCTAACAATTTCACTGGTGGGGTAATATTTTGCCGCGTGTTCGATTAAGTCTGAAATAAGTAAGGGGTGGTTCATCATGTTGCCGTTCATCGATAGCTCCTTTTGAATCAGTTTGTTAGCGTTAATAAGCTTGCGCAACGCCGATTTCGAAAGCTTAATGTAGGACGTTCGGTGTTTTAGTGCAAACCGTCTATACTTTTATTTATTAAAGATGTTTGTTTGTTGATCGAATGGTTAGTTGTTGTTTTTACGGTATTTCTGGCGATTTTGGGATTTCGTTATTCATGAGTGATATTGATAAAGAAAGCGAGATACAGACACTAAGGCGTTGCCTTGAGCAGGAGATTAAATCCCGCAAGGCTGCGGAGAAACGTGTTGATGAAACGTTGGCTGAATTAACAACGATTAACAGCGCTTTAGAGCAAAAAGTGGAAGAGCGGACACGAGAAGCATCCGAGGCTCGTGATGCAGCGCTAAGCGCAAGTCAGGCTAAGAGTGAATTTTTAGCCACAATGAGCCATGAAATTCGTACACCGATGAATGCGATTATTGGATTTGCTGAGCTGCTGCTTAATGAGACATTGGACGAGAGACAGCATCGTTTTGTACAACGCATTGATACATCAGGCAAAGCGCTACTTCAAATTATTAATGATATTTTAGATTACTCCAAGATTGAGGCCGGTAAACTTCAAGTTGAACTGATTCATTTTAACTTCTTTGAGCTAATGGATCAGATGCAACATTTGTTCTCTCAGCAAGTTGAAAGCAAAGGTGTGGATCTACTGTTTGATATAGATCGCGATATCCCTATGTCAGTGGAAGGAGATCCGCTCCGTATAGGGCAAATTGTTACCAACCTGATAAGTAATGCATTAAAGTTTACGGAATCTGGCACGATTAAAGTGACAGCTAAGGTGCAAAAAAGTTTTGATGGGCGTGCAGTTATTGAGGTGTGTTGTTCTGATACCGGAATCGGTATTCCTGATGAGGCACAGAAAAAATTATTTAGCTCGTTTACTCAAGCTGATAGTTCTACTACGCGAAAATTTGGTGGGACTGGATTAGGATTAAGTATTTGTAAAAGCCTTTCAGAATTGATGGGTGGTGGTATTTGGTTGATGAGTCGTGTGGGAATGGGGAGTTCGTTCTTTTTTACTGTTGATCTTAAAGTGTTGGATGAAGAGGAGACTGCGGCAGGTGAGGCGGCGTTACATTCTTTAGATGATGTTTCGTTTTCTGAATCACGCATTTTGTTGGTTGAAGATAATGAAATTAACCAAGAACTTGTGAAAGAAATGTTTAAGGATGTAGATGTTGTTCCTGATGTGGCATTTAACGGGCTCGAAGCGGTTGAAAAGGTAAAATTAAAAAAATACGATTTGGTGTTTATGGATATACAAATGCCATTAATGGATGGGTTACAGTCAACCAAACGTATTCGTGAAGAGTTTTCTAGAGACCAGCTAACGATTGTTGCGATGACGGCTAATGCGTCTCCAGAGGACCGTGAAAACTGCATGTCTGTCGGCATGAATGATTTCCTTAGTAAGCCCATTGATCATCGTTTGTTGATCGAGACGATGCAGCGTTGGCTAATGAAAGAAATGGTGAGTGAGGGGGAGCCTGAAAGTACGCTTGAAAGTACGATTAGTTCGTTAAATAGCGCTTCTCAAGATGACAGCGCCCAGGTAGCCAAAGATGTTACGCAAGATAAAGATCAAGCAAATATTAAATCAGAATTAAGCCCAGGGAAAAATCCTAAAGCTAATCCTAAAGCAAGTAAAACTAAAATCGCTAGCGCTGAAAAAGCGCAAATTGAAACAGCTCAAGCAGCTCATAAAAAAGAAACCCCAAGGAAAAAATCACCTGTTTATACCACAATAGATCACAATAAAGCGCTGGCTATGATGGGTGGGAAAATTACACTTTTAAACAAAATGTTAACGATGTTTGCAGATAAGTACAGCTCCGCTGATCTACATTTAAGCGAGTTTATTGCGAACAAAGAGTGGGTTGATGCACAGCGTTTTGCCCATACAGTAAAAGGCATTTCTGCGAATATTGCTGCTGATAAGTTGGCGGGTATTAGTGGAACGTTGGAGACTGAGCTTAAAGCGATTGTGCAAGACCAGTCTTTGGTGAAAAGCTTTGATGATGAGTTGTTATTGTTTAGCGAGGAACTCAAAAAATTACTTGCAGAAATCGGTGCCTAGTTTTTGATTTTATTGGCAGGGATTGCTTTAATGTGTCGCCAAAATCGCAGTATATGTATACCTCTTGGTTCTGTTGTCGTCGGCTTTTTGTTGTTGAGGGGAGGTAGGGGTATGGCAATCAGTTTTCAGGCAAAAGTAGTTAATGCGGGGTTACGGCTAATCGTTAAACCTGTGGTAAGTCGAACGCGATTAACGGAAGCCATTATGTATGTTGCTAAAGGTGGTTTTGATATCGCCTCGGCGCTAAGTTTACCTGTGCCCTCTATTGTTGACCCAGAGTGTGTTGATATTGATGGTGTTCGTGGTGAATGGGTTGATATTAGTAGTCATATTAATCATGGACGGGTGATGTTGTATTTGCATGGTGGAGGGTATTTTTTTGGATCAGCTCATTCTCACCGTCCGCTGATATGGCGCTTCTCTGCATTAAGTTCATTAAAAGTATTGGCGTTAGATTATAGACAGCTTCCAGAATTCCCTTATCCCGCACCGTTAGAAGATGCAATGACAGCCTACCAATGGTTACTAAAGCAAGGCTATAAAGCGGAAAATATTGTGATAGGCGGGGATTCCGCAGGGGGAAATTTAACCCTTGTTGCGCTGCAAAAAATTAAAGAGCAAAATTTGCCCATGCCGTCATGTGCAGTTTTATTATCTCCCTGGGCTGATTTGTCCTGTAGCGGTCAATCTATGGAATCCAATCGTTATAATGACCCCGTGATTCCGAGTAATTTGCTGAGGTTTTTATCGAAGCATTATGTCGGAGATAATGACCCTAAAGATCCGTGTTTATCTCCTATTCATGGAGATTATCGTGGTTTTCCACCTATGTTAGTTTATGTTGGCACTACAGAGGTGTTGTTAGATGATGCTCGGCGTGTTGTCGAAAAAGCGAAAGAGGCAGGTGTGTATGTAGAGTATAAAGAATGGGAAAAAATGCCTCATGTATTCCCCATTCTGGCCACTTATTTGCCAGAAGGAAAAAAAGCGGTAAAAATGATGTCGACATTTATTAATGAGCACTTAGGGCGGGTTGCGAAACAGCGGCCAAGAATTGTTAAATTTTGATAAATGATATCTCTGTCATTTGATCTCCGTTTTACTAAGCGGTATAAGTATTGTGGAAATTACGATGGCAATTCCGATGAAATAGATAACTATACGGAATCATAATAATACGTACGGGGAAGGTTTATGAAATTAAGACTATTGGCATGTTCAATGTTACTTGCGTCGAGTAGTGTAACATTTGCAGGTGAGGGTGAGACAACATTAAACCTGGGCACTGGTGTAATGGTGTTTGATGATGATCGTAATTTGGATAATGGTACTATCGGTTCGATTGGGTTGGAATACGGCTTTACTGAAAATGTTGCAGCGGAAATTTCATTTTTACAAACAAGCCCAGACCTCGATAGCGGCGATGGACATGTGGATGTTCGTGAGATACGTCTTGATGGTTTGTATTACTTCTTATCTGAAGGCCGCTGGTTACCTTATGCGGCTATGGGTGCTGGCACCGGGAAATTTTCCTATGATACTGGTTCGTTTACCGAGAATCAGGTGAATTTGGGTGGCGGTATACGCTTTATTGCAAATGAAACGTTATCGCTCCGTGTGGATTTACGGGGGATTTACGGCGATGAAGACAATGATACTGATGCAGCGTTAACGGTTGGTATGAGCTGGACATTTGGTGACGGGAATGCAATTGGCGCTAAACGTCATGCAAGTGCACCAACCCCTGTCCGTCAGCCCGCTCCTGTAGATAAGGACATTGTTAAAGAGGTCGCCTTGAAGCCTGCTGAAAAAATTGATACAGCGTCAATAGAGCCGGTTATACAACCGGTTGTAAAAACGGCTGAAGCGATTAAGTCTGCAATTGTGGCTGTGGATAGCGATGGTGACGGTGTTATTGATGCCAAAGATCAGTGTCCAAATACTGCCAAAGGTGTGAAGGTGACTGGTACAGGATGTAAAATTAAAACAGTTACTGTGGAAACAATCGAGCTTGATATCAAGTTTCCAACCAATTCATCCGATGTGCGTGCTGAATATATGTCTGAGCTGAAAAAGGTGTCGGATTTCTTGAATAAGCATGCAGATTTGGTTGTGGATATTGAAGGCCACTCAGATAGTAGAGGAAAGGCAAGTTATAATAAATGGCTTTCACAGCGCCGTGCGACATCCGTTAAAGCAGCGATTGTGAACCAATTCGCTATTGATGCGAAACGAATCAACGCCATTGGTTATGGTGAGGAGAAACCGGTCGCTTCTAATGATACTGTTGGTGGGCGACAGAAGAATCGCCGGGTTATTGCTGTTATGCAAAAAGAAGTCATTGAATAATATTATAGCTATCGTTTATAGCTGATTTGTATGAATTAGCATTTTCTTTTAGGTCAATATAAAGCCCTCCTATTGTAAGGATAGGAAGGCTTTATATTGTTAATTGAACTAACCTTAAAGCATGAACTGATTTAGGGTGTATAAATGAAGCGAATATTGATTGCAGATGATCAGCTGGTGATGCGAAACATGTTTAAAAGCATTTTGGCGGGCCAAAACTTTGAGTTGGCATTAGCCGTGGATGGTAAGGATGCATACAATATAGCGACAGCTACTACGTTTGATATGGTTATTACTGATTTATACATGCCTCAGATGGATGGAATTCAATTGACGGAGAAACTACGGTCTTTGCAGGCATATCAAGGTAAACCGATCCTTATTGTTAGTACTGAAGGGGCAGTCAAAAAAAAGGCTGAAGGAAAGGCCGCGGGAGCTACTGGGTGGATTGTTAAACCAGTGAGTAGTGATGTGTTGCTACCTGTGGTTAAGAAATTGCTTGGTTAATCAACTTCGCTTTTAAAGCCTATATTCGGTAAAATCCAAAACAGAGCCACCCAGAATTCATATTAGATGATATCGGGTGGCTTTTTTGTGTGTTAATGGATAGAGGTGTGATTTTGAGCGAGCATGTAATAAGCGAGTTGTTAGAAGGCGAACCGTTAAAAGAGCTGTTGGAAAAAGCATGGAATAACCGACAATCGTTATTTCAGCAAGTTAAGCAGGATGGTGGTGATTGCTATCGCGTTTTTCATGGGACAGTTGAAGGTATCCAGGGGCTCTCAATTGACTGTTATGGCCCTCAATTATTGGTTCAAAGTTTTCATCACTCAATATTGCCATCACAATTACTGGATATAAGTGCATTTTATCGTGCCAAGTTACCAAGCATACAAAATGTTGTGTACCACGATAGAAGTGCGAAAAGTTCTCGGCGTGAAAGTAACGATACCTACGAGACATCTGACTCAATAGAAGGCTCTGAGTTGGGTGTTGCTTATCAAGTAGATGTGAAACGACTTGGCCAAGACCCCTTGTTATTTTTGGATATGCGGGTTGGGCGGCAGTGGATGCTAGATAATGCCAAAGGAAAATCAGTGCTGAATTTGTTTTCATATACCTGCGGTATTGGAACCTGCGCGGCAAAAGCCGGTGCAAAAACTGTGTGGAATATTGATTTTTCAGAGTCTGCATTAGCGGTAGGTGAACATAATGCGTTAATAAACGGCTTAGATTTGGAAGCAATGCGCTTTATCTCATCGGATTGTTTTCCCGCCTTAAAGCAGTTGGCTGGTATTCCTATTAAGGTTCGACAAAAGCGTTTAAAGAATGGCCGAATGGCAAAAGCATCGTTGCCGGCGTATCCATCACTGCCTAAAAAGCAGTTTGATGTGGTTTTTATGGACCCTCCTCGTTGGGCCAAAAGCGTGTTTGGAACGGTTGATTTAGTAAGAGATTACCAAAGCTTATTTAAGCCAGCATTAATGGCGACGAAGCTGGGTGGGCAGATGATAGTATGTAACAACGTTGCAAAGGTCGATAGAGATGTTTGGATATCTCAGCTAATGCGCTGTGCTGAAAAGCTTGGGCGAAACATCAAAGTGGAAGATGTGCTTCAGCCTTATGAGGATTTCCCAAGTTTTGATGGAAACCCTCCGCTAAAGATTTTAGTGCTACGCGTGTAAATGTGTGTAGAGATACGCGTGTAAAAAGGGTGATGTTTAGTTGGGTTCTTCTAGCTGCAACGGCATAAATTCAATCACGACACGTTGGTTTTGCTGGGCCATATCATTCCACTTCTTCGCAGAATATTCGGGGTTTTTATCTGGATAATGTACCGACGGAGTGCTTAGTCCCGCGCTGGTTAAGGTGATGCGTAGATTATCATCATATTGGCGTTCAAAAACGGCCACGAAATTGTTGAACTGAATGGTTTTTTCTAACCCTAGAATTTCAGCTTGTTGTTCGGTTATTCCGTTAATAGTGCATTCCGACAACGTTTGATGTTCAACTGGCAATTCTGGATCACCCACTTCATTTGCAATTAAACAAAACTCCCCAAGGTGACTGGTTAAGTTTATAGTGCCCTTGAAACCCGCTGTATTAAGTTTCTCAGCCGTTGATGTTAACAATCCTGCAAGGTTTTTATTAAACGGTTTTTCATTCCATAAGAATTGATTCTTACGATTCAGTGCCCATTGTAAATTAGCGACCCACTGATCTAGATGGAGTTGGTTTTTGTACAGGTTGTTGGTTAATTCACCTTCTAATGAGGATTTTTCAGACTCCGATTTAGCACTCTCAACGGTGAAGGATTCTTTGAGTGTCTGATTGGTGCTTTTTAGTTGTTTTATTTCTGTGGTCTGTTGGGATGTGGTAATGCCAAGAGCAATGAGAATGATTGCGTTGATGATAATTAGGAAGATTTTTGTATTGTCTGAAAGCTTGGTAAAAAAGCCTGCGTTTTCCTGGGTTTCTTTGATAAATGCTGAGAGCGATGCAGAAACGGTATCTATTTTTTTGTCTAGGGAATTGAGTAATACCTGAGAATGTTCGCTGGACTGTTCTGCTAACTCTTCTCTGTGCTCATCGAGCAGTTGCTTCACTTCATTGGTAAAGGACTGATTCTCAATAGAGCGTTCAGCATCTTTTGTGACTTGCTCTAAGTCTTGCCCTATATCGCTAGCGTTAACTATAGGGGTAGGCGGCTCGCTAACAAGAGGTGGGGTTTCATTAGAGGCTTGTGTATGGGCGGTTGTAGTGCTTTGAGCAGAGGTGTTTTCTATTTCGGGTGTATCAATGCTGCTGTTTTCTTGTTCGATTGTGCTGGACTCAGTATTAGGAGGCCCAGAGCGTTGTTTTTTATTGATGATTTGGCGAGGTAGTAATTGCTGACGTTCAAGTACTTGAATCAACTGAACTGGTTTGAGCTGTTTGGGCAGTACGTCGACAGCACCAAGCGCGCGGGCTTGATTCATGTACACGTCACCTTCCTTCGAGGTGTACATCATTATTGGTATTGATGCGGTTTTAGGGTCGTTCTTAATGGCTCTAATGGCCTGAAAACCATCCATCCCTGGCATTGTGTGGTCCATAAAGACCATGTCAGGTAGGTTGTTACATAGATAACCAAGTGCCTCTTCAGCGGACTCGACGGTATCGACATTAATTTCTTGTTCTTTTAGCATTTTGCTTAGTACATATCGCGCCATGCGAGAGTCATCAACTACCAGTGCCAGTATGTCAGCCATTGAAGGTTCCTGAAGGGTGCCTGTTTCCGAAGGTTGTTTGCTTAGTATATCAAAGGGATACAGAGCTGCTTAGTAGATTTGTCACGTTTTAGTAATCTTACGAAAGGAATGTACTGGGTGGCAGGTGGGATTGGCAGGAGGGCGCTTAGTGATTGCCGATCTCTATAGTAAAAAAACCTCTAGTATGGAGTGCCGGGGCGAGCTTGGTGACTTGATTGTTTTCAGCAGTAAAGATAAATGTGTGGGCGGGTAAGGGGGAGTTTAGAGGGAGTTGTTGGTTTGAGGTTGATAGTATATGGGCGGCGCGTCGGGCGATAGCTTCTCCACTATCGATAAGGTGTATTTTGTTGCCAAGTGCATTTTGGATTTCTTGCTTTATCAATGGGAAGTGAGTGCAGCCAAGTATTACAGTGTCTATAGCCGTATTGCCAATGATCGGAGCTAACTCTTGTTCGATGAGCATTTCTTCAATGGCATAACCATGTAGCTTGCGTTCGGCTTGTGATACAAGTACATCGCTACCAATTTTTGTAATTTCGTGAAGTGATGCAAATTCAGAAATAAGGTCCAACGTGTATTTTCGGCTAATGGTCCCCTTAGTTGCTAATAGCCCTATTTGTCCTGTTTGGGTAATGTCTGCGGCAGGCTTGATAGCAGGAACAACGCCAATGACGGGGGATCGCGTGATAGCTCTTACTTCATCAAGGATAAGAGTACTGGCAGAATTGCAGGCGATAATGATAACAGCTGGTTGGTAATGCCTTTCCAGTGCAGGGAATAGTGTTTTGGCTCTTGCTAGAAGGGCGTCATCGGATTGTCTTCCATAGGGGTATAGGCGATTGTCTGCAATGTAAACAATGGGGTGTTGAGGGAGCGCCTGGGTGACCTCGTCGGCGATGGATAAGCCCCCGATGCCCGAATCAAAAATGAGGATGTTAGAGGGGGCGCGTGTGCTATTTGTCATGGGGGTGACTATAACACAAGTACAACAGTGCAAGTGTTTTCAAAGTAATATCAGGAGGTCTCGCACTGTTGTTGGTGTTAACTGCCCTTTATAGGGCAGTTACTGTACCGGCTAAGTGTGGTTTCTCTCCGTTATTATCTTTAACATGGAATTCAATACCATTATCATTTTGTTGATATTGAAACTGAACTTGGGCAGGCATAAATACAGGTAGCTTGAAGGCAACGCTGACCTTGAAAGGGCCGTTCGGAAGGTGGTGGTCTAATTCGGCAACAGCACAGGCTTTGGACCACATGCCGTGAGCAATGGCGCGTTTAAAACCAAATAATTTAGCGGTGAAAGCGTAAAGGTGAATGAGGTTTGAGTCACCTGATACTTTGGCATATCGCCGACCTGTATTCTCAGCAACAGTCCAATTACAGACGGTGTCAGCACTAAATGTGCTGGTCGTTGATTTTTTCTGTTCCTCAATGGTTGTTTTGCAGCGGTAGAGGTTGGTGCTAACACTTTCCCAAACAAGGTTACCTGCAATGCTCACTTTGGTTACGATATCGAATTCTTTACCCTTTCCTACATCAGTCGGTCCTTCCAAGTAACACTCGATATCGAGGATTTCTTGATTTCCTATTGAACGGTATTGAGTGAATTCGTTACGTACATGGACTAAACCAAGCAATGGTAGAGGAAACTCCTTAGAGACAAGTAGTTCCATATGTAGAGGAAAAGCGAGAATATGAGGGTAGGTCGCTGGCATGCACGGCCCTTTGGTGAAGCCACAAAGGTTGCGGTATTGGGCAAGGCTTTTAGGCTTGGCCTGTACACCACTTAGTGTTACTGCAAGTGGTGGTAATGAATCCCCGGCAATGTGGCCGCTTTTCTTAGCGGTAGCTGCGCGAAAATACAGGCTGAGTGTGGATGAGGGAGAATCGAGTTCTAGAGTAGACATGGCCTTGTTCCTTGGATTGGGATGTACGACATGTCTAGCAGTATACTCAAATGGCTTGACGCTGCAATTGTCAGAAAATAGGCAATAAAAGGCGTTATGGTCAATGTGTTGTTAGAGGCAGGGCTGAGAGGCTGTTCAGTAAAGTTGTGTTCTTGAGTACCAATGACTATTATAGCTTTTTGTATAAGGAGCTGAAAAACAACAGGTTAGCGGATACAGGTCACTAATGGTGTTGTTTTGTTGAGGTTTCTTTACGGTTTAGTCACAGTTTGGCGGCGCGAGTAATAGCAATGGGTGAATTTACGGATTCTGGAATACTAATACGGCTTGCTTATCAAGCAATGGACTCTTTAGGGGTTAATGCCGAAGAGGTGTTGCAGCGTATTGGTATGAATCAGCAGCAGCTGATGGATAAAGAGCTCCGCACGCCTCATTCGGCTCAGCGTTTGTTCTGGCAAATCATAGAGGAGGTTTCCGGTGACCCGCGCATTGGTCTGCACCTTGGAGAGCACATTCCGGTATTTAAAGGGCAGGTGTTAGAGTATTTGTTTTTGAGCAGCTCTACGTTTGGAGACGGCTTAATTCGGTCGTTGAACTATCAACGATTGTTGTCAGATGTAGTGCAAGCTTCACTGGAAGAGGATGAACGTGGCACGTACCTTGTAGATCCAACGCCACGCAATGCTATTAACCACCTTACCGAAAGTGTCATCATTGGCGTACTCACCTTTTTTAACTATGTTACGGAAGGTGCATTTACCACCAAAGAGATTCATTTTACCTATGACGGCGATGAAAATGATGAAGAGTACCTGCGTATATTTAAATGCCCGGTGTACTTTAATTCACCGCAGATTCGTATTTATTTTGATAAAAGTATCTTAGAGCACCCGTCTCTTCATGCAGAACCTGAGTTGTTGGATTTACATGAGCAGTTAGCTAGCCGGCACGTGGCGAAGTTGGAAAAGCAGGATTTTATTTTTCAAGTGAATCGTTTGATTGGTGAGCTGCTGGAGTCGGGGCATGCTAATTTGGAAACTGTGGCGGAGCGTTTGGATATTAAACCTCGTAGCCTGAGAACTCGATTGACGGATGTGGATACAAACTTCAATCAGTTGCTTGCAGATTACCGTTGTAACTTGGCCAAGCGACTGTTAGCAAAAACAGATGAGTCGATTGATGAAATTGTATACTTAACGGGCTTTTCTGAGCCGAGTACATTTTATCGTGCTTTTAAGCGTTGGGTGGGGCAAACGCCAGTTGAGTACCGTAAGAGTCGTAATCAGCTTTAATGTTGACGTATTAGATATAAATTCTAGATATAAAAAAGCCTCTGAACATACGCGTTCAGAGGCTTTTTTATATCTAGGCTATTAATTGATACTTACGCACCAATCAAGTTCTGGCCACATACACGAATGGTATTACCATTGGCACCAGCAGAGGCAGGGCTTGCAAAAAATGCGATCGCTTCAGCAACATCAACTGGCTGACCACCTTGCTTTAACGAGTTCAAGCGACGGCCGACTTCACGAGGAGCCATTGGCATTGCTGCTGTCATTTGTGTCTCGATAAAGCCGGGAGCAACAGCGTTGATAGTGATGTTACGTTTAGCAAGAACTGGAGCCATAGCGTTAACCATGCCTATAACACCTGCTTTAGAGGTGGCATAGTTGGACTGACCAAAGTTACCTGCTACTCCGCTCATGGAAGAAACACAAACAATTCTGCCGCCATCATTAAGGATTTCGTCATCTAACAATGCGGCATTGATTCTCTCTTCGGAAGTAAGGTTAATGTCGATAACCATATCCCAGAAGTGATCAGGCATTCCGCCAAGGGTTTTATCACGAGTAACCCCAGCGTTATGAACGATAACATCCAAGCCTCCGAATTCTTTCTTACAGAATTCAGCGATAGTTTTAGGGGCTGCTGGGTCAGTGATGTCCAGAGGAAGAATGCAACCGTCAATGTGTGATGCTACGCGTTTAAGGTCGGCTTCTGCTGCTGGAATATCCAAGCAAATAACTTTTGCACCGTCACGGGCCAAAGTTTCAGCGATAGCTTCACCGATACCACGAGATGAGCCGGTGACTAATGCAACCTTGCCTTTTAGTGGTAGATTCCAGTTAAAGTCGGCAGCGTCAAACTTACCTTTGCCGATGCGAACCACTTGGCCGTCAACAAATGCGGTACGAGGCGATAAGAAAAACTGGATAGCAGACTCAGCCAATTTTTCAGCCGTTTTAGTGACGTAGACTAGTTGTGCAACAGCGCCTTTCTTGCCGACTTCTTTAGCAACAGTACGCACGAAACCTTCTAGGGCGCGCTGAGCAATCTGTTGCGCAGGTTCTTTGCAAGATTCAGGTGGAAGCCCAAGTACAACAATACGGCCACTACTTTGCATTTTTTTCATGACGGGGTGGAAAAAATCATATAACGAGCGTAACTGCGTGCTGTTTTCGATGCCAGTTGCATCAAATACTAGCCCTTTGAATTTAGCGGCTTCCGCATTCGGGTCAATGATGGTTAATTTTAACTCAGCTTTGTCAGCTGCTTTATCGAAAGCATCTTTGCTGGGAGATTCTTGGCTGACTTGTACGTGAGCGTTGCTAGCGGCTAGTGATTTACTGATAACATCGGTCAAACGCCCATTGGCTGCGCCACCGATAAGAACATTACCGGTAATAAAAGAAGGTTGTGATTGGCAATGACGGTCTAATTCTACCGGTACGGGTAAGCTTACTGCGGTCAGAAGTTGTCTGCCAATTGGAGATGAAAGCAAAGACTGGTAAATATCAGCCATAGTGTAATTCCTTTATCGAGATGGGTAATTGACGGCATCTACTGCGAACAATGCAGTAGAGTGGCCTTTGTGCTGCCATTAATGCTATGGTTGCGCCTGTTGTGCAACATAGCCGAGGTTTGATCCTAACCCAATGGGTTGGGGGTATCTTAAAGGACTCGCACAGATTTTGGAATTGACCCAGCATAAGTTTGTGCTTGGCGGTGAGGTCAATGTAAGTTGAGTATCAATCATTAGACTAGGCGCTGATTGTGTTCTCGTCTAAAAGTAATCACCTAATTTGATAGGAAGTAATGCCATGAAAGCCGATACAGTAAGAAGAGTTGCCATTATTGGCGGTAACCGTATTCCATTTGCTCGTTCTAACACTGTGTATTCCGATGCGAGTAACCAACAAATGTTGGGCGCTGCGCTTAATGGTCTTATCGAGCGTTATAACTTAAGCGGTGAAAAGCTAGGGGAAGTTGTTGCAGGTGCTGTAATGAAGCATTCTCGTGACTTTAACCTTGTGCGTGAGACTGTATTGGATACAACCTTGGCACCAGAGACCCCTTGTTATGATATTCAGCAGGCCTGTGGTACTGGGCTTGAGGCTGCTATTTTGGTTGCTAATAAAATTGCACTAGGCCAAATAGATTCAGGTATTGCTGGCGGCGTAGATACAACCAGTGACGCGCCTATCGGGATAAGTGAAGGTTTGCGCAGCATTCTACTTGATTTGAATCGTGCAAAAACAACTCAGGATCGTTTAAAGGTAGCATCTCGTTTTCGCCCTAAGCACTTGTTGCCTCTTGTGCCTGCTAATGGTGAGCCTCGTACTGGTTTGTCCATGGGCGAGCATTGTGAATTAACGGCTAAAGAGTGGGACATCGCTCGTGCAGATCAAGATCAGCTTGCTTATAACAGCCACACTAATATGGCTAAAGCCTACGAAGAAGGCTTCTTTGACGATATGATCACGCCATTTAATGGTGTGGAGCGTGATAACAATTTGCGTGGTGATACTACGATTGAGAAGTTGAGTACATTGAAGCCTTGTTTTGATCGTGAAAATGGCACAATGACTGCGGCAAACAGCAC
This sequence comes from Gammaproteobacteria bacterium 42_54_T18, assembly GCA_002163245.1. Classification (GTDB taxonomy): domain Bacteria; phylum Pseudomonadota; class Gammaproteobacteria; order Pseudomonadales; family Ketobacteraceae; genus 42-54-T18. The sequence continues at coordinate 16,081 of MAAL01000127.1, read as the reverse complement.
GCCATTAACGGATGGAGCTTCTTGTGTATTGTTAGCGACAGAAGAGTGGGCAAAAGAGCGTAATTTGCCAGTGTTGGCCTACCTTACTTTCTGTGAAACTGCTGCTGTTGATTTTGTTGGCAAGAAAGAAGGTTTGTTGATCGCGCCTGCTTACGCGATTCCTAAGTTGATTGATCGAGCAGGTATTAAATTGCAAGATTTTGATTTTTATGAAATTCATGAAGCATTTGCTGCACAGGTTTTATATACGTTGAAAGCGTTGGAAGACGAAACGTTCTGTAAAGAAAAGTTAGGTCGCGATGAAGCGCTAGGAAGCATTGATCGTAGCAAGCTGAACATAAAAGGTAGCTCTCTCGCTGCTGGACATCCGTTTGGTGCAACCGGTGGTCGAATCATCCATACACTTGCGAAGCTGATTAATGAAAAGGGATCTGGTCGTGGTCTGATCTCTATTTGTGCTGCGGGTGGACAAGGTGTAACGGCTATTATTGAGAAGTAAGTTTTAAAAGCTCGTTAAAAAAGGGACGCCATGGCGTCCCTTTTTTATGTTTGGCGTTATGTGGCCTTGAGTATCAACATAGCATTGGTTGATCCGTGCACACCTAGTCGGGCGCCTTTTGTTAAAATCACGAGGTCATCTTTTTGCAAATGCCCCTTTTCTTTTAATAGGTCGATGGCTTGTTCATTGACGTATTCATAGGGGGCGCTGGTTGGGTCATAAATATAGGATGTTACGCCTCGAAAGAGCGCCATTCTACGTTTGGTTTTTTCATGGCGAGTGAGTGAAATGATGGGTAAACCTGAACTGATACGAGACATTAGTAAAGGGGTTTCTCCAGACTCACTAAGGCAAATGATTGCCTTTACTCCTTGCAGGTGGTTAGCGGTATACATCGTTGCCATTGCGATGGATTCATCAGTTTTTTCAAATATGCCATCCATGCGGTGTGATGAGCGTTGAATGTCGGGGCTTTTTTCTGCACCTAAACAAACTCTATCCATCGCTTCCACTGCTTCAATGGGGTGCTCCCCAGCAGCAGTTTCTGCGGACAACATAACAGCGTCGGCGCCATCAAGAACGGCGTTAGCTACATCAAACACTTCAGCACGAGTGGGGATGGGATTCTCAATCATCGACTCCATCATTTGAGTGGCTACGATAACTAATTTATCGAGTTGACGAGCGCGGGTTATCATGTGTTTTTGCACGCCTACCAGTTCAGCATCACCGATTTCAACACCGAGATCACCGCGAGCTACCATGACTGCATCGGATGCGTTGATAATAGCGTCTAGGTTGTCTCTATCTAATGCAGCCTCGGCACGTTCAATTTTTGCGATGATGCGAGCATTGGAGTGGTTGCCCTCAAGCAAACCTCTTGCTTGCTGAATATCGGCGGCAGTTTTTGGAAAAGATACCGCTACGTAATCAACATCCAGTTCTGCAGCAATAGCAATGTCTTTAATGTCTTTTTCAGTTAATGCTGGTGCTGAAAGTCCTCCGCCTTGGCGGTTGATGCCTTTGTTGTTTTTTAGGATGCCGCCATCTTCAACTGTGCAATGGATGCGGCTACCTTCAACATTATTCACACGCAACGATAGACGTCCATCGTCGAGCATTAACAGGTCATTGGGGCGACAGTCGCTGGGTAATTGTTTGTAGTCGATACCAACAATGGATTGGTCACCTTTTGTTGTATCTAAATCAGCATCAAGAGTAAAAGCCTCGCCGGCTTTTAATGTAGCGCAGCCTTCTTTAAATCGTCCAATACGAATTTTTGGGCCTTGCAGGTCAGCCAATATTGCAATGTTAAGACCGTGTTTTTTTGATAGATCTCTAACGTTAGTTGCACGTTGACGGTGATCTGCCGCTGACCCATGGGAAAAGTTAAGTCGAACAACATTAGCACCGGCCAGCAATAAGGCCTCTAGTTGTTCTATGGAATCTGTGGCAGGGCCAAGTGTTGCAACAATTTTTGTTCTTCGTGTCGTTGTTTGCATGCGCTCTCTATTTTCTTAGGCAGATAGTTTGATTTGACGGTGTTGGAATATGGTTACGTCGATCATGTTACGTGATGGTGTTAAGCAACATGCGCAATATTTTCATTATGCTCGATATTACACTCCCGTAACATAAGCTGAAGTGTATTATCGAGCATTCGATTTGAAAACCCCCATTCGTTGTCGTACCAAGCAAGTACTTTAACCATGCGTCCAGTAACGCGGGTTTGTGTTGCATCAAATACACAGCTTGCTGGGTTGTGATTAAAGTCAACAGATACCAAAGGTGCTTCATTAACTTGAATAACACCTTTGTTATCTGCAAGAGCTGCGTTCTTGATAATGTTGTTGAGCTCGTTAACAGTGGTTTCTTTGTTGGCAATAAAGGATAAGTCTACCAGTGAAACATTGATGGTCGGGACTCGAACAGCCAGGCCATCTAAGAGCCCTGCTATTTCAGGTAGTACTAACCCAACAGCGCTTGCTGCACCGGTTTTAGTGGGAATCATTGAATGTGTTGCAGCACGAGCCCTGCGTAAATCAGTATGATAAGCGTCAGATAACGCTTGATCGTTGGTGAAGGAGTGTATTGTTGTCATTAAGCCGCTTTCAATACCAATCGTATCGTTAATGATTTTGGCAAGCGGGGCAAGGCAATTGGTTGTGCAAGATGCGTTGGAAATAATATTGTGTTTGTTAGTAAGAATGTGATCGTTCACACCGTAAACAATGGTTGCATCAACGTTGCTCGCGGGTGCGGATATAATGACTTTTTTAGCCCCTGCTTTGATGTGAGCTTGTGCTTTTTCGCCATCAGTGAATAAGCCGGTGCACTCAAGAACCACATCGATACCTAATGTAGCCCAAGGCAAATTCCCTGGGTTGCGTTCATTGCAGATCACAATCTTGTCATTGTTGACAATAAGCTTGTTGTTTTCGACTTTAACTGCGTGAGCAAAAGTGCCATGTACCGTGTCGTACTGTGTTAGGTGGGCATTGGTGTTGGCGTCTCCCAGGTCATTAATGGCAATAATCTCTATCTGCTCTCGGTAGTTATTCTCGTACAGCGCCCGTAATACGTTACGTCCAATCCTGCCGTACCCATTAATTGCTATTCTAATCGCCATGCCAAAAACCTCAAAAACAATGATACCTTCTAATTTGGTGGTAATATTACAACCAAACCGGGGTTTTGCAAGGGGGTTTTCTTATTTTCTTGTAATATTGTTACATTTAAATGGGCATGTTGAAGGCTATGTTGTTTTAAGGTGCTTTGGGATAGCGTGTTTGAGTGAGACTCGATTTGATTTTTTGTAAATGCACTGCAAATCTAGGGCCGCGTTTAATGGCGACTCCTGTGGCAAGCACGTCAATTAAAACAAGGTGTGCTAAGCGCGAGGTTGTTGGTGTGTACATATCCGTGTCGTCCTCGGTCTCTATCGCGAGAAGTAGGTGACAATGTTTAGCGAGGGGGCTGTCAGGTGTGGTTATTCCGATAACGGTTGCCCCGGTTTGATGTGCAATCTCAGCAGTTTTGACGATAGATATGGTTCGTCCAGTATTGGATATGAGAATAACAACATCCCCAATTTGAGTGGCTGCAGCAGACATGCGTTGTATTAGTTCGTCTATGTGAGCAATAACTGGGATATTGAGGCGAAAGAATTTATGTTGGGCATCTTGAGCGACTGATCCCGAAGCGCCTAAGCCATATATTTCAATTTTCTTCGCCTGTGCTAACGTATCAATAGCTTGCTCTAGAATGGGCAGGTCCATATTTTTACGGGTTCTAGTAATGGTCGCTGCTGCTGCATCAAAGATCTTGTTGGTAAATTCTTCGGTGTTGTCCTCAAGTGTGACATTAGTTCCTACATAGGGAGTGCCGCTGGCAAGGCTCTGCGCAAGTTGTAATTTGAAGTCGGGGAACCCCTTGCAACCTAGGTTTGTGCAGAAGCGGTTTACCGTAGGTTCACTGACATTGGCGGCTTTTGCTAGGTTAGCAATACTGCTCTTTATCGCACTTTCGGGGTCGTTAAGTATTGTTTCGGCAACTTTAGCCTCGGACTTTCGGAATGTGTTTTTCTTTAGCTTATTGGCGACAATGGATAGCATTTCTCTACCTTTAACCTTATTCAGCGTGTTAAGCCACCTGAATAATTTGACGGTGGTTTATTATGCGTTTTGTAAGAAAAATACCAGAATATAATACGTTTAGCCATGGAAAGTCGGTTCTGTGTTGCTTTATTACTAAAAGTGATTGAAATCGAATTGCCTTTGAACGGAGAGATATGCACTAAAGCGTACTAAATTGATAATAGACTGCTCGGTCACGTCACAATTGCCAACGACTTTTACTATTATCATTCTGTACTATACCTTCGTGCTATATCCCCATGTTTTATCGTCATGCCTGTGCGAAGAGAGCGCAATGTGGCAGGCGATCTATTTTGAGTTAATAATGTTTGAGCAGCTATGCTTGAACTAACTAAGAGAGCGATCTTATGAGTAAATTTTACCCAAATCTTTTGAAACCCTTGGATTTAGGGTTTACCACATTACGTAATCGAGTATTGATGGGGTCTATGCATACGGGGTTAGAAGATCGCTTCTTTAACATTGAAAAGTTAGCTGCGTATTTTGCGGAACGTGCCCGTGGTGGTGTTGGTCTGATTATTACGGGTGGGTATGCGCCCAACCGTCGAGGTGAATTATTGCCGCTAGGCTCGCGTATGCAAGATAAGGTGACCGCATTGTTACATAAGCGTGTAACCAGCGCGGTTCACAATGAAGGCGGTAAGATCTGTATGCAGTTATTGCATGCGGGGCGTTATGGTTATGTGCCTTATAGTTTGTCGCCTTCTGGTATCAAATCACCCATAACACCGTTCAAGCCTGGGAAAATGTCGGGCAAGCAAGTGCAGTCAACTATTGATGACTTTGCCAAAGCAGCGGAACTGTCAAAGTTTGCTGGTTATGATGGCGTTGAGATCATGGGGTCAGAAGGTTATTTGATCAATCAGTTTTTGTGCGAGCGTACTAATCAACGTACTGACAAATGGGGTGGAAGCCCAGAAAATCGAATGCGTTTTGCCATTGAAACTGTGCGTAAAGTTCGTGAGACCGTAGGTAAGAACTTTATTATCGTATATCGAATGTCATTAATGGATTTGGTGGAAGGTGGTCAAGAATGGGATCATATTGCAACACTTGCAAAAGAGATTGAAGCGGCAGGTGCGACAATCATCAATACCGGGATTGGTTGGCACGAAGCGCGTATCCCAACGATAGTAACATCTGTTCCCCGTGGAGCATTTAGTTTCGCTACGGGTAAATTAAAATCATTGGTATCGATACCCGTATGCGCTAGTAATCGCATCAATACACCTGAGGTTGCTGAAGATATTATTAAGGGTGGTGAAGCTGACATGGTTTCCATGGCGCGCCCCTTGTTGGCCGACCCATTTTTTGTGCAAAAAGCAGAAAATGGCAGAGCAGATGAAATTAATACCTGTATTGCTTGTAATCAAGCCTGTTTGGATCATACGTTCCGAAATAAGCGAGCCTCATGTTTGGTAAACCCTCGTGCTTGCCATGAATTGGAATTACGTTATTTACCAACTCAAAATAAGAAAAAAGTTGCGGTTATTGGTGCTGGACCAGCAGGTATGGCTGCTTCAACGGTTGCTGCGGAACGTGGTCATGATGTGACATTGTTTGATGCATCAGATCGCGTTGGTGGACAATTTAATATTGCAAAAGAAGTTCCTGGCAAAGAAGATTTTGCAGAGACGTTACGTTACTTCGGAAAAATGATCGGCAAACGTGGCGTTAACTTAAAGTTAAACCATAAAGTTGAAGCTCAAGAGTTAATTGATGCGGGTTTTGACGAGGTGATTGTGGCGACAGGCATTACTCCACGTGTACCAGGTATTGAGGGCATTGAACACGAGAAAGTTCTTTCTTATATAGATGTGCTTCTACATAAAAAGCCTGTTGGTGAAAAAGTTGCGATTATTGGGGCTGGCGGTATTGGTTTTGATGTTGGTGAATTTTTAGTGCACAACCATACGGAAGATGAGCTTGCCCAGTGGTATGACGAATGGGGTGTTGATACAAGTCTTGAGAATCGTTCGGGATTAAAAGAGGCGAATGTGGTTCCATCAGCAAGAAAAGTGTATTTATTACAGCGCAAAGAAACGTCTCTAGGAAAAGATTTAGGTAAAACTTCTGGTTGGGTGCATAGAGCAGTATTAAAGCAAAAAGGCGTAGAAATGGTTGCTGGTGCAAGTTATGACAAGGTTGATGACGAAGGCTTACATATTACGGTTAATGGTCAAAGCCGGCTGCTTGATGTAGATCATGTTGTTTTGTGTGCAGGTCAAACACCTAAGCGCGACCTCGCAGACGCATTAGAGGCTGCCGGAGCAAAAGCTAAGGGCATCAACGTGCATCTAATTGGTGGTGCTGATGTCGCAGCTGAACTGGATGCTAAGCGAGCGATTGACCAAGGGTCACGACTGGCTGCAGCGATTTAAAGGCGTTAATTTTATTGATAGGGTAGCTTCACCAAATCCCTTATTTATAAGGGGTTTAGTGAAGCTATATTTTTCTTTCGATCAGAATACGATACATAAATAATTGTAGGCAAAGAACCAATATTAGAGAGGCGAGGAACGCGCTGTAAAATCCTAGAGTATTTGTGAGCAAGATTAAGCTGCAATAAAAAGAGGAAAGGCTTAGGAGGCCGATAGTAACACCTCTAAGAAGGAGCGCTGCCTGTATCCCTGAATGAGTGGAATGGGTGAAAACAGCAAGCACTGATGCTGCTACAGGGAAGGCTGCAAATATACCGCTAAATGTTGGCCCCAATATATTTGCGAATGTGGTGATCACCATTACTAATAACATTGCTGCGAGCATGCGTACAATGAGCTCATTTTTAGTGATAGATATCGTAATTGTGTTATGAGTGATAGTAGGCGTTAATTTTAGAAGTAGCGCGATAAATAAGGCCACCAAAAGCATTGATAATTGCGGGGGGAGGGACAGGTGGGATATTAAGGTTGCAATGATGAAATAGCATATCCAGCCAATAGTTAACGATGTGAGCCAGCCATATCTTCTGGCGCATAAGCCATAGATAAAGCAAAAACTAGAGAGCGCAAAAATCCCAAGCAATGTTGAGTTTGCGGAGGCAGTGGCAAAATCGTGACCTTGTTCTAGCGCTAAAAATAAAGTTATGGGACCTGCAATAACGGGGAGCCCGGATAATATGCCGCTTACAAAACTCCCCCATCGCTTTCCTGCAAGACTAAGCCCAAGGATGATAAGAGGGACAAGAGTTAGTTTTACGATAATCATGGTAATGCAGAGCTAAAAGTGAAATGTAGAGGGTATTTGTAATCATTGAACGTAGGCATTAAATCTTCCCTGGTTTAATTCTTGTACAAGAGGTGATGCATCAATTATCTAAAGTATTCTATCAGCAACGTGTTAAATATTCGTCTATGCTGCCCGCTCTTTTGTGTCGTTATCTTTTCGATATGATAACCATTGCTTGATTCGTGTTTTAAGAACGTCTTTGTTGGTGGGTTTTTTTAAGTAATCATCCATACCTGCCTCTAGGCAACGTTGTTTGTTTCCAGCCATAACATTTGCAGTAACGGCAATAATGGGAGTATCACAGAGAGGTTTTTCTAACAGACGAATTTTTTGTGTTGCCGTGAACCCATCCATTATAGGCATTTGGCAATCCATTAAAATAACGTGTGGTGAGTACTCGTCAATGATGTCGAGTGCTACTTGACCGTTTTCGGCAATTTGTGCCTGATAACCTTGCGCTTCAATGATCTTCTTTAATATGGTTTGATTGTCTTCGACAATTAATATTCGTGTATTTTCTGGGATAAGGTCGGTGTCAGTGGTTATGGGGTGGGGCAGGTGACTTGTTTCTAGCATTGGTATGGTTAAAGTGACGTGAGTCCCTTTGCCAATTTGAGATTCAAAATTAATGGTACGCTCCATTAGCGTGTTTACTTGCTTTGCAATGGAAAGGCCTATGCCAAGGCCGCCGTAACGTCGAGAGAAAGCCCCGTCAGCTTGTTGGAAAACTTCAAATATGTTCTGTTTGTCTTCTTCTTTAATGCCAATTCCAGTATCAATGACGTCGAATTGAACCCATTGGTATTTTTCTGTGTTGGCGCCTTCTTTAATACTAATGTTTAGTTCAATTATCCCACTTTCTGTAAACTTAACGCTGTTGTCTAGAAAGTATCCGATCAATTTCTGCAGTTTTTCATCGTTACCGAGCAAGTAATCGGGTACCTCTGGTGTCACGTTGGTTTTGAAGGTTATTCCTTTATCATTACAGGTTGTTTGAAAACGGGTATCTAAATCTTTTAAGAGTTCTCGTATGATAAAGGGCTCTTCCCTGAGATGGAGTGAACCCGCTTGCGCTTCTGTAAAGCCGAGGATATTGTCGATAAGTGTTAACATATTACCGGATGATTGACTGGCAATATGTACTAGACCGTTTTGTTCTTCATTGAGTTGAGTGTGACGGGTCAGTTGCATGGCATTCATTATGCCATTCATGGGTGTCCGGAGTTCATGGCTGATAGTTGAAAGAAACTCGTCTTTGACTTTGTTGCTGCGTTTTAATACAGACATGGCTTCTCGCTGAAAAATATCTTTTTCTATGCGTAAGCTGTTGATTCGATCCGCTAACGCAAATGAAAGTAGAACAACTTCAATAACTGAGCCCATTTGATCTGCGTGAAGGGTTAGGGTATTGGTCGGCAAGAAACCAAGGCTAAGCAATGCATGAATTATGATGCCAAATAATAACGTTACCCATGCCAATAGGAAGAAGCGAGCAATTCGTAATCCTTTGAGCAGACAGGCTGTTCCCGTAATGAGTACAGTGATACCGAAACTCAGGGCGACAAGAACCGCTGCTCGAATTGCAATTTGATAGGGCATTGTGAAGCTGGTGATGATTGACGTTAATGATAATACTAATATGCCGAGTAATACCTTATCTAGAATAGGTGTTGTATGAGGTGTATTCAAAAAACGCCGGGTAAACTGTGTAGCACCAAAACCGGAAACACTGATAAAGAAGGGAACCGCTATGTTCCCCCAACGAGGGCTTTCAGGCCATAGGTATTGAAAAGATAGCCCGTTAAACGATGCTAAGAATAGCGTGAAGCAAGAAATGTACAGAATATAGTAAAGGTAAGCATCGTTTCTAATGGAGGTGAATATGAAAAAATTGTACAGGATCATAACAAACATGATGCCGTAGAATGCCCCAAGCACCAGTAGCTTTTCCCCTGTGTTTTCAGCAAAGGAATCCGAGGACCATATAGTTATAGGGATTTGTAATGAACTACTGCTGTTTATCCTTAGGTAGTGAGTGACACTTTCTCCTGATTCGTTTGTGATGTGAAAAACGGGGTTAGGGTATTCTATCGCACGCTCTGAAAAAGGGATGGTATCGCCAGCAACATATTTTTCGTAACCTTGGTTTTCCTGCCTGTAAAAAGTGATGTCATCAAGTAGTGGGTATGAAACTTCCATTATCCAGTGTGTCGATTGTGCCAATTTTGAGTCAAAGGCAATGTCTATCTTTATCCAATAAGTTGTATCGGTGAATCCAAAATTTAATGATTTTTTAGTGCTGGGTAAGAATTTTTGTTGGTGCTCATCGGACAAAATGTCTTCTAGGTGAAGATTGCCGCTAATGTCGGCGAGATACGTAATCGATTCCCCGACCACTATTTTTTGAGAATTACTGTCTATCTTGATGAGCGCTGCTGTATTGCCGGTAAGAGACATCAGCAGTATGAACAGGGCTGTGCGTAAACCAAGACCCATATTCTATTCCTTCTATATAGGAGCAAAAAAGCATAAGCGATTAAATGAAAGGGGGTATCGGTTAATTTTAGGCGAAACCGCCCCGTCTGATAGTTGGAACTTATACATAAATCGTATGCTTCGATGGTTGGCTGTTGGTTAAATGAATATATAGGCAATAAAGGCTGTTTTTGAATTGTTTTTTAAGGTGTTGGAAGCGTCATAAAACTGTCTATACGTATCGTTTGTGGATGAGCTAGGAGTTTTTTTAGTTGGATTTTTGACAGGCATATATGAAAGGTGTGTTCTGAATGCATAAGGGATTACAGGGATAGAATCAAATATAAAACTAAACCCTATGAGGTGATTTTTTGTAATTAAGTAAATAAAAAAAACAGTGAGAATTTCACTATTTTTAAGAATAAAAAGGACAAAAAATTACAATAAACCAACACAAAAGTTGTTTGACGAATACTATTTTCTATTAAAACAGTGAGTTAAGGATTGTTGTTTTTATGTGTTTTTGTACTGTTAAATACGTCACCTTTTTAGTACGTGTGTTTATTTTGCGAGCAACTATATTACTTACATCGCCGCTGAGATTGGAGTGGCAACGATAAAAGAAGTGTTTTTTTGTGGAATAAATCAGTGTTGTAAAGGACGTCAGAATCCAAACAACAAGATTAAATAAGGTTTTAAAAAGCGTCGAAGACAAAAAAATGACGAAAAATGGCCGACAAGCAAAAAAGCTAATTAATAGTGTTAGGAGCAGGAAAATGAAGTCACTAGAAGTTGTACCATCAATAATAAAAACTACCGTATTAGCATTGTCTATATCAGCGTTGGCTGCGTGTGGAGGAGGTGGTGGTTCGTCAACTGATGGTGGTGCACAAAGCTCTGTTTCATCTTCTGGCTCGTCAGATCTTAGTTCTGACTCGGATACAGGTACCGATTCAGGCAGTTCGACTGAGAATTTACAAAGAGGGCAGTTTTTAGATAGTGCTGTATCGGGTTTATGGTATGAGACAGATACTTTGTCTGGTTTTACGGATGCAGAAGGTTTTTTCGATTTTTTACCTGGTGAAACAGTGCGTTTCTTTTTAGGGGAAACATTGTTAGGTGAATCTGACGGAAAAGGTGAAGTAACCCCTTTAGATCTTCTTACTGCTACGGATCACCCAGACAAATTACAAAATATCTTGCGTATATTGCAAACAATTGACTTTGATTCAGATGCCTCAAATGGTATCCATATCCCTAAATCAACCGATGATTACCTTTCTCAATTCCCTCTTCCTCTTAATAGCCCTGCGGCATTGTTTGAGGCTAGTGCAGTGATCAATGACCTTGTTGCGGCAGTAACCAATGGTGGTAACTTAAAGGATGCATTTGATTCATTTATGCACTTCCGTGAAACGCTGCTTTCAGATCGAAGGAATACGACTGGTGAAGTTATTCTTAATCTACTAAATAGTACGTGGGATGCACAAATTACTTCGACTGAGTGTGGGGCTGATACAGCTGCGTTGGTTTATAACTTTAATATATTAGGTGTAGCTACCGTTGGTGCTCATGACTTAGTGATGGGTGATGAAGACTGTTCTTCTGCTCGTAACGGCATATTCTTTAACACTTATGAAACTGATGCTTTGTTTGCCTGTGCGAATGAATGTACCAGTGAAGACTTGAATCGTGTGTCTATTGAAGGTGATGAGGTTACTACGTTAAGTTATGATCAGGATGCTGGAGTGATGACGATTGCTGTCACTACGATGATTAATGATGAAAACAATACTAAAACAACCGTGTTAACGGCACGTTAATGCATTAATCTTTATCAGGCATAAAAAAACGCTTCAATTGAAGCGTTTTTTTATGCCTGATAAAGATTAAGCTAAGATTCTTACTTCCGATGCCTGTACACCGCGATCTCCATCAATGGCAACAAAGGATACTTGTTGGCCAACCAATAGCTTTCTGAAGCCTTTGCCGACAATATCTTTGTGGTGAACAAAAATATCCCCTTCGTATTCGTCTGCACATATAAACCCAAAGCCTTTTTTATCTGAGAACCATTTAACGGTGCCCTGAGTTTGGCCTTCCTCAAGCTCGTGTTGAATAGCAGGGCCATTTAAGCTTCGTTTGGACGTGCTGTTATAGGCATCTGTATATGCGTTAACGCCTTCACGAATAATGGCGACGGCATCAATGGCGCTAATGTCTTTCGGCTGATTGGAAGGTTTAACGGAAAAATCATCAGAATTGGGGTCACCAGCAAAATTTAAGATGGCTCCATTAGTATGCTCAGCAGTACCATTGATAACAGAAATGGTCCAGCCATCAATGACAGTTGGTTCTTGCGTCTTAGCGGTTGCTTGCTGCTTTTTGGGGGCAGGGGGTTCTTTTTTCTTGATTGTTTTCTTGATGCTGAGGATGGGCTTAACCTCGTCCTCTTTGATAAGCCAGCTAAGCTCTGGGTCATCTTTGGCATCTTCGCGGACAATGTCACATAAATGCTTGGTGGCGATATCAACAGAGAAACCATCGGACCACATTTGGAATATCTCATCCATGTGTTTTCTAAGCTGTGCTTGTGCTATTGACTGAGGAAGTTGCAAATCCCTTCCGAGGCCATTTAGTACATTCCTAGAAAATACGTCTTTGTCGATGGTTTTTTCGGTAAAAATCTTGTCGTCGTCTTGCTGTACACTTCTGGTCATAAAACTAACAATCTATGTTTATGTTTGGATAGGGGGTACGGATTGGCATTGTCCAAACGCCAGTTCGTATCATGTATATAAGCTCAATTTTTTAGTACCACTTAAATAATCAAGTTAACGTAACCGCTTGCTCGAAATTAGTACTCAATATTAAAACTACTTATTGAAACTCAAGTCGCTCATCGTCATTTAGAGCGTAAAAACTTCTAATTGCCATCACAACTGTTTATTGCAATTACTTATTACAATTACTTATTACAATAATGCTCGGTGTAAATCTCTGCGTGACTTCCGTGTTAGAGGGGAAGAACTCTTTTGCAGTATGAACAATCGACTTACTACCGACCTACTACTTACTCAATATTATTAGCTGATATCTCTATATATGAACCAGCAATGGATCAATAATATTATGGGATTTGAAAATGGTCAAGTGTTCGAAGTGTAAGAAACTGATGATATGTGTGTGTGATCACCAAAATACCACTACCAAAATTGGTAATGGTATGGGTAAAATGTCGTTATTTTAGCTCTGAAGAGCTCTTGCCTAAGAGCCTTCTGGCCACTATAAGTTGTTGAATTTGTTGGGTTCCTTCAAAAATATCAAGGATTTTAGAGTCTCTAGCCCACTTTTCAAGTAACTCGTTTTCACTGTAACCAACACTGGCACAAAGCTCGACACATTTTAATGTAATTTGATTACAAACTCTTCCCGCTTTTGCTTTGGCGATGGATGCTTCTTTGGAATTAGGCATCGCATTATCTGCCATCCAAGCAGCTTTTATGGTTAATAGGCGTGAAGCCTCCCAATCGGCCTCCATCCTGTATAACTCAGCTTCAACAGCGCTCACATTGGTAATTGGAGTGCTGTAATCTTGTTTTAGATGGTTTTTTAGTAGTTGGCGGGCTTGGTCGAGAGAGGCTTTTGCTAATCCAACAGCCATAGCAGCTACTAAGGGGCGAGTGTTGTCGAAGGTCTCCATTACACCGGCAAACCCTTTTTCGACATTAATTTCTTCGTTACCTAGTAAGTTATCTTTATGAATTCGACAGTCGGTAAACATGACGGCAGCGGTATCAGATGCCTTAATACCAAGTTTATGCTCTAAACGAATAAGCTCCATGCCCGCTGTTCCGCGCTCTACAGCAAACGACTTAATGCCTGCACGACCAAGGTCTTTGTCTAGGGTTGCCCAAACAACAATGACGCCTGCTCTAGCTCCTGAAGTGATGAATATTTTTTCACCGTTTAGTACATAGTGATCGCCATCTTTTTTGGCTGTAGTACGAATAGAGGCCGAATCAGAACCGGTATTGGGCTCGGTGATTGCCATTGCTGCCCATTTCCCCTTAAAGCGTTTAAGTTGCTCTGGATTAGCTACTGCGGCTATTGCAGCGTTGCCTAACCCTTGGCGGGGAAGTGTTAATAGTAAGCCGGTATCACCCCAGCAAAATTCTTGTATGCCGACCACTGCCGCCATGTTACTGCCATTACTGATGCTTCCATCGCTGCGTTTTTTCTTTTTACTTGCTTCTCCTGCGCCAACGCCATCGTCATCACCGGCATTCATGCCATCTAGCATAGAAGCAACCATATCCAATTCTTTTGGATATTCGTGTTCGGCCAGGTCATATTTTCGTGATATTGGTCGTAACATTTCGTTGGCTACTTGGTAAGCCATACCTTGTAAATTTTGTAGTTTCTTGGGTAATTCTAATAACATTTTGATGTCCTCAAATGCATTTTGTTAACGTGGTAGAGTGTTAAAGGTCTATAGGTGTAAGCCGCCTTCACAAATTGCGATAGATCGCATATCTCGATACCAACGTTCAACGGGATGTTCTTTGGTGAATCCGTGTCCGCCTAATAGCTGCACACCATTGGTGCCAATTTCCATTGCTTTGTCTCCGCACAGTACATGTGCAAGATAGGTTTCTTGTGTGAAATCTAGACCTTTTTCTGCTCGAGCAACTGCGCGCTGAGTTAATACTTTCATACTGTCGAGCTCGATACCTATATTGGCAACCATAAAGGCTACAGATTGTCGGTGACTGATGGGCTCGCCAAAAGCTTCCCGTTCATTACAATAGGTAATGGTATAGTCCAATATTGCTTTTGCTGTGCCTAATGCTAATGAGCACCAAGCAAGGCGAGAAAAATTAATAAATGTTTGATAGTCAAAGTCTTCATCCCCAAGAAGGCAATCACTCTCAATTTTCACGTTATTTAGATTGATTTTACCCAGTTGTGCTGCTTTTAGCCCCATGGAGGGGTCTGCCGATACAGTAAGGCCTTCCGTACTGCTTTCAACAATAAACAGTCTCGGACCTTTGTTTTCCAGGTTAGCGGCGATTAGGAATAGCTCGCTGCTTTCGGCTAGAGGAACCAAAGACTTTTCGCCATGTAAGATAAAACCATTACCAACAGATTTGGCGGTAGTTTTAAGCTGGTTTGCATCAAACAACGGCTCGCTTTCAGCGACGGCTATTGACGCTAGTAAGGGTGACTCGTCTAGAAAAGAGGGTAAATATTTCGACTGTTGTGATGCAGTACCCCAATGGGTTAATGCATTAGCAACACCGATAGGGGCCAGTGTTGCAACAGCAATGCCCATGTCGCCGTAGGCAAGTTCTTCAGCAACGATCATGTTAGTTACGGGAGATCGTTCAGTTCCTGCCCCACCTAATTCTTCCGGTACGGAAAAATAAGAGAGCCCTAGCTCGGAGGCTTGAGTTGTAATATCTTGAGGAACTTCAGCATTTTTATCTGCATCCAATGCAGCTGGGCGAATAAGGTCCTTCGCAAATCGTTGAATGCTGTCTTGCATCAGCTGCTGTTCTTCACTGAGGTTTAAGTCAAAGAGGTTTTTTGACGTTGTAGATTCGGGAGCACCTGGTCGTGCAGGTGTTACCAAATTGGCGACATTTTTAAATTGTCTAGAGGTTGCACCTAGTGCTTTAAACCCTGTTTTTGTACCTTGATAAATGGTTTTTTCGATGGTTTCACGTAATCCCAGCTTATCAATAACTGGTGAGGAGGCAATGCTATTAAGGGCGGCTAAAGCGATACCCATGGGATCTCTACTCATTGTGATTCTCTCTGCTTTATGTTTTTCAAGATAGTTGAGCTAATGCTTTTCTGATTTGGTGAACTAGAGTCTCTGATGGTGGCGTTTAGATTGCATTGGCGCGAGAAAAGGAGGCTATGGCTAAACAGTCAATTTACTAAGAATTGTTGCTCAATTTATGATTTATGCAAGGTTTGATAGAGCATGGTTACGGGCGTAGGTATAAATGTGCGGAAATTTCTGAGTATTGTGTCTGGATGGCCATAGATGTTTTTTATGAAGCTGCTAGAGTGCTTTTGAAAGAAAGTCCATATAGGAAGTCACTGCTGTCCCACAGTTTGACATAAAAAAGGCCTAATTCTCGATAAGTGTTACAATGCAAGTGCGAACAAACAACGTAATACAAAAGGAAAATTAGGCCTTGGCACATAATAA
>MAAL01000002.1 GCA_002163245.1 Gammaproteobacteria bacterium 42_54_T18 | reverse complement strand
AGACTCTATAGCAACGACTAGATTATAAAATGCATCACCATCAAAGCCCACCGACTCACTTTCGTACACAGGGGACAACGTCAACGAGCCAAATTCTCGCGCCAACGCATCCAGGCCCGCCTTTATATGGTTTTCGCGATCAATATTGCTGCCTAAACTAAGGTACACCCGAGTCATTTAGACCTTTTCTCCTCGCTCAATCACAACACCCACATCTTTTGCCCCACGCACTGCACCGGGCTTACTTAAACGTAACCGAACCCACGGAACAGAGAACTCTTCGCGTACAATTTCAGTTACTCGTTCTGCCATCGTTTCCACCAATTGAAACTCGCTGGATTCAATAAAAGAAATAAGCCGCTTAGACACCGCCTTATAATCCAACGTGTCATTAATATGGTCAGTAGCAGCCGCTTTAGCGATATCCGTGCCCATCTCTAAATCAAGACTAACTGTTTGCTTAATACTGCGCTCCCAATCAAAGATCCCGATAACCGTCTTAATATTTAACTCGCGTATATAAACTATATCCATTCATCAAACCATTTGTTTTAATAAAACGTAATTATCCTAGAAAACGCCGCTAGACGCGAACCTTGAAAGGAAACGAATTCTGAATACCGTATTAGTTATTGTGTTGTGGCTATTATCCTACTTAATGGGATCTATTTCCTCTGCAATATTAATTTGCCGCATATTGGGGCTTGAAGACCCTCGCTCAACAGGCTCACAGAACCCTGGCACCACCAACGTATTACGTGCCGCAGGAAAACTGGCAGCAGTAGCGACTCTTCTGGGAGATGTCGCCAAAGGAATTATCCCTATTTTGATCGCAATGGAACTAAATGCACCACCTATCGTGCTTGCCTTGTGTGGTTTTTGTGCATTTTTAGGACACCTCTTTCCCGTATATTTTGATTTTAGAGGTGGAAAAGGTGTCGCCACGGCTATGGGGGTTGCCCTAGCCTTACATTGGCCAGCAGGCCTACTGATAATCGGCACTTGGGTTGGTACCATCGTTATGACCCGAACGGCGTCCATAGCGGCCCTGGTGAGCTGGGCCGCGGCTCCGATTTATTTCAACCTAACCGTACCCTCAACACTTCAAAGCAGCTATTTACCCGTTATCGCAACCATTTCACTGTTACTTATTCTTAGCCACCGACAAAATATGCTTAGCCTTTATCGAGGCAATGAACGTAGCTTTGATGAAGCCAGCGCTGATGAGCACGGCCTAGATGAAAGCAACGACGACAAAAAGCAGCATTAACCACCTTTTAATTGATCTAGCGGCCAGCGTGCCCTCACTTGGATCGCATGATCAGACACCTCACCCGCCAATAACCGCTGGCAACCTGCAAATGCTATCATTGCCCCGTTGTCCGTACAAAACTCTAACCGAGGGTAATAAACCTCAACCCCCATACCTCCCATAACTTTCTTCAATTTCTCTCGCAGCAAGGTATTTGCACTCACACCACCCGCTATCACCAAACGTTTATAGTCTGTTTGCTTTATCGCACGTTTACACTTCATCGCCAACGTATCAACAACAGCTGTCTGAAATGCACAGGCGATGTCACTACGAGTCTGCGCAGTAAGCCCACCCTCTGCCTCAACACAGTCATCAATTGTATTCATACAGTACGTTTTAAGCCCACTGAAGCTGAAATTAAGCCCTGGCTTGCCTATCATTGGCCGCGGAAACGTAAATCTATTGTCATCACCGCCCTCTGCCGCCTTTGCAATCGCCGGCCCTCCAGGGTAGTCCAACCCCAGCATTTTGGCAGCCTTATCAAAAGCCTCCCCAGCAGCGTCATCTAAAGACTCGCCCAAAATGGTATATTCACTGTAATTATCAACACCAATCAACTGGGTATGGCCGCCACTGACCAATAATGCCAAAAAAGGCATTTCTGGTGGGTTATCTTCAAGCATTGGAGCCAAAAGGTGGCCTTCCATGTGATGAACAGGAATAGCAGGCACCCCCCAACCGTAAGCAATACTTTTACCAACAGACGCCCCAACCAGCAATGCACCCACTAATCCAGGGCCCGCTGTATAGGCTACAGCATCAATATCTTGCTTTGTGACCCCTGATTCTTCCAATACCTGGCGAATCAGAGGAATAATTTTTCGCACATGATCTCGAGATGCCAGCTCTGGCACAACACCGCCATAATCCTGATGCAGTTCGATCTGGCTATACAGAACATGGCCCAAGAGCCCAGTATCACTATCATACAGAGCAATACCTGTTTCATCACACGACGTCTCAATCCCAAGTACTTTCACAGGCTACCTTTATCTCCAGTCATATTTAAATGTGTTACATCTCAACATTTTAAGCCCATCATCATAACCTGCCAAACAGGTTTTGCAATTCTCCTGCATTAGGATTACAATTCACGCCCCAAATCTGGAGCCCTATCGTTTCGGTTCTATGAATATGGATACAGGATCTGATTTAGGTGTTTTTAGGTAGCTGCCACTAAAGCGACTACAAAAAAGACATCTAAAATGAAGTTAACCCATTAAATACAAAGGTACGATTAATGCCTCAGGTAAAGGTAAAAGATAACGAGCCATTTGACGTAGCACTACGTCGTTTTAAGCGTTCTTGTGAAAAAGCAGGTGTACTAGCTGAAGTACGTCGTCGCGAATATTACGAAAAGCCAACTCAAGTTCGCAAGCGCAAAGCCGCTGCAGCTGTTAAGCGTCACGCAAAGAAAGTTTCTCGCGAAACTATTCGTCGCAAGCGCCTCTACTAGGATCCGTCAAGCCTGTTAAGCTAACACTTCACAGATCCTCGATCACTCTTACGCTGTACAGGATAACCTGTTCGGCGTATTTGTGTTTGTCATTATTTATTAAGGAAGCCCCATGCCAGCGCTTAGAGACCAGTTAAACAAAGCCGTTATCACAGCAATGAAAGCCAAAGAAAAAGGTCGCCTCACCACCCTTCGCATGGCTACTGCGGCCCTTAAACAAATTGAAGTTGATGAACGCATAGAACCTGACGAAGTCCGCATTCTTGCCGTTCTCGACAAAATGATTAAACAACGCAAAGACTCTGCCCAGCAATATGAGGCAGGCAACCGTGAAGACTTAGCAAGCATTGAGCGCTTTGAAATCACTGTATTGCAAGAGTTTATGCCAAAAGCCCTAACTGAAGATGAGATCAACACCCTGATCGACTCCGCTATCAGCAGCACTGGCGCTGAAGGCATGAAAGACATGGGCAAGGTGATGGGCATACTAAAACCCCAACTCCAAGGCAAAGCCGACATGGGTGAAGTCAGCAAACAGATTAAAGCTCGACTCAGCTAAATCTCGACCTAGTTAAATTTCGACCCAGCTCAGTCTCGACCTAGCTAAATAAACGGCGCACACCTCTATGGCAGGAAAAATCCCTGAACATTTTATTGATGATGTCCTCGCCAGAACGGACCTAGTTGACCTAATCGGCAGCCAGGTCCGACTCAAAAAATCAGGCAAGAACTACTCAGCCTGCTGCCCGTTTCACGACGAAAAAACCCCCTCTTTCACAGTCAGTCCCGACAAACAGTTCTACTATTGCTTTGGCTGTGGCGCCAGCGGTAACGCCATCGGCTTTCAGATGGACTACGTTCGAGAAGGGTTTGTCGAAGCCATCGAAGGACTAGCCAAAAAGCTAGGCATGGACGTACCCCGAGAAGGCGGTACCGGGCTTAAGAAAAAAGATCACACCGAACTCTACAACATTCTCGATAAAGCCAATCAATTCTTCCAATCGCAACTCAAGAATCCTCGCGTTCGCGAAAAAGCGGTTAGCTATTTAAAGCGTCGCGGCCTCTCCGGAGAAACCGCCAAACATTTTCAAATTGGTTACGCCCCTCCAGGCTGGGACAACCTAATATCTGAATTTGGCGACACTGAACTTAAGCGAAAACAGCTAATTGACGCAGGCCTAACGGTTCGCAACGACAACGGGCGTGAATACGACCGTTTTCGTGATCGCATCATGTACCCCATCCGAGACATGCGCGGCAGAACCATTGCTTTTGGCGGAAGAGTTCTGGGTAACGACAAACCCAAATATCTAAACTCCCCAGAAACCGACGTTTTTCACAAAAGCCGCGAACTTTACGGCCTTTACGATGCCCGCAAACACCCACAAAAACTTGAACGACTCGTTGTTGTTGAAGGTTACATGGATGTTATTGCACTCACCCATCACGGCATCCACTACTCTGTTGCGACCCTTGGCACCGCATCCAACCAAGATCATATCGAAAAACTCTTTCGCTACGTCAGCGAAGTAGTCTTTTGCTTTGATGGGGATGCTGCAGGCAGAAAAGCATCAAACCGGGCTTTAGAAAACGCCCTACCCTGCATGAAAGATGGCCGACAAATTCGTTTTTTATTTTTGCCTGAAGGCGAAGACCCCGACACCCTGGTAAACAAAGACGGCCCCGAGCTACTAGAAGAACAATTTCGCACAGCAACGCCACTGTCCGAGCACTTCTTTGACGCCCTATCACTGGATATTGATGTCAATACAATGGATGGCAAAGCACGACTTGCCAACCAAGCCGCCCCTTTGTTAGAAAAACTACCCCAGGGCGTATTTCGACAACTGATGATCGGCAGACTTGCGTCGATCACCGAGCTTTCTACCGAGAATTTAGAAAAGGCTATCTCGGTATCTAGCGTACCGAAGCCCAACCCCGAATCCACGCCTTCCAGCAACAATCAACAACCCCAACAAAGCCAGCAAAATCAATCGCCACAAGACTACCAAGGCCAACCTGATTACGCGAACATGATGGGCAACATGGGCGATGGCACAACCAGCAACACCGACGGTTACTACCCACCACAAGATTACCCCAACCATTCACAGGCTGGCCAACACCAACCTGACTACCCACAACAAGACTACTCTCAAGCCCCACCATCAAACGACAATTTTGACCCGCCCCAGTACGGAAACTCACCGCCTGGCAAAAAGAAGTCATTCAAAAAAAATAAAGCCTGGAAAGGCAAAAAGGGGTTTAAGAAGGGCTACCAAAACGACTGGGATGATCAACCCATTCAACCCCCGGCCACAGTCACCCCTATTATTGATTCCGTAATACGCATTATTCTGCACACACCAAAAGATGCCGCCAATACAGAATTACCCGCAGATTTACAGCATTTCCAGTCACCCTACATGGAACTGCTAAGGGATTTGCTTGCCCTACTTAGAGAGCGACCAGAAGCATCCACCGCAGCCATCCTTGGCCGCTGGCACGCAACTGAAGAAGGCGAGCACCTTGCTCAACTTGCCGCCAAAGAGTTTTTAATACCCCAAGAAAACAGCGCACCAGAGCTTAACGATGCACTACGCAACCTTGAGAGAGCAAAAGTTGAGTCAGATCTTGACGATTTGATCAAAGATGGCGCAAAAGACAAGACAAAACTCAGAGAACTACTAAAATTAAAGCTTGCCTTGGCACCAGTCATCATCGAAACAGAATAAATTATCACTTTGTAGGTTGAATTCCGTTCAATTACCCCCATAAACGGCACTTACCCCCCAATCCACAAGGGTTCTAGCATATTTGCGTCGACACTTGTATAATCCCGCGTTCGACGCGACCCCTGACTTAGGAAACGGCACTGCATGAGCAATAAAGAGAAGCAAAAATCACTGTTAAAACAACTTATTGCACATGGTAAGGAGCAAGGCTACTTAACCTACGCCGAAGTTAATGACCATCTGCCATCGGACATCACTGATCCCGACCAGATTGAAGATATTGTTGGCATGATCAACGATATGGGCATCCCTGTACACGAGACGGCCCCTGAAGCTGACGACCTTCTTATGAAAGACGGTTCCGACGGCGCAGATGAAGATGCCGTTGAAGAAGCTGCTGCTGCACTTGTTTCAGTAGAAACCGAACCCGGCCGAACGACTGACCCTGTTCGCATGTACATGCGTGAAATGGGTACCGTTGAGCTACTAACACGTGAAGGCGAAATCGTTATCGCCAAACGTATTGAAGAAGGTGTACGCCAAGTTCTTCACTCGTTAGCGTACTGGCCCGGCGCCGTGCAACACATTCTTACAGAATATGACAAAGTTGAACTCGAAGAGCGTCGCTTAACTGACATCATCAATGGCTATGTTGACCCGAATGAAACCGATGCGGTTGCCATTCCTGCACCACACCAGCCAAAGACAGAAGAAGAAAAGAAAGCAGACGATGAGGACAAAGAAGAAATTGATAACTCTCTTTGCCCTGAAGAAGCCAAAGAGCGTTTTGGTGAGCTTGCTGCACTACTAGCAAAAGCCGACGTAGAAGTAGAGAAGCACGGCCGCAACTCCAAACAAGCAGAGAAAGCGTTTCAAGCCCTCGGTGATATTTTCATCACCTTCAAGCTTGTACCTCGCATGTTTGACACCCTGGTACACAAGGTTAGAACCACTCTCGCCACGATTCGCAAGCACGAACGCTTTGTGATGAATAGCTGTATCCGTATTGCAAGAATGCCTCGCCCTGCCTTCCTTAAGTCATTCCCAGGCAATGAAGTTAAGCTTGAATGGATTGATGCAGAAATCAAAAAAGGCGAAGCATACGCAGAAGGCCTTATGGAGCTTCGCCCTGAGATCTTACGTGCACAACGCAGATTGCTTGCTCTTCAAGAAGACATCACGCTAACGATTCCTGAAATTAAAGAAATCAACCGTCGCATGTCTATCGGTGAAGCCAAAGCTCGCCGTGCTAAGAAAGAAATGGTAGAAGCTAACCTACGATTGGTTATCTCTATCGCGAAAAAGTACACCAACCGAGGCCTACAATTCTTGGATCTTATCCAGGAAGGTAACATTGGTCTGATGAAAGCGGTTGATAAGTTTGAATACCGTCGTGGTTATAAGTTCTCTACTTATGCAACATGGTGGATTCGACAGGCAATCACCCGATCTATTGCGGATCAGGCGCGAACCATCCGAATCCCAGTACACATGATTGAGACCATCAACAAGCTAAACCGAGTTTCTCGACAAATGCTTCAAGAAATGGGTCGTGAGCCCACTCCTGAAGAACTCGGAATACGTTTAGAGATGCCAGAAGATAAAGTTCGCAAGGTACTTAAAATTGCCAAAGAGCCTATCTCCATGGAAACCCCAATCGGCGATGATGAAGATTCGCACTTGGGTGATTTTATCGAAGACACCAATATCCATTCACCAATGGATACAGCAACAACAGAAGGTCTTCGTGAAGCCACTCGTGACGTACTATCTGGCCTAACTGCTCGTGAAGCCAAAGTACTGAGCATGCGTTTTGGTATCGACATGAACACTGACCACACTCTTGAAGAAGTGGGCAAGCAGTTCGACGTTACCCGTGAACGTATTCGTCAGATTGAAGCAAAAGCACTACGTAAATTGCGCCACCCAAGCCGCTCCGAGCACCTTCGCAGCTTCTTGGATACGGATAAGCAGTAAGAAAATGGCACGTGCAGCAAGAAATCTAGCGATTTCAGCCTGTTAAAGTCGTTTTAGACGTAGTATTTGTGATAAAAAAGTAGCGCCCATTATATTCGATCAGTATAATGGGCGCCTTCTTATATGGCCCCTTAGCTCAGTTGGTTAGAGCATCCGACTCATAATCGGCAGGTCCCCTGTTCGAGTCAGGGAGGGGCCACCATTTTTTCTTTAGTTTTCAAGCAGTTACAGCGCCCACCGCATTCACCTCTCTTCGAAACACTTCTCTGGGTTACCCTGGGGTTACTCGAAATAGATATTTTAATAATTCCTATTCTTTTTAAAGACTCATACTCGCGCCGTTAAACTTCAGCCAATTCTTCTGTTCTTCGTATCCGGGCATCACTTTTTCGACAACTCGCCAAAATGCAGGGGAATGATTCTGGTGCTGGATATGAGCCAATTCATGAACAATCACATAGTCCAATACGCTTAACGGCAACATGGCACACTTCCAATGGAAGTTCAGGGAACCCTGAGAGGAGCAGGACCCCCAACGATTTTTTAGCTCCATAACCCGAATTCCCGCAGGCTGCTGTGACATCTTAGAAGCATACAACGACAATCTATCTTCGAGTTTTTTTAGCAACTTGGTTTTATAAAACTGCTTAAACAGCTCAGGCGCATCGGGCACCGCATTCCTGCTCAAAAAGAACTGTCCATTTCTGAAGATTAAGGGGTTCTCCTTATCTTCCACCAACTGCAGCCGATAGTTTCTACCCAAATACAGAAAACTCTCACCATTTACATACTGACGCTGGATATGAGTGCGATTCAGATCTTCCCACTCAGCCAAATTCCGATAAATCCAACTACGCTTCTTTTCGATGATTTGCTCGATTTTTTCCTGATCAAACGGTTCTGGCGCCAACACGGATACCGAACCATCGCGTTCAATATAAATACTGGTGGTTTTTCGAGCGCTCCTCTTGAGCGTATAGTCAATATCCTTATAGCTGTTTAAGGCATTTAGACTTGGCATTAGCGCTCCCCACCCTCAGCTTTAGCCGTGGACAGAATATCGGCTTCACGACGCCTGGCTAAATCCATCACCTCTGTTGTGAGTTGGGATTTGTGAGCGATTAACACTTTATGCTTGCTCAGAATAAAAACCCTATTCAACTTGCCTTCTAACGTGGTGACCTGTGCGGGGCGATCCCAAAAGTTGAGGGTATCAATCGTATCCGCTAATGTTTCCATAACCTCATCAACCACACTAGATACAGCCCCCACATCACCTTCAACACACTCCCCGTTAAACGCAATGGATACAATCAAGTCATAGAAGGGGTCACCAGAGCCAGCCTCTTTACCCCGCCCTTGATCTATCTCTTCGCGCAGGCTTACCAGCTCCAACAACATTTGATCCCAGTTATCATTGTATTTCTTCAGCACTTCTTCCAGCTTCTCGCTAAAGCGCTTATACAATACCGGGTCATCTGCCTCATTCACCTTGCAGTGCTTACGAATAGCGTGCTCCATCTCAGAGGCCGCCGCACGAGGGTCTTCTTGCTCTTTGACCGCTGTAATAAACTTATCTGAGAACAGTTCCACCGGTGACACTTTCGGGTTTATCCCTAAACTGATCAAATGCTCATTCACCAGCTTACGCACTTTTTCACCCGCACCCGCAATATTGATGGAGTCATCTTTATAACGCTCGCGAGCTTTCGCCTGCAAATGGCAAAACTGGTACATTGGGATCTTATACGGATCAGCCAGTTTGTTCGGCAAAACAATATCCATACTCTGCATAAACTTCTTCAAATACACATTAAGGCTGTCTCGGGTTTTAATATCTTCCAACACCCGTATTGCCGCCTCAGTCACCTCATAGCGCTCACGCTCAGAACCCAACGTTTGCCGCACTAACGCTTCAATCGCGCTCACTTTTTTATCCTGGAATAACTGAATCAACTGGTTAAAACGGCTTTGTAAAACCGGCATTTCTGACTCTACCGATTTAAAGGTATCCAAAATATCTTTCTGGTCCTTACCGGAGTATAAAGATAACGCGTCTTGCAGGTTCTCCGTCAAACCGATGTAATCAACAATATAGCCCACCGTTTTTCCTGGGTAGGTTCGATTCACACGGGCAATGGTCTGCAGCAGGTTATGCTCTTTCAGTATTTTATCGATGTACATCACTTGTTCAATCGGCGCATCAAAGCCGGTCAGTAACATATCGCAGACGATTAAAATGGCGATCCCGGTTTCTGGCTTTTCGAAATCAAATTTCTTCTTAAAATTCTCGACGGCATTTTTACTGCGCGTCTCATTACGAGCCGCGACAAACGCCGCTTTTTCATTGGTACTGTCTGAAGACACCACCACTAAGGCATCCACAAACTGCACCTGCTTCAGCAACGCTTGATCCTGCACATCTCCCGGTTCTGACTCTCCTTCTACGGCAACAGGCTTAGCCAACTCATCCTTCACCCATTGTTTTAACGCCTTTCGGATATAGGTTTGATAATGCAAGGCCGCCTGCTTGGATGAACACACCACTTGGGCTTTATAGCCACTGGGCAATATTTTCTGGGTATAGTGTTTAACCAAATCATTAGCAATCTCTTCAATGCGATCTTCCGCCTCGAGAACATCCCCAGTCGCACCATACTTCTGGCGAATTGCCGCCATTTCCTCATCACTTCTATCTTTAAACAAGTCTTCAAATTTAGTATCAAAGCCATGCTTATCATATATCGCGGTATCGGCTGTTTTTCCCTCATACAAAACCTGCAAAGTGGCGCCATCATCCACGGCATCCTGCAGTTTATACTCATCGATATAGGGCTCATCAGGGTTATTGCCGAATCGTTTCCAAGTAGGATCGTTATGATGATCAGCAATTAACGGCGTCCCCGTAAAAGCCAAGCGCGTTGCATTCGGAAAGGCATCAAACATATTATCCGATAAGCTGGCTTTATCCTGCCCACCACGCTGAGTGCGGTGCGCCTCATCAATCATAATCAACACTTTCTCGGAAGTATTCACCTCGCCAAAGCTTTCAAACATTGCAACCACATTATCTGCTTTATAAGCTGGCGGGGGTTCTGCTACGGCGCCATACTCCGCTATCGCATCATTGATATAATCGGGCGTATTGCTGTCATCCGCCTCACGGAACTTATGTATCATCACCATATTCAAGGTAGATGAATCATCTTTTAGCTTCTCTTTCACCTCATCAGCGTTGTTAATACGGTAAACCGTTTCGCCTGTTAACGCCGCAGTTTCACCTAGCTGCTTATCCAAATCCTTACGGTCGTTCACCATCAGGATTTTATAACCCTTCAAACCGTCCAAGCTACGCATCTTACGCACCAAGAACACCATGGTGAGTGATTTACCACTACCCTGGGTATGCCATACCACACCCGAGCGATCCATCGCACTTTCGCCATTTTGAATACGCTGAATAATCTTATTCACCGCACGATACTGCTGATAACGGCTAATAACTTTAATGCGCTGTTTACCGGCATCCATAAACAAGGTAAATGAACGGGTAATATCCAACAACCGCTCAGGGTGCAACATACCCTGCACTAACTGCTCTTGTTTACGATGCTCTCGAATAACCGCGCCCGCTGCGTCATCGACATAAGGCGTTGTATCGGGATAGATTGTCTTCCAGTTAAAGTAATACTCTTCACTGGAGGTAATGGTGCCAAATTTACAATCATCCCCATAGGTCGCCACCATTAACTGATTGGTATAAAACAGCTTTGGCTCACCTTCTTTTAAATTTGATCCTTCAGGCTCACGCAAATCTGCATAACGGCGCATCTGCTCCACCGCCTGATGCATGGGGTTAGTCGTAAAGCTATTCACATCTTTACACTCAACCACCACCAGCGGCAGACCGTTTACCAGCAATACCACATCAGGAATAATGCATTCCTTCACTCCACCGGGTGTATCAAGCCGGTACTGATTAATGGCAATAAAACTATTTGCTTGCCACTTGTCAAAATCGATAATTTTCACCACCGGATTTTGCTCACCAGTAACAACGTTTTCATCGGCCTGCCATTTAGTGAGTCGTTTGATAAACTCCTGATTGTTCTCTAACAGGCTACGTACACCAAAGTTGGTAAAGTCTTCATACAGTCCTTCTAACTGCTCATCGGTCAACCAAGGATTACCGTCATGCACATTAATGGCACGAACAGTGCTGATGAATTCTGCTTTAATCACCACCTCTCGGAAGCTAGTCCGTAAACTTTTCGCAGGGTCTTTAGGAATACCTGCGCCTTGCTCAATCACTTGCCAGCCCATGCTAGCCAGCTGGTTTAAAAGCGGCTTCTCGACGAATTGATACTCAGACATTACTTAACTCCAGCTCCATGTTTCACTGCTCCATTGTCGATCATCGACAATATTTTCCACGATCTGCTGATACAGTGGCTCCAATAGCAGCTGTATTTTGTTGACGGTTTCAGAAAAGCTTGCCGTTCCATCAAGCCTGTTTTTGCTCACAAACGCTCGCCATTGTTTTTCCTTGTCGGCACTCGACATAAAACCATCGGTAAAAATCGTTAATGGATCACCCGTAATTGCGGTATCTCGCCGTTCAAATGTCGCTTGAATGGCTAACTGCAACACCTTGCTTTCTAAATGCATCATTTCAGCCAACGTGACAATATCAAAGAAGTCTTTCATTCGACTGTTGAGGAGCCCTAACACCACCATCGCGTGAAATTTCTCCGCGATAACCGACTCTACTGGATAGACCTTAAGCTTTGGCGCTGGCAGATCATCCAAAAACACCGGTATTTCTGTCGTACTCTCTACAGCCACTACTGCATCACCAAACCCAATATCAATTTGATAGGGAATATCGGCTTTAACCAATGTTGCTCGCCCGGTTATGCGAACACCTTGATACTTGGCATCTTCTTTTATATCGATGGCTTCAAGCTTTTGTGGATCAAATACCAATCCATCATCAGATTCAATTTGAATCACGCTAAGAAACTTATCTTTTAATAACGCAATATCATCAGACCCAAAGCCCAACAAATCCATATCTTGCGTTGGGCGGTGAAAACTTTCATTCCATACCCAAAACAACAAGCCGCCTTTTAACAGAAAGTCATCTGCAAACGCACTCACACCTAAACGGTACATCAATCGTTGCAATACATACTGGCGTAATACAAAGTTATAATCTTCTCTGCGTTCCCGAGAAACATTCAACAATCGTTGTTTCACCGACGCTGCAATATCTTTAACCATATTGTTGTTTATAATCCCTTATATTTAATCAGCTATGTACGATGGTTTCTGCATAGGGCTGAATAACTTTTGTGACCCGGCATATTTCTGCACAGCGCATTAGCTCATCAATCGTGAATTTTTTATGGCGCCAGCCTTCTTTGAGCGCTTCTATTGCCACATCAAGCCCCACCTTGTTTCTAAACTTAAAACAATCCGCCACCGTTTTCGCCGCTGAATACACTCGAATATCGACACCTTCAATACAATGGGTTTCAACGCCATTCTCTAAGGCTGCACCAGACATAGTGATATAACGTATAGGAGGGTAGTCAACCTGGGGGCGCCAAGCCTTGCTGGGGATAGCCACCCAAAGTTCATGAGGGTTTTGGGTGGTGAATTGATGAAATACCAGGGCTGACAGCAAACAGAACACCCCATTAGGCACTCGGCGCTGTACTTCAACGTAACTTGTCCATTCGCTGATATCACTATCGGGTAGCTGATACAGCCCCCGGCCCCGCTTTTCAACCACTCCTTCCTTTACCAGCCGGTACAAATAGTCTCTAGGCAAACCCGCAGCCACCACATCTTGCGGGCGCACAAGGGCCTGTTTACGCATAAAATCAATGAGTTGTTGGCGTTTTGAGAGCATTGTCGGTATTCGCTAACGTTACGTTTCCTAGGTAGTTATAAATATATACCTAGGAAACAACAAACTCAACAAAACCCAGGTGCTTATCAATAAATACCTAGGTTTTATCAAAGAAGCCAGGGCCAAATAAGACAATACCCAAGGCTTTCCTCTCAATACTTGAAGTCCTTCACGTCAACAAGCAAGTCTTTTATCTGCTTATTAATCCGCTTCTTGAATTCGAATTCAACCTCCTCATCACTCAGCTTACTAAGGTTCATACCAAAATATTTCGAAAGCACTTGTTTTTGCTGCTCGATATCATACTCATCGAAATTAGGAATATAGTTCGTCTCATACCGTCTGTGGCTAAGCTCTTTAAACGCGCGAACAAATCGCTTTGGCTCAATATCTACACCAAACCGTTTAACCAATTTCTTAATATAGTGATCGAGGGAATGAAGAAGGGATTCATCATTAATCTCTGAAAAGAAAAACAGCCACCCCTTGCTCTTATTATCGTAAACACACCCCGTAATTCTCAAGTTCAATCGCCAAAGCAGAAACCCCTCACTCTTCTTTTTGGAGTATTTGTGGCTGGTAAATATTCCAATCAAAGATTCCTTCAATTTATCAACCGATCCCTGCCTGGCCGATATCAAACCACCGTCAAATTGATACCCCAAATAATCAAACCTATCTTCTAACCGGCCAATACTAGACTTTGCAGGAACCTTAATAGGATCATGCATCTCTAAACCAATAAGAGAAAAGCGCTTAATCACATCACGAGCTATCGTTGGGGCATTCTCAACCTTACAAAATATCAACACATCATCAACATAGCGATAATATGATATTCCAGGATAAGCACTTAGATACTTATCGATATTGATCAGGTATATCGCCGCCAAAATATTGGATATAGCCAACCCTTGCGGTACACCTCGGTCAGGTGGTGAATCTGATGCTTTTGAAACAGACACGGTTGGCGAAGATATTGCAGAAACCAACACAGCAATAATATCTGGATCCTTAATTCGCTTACCCAAGCGGGATACCATTTCATCATGTTTAATCGACGGGTAGAAATTAGAAACATCCAGTTTGATACAACCGGTATAGTGCCCAGCACCTAAATCAACCTTAATACGTTTGATCACATGTTGTGGCAACGCTAAATTCAACCCACTTTTAAATCGATCCGTGAGAAAGTCACACATTGCTCTCATCGCCAGTCTATCCCTAACGGTTGGAATAGATATCTCCCGCGGTACCTTACCTCGGCCTTTACTGACTAATTTCAACTTATACTTTGAAAATTTGTAGGTTCCCGCCCGCATTTTCCGAGAGAGAATTTCCACCTGCGTATCCAATTGTGCACGAAAAGCGTACTGATCCAAGTTATCGATGCCAGTCGCACCCGAATAGACAATATGATCCGAGAAAATTCTCTTTAGATTGTCTTCCGAAAAATTCATATCAAATGAATCCCTAACTTTCACGGCAACAACTCCAGTGCCATAAAAATACCAATAGGGAGCAGGTATAATAGAGAAAACATCAATATACGTTTGACTTTATTCATAACCACCATCATCCAGTGGTACTTTGTCGGCCAACGGTCAAGGCCATTTTCATCGCCGCGAGGTGATGGGTGTGTAAGATAGGTTTCACAGAGCGCAATATAATAATCAGAGTCGGTATGATTTTCACACAGCCCCATAATTTGCTGGTGCTCTTCTGCTAACACACCAATATCAGCATCTTGTGCCTTGGCTTTCTGATAAAGAGAATTCAGTGTCTCGTAACATTCCTTTATTAGGCCAGCCCTTTCTTTGAAAGAAAGCCCTGCAATAAACCCTGATAAGCAAAGCAGCAAAACGGAGTATACCACCCAGGTAATACCCGCTAAATCTGCACTCGTACTGGTGCTCGCACTTGAATTCGCGAACTTGAGATAATACACGGAAACCGCAACCCCAAAAAATGAGTACCACAACAATAATACTTGAGATTGAAAAGCATTGGACAATAGCCGTTTCTCAGACTGAATCCTTGCTTTTCGTGTCCACCATACATTATCTGAAAATGCCATATTGCTCCCTCAATAAGGTGCCCCCGAGTGTCTGTAAGTTACATAGAGTTAACACCCCTAACGGGGCAAGCCACCAAAGTGACTAAGAGACAAGCTCTTCAGTATTAGTTGCACTCACAAGTGAGTGGCCAGCCGAAACCAGCACACTCAGGGGCAAAACTTTTAATTCACTCTTACTTTACCAGTTAGAAGGTCTTGCATCAGACCGCTCTTTTGGAGCTTATATTTAGAAAATAGTGCCAATTCAATTTCAATTTTTTCAGTTATTGTTGCCAAAGTGCAGATTATTGATTCCTGCTCTTCATTTTTAGGAATAGGTACTAGGGTATTATTAACTATACCATGATTAATATTTACTTGAGCTTCAGCTAAGCCTATTTTCCTAATATCCCACTGGTTCTGCACACTATATGCTCCTAGACACAAAGCTGCAAATCTTGGCGACATAACGTAATCAGAATTAACTCTAAAACGAAATACCGTATCAGGAAACATGAGTTGAGGCCTTGTTTTGTTTACATGAACAACCACACCTACCCTGTCCATTGGGCCTTTACGAGTTACCAGTAGGTCTCCAACTTTAACTTCAACACTTTTTGCACCCTTTAGGTTTAATGGGAGCTTTTTATTTTTGTAATCTTTATATCCATCCCACACCACTGCAGTTGTTTTCAATACCCCCCACTCATGTGATTGAGCAACTTCACTATCACAAACTGGACTCCAACCACTATCAATCTTCGTAATATTTTCTCCGAGCACACACACTTCCCAATCCTTTGGCACCCAGCCCAGTTCGGTTTGTTGGTAGAGTTCGGGGGCGTCTTCGACGCTATCGCGAAGTTGGCCGTAGTTGGGGTTGCTGGCGGGGGTTCCGTCGGGACCGAGGCTTAGGTCGATGCCGCGGGTGAATAGGTCGGCCATCATGCCTTGTTTGATGGCGGTGTATTTGTCGATTAGGGTTTGTGTTTTTTCGATGAGCTTATCGACAGTGTTTAGGATGTTGGCGATTTTTTGTTGTTGTATATAACTCGGTACTGATATCACAAATTGCTTAATAATATCTGTCGTTAAATTTGTAAAGATACCACCATGAGTAGCAGAAGAATCTAAATCATTCTTCAGGAATAAGAATTGTTGATACAAGTAGTCCGGATCTACGTCAGAAACAATATTTGTTAGCCCCAGGAATCCATCATGAATACATGCATCAACATTAAGAAAGCACGGGACTCCGACAGTACCACTGCAAACAACAACCAACCCCCCCTTCTTCATTGGCCTACTAAGTAGAGCTCCGGCTTCTGTTAAAAAGTCAGTTCTTGGCGTTACCCACTTTCCATCCCTAGTAACATCAGAAACCATTAACCTTGGTACGTTCCCACCATAATACCTAGGATCGCCTTTTGGCCTCGGGCTTGCACCACGAATTACAGTTGTAAGTTCTCCAATCGATTTCTTTTTCCAATCCACTGCTAATTCACTCATACCCCAACTCCCGCAAGAACCCACCCAACAACACCGCCTGCTCATCCCGCTCCGCCAAAATATCCTTCACCGTCACCGCATATTTACCATGCAGATTTTCTACCGCCTTCACTAAGTGGCTGATCAACTGGCGTAGGTATTGGTTAAAGCCCTCTTGCATTTGCTGTTTAAAGCGAACTTCTATTAACGCTTTGGCTTCTTCTGGTGTGATTTTCTCTCGGGCAGCTTGTACTAAATCATCCTTTTTCTTTTCAGCTTCTTTAATACCAGCTTTAAGGTCTTTGAGTTCTTTTTCTAGTGCCGTGTGCTGCTCCAACTTGCTATCAATAGTTGCGTTGGCCTCATTATATTGGGCGATCTCTGTGTCTAACATCTTAGCACGATCAGGGGCTTCTTTTTTGGAGTACTTAAGCTCTTTCTTTGCATCGCGAATGTGGGCATTATTTTCTTTTTTAGCACCTTTTAATTGCTTTACTTGTGCTTTAGGCAATACGCCGTTTTCCGACTCTTCGTCGCTATCGCTAGCTTCATCATTATCTGATACTTCATTGGCGGCGGCGAACAAGGCATCTAGCTCATTGATTCTCGCCTGGTCTTTTTTCAGGTCTTCCAATACTTCTGGAAATTGTGATTGCAGAATTTCTTCATCGGGGATGAGTTCTGCATTCCAACCGGAATTGGCGATGGATTTTAAATCGGCCTCTTGCTGTTTAAAATAGCTAGCAGTGGCCCCTCGCAATTTGTAGACGTCTAATAATCCTTGGGGTAATAAGCTTTCCACCAAACTGTTCAGGGCATTGCGGCGTAAGCTAATGACACCTGCAGCGCCTTGCTGTTTATCGCCTAATGCATAAAAGCCCGGTAAGAAGTGTTCTGCCCACCAGTTATCTAGTGCACTAACAAAGGCTTGGTGTTTATGTTGTAGCCCTGGGTGCGCTTCTATGTTGGGCTTGATGGCGGCTTTGTCGGTTAACACATCGCTAAAGTCTTGATACCCTGCATTGTTAGTTGTGCCAAATAACGTTTCTTTTAAGCCTGGGTAGTTTTGCCAGTGTTGCTCTAGGGCGTTGACTTCTACCGCAGGGATTCCACCATTTAAGTGGGCTTTGACATCATGGGGTTCCGGTGCAGGGCTGTTATCCACATAACGGCGAATATTCAGGTTGTAGTCTTCTGCGGCTAACTCATCTGCGGGTACTGCTCGGGCGTATTTGCTGATATCGCTATCGGGATCATGGGTTAGCGCTTGATAGACATGGGTGATTTTTTCAATATCTTCTGGGCGTAGGCTGTTTTGATTTTTACCTTCTTTGTATTCACGGTCGGCATTAATAAATACGACGTGTTTGCGCTTGGCAGCGTTGGCTTTGTTGATAATCAGCACGCACGCGGGTATACCTGTGCCATAGAACAAACCTTGAGGTAAACCCACCACCGCTTCTAAGATACCTTGTTCGATAAACTGTTGTCGGCAGGTTTTCTCTTCACCACCACGGAAAAGTACGCCGTGCGGCATCACTACCGCCATTTTGCCGTTTTGTTTCAGTGACGCCACCATGTGCTGCACAAACATAAAGTCCGCTTTTTTGCCGCCTTCCGGTAGCCAGGTATGAAAACGACCGGGGTGCTCCATCCCTATACGGGTGTAGTTTTGTGAAAATGGAGGATTGGCGATCACGCGGTCAAAGCAGCGCACCTCACCATTGGCGGTAATATGCTGGGGTTTGGCTAGGGTATCTTCATTTTGAATATTGGCACCACCGGCTCCGTGTAAAATCATATTCATTTTACAGATTGACCATGTAGTACCGCTGTCTTCTTGGCCAAACAGGTCAATCTTACTGATATCCCCACCGGATTCTTCGACGTACTGTTTGCTTTGAATCAGCATACCGCCAGAGCCGCAAGTGGGGTCATAGATTTCCATGCCTTCACCGGGCTGTAACAATTCTACCAATAAGCGAACCACTTCACTGGGGGTATAGAATTCTCCACCTTTTTTACCGGCGCTGTCAGCAAAAAATTTGATCAGGTATTCGTATGCGGCACCCAGCAGGTCGGGGAATTCAAAATCATCATTGGTGAGTGGAATGGTATTAAAGTGCTGGATAAAGGCCACCAGCACGCTGTCTTCCATGGGTTTTTTACCGACCTTTTTGTTGAAGTTGATGTGTTTCAGCACATCCTCCAAACCTTTGGTGGTATTGGCATCTTCTAGGGCGGCAAGGGCTTTGTTGAGCTCTGTGCCTACATTTTTCTTAATATGTTTGATGGTGGCCCAGGAGGCGGCTTCAGGCACGAAGTAATCAAACTGACTGGGGTCGTCCAATAGCAATTGGATGGTTTCATCATCATGGCCTTCTGCTTGGAATTGGGCCGTGATAGCAGCACGATCGGCGTCGTATTGATCAGACATGCGCTTTAAGAACAGCATGCCGAAAATATATTCCTTGTATTCGGAGGCGTCCATCTTGCCACGCAAGATATCACAGGCTTGGAATAGTAGTGTTTCGAGTTTGTTGAGGGTCAGTTTGTGTATTGCCATAGAGGGTTTTGCTTATTTTTCGTTGGAGAACGTATGGCGACAGAGTACACCATCTGCTGGTCAACCGCTGCTAATTCCTGGTGATCGGGGTGGAGATAGATTGTTTTTTGTTCAGGCAAAAAAGCAGAAGGTTAACTCATGGGAACTAGCATTACTCTTCGCTAGACACTAGCTCTTCCGTGGAACTTCTCCACTGACGCAAGCTGAGACGATCTTTCAGATCTATCTTTTTCGCGATAGATATAGGGCTACGCTCCAAATGTTCCGCTATTTCCTCTGGTTTCATTTCAAAACCAACTACCATTACCCGTAATTTCTCCAAATCTGCCATAGACCAGGGCACACCTTGCCGGGGATATTTCGCCGCTGCTTCCTGCCGTTGCCGCAATCTCTCTTTTTGCTTCTCAAGTCTTTTGTCTATAACACTACTCAACTGCTTTTTTGCCAGAAAATAGGCTTCTTTTGGTGGTACTTTCTCTGCCAACGTTGAAAAAACCAATTTACTTGCGTCATCCAAATCAGGAACATTAAGAAAAGCATCGCTTATTTTTACTTTATATTTATTGAATTCAATCTTCCCCAGTACAGATAGGTCATTACGATTAAAAAAACGTCCCAAATTAAAAACTGACACTAAACTCTTTTGCAAAGCAGTTTCAATTAGAGCCGCCTTTTTCGCATCATAAGGCCTGATTTTAAGCGCCCACACACCGATATTGGGCAAATATTCATCTTTCAAGAATCGCCTCCACTCTTGGTCAAATTCTTGATTGGGCAATAGTAAATTCTCAGCATAATACCTATCTAATGTGGTAGAGGCCCAAATTCTATTTTGCTTTGCCAGTTGCTGAAAATGTCGTACATAATTTCGTAGGTTAAAGGCCGTCATTAACGTATAAACATCTTCGTCACCACTCACCTTCCAAATGGTTCTATTTCCGCGAATATATCCATAGTAATGCTGCTCTATTCTCCTCCCAAAACAACTTGTGGTCCCTACATATACAGCCCTATTTTCTGCCCCGTGGTGAGTTATCACATAAACCCCTCCCCCGGTTTTATGATGACAATCTTGAATTCGCCCTAAGTAATCCCATTCCATTGACATGTATAAGCACCCTTGCTGTATTTGGCAAAAAACATAAAAATTCTACATAGCCTACCTAGATTACACCAGCGAACCTCGGGATGTCAGCTACAAAAAAGCCCCAAAATCTGGGGCTTATACATTACACGCTGTACTATGGTGCAGGCATCCCTGCTTTTTTAAAGGTTCAACGCATCAACAGCTTCAAACAAATCAAACGGTGCGCTCAATTCAGTAATTTCCGCCAACGCCATTCGGTCTTGCTCTGGAATCTCCAGATAATCAACTTTCGCCTTCAGCACCTGAACAAGAATACTAGACACCAAGGCATCACCGCCTTTTAGCCCTTCTTTGAATTTCGGTGTTTGAGGGGTATCAGGAGTCATTTGAGCCAATACCGCTGACGCCAATAAGAACTCAGACACTGCTTGTTTATTACACAAGTAGTCTGAATTAAAGTAGTGATACGCTATGGCTGACTTCAACGCCACCTTCGACAGTTTTAATGCATTGATTTTGTCGTACGGCAGCACTTTCTTTTGCTTTTTACAGTCTACTATCTGAGATTCAACAGCTATCAAGCTGTTACTAAAATCAAGTAGCGCTAACTGCCCAGCGCTACGCTTTGGGTCTTCGCCAGCACACGCTGACGCTGTAAATATTATTAAACCAAGAACGACAAAACTTCGCATGAACCACTCCTTATTGATAAACACTATTCTTATTAATGGACACTACAACCATTAGAGACCGCTTGCCAAAATTGCTTTTCTTTATGGTTAGACGTATTAAGCCAAGCCATATCAGCAATATTCTCGATGGTTTTACGTTTAATCGCAGGGATTGCTCCCATTGATTGTTTCAACGTCTTAAAGTCAGTGTCGTAAATCGCGTATGACGCTTCTAACATACCGTTCCCGGCAAATATATTCAAAATAACACCGCCACCCATGGCAACCGCCAATGCATTTGCATAAACATGCTTTGAACGTATGTTCTCAAGCCAGCACTATGACTTTACCTCTTGAAGAAAACCCTCTATCAATGCATCAATAATTTCTTTATTTTTCTCATATTCACCAGCAATCTGATCACTCATTTCATCAACCAGCGTTTCCACAGATAGCTTCTTATGCTCTCCATTAAATAACGCTGACACTGCCTTATACGTTTGCTCTCCAGCAATAGTTTTAGCGTCTATACCTAGCTGATGTGCACCGGCCAGCTCCGTATCCCAGTCATAGCGCTCCTCAAGAAATCCGCTGTCGTAAAGCACTTCCATTATTGCAGGTATTTTCGTATAAGTTTTCATGAGATATCGAAGATCTTTTGCATCTTTTTTTCGCATATCGGCTGCACGATCTACCCATGAGATTAACTTCAACAATGTCATCCCCTGTGGTGTTGCCACTGGAATATCAACAGATGGCACATCTTGAATTCGTACCATTTCTGCGTGATCAAGTGCCTCCTGAAAACCAAGGACATTCATAACCATGTCGCCATTTGGAGGCCACTGAATATTAGCCCTTTCATCCTCAAGCTGACCAAATGGAACTATATCAACCTGTATGCCTTCAGGGCTTACCAACCTATGTTGGGGCTGAGACTTCTCAAATCCATTTTCCAGCAACCGCTCTGTTAGCTTCTCGAAGGCAGTCCAATTGGGAATTTGAATACCAAAATCAATATCAGAGGTAGCCCGCTGGATAGCTGCACCATAACCATAGTGGAGCACAAGATCTCTAGCGTACGCACCCACAACAACAAATGGGATATTTAATTGCTTTGCGACCCCTTCCACACACTGAAAAAGAGCTATCGTTTCGGGATCAATCTTCCCCGATAAGTTCAGTAATGAATTGCTCATGAATCACCCTCCCTATTTCAAGATTCCTGCTGTCGCCTGTAGCAATTAAGTCCGCATATACCAAAATAGGGTTTACCAGGCCTTCTCTCTTTGTATATCTATATTCAGTGTGCTCGCGTTTAATATTGTCAGGCCAAAATGGGCGGTATATTTTTACTATCGCGGCCTCATCCTCCGCCCATTGAATATCTTTATGTTTCGTATTCTTACGCAATCGCGCCTTAGCTAGCAATGCTTTGCCTGCATGTTCCGGCAGATAAATAGTCGCACATTGGGGCCTTAGATTACCGGTGTATTTTGCAGCCGCTACTTCACCTCCCCAGTAAGCACCGTACTTCTCGATCTCAATCGCTTTCCACCAGTGTGGGTCATCTGCAATAAATTCACCTACTTGCAGCTTAGGCTTCAATTTCTCCGGATATGCCTCCACCCACCGGTCGAGTAACTTAGGTCTATTAATCAAACGACGCCCTCTGCCGCGGCCGCGATCAATGATGAAACCCGCTTCATTTAGGCCTTTTAATACCCAACCTACCGTCCCCAAGGCGACACCTGTTTGCCTTGCTATTTCCCGATATGCTTCATTTACCAACAAAGGATCACACAAAAAGCCAAACACAACTTTGAGTCCAGTTGCATCGAATGCACGATTTGCCGTCTCCTTAGTTGTTACCGTTGGCGCTCCCTGCTTATTACCCGCAACATGAACATATAGTGGCGGTTGATTGATATATGCGTTTCCCACCGTATCGATAAACTGCACATCCATCGCTTTCAGTTTTTTAGCCATATTAGGGTTTATATAGTCAGCCGCCAAAAATGCATCTATCGGTAGCCTTTTTACTTGTTCCGCCAGCGCCCCAACATTGGCCTGTTGGGCCCAGCGTTTAATTTCGACAGCCAGCTTTCCGCCTCGATGAGGCATTCTTACGATTGCGTCAACTTGGTGACCTTTAATCTCAGCCTGCTCCTGAATGACTTCCAGCGCCAACCCCGTCTCTTCTTGAAACGCTTGAAGTGCTTGTTCTAATAGTTCGTGTTCAATCTTTACCTGTTCCATAAGAAGGTATCATCTCAAAATATCAGTCATCGTTACTCAATTCGGCTTACAAGAGGCCCTAGTGTTCATAAATATAGCATGTACATTAATAATGTACATGCTATATTTATGAACACTCGACCCACCTAAGATATTTAGGTTTTGTCGCGAATAGTTCGATTGCCGTGAAAAGTAACAATGTGATTTTCGGCTTACCCAGCTAGAGCGTAAAACTGTTCCGCCAGAGACAAAATGCCCGCCATATTTTTCTTCATTTTCCCTTTCTTAATCGTCGCAACTAGCTCAATACCAGCGAACACACTGAAGGATTTTTCTTGCACTTACAAACCAATCGAAGACCACAATGAATGACGATTACCACTAAGCAATCGCCCTATCAATGCTTGACCACCCCTCTCCCTTTGTCGAATCGATTTGACACAACGTAGAGCTTCTTCTTGCTACACCTTCCCCCGCTCATTGTAGAGATCCATCATATGCATCGACGTCGGTACAAAAGCAAAGCCAATGTTATGCTCGGCATTCCATTGAAAAATCGAGCCACCCAACCCCATCCAACCGTAAAATCCTTCTCGGCCTTTATTTAACGAACGGTTGATAGCATTTTTCTTTGAACCGATCATGGTAAATAGATTTAAGCCGCCTTGGGTAAAATGGGTTGTTACTGTTCCACCTAATGATTTTCGCTCTGCGTGAGCATGAAGCGCTTGCCAGGCTGACTCTCTGAAATACTCTTTTCCTTGAAAGCTACCGTGGGCTGCCATCATGGCAGCTACCTTTGCTAACCCCCTCGCCGAGCAGTTTGCATTGAAAGATGCGGACTCGCCTTGGGCAATGATAGCTTGATTAAAAAAGTTGACGGCTTCCTCGCGATCGCGCTTAAATGATAGGCCCCTAAATGGTCCACTATATTTTCCTTCTGCTTGGCTTGGTTCTCTTCGCACAACGTTAACCTTTTTACGCTTAGCGGTATTGTTTTTATATATCGCTTTTCCAATATTTAACGCTATCGGCGTAAAAATCGCACCTAAGTCCATCGCACTGTGTACTACTTTTCTACCCATAAATTTGGGTTTAAAACTTTCTTTCACATAAAAGCCAAAGTTCAATCCCTTAACGGGCGCTCGACGGCTTAGATCTTCGGTCCTCACCCCGACATTCACATCTGCCTCCATAGGCTGAGCTATTTCTTCTTGCAAGTATTCGCCTAAGGTTCGTTCTTTCGGATCAACACGCCTAAACAACTCATTCACAACCCAACCTCGTGTTAAAGCGTGATAGTTTCGACGTTTGCGATAATCCTTGGGAATTCTCGCCCGAACACCCTCAATCACACTGCCCACACTATTTTGTTTGATATTCTCTTTGAGCAGGTCTTCTGGATCGAAGGTGTATTTAAAACTCACCAAACCTGCTTCGTGTCGCATAAGATCAGCAACGGTGATACCGCCTTTGCCATTGCCAGCAAACTCTGGCCAATGATCCGCGATCTGATCGTTATAATTAAGCAGCCCTCGATCCACTAATGAGGCGATGGCTAAAGTTTCTAATGACTTACCACTGCTAAACACATTAACAAGCGAATCAGCGGTAAAATCTGTATTGTTGGATTTAGAGGCCCATAAATCCACAACCAATTGACCTTGATAGTAGATACAGAGCTGAGCATTCTCTTCAGCCTTGGTTCTCATCTCGGATCGAAACAGGTCTTTCAATGGCTCAAAACCCGGTGCTACATTACCATGTATTATTATCTTTTTTTTCATAGCCTTATCCGTATTTATCCTGGCAAACAATGCCATCTAGACCGTACTGCTATTGGTTTAATTTTAGTCTCCACAATACAACTTGCAACTAGTGACTACACGAGTCATTTTGGGCCTTCTATCTCAGCAAAACCTC
Source organism: Gammaproteobacteria bacterium 42_54_T18 (assembly GCA_002163245.1). Lineage (GTDB taxonomy): Bacteria > Pseudomonadota > Gammaproteobacteria > Pseudomonadales > Ketobacteraceae > 42-54-T18. The sequence goes on along the minus strand of MAAL01000002.1, from coordinate 5,813 downwards.
TTTGATTTTACTAAGAATTTTCTTTATGCGTTCCTCATTCAGGTAATCAAAACCTAATTAGATATTTAAACGCTTCCCGAGAAAAAATTAAAGACGCTAGCAATAGGAAATCTAAGAAAAGTGCCGCCACCAAAATATTACGGTTCTGTTGCAGCCCGTGAAGTCAGAGAGGCGCATGGCAGAGCGTGGTCTCCGAATTGATCACAGTACCCTGAATCGCACTACGCGCCAAAGTTGGAAAAGCCTTCCATCAAATGAAGAAAAATATGGCGGGTACTTTGTCACCGGCAAATCAGTTCTACGCTTTAGCTGCTTAAGTCAAAAACCGCCTTGCTGCTTTTCATGGTAATGGAACTGTTTGCGACGCAACCATGTTTTTTTCGCTTTTTCAGTGAACCCAAAACAAAGCTCAAACAGGCACCGAAATCTTCGTCAATTCGACCATTAGATCGGCAAAGTCTTGCCCAGGCTCATGCTTCTTCTTCAAATCATACTCAGACCATATCCAACCGTCATGCTGGTCTTCTGGTAAATCAGTGGGTGGGGGGGCAGGAATATCTGTTTGGTAACTCCATCCAGAATGCAAACCATGCACGGCATCTTCGACGCCCTCAGCCCAAATAACGTCAAGAACCGTTGTTTCCATCCCCCAGTATGATCTAGCAGATGGGTGTGGTGGTTGCAGTATTGCGACCTCATCTATTTTGAACTTTGGCTCTGGCTTACTCATATTCACAATTTCTTAACGATGCTTATGTCGATGGATTGACTTCGAAAAGCGTAATTTCGCTACGGGTTCCAAAACGCATTGTAGGCCCCCATGTACCGGTACCTTCTGATACATACAATGTCGCATTTCCATAATGATAAAGCCCACTAACACGGTCAAACACTTTTTTCACTGCAAAATTGAAAGGGACAATCTGACCGCCGTGGGTGTGCCCCGACAACATCAAGTCAACCCCATTCTCATCACAAGCCTCCAATCCGTTAGGGCGATGATAAAGCAATATAACATAGTGATCGTCATGTACTTCAAAATTCTTTAGCTGGCTGGCCACCTGGGTAATGTCATCTCTATCATCGATACCAATAAATTGAATACCGTTAGCGGTGACAGATCGATTGCGCAATACCTCGACGCCTAGCGACTCTAGCCTTCCAATGATATCCTCCAAATCTTCATATCGCTCATGATTGCCAATCGTAAAATAGATAGGTCCTTTAAAATTCTGTAGCGATCGTAACTGATAAGCTGTGATACCAGGCTGGTCAATAAAGTCACCCGTTATACACAGAAAATCCACGTCTAGACTATTAATGCGCGTAATTAATTGTGACAAAAAGCGAGTTGATCTAGAGCCAATATGGACGTCAGATATCTGAGCGAAACGTAGGGGGGTTTCAAGTTTTCTGGAGGAGAGATTCACAGAGACCAGCCTGGGATTAAAAGCATGATAGATACCGGAAACAATAATGCATGCTGTAATAGAAACAATACACTGTGCCGCGAGCTTGGTATCAAATGAAAATAGCCAGACAAAAAGCTCAAAGAAGAGCAAAAGTGGTATTACCACAGGGACGAGACCCAAAATGAAATCTGCCGCCGTGCGCAGGATAAATACCCTCTTGCCACTTTTACCTCTCAATACCACTCGGGCAATTATCTGGGAAAAGAAAACGGGTACAAGAATCACCATAGTGGTTATCCAAGCAAACTCCAACCAGGAAGAAATTCGCAATACCGGATAGACAAAAACTGGAACGTGCAATGCCAGCGCCACTATCATATACGGAGCCATACGGCGCCTTCGTGATGAGCCGTCTTTTTTACCTGACTCACTACCTTTTTCTAACTTTTCCATAGAAAGACTCGTGTTATATTTTTCCTTTAACTATTGATCTTCTGCTTCTAGGTGATCTTGGCTTTTAAACCATCAGCAAAATCGATAATAGCTTTATCCGTATCCCCATATGGTAGGTCCAAACTATAAGGGCACTTTTTCTTAGTTATTTCATTTTGCCAAAACACTTGGCTAAAAGGTTTATCTTCGTAGACGCAAAAACATAATTCGTTGTATTCGATACCATCTCTATAGTGGTCATGAGTGTAGGTAGATAATATGCTGGTTAGCGCTTGTGTTGCTTAAGTTTATCTATGACTGCTTGTCGTGACGGGCTCATAATATGGCCATCCAGACTATTCAGGCCCACGATTTTGGCAACTTTTTTTAGCCAGTTGCCTGGGAGGTAGCGGGCGATATCCAAACCTTTCAGGGGGAAGTGTAGATAGGAATATCGGGTCAATTCATCGGCCAATTTGGGCTTTAATTCAACCATTAACTTAGCCGCCCATTCTGGGTTCATGTAGCGTGTTATTTCACCCAGATAGTCAATGGAGTACCCTGATGTTAGGCTAACTGCTTGTTTGACGGTAAGCTTCTCTGATATTTGTGCTGCTATGGAAGGCTCTGTGTATTTTGGCCCTAACTTATAGAGAATGATGTTAGGGATGTACTTCATAACAATTGAGAAGGATTCAAACAGCTTATCCAGTCCGGCTGTTTTTAGCTCTACCACGTGTGATACATAGCCTTTGAGCTCTGCCAACTCCTCTGCCGACAACCGTTCAAACATCGGTGGTGCTGATTCCTCGCTCAGTGACAGTAAGTACTCCAAATCCTGCTCTTTTTGGTCTTCCATGGTTTGTCCTCAGAGTTAGTTAAAAACAGCCTAGCTTTTCGCTCTTAAGCAAAGGTGGCTGCCCTCTGAGTTTACTGTAGTGCCTAGCCTCAATGCTATTACTATTTTCGAGACCGTATCACCCCAGAAGAAACCAAACCAAAGTCACCGAAGGGTTCATCTCTATCCCGAACCGCTTGCATAAACCCTGAAGCCGCAGCTTTTTGTTGAAAGTCGTAACCTTCTTGTGTGTGCCTAGTGATCCCGTCGAAAACAGTGCCAATTAATTGCGTGCTGGCGAGGCCTGCGTTTTCAATGTGTTGATTTAGCAGCTTCTTCATCATGATTAGTTGGTTAATTGGCATCATGGCCGTTCGCTGCAGCAAATCCTCGTAAACCTGATCCAACTCTTCCTTAGGCGCGGAATCGATTGCAAGTCCCCATTCCACAGCTTCATCGCCATTTAAACAGTCACCGGTAAATAGCAGTCGCTTGGCCCTGGTAACGCCTACGCGGTAAGCCCACAGAGATGTCGTGGGGCTACCCCACACTCGTGCAGGCGGATAACCAATCTTTGCTTTGTCCTCCATCACTAGCAGATCACTACAAAGCGCCATATCGGTACCGCCCGCCACACAGAAACCATGTACCTTACAGATAACGGGTTTATCTGCATAAAATAGGCTCATAAAACCTTTTACGTTACGAGACATCATTTGGTAATCGATCATAGGGTCCCAGACTTGGTTTGGAGTATGGTTTTTACCCTGCACCGCACTACTCAACACCGTATCCTGGACATTCTCACTTGCAAAATCACCTTCCAGTGACTGTTCTGCTGACGCGACTAAATCATAACCACCGCAAAAACCACTGCCATTACCACTTAAAGCAATAACATGTACGTTTTGATCTATATCCGCCTTTTCAACGCAATAGGTCAGCTCACGAGGCATATCCATGGTAATGCCATTACCTCGCTTAGGGCGATTTAGGGTGATCCGGGCAATGCGGCCGTCTACTTCGTAGGTTAGGGTGTTCAGCTTCATAGGGGGTTCTCCAATTTAACTTTTCAATATTACATAAATATAATATATTTCTATTTTATGTAATATTACACAGAATAATTAATTTGTATATAATGGTAATATGATTGATTTTAACGTTACCCCTAAGAACCTATTGCTTGGCGTGTTGCAGGCTAGTGAAAATAGAGCGATCCCAATTTCGGTACTAACACAATTGGGCGAACTGTTTGGATTCTCATCAAATGTGATGCGCGTTAACGTCACTCGCATGCTGAGCTCCAATACACTGGAAAAAGATGAGCGCGGTTACTATCGATTTCTCAAACAAGAAAACCTTGTTTCACAAATAGTAGACGCCTGGCATCTAGGGGAGGAAAGGCGTACCTCTTGGGATAACTCTTGGTTTATGTGTCTGTTACCAGACAAGCGAAAGATTACTGAGGGAAAAGCTGCTCACCGAGCCTTTTCCTACATGGGGTTTCAACGGTCTTCCGAGACCTTATGGGTAAGACCGAATAACCTGCATATCAACAAAAACCAATGTATCAATAATCTGAGGCAGTTAGGGGTTGACCAGGCCTCCCAACTTTTTATTGTCACTGATGCAGAGCCTAATGTTATCGACCAATGGCGTCATGAGTTGTGGCCAACAAAAACACTGCAAACAAACTACAAACAATTACTTCGAACCTTGCAACAGAGCCAACAAAAATTAAAAAATATGTCTCTTGATAAAGCTGTTGCCGAGTCTTTTCTCACAGGTAGCAAGGTTGTTAATACCCTAGCGATAGACCCACTGTTACCCGAAGAAATGATGGAGCCAACTCATAGAGAGCAGCTTACGCAAGCAATGGTTGAATATGATGTTATCGGTAAGAAAATTTGGTGGGACAAATTTTTGGAGCTGGAATTCGTTGAGCCGCTAACCCCATCCCACCTGAATTTCCTTGATTAACCTCGGCCGGTATTGAGCTTGTCTCGATGCTCAAGAAAATCAAATGAAGAAAAACATAGCGAGTTCATTGCGACACTGCCAGGTACAGCAGGTAGAATCTATAAGAACGAATTAAACACCGTGGTGGTTAAATCATATTTGGTAAAATAATCGCGGTTTACTATTTTAAAATAGGGAGTTAACAATGGAAGAAATTCAAAAAGCAATTGGTGATGTATTTTTAGGCCAAGTTTCAAAAGCATACTTGGTGTTTTCGGACGAGATGTGGGCGGCCGAGGGAGATGAACAGGCAATAGAAGAGGCTGAAACGAAGTATGAAGCGAGCTTGTCTCATGCTAAAAATGTTCGTAACAGAGCCATTATGCTATCCGTCTAAAATGCTGTTTGCTAATTTTGACAAATTGTTTGTAACACACAATATGGGGCGTGGTGCCCCTATTGAATTCTGTTTAGCTTAACGAATAACCTGCTGTTACTTAGCATTTTTCGTAATCGTAAGCACTCGCGACCGCTCAGGCTTGAATATAAAATAAGCGATCACGAGAGACTTGTTTCAAAGTAGATCGTTACAAGGTTAACCGATCCGCTAGTTCCTCCGCCAATATCTGCAATTCATCTACCAAAGAATTTGATGCCATTGATAGATGGGATTGAATAACGTGGGTTTTATCCCCAAGCTCTGTATTCGAGGTGACTTGGGTAAGCGAGAACAGCTTTTCTAATCGAGATTGCATGGCCCAGACGATATCAATATCGCTAAGGGGCGTTGGCTCTGCATCATGTACCAATTTTGGTGTTTTATCGGTCATTTTACAGCCCCCCTTGCATCACCTACATAGGGATTCTCTGATGTTGACCAATAAGAAGTACGGTACACGCGCCACGTGGGCATTAGCGGGTAGGTTTTTGGCGCTTGATGTGAGAAGTATTGCGTTTTTTGCTTATCTAATACATTCAGTCCGTTGGCGTCAGCTTTATTGCTGACGGGTTGTGTAGATATATTCTCTTTCATAGCCTTGTTGTCCTGTATAAAAATAGAGGAAGACAAGGCCCCATGGCGAGCGCATCCGAATACCCCGTCAAATATGGGCTGTAGAAAGCAACCACACGAATAACTGTAACACTCGCTAATTACCATGAGCTCTTTT